>JAZKHH010000070.1:26392-47432 GCA_040385465.1 Pseudomonadota bacterium | reverse complement strand
GTAAGGCACAGCGCCGCGTTGCTCACCTTGCCCAGACGCCCAGTCTGGGCGGCGGTTCGCGCCTTGCTCTGTGCCTTGTCAGCCACCTTCGCACTGGCTTGCGTCGTGTGAACAGGCCCTGATGAGCAAGCGCTCGCGGATCTTCCTGGGCATTCTGCTGGCGTACATGCTGGGTGTGGCGGGGCTGATTTACCGCCAGCTGGAAGACATCGATCCGCGCTACCGCGAATCGGCCGAGGAGTCATTGGTCGAAACCGCCCAGCTGATGGCCAGTTGGGTCGAGGCCCAATCGCACGACGGAATCCTGCGCACCGAAGGGCTCAAGCCGCTGTTTGACGCGGTCTATGCCCGGCGCTTCACCGCCACGATCTTCGAGTTTCAAAAGACCCGGGTGGAACTGCGCATGCTGGTCGTCGACCCCACCGGACGGGTGGTGTTCGACTCGACCGGCCGGCATCAGGGCGAGGATTTTTCTCGCTGGCGGGACATCCGCCTGGCACTGCAAGGCGACTATGGGGCGCGCACCAGCGCCGACCTGGACAACGGCAACGTTCAGAGCTCGGTGATGTACGTGGCAGCGCCCATCCGCCACGGCGACACGGTGCTGGGTGCGGTCAGCCTGGGCAAGCCGACGCAAAGCCTGGGGCAGTTCGTCGAGGCGGCGCGGCGCAAGACGCTGCTGGTCGGCGGCATCGCGGTGATGGCGGTGCTGGTGTTGGTGCTGATGCTGTCGATCTGGCTGGTGACGCGGCCGATCGGCTTGCTGGCAGACTTTTGGACCCAGGTGCGGGCCCAGCCCTCGCTCAGCCTGTCTCAGCTCGTCAGGCAGGCTTTGCGCACTTTGCGCGCTGCTTACGACGACCTGCGCGACACCCTGGCCGGGCGCAACCACGTGGCCGACTACGTGCAGACGCTGACACACGAGGTCAAGAGCCCGCTGTCAGCGATTCGCGGTGCGGCCGAGTTGCTGCAAGAACCCATGCCCGACGAGGACCGCGCCCGCTTCGCCGCCAACATCGCGCGCGAGACCCAGCGCATCCAGGAGCTGGTCGACCGGATGATGGAATTGACCGTGCTCGAGTCGCGTCACCACCTGCGCGAGCCGGCACCGGTGCCGCTGCGACCCCTGCTGGAGGAGATGGCGCAGCGGTTCCAGGCCTCGGGTGCGCCGCGGGGAGTGCGGGTGCGGGTCGAGGCCACGGCCACCAGCGCCACCGTGCACGGCGATGTGTTTTTGCTGCGCCGGGCGTTGAGCAACCTGATCGACAACGCGCTGGACTTCTCACCCGAGGGCGGCCAGGTGAGCCTGTCGCTGCAGGTGTCCAAGCGCCATGCCGAGGTCACGGTGCGCGACCACGGCCCAGGCATTCCCGAGTACGCCGGCGAGAAGGTGTTCGAGAAGTTCTACTCCCTGGCCCGGCCGCACTCCAACAAGCGCAGCACGGGTCTGGGTTTGTCCTTCGTCAAGGAAATCGCCGCCCTGCACCACGGCACGGCCAGCCTGCGCAATGCACCGGACGGCGGTGCGCTGGCCACCTTGTCGCTGCCCCTGATCGACGGCGCCCACCCGCGCTGAGCCCGGTGTTCACAGTGGCTTCACGCAGAAATTGGCGGCCTTCAACACCGCTTCGCATGGCCCCGGCATCCTGCACAGGCGTTCAAGGTGAGCGTGCTGCGAGGAGGATCCGTCATGGGCAACAAGGGGCAAAGCGTGTGGCGCGGGGTGGCACCGACCGGCCTGTCGATGGGGGTGGCCGTGGTCGCCACCTGGGTGTTGATGTGGGCAGGCTCGGCCCAGGCAGACAGCGCGCCAACGGCACCCCCCGCTGTCACCACCGAAGCCCCGGCGTCGGCCGACGACACCGCCCGTGACGCCGACCCTTGGCCGGGCGAGGTGAGCGATTCAGGCTGGCTGGCCATGCTGCTGGTGAGTGGTGTGGTGGCAGCCACCTTGTTGGACAAGCAGCGCCATTGATGGACACCGCAGCAGGGTCTGGCGGACCGCCAGACCCATCCTGGTCGCATGGCTGGGTTACCGGCCTGGTGATGCACTGGGCAAGGGCACGCCCTAGG
The DNA here is from genome assembly GCA_040385465.1 of Pseudomonadota bacterium. GTDB lineage: Bacteria > Pseudomonadota > Gammaproteobacteria > Burkholderiales > Burkholderiaceae_C > CANHBY01. The sequence goes on along the minus strand of JAZKHH010000070.1, from coordinate 45,359 downwards.
AGCCACGGAACAGTGCTTGCCGCAAGGCGTTTTTTTTAAGCCATGCCCTCGGCTTCGTGCTCAACCCAGCATAAAGTCGAGGGCTCGCATTCGCCTTTTTCACTGACACGGAGACCCCCCTTCATGCGCCCTGCTGCCCTCCCCGCCGGTTTGGAAATTCACGCGCCGTTGCAACCTGGCTTTGAAGCCGTCTTGAGCACGCCGGCTTTGGAGCTGGTGGCCAAACTGCATCGGGCATTCGAGCCCCGTCGGCAACAACTGCTGGCAGCCCGTGTCGAGCGCACCCAGCGCCTGGACGCCGGCGAGCGGCCCGACTTCCTGCCCGAAACCGCCGCGATCCGCGCGGGCGACTGGCGTGTGGCTCCCCTGCCAGCCGCCCTGCACTGCCGGCGCGTGGAGATCACCGGGCCGGTGGACGCCAAGATGGTCATCAACGCCTACAACTCGGGCGCCGACAGCTACATGACCGACTTCGAGGACAGCAACAGCCCCAGCTGGACCAACCAGATCCAAGGCCAGATCAACCTCTTCCAGGCCATTCGCCGCACCCTGACGCTGGAGTCCAAGGGCAAGACCTACAAGCTCAACGACAAGGTCGCCACTTTGCAGGTGCGTCCGCGCGGCTGGCACCTGGACGAAAAGCACGTCACGGTGGATGGCCAACGGGTGCACGGCGGCATCTTCGACTTTGCGCTGTTCATGTTCCACAACGCCAAGGAGCTGCTGGCGCGTGGCGCCGGCCCGTACTTCTACCTGCCAAAGATGGAAAGCCACCTCGAAGCCCGATTGTGGAACGATGTCTTCGTGATGACGCAAAACGAACTCGGCCTGCCCCAGGGCACCGTCAAGGCCACCGTGCTGATCGAGACCATCCTGGCGGCTTTCGAGATGGACGAAATCCTGTACGAGCTGCGAGAGCACAGCGCCGGTCTGAACGCCGGCCGTTGGGATTACATCTTCAGCTGCATCAAAAAGTTCAAGGTCGACCGCGACTTCTGCCTGGCCGACCGCGCCAAGGTGACCATGACGGCGCCTTTCATGCGCGCCTATGCGTTGTTGCTGCTCAAGACCTGCCACCGCCGCGGCGCGCCCGCGATGGGCGGCATGAGCGCGCTGATCCCGATCAAGAGCGACCCGGAGAAAAACGCCGTCGCGATGCAAGGCATCATCAACGATAAACGCCGTGACGCCACCGACGGCTACGATGGCGGCTGGGTGGCCCACCCGGGCCTGGTCGAGCCAGCCATGAAGGAATTCCTGGCGGTGCTGGGCGACCGGCCCAACCAGTTCGACAAGCAGCGCGACGACGTGCAAGTGGCCGCCGCCGACTTGCTCGATTTCCAACCCGAGACGCCGATCACCGAAGCCGGCTTGCGGATGAACATCAACGTCGGCATCCACTACCTCGGGGCCTGGCTGGCCGGCAACGGCTGCGTGCCCATCCACAACCTGATGGAAGACGCGGCCACCGCCGAGATCAGCCGCAGCCAGGTGTGGCAGTGGATCCGCTCGCCCAAGGGCGCGCTGGACGACGGCCGCAAGGTGACGGCGGAACTGGTCAAGTCGCTGGTGCCGCAAGAGCTGGCCCACATCAAGGCGGGTGGCTTCGAAGGTCACTTCGAGCGGGCGGCCGAGATCTTCACCCAGATGAGCACGCAGGACGAGTTTGCCGAGTTCCTGACGCTGCCGCTGTACGAAGAAATCTAAGGGTGGTGGCTGGCAACCGGACGCTCGGTCTGGTTGCCGCCTCGCTCAAAGCGAAGTGGGCGCCAGCACGGCAGGTTGTGCAGCCGACTCCCAGGCGATCACCTGCCCTACCGACAGCACCTGAATGCAGTGCGGCGTGTCGAGTTGGGCGATCTCCTGCATCACCGCCTCGACCTCACCCGGCTTGATGTGGGTGATGTGCACCTGCACGCTGCCGGCCAGGTGCCGCAGCTCTTGCCCCAACGCCTCCGGACACAGGTGGCGACTGATCTGGGCCAGGTGCCGTTCCTCGTCGCTGAAAGCCACCTCGATGACGAGGTGGGCCACTTTCAAGTTGCGCAGCCGCGCCCACAACGCCGGGTTGGGGCCGGTGTCACCGGTGTAGACCCAGGCGCCGGCTTTGCCATGCACGGCGAAGCCGACAGCAGGCACGGTGTGCTCGGCGCTCAACACTTCAATGTCGCGCCCCGCGATGTGCAGCACCTCGCCCAGCGCCAACGGTTGCAGGCGCAGCACCGGTGCTTCCACGCTTGGCAAACGGGTGAAGTCGGGCCAGATGACGCCGTTGAACACATGCTGCTGCAAGGCCGCCAGGGTGGCCGGCAAGGCGTGCACGGTGATCGGCCCTGCGCCGCGTGCGGCACGTTGGCGCATCACGCTGTCGGCCAGCAAGGCGATCGACAGCACGTGGTCCAGGTGGGAGTGGGTGATGAGGATGTGCTCGATGCGCGCCAGCTCGTCCAGGCGCAGGTCGCCCACGCCGGTGCCGGCGTCGATCAGCACGCAGCCATCGAGTAAAAAGGCGGTGGTGCGGCACCCCTGTGCAATTGCACCGGAGCACCCGAGCACGCGTATCGTCATGCGTCAGCCAGCCAAAAAGGAAAACGAAAAAAGCCGAGGGGCTTGTGAGCCACTTGGGACGGGGACGGCGTCTGCTGCTTGCGGTTGCTGCGTCGTTGTTGCGGTGGTGGGCACCCACTGTGGCTGCCAGCGGCGCCACAGATTGGCGCCGATGTCCCATGGTGCCGTCAGCTCGAGCAGAACACAAGCCGTGCAAGGCACGGCGCGGCCCCCGTGTGCGATGTTGCACAGGGCACCCCCGCGAAGGCGGGGGTGCCCGCCCTCTGAGAGGGCGTTATTGCACGAATTGCATTTGCGTGCCGGCCAACTCGATGACGTCGCCGTTTTTCAGGTGAACGCTCTCGCCCACCAAGGTGTTGCCATTGACGGTGGGCCGCTGCGCGCCCTCCACATGGGCGAACACATAGCCACCGGGCCGCTTGGTGATCGAGGCCACCTGCACGCCAGGCTTGCCCACCGTGGTGACAACCTTGGTGAGTGACACCTCGCGACCGGCGGCGCCGCCGTTGAGCACCTTGATGGAGGCGGGTGCAATCGGCGCGCCGAGCGAACCGAAGCCCGAGCCAGCGCCAAAACCTGCCGTGGGGGAGTAGCCCGGCGGGGGTGCTGCAGCACCCGATGCACCCGCGCCGTAAGCGGCGGGCTGGGACGGGGCTTTCATGATGAGGGTGCGCTCGAAGTCGCTGCCGCCTTCGAACAGGTACTTGATTTTGTACTTGCCGATCTCGATGGTGTCGTTGTGCACCAGGAGCTGGCGCTTGATGGACTTGCCGTTGATGTAGGTGCCGTTGGTGCTGTTCAGGTCTTCGATGAACACATCGGCCCCCACCAACTGCAACACGGAATGCTCACCGCTGACCGCCAGGTTGTCGATGACGATGTCGTTGTACGGGCGGCGACCCAGTGTGGTTTTGTCTTTGGTAATCTGTACTTCTTTGATGATCACACCGTCCAGTGATACGACCAGCTTGCCCATGCTTGACCTCGCTCCTCGTTATGTATGCGCTCTGGCAACCCAACAAACATCAAACACGCCGCATGCCTACCGCTTGAATGGCCACCATGAACGCAGCGCAGTGGCACCACCTTCACCGCTTGCGCGCACCAGTATCACCGAAATATTGTCCTTGCCGCCGGCCTCATTGGCCGCGGTGACCAGCGTGGTGCCAATGGTTTCCAGCGACTCGGCGGTCTGCATCAACTGCTGAATCTGGCCGTCGTTGAGCATGTCGGACAAGCCGTCCGAGCACAGCATGTACAGGTCGCCGGCCTGCAGTTCGTGCAGCTTGGTCTCCAGCAGCACGGTTTCTTCCACCCCGACTGCCCGGGTCACCAGGTTCTTGTTGGCGGAAAAGGCCGCCTGCTCGACCGTGATCAGGCCGGCGTCGATCTGCTCTTGCAACAGCGAATGGTCGTGGGTGATTTGGCTGAGCAGGCCGTCGCGCAGCCGGTAGGCCCGCGAGTCGCCCACATGGCCCATGAGCAAACGGCCCTCCCGGAACACACCGACCACCAAGGTGGTGCCCATGCCAGCGTACTGCGGGTTGCAGCTGGCCTGCTCGAAAATGGCCCGGTTGGCGTTGTCGACGCAGATGTCCATGGCACGGCGCACATCGCTGTCGGTGGCGCCTTCGGAAGCTTCCGAGAGCCAGCGGCCCAATTGGGTGCAGATGAAAGAGGTGGCGATGCCACTGGCCACTTCGCCGGCGTTGTAGCCGCCCATGCCGTCGGCCAGGACGACCACGCCAGACTGCGTGTCGGCCACCACCGAGTCTTCGTTGTTGTTGCGCGAACGGCCGGTGTCGGTGGCGCAAAAAAACTCAAAGTTCATGGTGACCGTGGGTGCGAGCGAGGTGTTCAAAAGGAACGGACTCTAATCTTTCAGATTGTGCCTTGTATCCGAGCGCAAGAAGCTCACGGTGGCAGTGAATTCCGCCGCACCGTGTGGATAGGTGGCGACATCGCCTTGGCTGGCGGTGCTGCGGTGGGCCGAATCGCCTCGGGCGGGTTCGGTGATCAGCTCCCATTCCGCCTTGATCGGGGTCAGCCACGCCTCGACCTCGCGCAGGTCTTCGGCCATCTGGTGCCCATCGGCATAGCGCACCTCGGGCCGCTTTTCCAGGGCCAGCGCCACCACGTTGGCCAGCGACTCGGGCAAATCTTCCCGGATCGAGCGGATGTCGGGCGCCGGCTCGTTGGCGATCAGGAACATGACGCGCGCCATGGAGTCGGCCTGGTGCGGCAGGCGACCGGTGAGCAGCTGGAACAACATCACCCCCAAGGAATACAGGTCGGAGCGGCCGTCCAGGCGGCCACCGGCCATCTGCTCGGGCGACATGAAGCTGGGCGTGCCCAGGACCATGCCGGTGCGGGTGCGGCGGGCGTCGGCCACGTGGGCGATGCCGAAGTCGGTGACTTTCACCGTGTCGGTGGCCAGGTCCACCATGACGTTGGCGGGCTTGATGTCGCGGTGCACGACACCTTGGCTGTGGGCGTAAGCCAAGGCATCGGCCACCCGGGCCACGATGTGCAGCACCGTGGGCACCGGCAACAGCCGGCCCACTTGGGTGTAGGCCTGCAGGTCCTGGCCACTGAGGAATTCCATGGCGATGAACGCCAGGTCGCGGTCTTCGCCGGCGTCAAAGATGCTGACGATGTCAGGGTGGCGCAGGCGCCCCGCCGTTTCCGCCTCGCGGAAGAAACGGCTGCGCGCCTCGGTCAACGCCTCACCCTCGAACTCTTGGCTCAGGGCCATGGTCTTGAGGGCGGCCTGCTGCCCCATGCTGGGGTCGGTGCCCAGGTACACGGCCCCCATGGAGCCGCGGCCGATCTCGCGCTCAATGCGGTACCGACCCAAGGTGGAGCGGTGAGCCATGCTGGCCACGGGCCCCGCGGCCGCGCCCCAGGGCGTGGTGTCGTCGTCCACCGGATCAGCCACCGGTGAGGGGGCGGGTCGCCGCGGGGCAGACGGCCGCGAAGCAGCTTTGACGGACGGGCGCGGTCCGGTGGAAGAGGAGGATGACGACCGGCTGGAGGCCCGAGCGCCCTGGCGGCCCAATGCCCAACCGAAGTGCGCCGCCACCAAGGCCACGCCGCACACCATCAGGCCGACGCCCATGAGATCGGTGCCCATCAAAGCGGCCGCCATCAAGGCCACCGCGGCACCAGCGGTCGTGGCCATGCCCACCCTGCGCTTCAAGCGAGGCAAAACCATGGCCACATAGACAGCGATCAGCAGCAGGACAACGGCCGACAACCCCAGGGTGACCGCACGTTCGATCTGGTAAAAATTCACGCTGGCCGAGCCCTCCGAGCTGAACTGTGTCTGCCGCCCGCCCCAGAGGCGGACAGGGCACCCCGCGGCGCGCAGCGCGCTCAGCGCACGCCTGGGCCAGCGACTGCCGGGTGTTCGAGCGTCGAGGATGCCACGTTAACGTCCGCGACGCAAAGTGGCGGGGGGTGAGCCAGCCCTGCGCCTCGACCCGCCGTGACATCCCTAACACGGTTCACCTCAGGCCGGGACGCCGTCATGGCGTCCATCGGCGCGCCCAAAAGGCAAAGCCGCTCGAAAGCGGCTTGGCGGGTTGTTCCGGACCACCCTGTGCGGGCGATCCCGGGCCGATTTCGGGTGAAATCGGCCCTTGGGGGTCAGATCAAGCCTTTAAGCAGCTTGCCCATCTCCGAAGGATTGCGGGTGACGGTGAAGCCACAGGCTTCCATCACCTCCAGCTTGGCGTCGGCGGTGTCCGCGCCGCCGGAGATCAAGGCACCCGCGTGGCCCATGCGCTTGCCGGCGGGGGCGGTCACGCCGGCGATGAAGCCGACGATCGGCTTTTTCATGTGGTCCTTGCACCAGCGCGCCGCTTCGGCTTCGTCGGGGCCACCGATCTCGCCGATCATGATGACGGCATCGGTGTGGGGATCGTCGTTGAACAGGCGCATCACGTCGATGTGCTTGAGTCCGTTGATCGGGTCGCCACCGATGCCGACGGCGCTGGACTGGCCCAGGCCGATTTCGGTCAGTTGGGCAACCGCTTCATAGGTCAGGGTGCCGGAGCGGCTGACCACGCCGATGCGGCCTTGGCGATGGATGTGGCCGGGCATGATGCCGATCTTGATTTCGTCGGGGGTGATCAGGCCGGGGCAGTTGGGGCCCAGCAGCAAGGTCTTCTTGCCGCCTGCCGCCTCTTTCTTCTTCATCTTGTTGCGCAGCTCGAGCATGTCCCGGATGGGGATGCCTTCGGTGATGCAGATGGCCAAGTCGAGGTCGGCTTCCACCGCTTCCCAGATGGCGGCGGCCGCGCCGGCGGGCGGCACGTAGATCACGCTCACGGTGGCACCGCTGGTCTTGGCGGCTTCCTTCACCGAGGCGTAGATGGGGATGCCTTCGAAGTCTTCGCCGGCTTTCTTGGGATTCACACCGGCCACGAAGCAGTTCTTGCCGTTCGCGTACTCACGGCACATGCGGGTGTGGAACTGGCCCGTCTTGCCGGTGATGCCTTGGGTGATGACCTTGGTGTCTTTGTTGATCAGAATGGACATGTGTATTTCCTTGAGGGTCTCGTCGCCCGGTTTACTTGACGGCGGCCACGACTTTTTGCGCGGCTTCGGCCATGGTGTCGGCACTGATGATGGGCAGGCCGGAGTCGGCCAGCATCTTCTTGCCCAGCTGCTCGTTGGTGCCCTTCATGCGCACCACGAGAGGCACCTTCAGGTTGACGGCCTTGCAGGCGCTGATCACGCCTTCAGCGATGGTGTCGCAGCGCATGATGCCGCCGAAGATGTTGACCAGGATGGCCTTGACCTTCGGGCTGGACAGCATGATCTTGAACGCTTCAGTAACCTTCTCGGCCGTGGCGCCACCGCCGACGTCGAGGAAGTTGGCCGGCTCGCCGCCGAACAGCTTGATGGTGTCCATGGTGGCCATGGCCAGGCCGGCGCCGTTGACCAGGCAGCCGATGTTGCCGTCGAGCTGGATGTAAGCCAGGTCGAATTTGCTGGCTTCGATCTCAGCGGGATCTTCTTCATCGAGGTCGCGGTAGGCCACGATCTCGGGGTGGCGGAACAGGGCGTTGGCGTCAAAGTCGAACTTGGCGTCCAGGGCCTTGATCTGGCCATTGCCTTCAAGGATCAACGGGTTGATCTCGGCCAAGCTGGCGTCGGTGTCCATGTAGCACTTGTAGAGCTTCTTGAACACGTCGATGGCTTGCGGCTGCGAGGCAGCGGGCACGCCCATGCCGTTGGCCAGCTCCACGCCTTGGGCGTCGGTCAGGCCGACGGAAGGGTCGACAAACACCTTGATGATCTTCTCGGGCGTGGCATGGGCCACTTCCTCGATGTCCATGCCACCTTCGCTGGAGGCCATCAGCGCCACGCGCTGGGTGCCCCGGTCGGTGACGGCAGCGACGTAGTATTCCTTCTTGATGTCGGCGCCCTCTTCCACCATCAGGCGGCGAACCTTCTGGCCCTGCGGGCCGGTTTGGTGGGTCTTGAGCTGCATGCCCAGGATCTCGCCCGCCAGTGCCTTGACCTCGTCGAGCGAACGCGCCAGCTTCACGCCGCCGCCCTTGCCGCGGCCGCCTGCGTGAATTTGCGCCTTGACCACCCACACCGGGCCGCCCAGTTTCTGGGCCGCTTCGCTGGCTTCCAGCACGCTGAACGCGGGGTAGCCGCGGGGCACGGGAATGCCGAACTGGCGCAGGAGTTCTTTGCCTTGGTATTCGTGAATTTTCATAAATGGACTCGCTGGACTGAGGGTTCTAGGGAAACGGGAATGGGGTGCAGGGCGGGGCAGGCGTGTCGAACCAAAGGGTGGAATTCAGCGGGTGAAACACACAGGCGACAAGGGCCAAGAAATTTGCGCCAGGATGACCCAGCGAGCCGTTTGCAGGCGCCCGCCAAACGCGCCGATGGCGCTGCAATCGCGCAATGTAGCATGGCCGGCCCGACGATTTGGCACCACTGGCGGCTTCCACCTAAGGGCTGTTCGCCCCGTAAAAGCCGCAGAAAGCACCGGTTGGAACCGGGGTCAAAGAAGCGGGAAACCGCCAGGAAGAGGGGCTGGGCGGGCACTGGGCGGGCGGCACGGGTCCCTGCGCGCGCCACAGCCAACTCGTGCACGGGCCCCGGATCCACCGGAGGGATCGACTCTGCTCTGGCCCTTGCGACCAGGAAGGACGATGCCCCTTGCTGCCCCTGCTGTGCCTGCCGCCACGCGCGGCACCTGCGCTGCATTGGTCACTGGGGGAGTTGACAGGCGCTTTGTGCCGCTGGTCTGGCGGGGGCGCATTCCGGAAATAGGCTGATGGAAAGCCTTGACCCATGCGCGGGGCAGCCGGCTGCTCGATCAATCAGTCAGTCAGACCGTCAGTGGGTCATCGTCAGTCAGCTGGTTTTTTTGCCAGACAGTCATTCAGTCGCTGGCTGGTGCATGCTGGCTCAATCACCCGATCACTCACTTATTCATTCATTCACTCAAGTTCACTCAGGCAGCGCTTCGGCGGCGAAACCGGCGCCCTTGAGCACCTGACGGATCACCCCGGTGGAAAAACCGCGCTGCATCAAAAAGCGACTTTGGGTGGCCCGCGCGGTCGCATCTAGGGGCAGCTCGGGACCGAACTTGCGGACCCAGACCTGGTGAGCGCGCAGAAGCTCGGTGTCGCTCAAATGCTGCCGTTCGGCCTCCCCCAACGACAGGCCGTGCTGGGACAGCTCTTGTTGAATGCGCTGCAGACCAAAGCGGCTTTGGCGGGTGCGCATGCGGCTTTCAACGAAGCGCTGATCGCTCAGGTAGTGCCGTTCTCGCAACCACTCGATCAATTGGTCGACCACCGGCGCCAGGGCCGTCGGCACACTGGCGTCATCGTCTTCGGTGAATTCGGCAGCCTCGCCGGCTTTGCGGCCACCGACGGCCTCACCGGCGTCGCTGAACCGGGGTGCCCTGCCCGCGTTACCACCTGCATCACCCAGGTCATCAACGCTGAAACCCTTGCCCGGGGCCTCCAACGCAGCGGCAGCGGCGGCATGCCGCCGTCTTCTCGAAACCCGCGCCTTCTCGGGAGGAGCGTCGGCGTTGGAAGCCGCCGCCAAGGCCACCGCTTGTTGCTGCAGCGTTCGGGCCAAGCGAGCCAGCTTGCGCCGCAGCTCGGTTTCACTTTGCTCCCGCTGCGCCAGCCAGCGCAGCGCCCGGGGGCGCAATAAATTCAACAGCTCAGTCTCGTTCATCGCTCATGGCTCGCGGCTCATGGCTCATGGCTCAGCGCCTGGCTTGCGCCCCGGCTCTTGCTCCACCATTCAAGGCGGTTGAGGTAAGCCACCACCCAACAGCCTGAGGCCACCGCCCCAACTTGCCAAACCGGGCTTGCCAGGGTTGCACCCCACTGGCGCAAGGCACCGACCCGCCCGACTGGGGGGCCGGTGACAAGCCCGCCCCCAGTCAGGCCCGCTGTCAGACGGCCTCTTTGGGCGCCCGGGCTGCCTTGGCCACTTTGGGCGGTGCATCCTCACCCGGGGTGGCCGTGGCGATGTCCGAGCTGGTCACGCCGCCAGGCAGCATGCGGATGTCGAGCGCCTCGCGCACCTTGTTCTCGATTTCGAACGCCACCTCGGGGTTCTCACGCAGAAACTCGCGCGCGTTGTCTTTGCCCTGGCCGACTTTTTCACCCTTGTAGGCGTACCAGGCACCGCTCTTTTCCAGCACCTTGGCGGTTACACCCATGTCGATGACCTCGCCTTCGCGGCTGATGCCTTCGCCGTAGAGGATGTCGAACTCGGCGGTTTTGAACGGCGGGGCCACCTTGTTCTTCACCACCTTGACCCGGGTTTCGTTGCCGATGATCTCTTCGCCCTTCTTGATGCTGCCGATGCGGCGGATGTCAAGCCGCACCGAGGCGTAGAACTTCAGGGCATTGCCGCCGGTGGTGGTTTCCGGGCTGCCGAACATGACGCCGATCTTCATGCGGATCTGGTTGATGAAGATGACCATGGTGTTGGTCTTCTTGATGGTGGCGGTGAGCTTGCGCAGGGCCTGGCTCATCAGGCGGGCCTGCAGGCCAGGCAGGGAATCGCCCATTTCGCCTTCAATCTCAGCCTTTGGCACCAAGGCGGCCACTGAGTCGATCACCACCAGGTCAACGGAGGCAGAGCGGACCAGGGCATCGACGATTTCCAGGGCCTGCTCGCCGGTGTCGGGCTGGCTGATCAGCAGCTCCTGCAAATTGACCCCCAGCTTTTGAGCGTATTGCGCATCGAGGGCGTGCTCGGCGTCGATAAAGGCGCAGGTGCCACCGAGTTTTTGCATCTCGGCGATCACTTGCAGGGTGAGTGTGGTCTTACCGCTGGACTCAGGGCCGTAAATCTCAACCACGCGGCCGCGGGGCAAGCCGCCCACGCCCAGCGCGATGTCCAGGCCTAAAGAGCCGGTGGACACCACTTCAATGTCTTCGATGACCTCGCCTTCGCCCAGGCGCATCACCGTGCCTTTGCCGAACTGCTTCTCGATTTGTGACAGCGCGGCTTGCAAGGCCTTGACTTTTTCAGCGTTGACGGCAGGTGCGGGGGTCTGGCTTTTGACAGGGGTGTCCATTCAGGGGGTCTCCAAGGTCGATGGGGTGCATTATGGCAAAAGCTGGATGTTTGTACAGTGCCCCACAAAACATCCTCATGGCGCAACGGGCCTCCATTGGCGGCCGGCATGCAGGGGCAAGACGGGGGCCTGTAGACTGAATGTTCGCTCACCGAGGAAGAACGCATTGGCCAAAAACTCCGTCCAACTGATTGATTTGGCGCTGCAGGGTGGCGGTTCCCACGGGGCCTTCACCTGGGGCGTGCTGGACCGCTTGTTGGAGGATGAAAGTCTGTCGTTCGGCGCCATTTCAGGCACCAGCGCGGGTGCGCTGAACGCCGCGGTGATGTTGACGGGCTACGCCACCGACGGGCGCCAGGGCGCACGCAAAGCGTTGACCGAGTTCTGGCGCGAGATCAGCCGCTCGGGCGGCATCTTCAGCCCGTTTTCGGCCACCAATCCCTCCAGCGGCACGAACCCCTTCAGCATGGAAAACCTGCCCGGGTACCAGTGGATGGGCTCGTTGTTCCGCTCCTTCAGCCCCTACCAGTTCAACCCCCTGAACCTCAACCCGCTTCGCGACGTGGTGCGCCGGCACGTCCAGCTCGACGCCCTGCATGCCTGCGAGCTGAGCCTGTTCATCACCGCCACCAGCGTGCGCACCGGTCAAGGGCGGGTGTTCACCGGCGAGGACGTCACCTTGGACGCGCTCATGGCCTCGGCCTGCCTGCCTTTTTTGTTCCAGGCGGTTGAGATTGACGGTGAGCCGTTCTGGGACGGTGGCTATGCGGGCAACCCCGCCATTTTTCCGCTGATCTACGACAGCCAGTCTCTGGACGTGCTGCTGGTGCGCATCAACCCGCTGATGCGCGACGGGGTGCCCAACCGCAGCATGGACATCATCGACCGGGTCAGCGAGATTACTTTCAACGCCACCTTGATTTCCGAAATGCGGGCCATCAACTTTGTTTCCCGCCTGATTCAGGAGAACAAGCTCGACCCCCGGCAGTACAAGGACCTGCGGCTGCACATGGTGGCCGACGACGAGGGCATGACGCCTTTCAATGCCAACAGCAAGTTCAACACCGACCGGGTGTTCCTCGAGCAGTTGTTCGGCTTGGGCCGAGCGGCAGCGGACAAATGGTTGCTGAGCGACCGCAAGTTCGTGGGCATCAAATCGTCCTTGGATTTGGAGAAAACCTTTTTGCAGCCCAAGGGCAAGCCGAAGCCAGCCTCCAAGCGTTCGCGCAGCAAACCAGCCGCCCCCTAAGCACTCAGGTGCGGCATCGGCTGGCCAAGGCCTGCGCCAGCCGGTCGATGTCGTCGCGCCGGTGCAAACCGGCTCAGCCCCACCACGTTGGTGACGGGAGCGAAACTGCCACGTTCGGAAAACTCTACGGCGTCGCCGCAGGCCAAGCCGACAGCCGCGGTAACGGTCCAACAACGACACGCTGCTCATGACACCGCCCGCGGGCTGAAGGTGCGCGGGAACACCACAGCCTGATGGCGGTTCTGCAAGCGGTAACCCATGGGCGGCCGGTTGGATTCGCTCGGCATCGGCCCCACCGGCTCCAGGAAGTTGGCCGCCAGCATGCGGGTGCGAAAACCACTCTTGTCGACTGGGCGACCCAGCACCACTTCATACATGTGCTGCAGCTGCGGCAAGGTGAAGGGCTCCGGCAACAGGAAAGCGGGCAAGGAGGTGTACTCCACTTTGCTGCGCAGACGCTCGACCGCGGTGCGCAGGATGTCGGCGTGGTCGAACGCCAATTCGGGTTGGCGTAGCACGTCATCGACTGGCACCCAGGCCACGTCGGCGGCATTGGCGCCTTTGACCAGGGCCACCTCACGCACGGGGATCAAGGCGAAGTACGCGTGCGTGGCCGACCAGCCGCGGGGGTCGCGCGTGGCACTGCCCCAGCTGCCCAGTTGCTCCAGGTAGGGGCTGGCAATGCCGGTCTTGTCTTTCAACTTGCGCAGGGCACACGCCAGCAGATCGGCGTCCTGGGCCACGTCGACAAACCCACCGGGCAGCGCCCAGGCGCCAGGAAACGGCTCCCCCGGCACTTCGGGCCGCTGCACCAGCAGCACCTCCAACGCCTCGTCGCGCACGGTGAAGATCACCACGTCCACCGTGGTGTAAGGGCGGGGAAAGTTCGTTGAGACGGCGGCACGGGATCGGTTGGAGGTCATGGGCACGGTCAAAAATTTCAGGGGCAACAGGAAGCCAAACCGGTTGACGGCAGCCCGCTTAAGTTGTACTGTACAACCATTAAGTTGTACTAAACAACTTATTCGGCTTGGTGCTGTTGCCGGGCCGGTGACACCCACCTTCAGGAAGGACCACCCCATGTTTGGCATTCGTTTCATCAAAGCCCAGCCCACTGTGCACTTGATGCAGTTCCGCAAAGGCAAGCTGGTGCGGGAAGGTGTGGGCTTGTCCTTTTTCTACCATGCCGGCCTCACCACGCTGGTCGCCGTGCCGCTGGTCAGCCATGACCACCCTTTCCTGCTGGACCTGGTGACGGCCGATTTTCAGAGCGTGAGCCTGCAAGGGCAAGTCACCTACCGCATTCACGACCCTCGGCGCACCGCTTTGATGATGGATTTCTCACTCGACCGCCGAGGCCAGCCGGCCTCGGAAGACCCCCAGCGCCTGGGTGACCGGGTGGCCATGCAGGTGGAGGTCATCATTCAGCAGGCGGTGCAGAGCCTGCCCTTGAAGGCCGCGCTGCGGGCTTCGGCGCAGGTGGCGCGGCAAGCCCAGGTGGAGCTGACGCAGCAAGCCGAGATGCAGGCGTTGGGCTTGGAGATTCTGGGCGTGTCGGTGAGCTCGATTTCTCCCACGCCGGACATCGCTCGGGCGTTGGAAGCGGAGGCGCGCGAATCCAACCTGCAAGCGGCCGATGACGCCGTTTACGCCCGGCGCATGTCGGCGGTGCAAAAGGAGCGCGCCATTCGGCAAAACGAGTTGGACACCGAGATCGCGGTGGAACACAAGAAGCGTGAAATCAGCGAAACCCAGATGGAAGCCAAGGCGGCGTTGATGGAGAAAAGCCATGCGCTGCGCGCTGCGCAGATGACGGCGGATGTGGACCTGGAGGTGCAGCGCAAGGCTTTGGTGGCCGAGCAGTCCCTCAACAGCCGCACACTTGCGGAGGCCGAGGCGCACCGCATCGCCAGCACCATGCAGGCCATCGCGTCGGCCGATCCCCGCATCGTTCAAGCGCTCGCCGCGTCCAGCATGCAACCGGCGCAGTTGATTGCCCAAGCTTTTGGGGGCTTGGCGGACAAGGCCGAGCGCATTGGCCAGCTCAACCTGTCGCCAGACTTGCTGCAAAGTTTGATGGCCGCACCGGGGCCGATGGCCGAGAGTGGCCGGGGTCGCAAGGGAGCCACATCGTGAGCCTGCAGCGCAAGGTGGTGCTCGTGACCCGCAAAACCCGGCTCGACGACTTGGTGGCCCGTTATCACACGCTGGCCCAGGCGCGCTTCTACCTGGAACACTTGGGTGCAGACCTGAAGGACTACTTGTGCGAGCACGACGCCTATCAGCGCAGCTTGGCCGTGGTCCAGCGGACCCTGGCCGATTGGGGCCGTTACCAGGTCATCGACCGGCGCCACCTCACCAACTTCATTTTCGCGTCCGACGACATCGTCGTTGCCTTGGGGCAGGACGGGCTGGTGGCCAATACCTTGAAATACCTGGACGGCCAGCCGCTGTTGGGTCTGAACCCCGAGCCTTCGCGTTGGGACGGGGTGCTGCTGCCCTTCGCGCCGCAGGCTTTGGCGCAGGTGCTGCCGGAAGTGGCCCAAGACCGGCGACCGCTGCAGGCCGTCAGCATGGCCGAGGTGCGCTTGTCCGACGGCCAGACGCTGCGCGCGGTGAACGAAGTGTTCGTGGGCCAGCGCGGCCATGCCTCGGCGTTGTACGACATCGAAGTGGCAGGGCAGCGCGAGCAGCACTCGTCCTCCGGGGTGATCGTGGCCACGGGCTTGGGCAGTGGGGCTTGGTTCAAAAGCGTGTGGACCGGCGCACAGGCCGTGGCTCGCCAGGGGCACGGCCCTACCGGTTCGGTCACGCCCACGCTGCCCTGGGATGCGGCGCACCTTCAGTTCGTGGTGCGTGAACCGTTCCCCAGCCGCTCGTCGCAGGCCGAGTTGGTGTTCGGGACGGTGAGCCGGAGCCAGCCCCTTCGACTGCGCTCGCGCATGGGCGACCAAGGGGTGATTTTTTCGGATGGCATGGAAGATGACTTCCTGCGCTTCAGTGCCGGAATGGAGGCCTGCATCGGCTTGTCCCCCACCCAGGGGCAGCTGGTGCATTGAATGAGCTTCGTGGTTTGCACAGAGGGTGCATCCAGACCGTCCGGGTCGCCCACAGAGACAGCCATTAAAAAAATGGCCCATGAACTGACGCCCATGAGCCATCTTCCTCAGGGCGCCCCGCCGTTGAGCGGGACGGGCCACTGAATGACAAACGATCAGAACGGAATGTCGTCGTCCATGTCTTCAAAACCGGTGGACGATTTGGCTGCCGGCTTGCTGGCACCGGCCGAGGGCCGGGATGCCGGGGCGCTGCGCTGAGGCGGCTCCGAACGCTCTTCACGGCTGTAGCTGCCCCCACCGCTGCCCTCGTCACCGCCGCCACCACCACCGTCACGCCCACCCAGCAGCTGCATGTTGTCAGCGATCACTTCAGTGGTGTAGACGTCCTGGCCTTCCTTGTTCTGCCACTTGCGGGTTTTCAGGCGGCCTTCGACGTAGACCGGACGGCCTTTTTTCAGGTACTCGCCGGCGATTTCGGCCAGGCGGTCATAGAACACCACCCGGTGCCATTCGGTTTCTTCGACCTTGTCGCCACTGTTCTTGTCTTTCCAGTTGCGCGAGGTGGCGATGGTGATGTTGCAAATGGCGTTGCCATTGGGGGTGTAGCGCACCTCGGGGTCACGACCCAAGTTGCCAATGAGGATGACTTTGTTGATTGAGGCCATGGGATGGTGGCTCCTGCAGGACAGTAAGGGGCGGGGCCCCTGGGCATGAAGAACAACGCCGCCAAGGATGCGCGCGACGACGTTTCGAAAGGGGTCGCGTAGCTTAACCTGGATAAGACAGCAAGCTCCGTGCCGAATTCTGTCCCTAACCCCACGGTTGCCGCTGGCAGCGGCCGCAGGGCTGGGCGTACCATCGCTGTTTTACCCTCCGCCGTTTCATGTCGACTGATTTGCCTTCCCTTCACGGCATCCTCCAAGATGTTTTCGGCTACAGCGCCTTTCGGGGTGCGCAGGAGAACATCATCTCGCGCGTGGCCGAGGGGGGCGACGCGCTGGTGCTGATGCCCACCGGCGGCGGCAAAAGCTTGTGCTATCAGGTGCCGGCCATCGCGCGGCACCGCGCCGGCATGGGGGTGAGCCTGGTGGTCAGCCCGCTGATCGCGCTGATGCACGACCAGGTGGGCGCTTTGGAAGAGGCCGGGGTGCACGCGGCTTACCTGAACTCCACGCTGAGTTTTGACGATGCCCAGCGCATCGAGCGCGAAATGATGAGCGGGCGGCTGGTGCTGTTGTATGCCGCGCCCGAGCGCATCACCACGCCGCGCTTCCTGGCCCAGTTGGACTCTTTGCATGAGCGCGGGCTGCTCAGCCTTTTTGCCATCGACGAAGCCCACTGCGTGAGCCAATGGGGCCACGATTTCCGTGAAGAGTACCTGGCGCTCAACGTGCTGCATGAGCGCTACGCCGGGGTGCCGCGGGTGGCGCTGACCGCCACCGCCGACAACCTCACCCGCGCCGACATCATCGAGCGGCTGCAGCTGGAAGCGGCTGAGATCTTCATCAGCAGTTTCGACCGGCCCAACATCCGCTACAGCATCGTCGAGAAGAACGATGCCCGCAGCCAGCTGCTGCGCTTCATCCACGACGAGCATGAAGGCGATGCGGGCATCGTCTACTGCCAATCGCGCAAGAAGGTGGAGGAGACCGCGACCTGGCTGACCGGCGAAGGCTTGCAGGCCCTGCCCTACCATGCCGGCCTGGACGCCCAGGTGCGCCGAAAGCACCAAGACCGCTTTTTGCGCGAAGAGGGCCTGGTGATGGTGGCCACCATCGCTTTCGGCATGGGCATCGACAAGCCCGACGTGCGCTTTGTCGCCCACCTGGACCTGCCCAAGAACATCGAGAGCTACTACCAGGAGACCGGGCGCGCCGGCCGCGATGGCCTGCCGGCCGATGCCTGGATGGCTTACGGCTTGGCCGACGTGGTGAACCAACGCCGCATGATCGACGACAGCCCGGCGGGCGACGACTTCAAGCGTGGCCAGATCGGCAAGCTCGACGCCCTGCTGGCGCTGGCCGAGGCCCACGACTGCCGCCGGGTGCGCCTGCTGAGCTACTTTGGCGAACACAGCCGGCCCTGCGGCAATTGCGACAACTGCCTGATGCCCCCGCGGACCTGGGACGCCACCGAGGCCGCCCGCAAGGCCTTGAGCGGCGTCTACCGCTTTCACCAGCGCGGCGGCCAGCGCTTTGGTGCCGGCCACCTGATCGATGTGTTGCGCGGCAAGGTCACCGACAAGGTCACCCAGCACCAGCACCAGGCGCTGAGCACCTTCGGTGTGGGCGCCGACCTGAGCGAGCTGCAGTGGCGCAGCGTGTTGCGCCAGTTGATTGCCCTGGGCCACTTGCGCACGGAAGGCGAATACAACACCCTGGAGCTCACCACCAGCGCCCGCGAGGTGTTGCGCGGCGACGTGCACCTGCTGTTGCGCGAGCCGTCGGTGCTGCCCGCGCGGGGCAAGCAGGCACGCCAAGGCGCCAAACCGAAGGCGCCCCCCGTGGCACTGGACAGCGAGGGCATGAGCCGCTTCGCAGCCCTCAAGGCCTGGCGCGCAGAAGTGGCCCGCGAACACAACCTCCCCGCCTACGTGGTGTTCCACGACGCCACCTTGGCCGAAATGGCCCGCACCGCGCCCCAAGCCCTGGACGACCTGGGTCAGATCAACGGGGTGGGCAGCAAGAAGCTGGATGCCTACGGACCGGAAATTTTGCGGGTGCTGTCACAGGCGGCGTAACCCTTGACCGGTCACAGGCTGTGTTGACCCGGGCTCACGGTCGCACCGTGACCACCACAGGTGCGCTGTCCGCAAAGTCGCCATAACCGTCGGTGGCACGAGCGTAGTAACTGGCACTGAGGCGCCCATCCGCAGGCACCGCCGTGCTCAGCTCGTAAGGCGCCAGATCGTCGGTGCCGATCAGCACCGACGCGCCCAGGTCCAGGCGGTAGAACTGCACCCGGGCGATGCCACTGGCGTCAGCGGCGGCGGCCACCAGGTTCAAGACCTCGCCCGCGCGCAGCGTGGACGGCGTAGCGGCCATGCTCACGGACGGGGGCGCATCGTCGTCATCGTCGTCGTCAAAGGTGCCGCTGAGGCCCACGTAGACGCCCCCACCGCAGCCCACCAAACTCAGGGCCAAACAGCCGATCAAACAGGCCAACACCCCTGGAAAACGTTGCAGCATGCGGGTCACCTTCCCTTTCCTACTCCCGGTTTTCGAACAGGCGCTCCATCGCCGCGTCGATCACCATGCCACACAGGCTGTAAATCAATGACCCCAGCAACGCTGCGCCAAAGCCGGCGACGCCAAAGCCGTCCAGCAGCCGGGCGGCGGCCCAAAACAGGGCCGCATTGATGGCAAACAGGAACAGGCCCAAGGTCAGCACCGTGACCGGCAGGGTCAACAACACCAGCACCGGGCGCAACAAGGTGTTGAACAGACCCAGCACCAGCGCGGCGATCATGGCCGTGCCGAAAGTGGCCACTTTCACCCCGGGGTACAC
>JAZKHH010000070.1:22734-26292 GCA_040385465.1 Pseudomonadota bacterium | reverse complement strand
AGCTGAAGGGGGAGTAGCGAGCGGCCCAGGCCGCCGCGGTAGCCCGTCAAGACGTCGGTGGCCCTGCCACCGGCCGGGCCCGCAGTTTCGTTGGTCGGCACCCACCCGCCGCCTCTCCGGCGGCGGTGCGCCGACCAGCCCTCACCCGCAAGACTCTTTGGCACCCTGGGGCTTTGCCCCGCTGCGCAGCGCCGTGTCCTTTGATGAAGGGGCGTGGTGGCGTGCCAGTGCGGTGCGGCCCCGTTTGTCCAACCTGGAAACGGAGAGTCTTGATCATGTTGAATTCAATGGTGCCCACCTGGCTGTGGCTGTTCTTCATTGCCTGCGTGCTGGGGGCGTTGTGGGTTGATTTCGTGCTGCTCAAAAAGCAGGGCGCCCAGGAGGTCACCGTGTCCGCGGCGGTGCGCTGGTCGCTGGTGTGGGTGGCGCTCAGCTTGGCCTTCAACGGCCTGCTGTGGTGGGCCCTGGCCAGCAATGACGACCCGGCCGTCTCTGCCCAGGCCTCCAGCCGGGCGCTGGAATTCCTGACCGGCTACCTGATTGAAAAATCGCTGGCGGTGGACAACATCTTTGTCTTCCTGATGATCTTCACCTTCTTTGCGGTGCCGCCGGCTTACCAAAAGCGGGTGCTGATGATCGGCGTGCTGGGGGCCATTGTGCTGCGCACGGTGATGATCTTGGTGGGCTCGTGGCTGATCCAAGAATTCCACTGGTTGCTGTATGTGTTCGGCGCCTTCTTGCTGCTCACCGGCATCAAGATGTGGTGGGCCGCTGGCAAGGAATCGGAGCTGGGTGACAACCCGGTGCTCAAGCTGTTGCGCAAGGTCATGCCCGTCTCTCCCAGCTTTGACGGGGAAAAGCTCTGGACCCGCATCAATGGCCGCCGGATCGCGACACCCTTGCTGCTGGTGGTGGCCATGGTGGGCTTGACGGACGTGATCTTCGCGGTCGACTCGATCCCGGCCATCTTCGCCATCACCCAAGACCCGTTCATTGTGTTGACGTCGAACATCTTCGCCATCCTGGGGCTGCGCGCGATGTTCTTCCTGTTGGCGGCCATGGCTGCCAAGTTCCACCTGCTGAGCTACGGCCTGGCGGTGATTCTGGTGTTCATCGGTGCCAAGATGATGCTGATCGACGTGTTCAAGATCCCGGTGCTGCTGTCGCTCGGCGTGGTGGTCGGCATCCTGGCCATCACCATGGTCTTGAGCTTGAAGACGGCGCCCAAGGTGACACCGGCGCCTTGAGCCCAAAGCCTGCAGCTATGGCGGTTTTAGGGATTTCAAATCGAAATCCGCCGCGCAGGCTTTCATAATGTTTCCCTGTCTGGCAAGGGCCAGCCCGGCCATCAGCTGTTCGCCGGGCACCCGATGCGATCATTTTTTCAACACTCAGGAGAGAACACCATGAAAACGGTTGGCGACAAGGTTGAAGCATTCAGCGTGGTGGGCGTGAAGCCCGGGTTCAATCACCACGAGGAAAACGGCGTCTCGGCATTTGAGAACGTCACCGAGAACAGCTTCCCCGGCAAGTGGAAGATCATCTATTTCTACCCGAAGGATTTCACCTTCGTCTGCCCGACGGAGATCGTGGGCTTTGACAAGCTGAGCAAGCAATTCGCTGAGCGCGATGCGGTGCTGCTGGGCGGCTCGACCGACAACGAGTTTGCCAAGCTCGGCTGGCGCCGTGAGCACAAGGACCTCGACAAGCTCGGCCACTACAGCTTTGCCGACGTCACCGGCTCGTTGGTCGACCAGCTTGGCGTGCGCGACAAGGCCGCCGGCGTGGCACTGCGCGCCACCTTCATCGTCGACCCCGACAACGTCATCCAGCACGTCAGCGTGAACAACCTCAACGTGGGCCGCAGCCCCGAGGAAATCTTGCGTTTGCTGGACGGGCTGCAGACCGATGAGCTGTGCCCTTGCAACCGCAACGTGGGCGGCAACACGCTGTAAGCACGGCCACCATCCGCCGGCCCGGCCCGCCCCCACTGCACAGGCAGAAGGGGCTGGCCCCGCGCACCCACGGCCCGGTTTTTCCGGGCCTTTTTTTTCCTCATTGACGTGCTTCGACGTCAATGACGACCTGCTTCTTTGAATGGGAGACTTCCATGGAATTCCTGCAAGCACTGAAAGACCAAATTCCCGACTACGCCAAAGACATCCGGCTGAACCTGGACGGCGTGATCGCCCGCTCCAGCCTGAGTCCGGAGGACGCCATCGGGGTGGCGCTGGCCGCTGCCTTTGCCGCCAAGAGCAAACCCCTGGTCGACACCTTTCGGGCCAACCTGCCCCCCGAGTTGGCCCAGGCGTCGTTGACGGCGGCGGCGTTGATGGGCATGAACAACGCGTGGTATCCGTATGTGGAGATGGCCGATGACGCGGAGCTGAAAACGGTGCGCGCCGAGCTGCGGATGAACGCTTACGCCACCTCGGGTGGGGTTGAGAAGAAGCGGTTTGAGGCCTATGCACTGGCGGCTTCCATCATCGGCAAGTGCCACTTCTGCATCGGCTCGCACTATGCGCTGTTAAAGAAAGAGGGCTTGACAACCCAGCAGCTGCGCGACATCGGGCGCATCGCCGCCGTGGTCAACGCCACCGCGCAGGTGTTGGCAGCGGGTTGACCCCGAAGGGCGTGTGGCCGAAGCCGACGCTGAGGCAGAGGCCGGCCAACGCGCCCGCCCTCTCCCCAACGGGGGCCGCTGCGACGGTTTGCGCAGAACCGCAAATTTTTGTCGGCCCCGACAGGCACGCCACCAGCAGGGCCGCTAAATTCCCGGCACCCACTCTGCCGTGCGGCTTGCATGCTGATCGCCTGGACCTCTCCCTTGACCTGGCCCCCCGCCCATGTGGCGCTGGGGGGCGTTTTGTATTTCGCCACGCTCTACCTGGCCTTCGCCGGCCTGAGCTGGGGGCTCACCCGCGGGCTGCTGCCGGCGCTCAAGCTGGGACGGGTGCTGGACCCTCGTCCGCTGGGCGCCCACCAGGTGCGCCGTGAGCTCTGGCAGTCCAGCGGATCGGTGCTGATTTTCGGGGTGGGCCTGCTGGTGCCTTGGGGCCTGCTGCAAATGGGTTGGGCGGCCGTCACGCTGCAAGCGTCCGGCGCGCGCGTGCTGGCGGAGGTGGCGGTGCTGCTGCTGTGGAACGACGTGCACTTCTATGCGCACCACCGCCTGTTGCACCACCCGCGGTTGTTTCGCCACTTTCACCTGCCCCACCACCGCTCGGTGGTGACAACGCCGTGGTCGACCTACGCCTTCCATCCGGTGGAGGCGTTGATGCTGGGGAGTGTGTTGATCGTGCCGATGGTGGTGTGGCCGTTTTCGCTCACAGCCCTGGCGCTGCTGCCGGTGCTCTCGCTGGCCTACAACAGTGTGGGCCATGCCAATTACCAGGCCCTGCCCCAGAGCTGGCGCTGGTTGTCGAATGCGAAGGGGCACCATTTGCACCATGCGTGCTTTCGCGGCAATTACGGCTTCTTGTTTTCTTTCATGGACCGGGGCTTGGGCACGCAACTGCCGAGCGACGCGGCCGACGAGGTGATTCGCTTGGGCCTGCA
>JAZKHH010000070.1:0-22634 GCA_040385465.1 Pseudomonadota bacterium | reverse complement strand
TTTCGGGTGTCTCACAACGCCAACCACCACCGCTACCGGCATGGGCCACGAGACGTGGCGCGGACCTACCGTTTTGCCGGCGGCGACACCAACAGCCTGATGGGCTATCTGCTGCACCCGTGCCAGGTCGCCAGGGTGTTGTATCCGCTGTTCTGGCGCCACCTGCGCCGCTTGCGCCGCGGCTGCCCGGCCGAGTTCCGAGCCATCGGGGCCTGCTATGGGTTGGTCATGGTGCTGTGGTTGGTGGCGGCCAGCCTCTCACCGGCCAAGGCATTGCTTTACCTGGTGCTGCCGCAGTTGATCGCCCTGCACTGGCTGCTGGGGGCGAACTACCTTCAGCACGCCCATGCCGATGGCCTTTCGCGCTGGAACTACGCCCGCAACTTTGAGGGGGCCGTCGTCAATCGGCTGTACTTCAACATCGGGCTGCACACCGCCCACCATGAACACCCGGGACTGCACTGGAGCCGCCTGCCCGTGGCGCACGCCGCCCTGCGCGCGCGCATCCACCCGCAGCTGCTCGAACCGGGGCTGCTGCGCTATGTCGCCCGTGTCTACCTGGGAAGCCTGGTTCGGCCCCGCTGGCGCAGCCGCTCCCTGCAGGCACCCTTGGTGTCTTGGCTGCCCTGCCCCGTCGCATTGCCCTCTTCTTCCGCCGCTCCTCCCTCTGCCTGAAAGGCGTCTGCATGCCCACCGAGTTCCAGCAGGTCTACCTTGAATCCAGTGGCTTCTTTCTGCCTGGCGAGCCGGTCGGCAACGACGGCATGGACGCCTACATAGCGCCGGTGAACCGGGTGTCCGGCCGGCTCAAGCAGCGCATCCTGGCGGAGAACGGCATCACCCAGCGCCACTATGCGATTGGCCCCAATGGGGAGACCCGCTGGTCGAATGCGCAGATGGCCAGCGAGGCGGTGCGGGCCTGCCTGACCCAGGCCGGGCGCCGCTTGGCCGACGTGCAGTTGCTGGCGGCCGGCTCTTCGGGCGGCGACGCGATCCTCCCGGGCTTTGCCGCGATGGTGCAGGGCGAGTTGTCGGCGCCGCCGATGCAGACCCACTCGGTGCTGGGCGTGTGCGCGGCGGGCGTGAGTGCGCTGGAGTTCGCGGGGGCGCAGCTCGAGCTGGGTGCGGCCGAGCGGGCCGTGGTGGTGGCCAGCGACCTGCCTTCGCGCCTGTTCAAGGCCAGCCGCTTCGCCTCCCGTGGCGCGGACACGGATTTCGATTCGCATTTCTTGCGGTGGATGTTGTCCGATGGCGCGGGAGCGGTGCTGCTGTGCCGCCAGCCGCCTGGCGCCACGGCGTCCAACGGTGCGCTGCGGCTCCGGCTGCGCTGGGTGCATCAAAAGTCGTTTGCGGGCGACTACCCGGTGTGCATGCAAATGGGCCTGGCGGCCGAGGCGCCACGCAGCTACCTGGACTATGCGTCGTGCAGTGCGGCGGAGGCCGATGGGGCCCTGGCCTTGCGGCAGAACATCCGGCTGCTGCCGCACCTGTTCGACGTGGCCATCCACGAGTACGTGACGCTGGTGCAGGGCGGCTGGGTGAACCCGCAGCAGGTCGACCACTTCCTGTGCCATTACTCCTCGGCGCGTTTCGAGTCGGTGGTCGACGACTTGATGACCCAGGCCGGGCTGGCCATTCCCAAGGAACGCTGGTTCAGCAACCTGCGCTGGCGCGGCAACACGGGGGCGGCCAGCATCTTCATCATGTTGGCCGAGTTTTTGCAGACCCGCACGGTGCGACCGGGCGAGCGCATCTTTTGCTTCGTGCCAGAGTCGGGGCGATTCACCGTGGCTTACTTGATGATTGAGGTGGAGGACGCGCAGCTGCCGGTGGCCCTGCCCCCCTCTACGGTCGCCCGGGCCACACCCGCCCCCGCGTCGGAGCCGCTGGTGGAGCCGCCCCATGCGCCACAGGCAGACGACCCGCGGCTGGCGCGCTTGCTGCAGTCGCTGGCCAGCGTGTGGCACGATTACCGCTCGCGGGCCTGGCGCACGCCGTTGATCCGCGCCATCCGCGAACAGCGCTTCACGCCCGCCGACTACCAACGGTGGATGGAAAGCTGGATTCCACAGGTGCGCGAAGGCAGCCGGTGGATGCGCGAGGCCGTGGCCAGCATGCGGCCGCCCTTTGACGCCTTGGCGCCGTTGATCGAACAGCACGCGGGCGACGAGCAGTTCGACTTCAAGATTTTGTTTAGTGATTACCGCAGCGCCGGTGGCGCGGTCGACGACATCGACCGGCTCCAGCGCAACCCTGGCGGCGAGGCCCTCAATGCCTACCTGCACGCATTGGCCGCGCGCCCGAGCCCGGTCGGCCTGCTCGGCTCGATCTACGTCATTGAAGGCACGGGGCAACGCATCATCCCAGCCTTGCTGCCACTGCTGCGCGGGCAGCTGGCCTCGTTGCCTCCATCGGTGTTCCGGTTCCTCGACTACCACGGCGACAACGACGTGCACCACTTGGCGCGCTGGCTGTCGGCGGTGGTGCTGGTGCTGGAGCGCGACCCGGCAGGCCAGGCGGACGACGCCATCGTGGACACGGCGCGGCAGACCGCCGAGTTGTACCTGCTGCAGATGCAACATGCCTACCGGGGTGCGGAGGATCGGTCATGAGCGCCTTGCCACCGTTTTTGGCCGACAGCCACGACCCGGACGACCCGAACCCCTGGGTCGCCCTGTACCTGGACCAGAGCACGCCCTTGCCCGATGCGGTGAAGGAAGCCTGGCTGCGCGACTCGGCCTCACGCTCACGGCAGTTTGTGATGCCGTTCGTGCGGCCGCTGGCGCGGCTGGCGATCGTTTTGATCCAGATCGTCAAGGCCTTCGTGCCGGGATCGCTTCGCGCGCCACGCACCTTGCACTGGTTGCTGGCCACGGGCTTGAAGTACTTCGTGTCGCCGGAAGCCAACTGGCTGATCCTGCGGCACTTTCACCTGGGCAGCGAGATCCTGGCGTTCGTGGGCGGCAACGCCGGCGTGAGCGTGCCATCGAACCCGCTCAAGCCTTTAAAGCTGGACGACCTGAAAGACAACCTATTCCTGATTCACGATTTGAATTTGTTCAACTTCGTGATCTACCTGAACCGGGCGTTGCGTCAGGCGGGCCGTGAACTCACGCCGCCTGAGCGGCTGAATGTCAGCATGCTCCATGAATGCCCACTGGACATCCGGGACCTGCCGCGCCGGTGGACCAACGTGCTGGACCTGCAGACCGCCATCGAGTTGTTCACCCCGGCCTACCAGCTGTTTTTGAACGACCATGATTTCTGGCGCGCGAGCAACTCGCTGCAGCTGGACGAGACGGTGGGCTTGTACACCGCCCGCCTGACCGGTTGGCCGGAACACCTGGTGCTGCTCAACAACAAACACCCGTTGGTGCCAATGAGCACCTTGCGCGCCGGGTACCGGCTGGTGCTGCACGGGCTGTCGACCGAGATGCTGCACAGCCTGCTGTTGCAACTCAAGGCGCAGGTCGAAGCCACCAGCGCGTCGGACGATCCGCTGCGGCCGCCCGCACCCTGAACCGTGTGACGCGGTCAGGCGGGAAACCCTTCCCGGGGGCCCGTTATGCAAATG
The DNA here is from genome assembly GCA_040385465.1 of Pseudomonadota bacterium. Lineage (GTDB taxonomy): Bacteria > Pseudomonadota > Gammaproteobacteria > Burkholderiales > Burkholderiaceae_C > CANHBY01. The sequence continues at coordinate 19,060 of JAZKHH010000070.1, read as the reverse complement.
CGAATCGTTCTCAACTGTGTTAACCTGCGCAGCTCTTGACCGTTGCCGCCTGGTTTGACCATGTCCTCCCCGCTCGTTCTCGGCCGCTCTGGCGACCCCTCTTTCCACACAACGCACCGCGCTGCAGTGACCTGCGGCGTGGTAGGCCTGCACCTGGCCTTGGCCGGGTGGGCATGGCAGGCGAGCCCGGCGCCGCTGTTGAACACGCCGGCACCGATGACGGTGCTGCAGTGGGTGCAGATGCCAGCGGCCGTCAGCCCGGCACCGGCACCCGAGCCGGCGCCTGCGGCGTTGCCCCTGGCGCCTGCGGTTGCCGAGCGGCCCAAGGCGCAGCGAGTGACCGAGCCGCGAGTGAAGGCGCCCCCAGCACCGGTGAAGGCACCGGCCCCGGAGGCCGAGTCGGTGCCGGTGACAACCGACGCCGCTGCACCGGCCCCTGCGCCCACGCCCACAGCCGCCGCACCGGCCCCCAGCGAAGCGCTGATGGCGGCCGCGCCTGGGGCGGGTGTTGCCACCCCAACCTCGGCCCCCTCTCCAGCGGCTGTGGCCGAAGCCGAGGCGCCCACGATCCCCTCGCAATCGGTGCAGTACCTGGTGCCACCGCAGCCCCGCTACCCCGCCGCCTCGCGTCGCCTGGAAGAAGCCGGCGAGGTGCTGGTGCAGGTGTGGGTGACCGAAGGCGGGTTGCCGCAGAAGGTGCAAGTGCGTCGGAGCTCGGGCTTTCAACGCCTGGACGCGGCGGCCGTGGCCGCGGTCGAAGGCGCGCGTTTCAAACCTTATGTGACCGCCGGCCGCCCCACCGCCGGCTGGACCTACATCCCGTTGTCATTTGATTTGGAGAACTCTTGATGAATGCCGAATTGGCCACCACCGCGCCGCCGTTGGGCTTGTCCCACTGGATCAGCCACACCGACACCCTGGGTCTGATCTTGCTGGGGGTGTTGCTGACCATGTCCCTGGCGGCCTGGTCCATCCTGGTCTTGAAGGCTTGGGAGGGGTGGCGCAAGCGCCAGCGTGGTGCCCGTTTTTGTGCGTCGTTCTGGAATGCGCGCTCGCTGGACGAGGTGGCACAGCAGCTGCAGGTGCAAGGCGCGGACAACCCGTTCGCCCACCTGGCGCAGTGCGCCTTGCAGGCCCGCGCCCACCATGCCCACCACGGCACCACGCGCCTGGCCGAAGCGGGCACCGCCAGCGAGTTCGTCACCCGCACCCTGAAGATGGCCCTGGACGAAGAAACGGCCCACGCCGAGAGCGGCTTGACCGTGCTGGCCACGGTGGGGGCGACGGCACCGTTCGTGGGCTTGTTCGGCACGGTCTGGGGCGTGTACCACGCGCTGGTGGCCATCGGGCTGAGCGGCTCGGGGGCCTTGGACCAGGTGGCCGGGCCCGTGGGGGAGGCTTTGATCATGACGGCGCTGGGCCTGGCCGTGGCCCTGCCGGCGGTGATGGGCTACAACCTGATCACCCGAACCAACCGGGTGCTGCTGGCCAAGCTCGACGGCTTCGCCTATGCCCTGCACACCTTCGTCGCCCTCGGCCAGCCCTTAGGCCACCCAGCTCGGGTGGAGACGGCGGCCTCAGCAGCCCCCCGTGCCGTGAGCGCTGTGCGCGCCGCGGCCTGACCCTTCCCCCTCAGAGGAGCCCCCAATGGCATTTGCCAGCATGGACAGTCAGCGCTCGGCCGCACCGATGGCCGAAATCAACATGGTGCCGCTCATCGACGTGATGCTGGTGCTGCTGGTGATCTTCATCGTCACCGCGCCGATGCTCACGCAGGCGGTGAAGTTGAAACTGCCCGAAGCCAGCGCGGCACCGTTGGAGCCCACGCCCGACCCGGTGCGCCTGGCGATCACCGAAGACGGTGCCGTGCACTGGAACGACGAGCGGCTGCCTCCGGAGGTGCTGTCTCAGCGCTGGCTGGAAGCGGGCCAGCGGCAGCCGCGACCGGCCCTGCACCTGAGCGCCGACCGGGCCGTGCCCTTTGGCACCGTCGATGAGGTGCTGGCCGAAGCCACCCGGGCCGGGCTCACTCAGGTGAGTGTGCTGAGCACGCCCAAGCCGGCGGCACCACCGACCAGTTCACGCTGACACCCCCAGCCGATTGCGGCCTGAGGCCCCTGGCCGGGCCGCTTGACGCGGTGCATGGCAACGGCGTTGAGTTGATCTGAGCGGCGGCGCAGCAGCGCCGCACGACCCCCCTTTCTTTGTCTGCAGCCACCGTGCGGCCCGTGCGGTGCTGGCTGCGTCCGCGTTCGTCTTCTCGCTGGATTTTTTTCATTTCCTCAACCTCATCCCTGTGACCCTCATGTCCTCCTCCCCGTCCCGTCCGATTCGCCCTTGCCTCCTTCACCCCAGCGAGCTGCCGCTGGGCGCTTTGGCCGCTGGCCTGGGCATGCTGTTGACCCCTTGGCTTGTGCAGGCGCAAAGCGCGGAGGCCCCGCCGGTGCCTGTTGTGCCGGTTGTGCCCGCAGCGCAGCAGCAGCCACCCGCTGCCGAGGCACCGGCCTCCGCAGCGGCCGGGACCACGCTCTCGCCGATTCGTGTCAAAGGAGCGCGTGAGAACGCGGGCAAGGACAGCTACCGCAGTGGCACCACCAGCGTGGGCAAAGGGCAGCAAGACCTGCGCGACGTGCCGCAATCGATCACCGTGGTGACCGAAAAACTGATCGACGACCGCCGGCTGGACACCCTCAAGGATGTGCTGCACAACACCGCGGGCGTGACCTTCTTGGCGGCCGAAGGCGGCGAGGAGGACATCCGCTTGCGCGGCTTTTCGCTGGCCAGCACGGGTGACCTCTTTGTGGACGGCCTGCGCGACCCGGCGTTTTACGAGCGCGACACCTTCAACGACGAGCGGGTGGAGCTGCTGCGTGGCTCGGCCTCGATGCTGTTCGGCCGCGGCTCCACCGGCGGCGTGGTCAACCAGGTCAGCAAGCAGCCCAAGCTGGTCAAGGAGCACGAGGTGCAGGCCAGCCTGGGCAGCCACCAGTACCGTCGCCTGACCGGCGACTTCAACCTGCCCACCAGCGAGGACGCGGCCCTGCGCATCAACGCCATGGCCAACACCGCGGACAACAACGGCAGCGGCAGCGCCATCGACAAGAAGGGCCTGGCCGCCGGCTACCGCTGGGGCATCGGCTCGGACAACGAGTTCACCGCCAACCTGTACCACCTGCAAAACCGCAACGGCATCAACTACGGCCTGCCGTGGATCCGGCCGCGGGCCGGTGCGCCGGTCGGCGAGACCACGGTGCTCAAGGACCTGGACCCGGCCAGCGGCTACAGCATGGCCAGCGACCGCAACGACGGCGACGTGACGCACGGCACGCTGCGCCATGTGCACCGGTTCGACCACGGCAGCGAGCTGAGCTCGGTGATCCGCAGCGGGGTGTACGAGCGCGACCAGCGCGCCAGCACCATCCGTTTTGCCGGCACCACGCCCACGGCCACGAACCCCTTGACCAACCCGGTACCAGTGACGCTGGACACCCTGGGGCCCAACACCGTGCTCAACCGGGGCACGCAATTGAAGGTCCAGTCCTTGCACACCACCTATGTGCAGAGCGACTACAAGACCCGGTTCCAGACTGGCGGCCTTGGGCATGAACTGCTGACCGGCGTGGACGCCGCGCAGGAAAAGAAAGAGGTGAAACGCGCCACCACCCCGCCCGGCGTCAACCTGACCAAGCCGCAAACCTTTTACGGCTCACCGTTCGATGGGGCCAGCATCAACGAAGACGCGCGCTTGTTGAGCACCGCCAGCCGCTTCAAGGCCGAGGCCTATGGCGTGTATGTGCAAGACCTGGTGCAGGTGGCGCCGCACTGGAAGCTGCTGGGCGGCCTGCGCTACGACCACATGGACGGCCGCTTCGACAACGTCGCGGTGGGCGGCGCGGTCAGCACCTACGAGCAGAAGATCTCGGCCTGGAGCCGGCGCTTCGGCGCGCTCTACCAGCCGAGCGACCGGCATTCCTTCCATGTGTCGTACGGCACGTCCTTCAACACCTCGGGCGACACCTACTCCTACAACCCGCTGAGCGCCAACACCGCGCCCGAGCGCAGCGAGAACCTCGAGGTGGGAGCGAAAATCGACTCCGCCAACAAGCGCTTGTCGACCCGCGTGGCGGTGTTTCGCAGCGTCAAGACCAACGAGCGCAACACCGACGTCGACACCGCCTCCACCGCCTACCTGCTGTCGGGCAAGCGGCACAGCGCGGGCGTGGAGCTGGACGTCACGGGCCGGCTGACGCCCAGCTGGGAAGTGTTCGGCTCGTATGTGTGGCAGCCGATCGCCACCATCGACCAGGCCTCGCCCACCGCCGTGCCCGGCGAGCGCCAAGGAGAGCGCCCCTGGCTCACCCCGCGCAGCAGCGGCACCTTGTGGACCACCTACCAGTTCACGCCGAAGTGGCGGGCAGGGGGCGGCGTGAACTGGCGCAGTTCGCAAACACCCAACCGCAACCCGGGTTGGGCGGCCGAGGGCTACGCCACCGCCGACCTGATGGCACAGTACTTCATCAACCACAAGACCACCGTGCAGGCCAACCTGAGCAACGTCACCAACAAGCTGGCGGCCGACGCGCTGTACTCGGGCCACTACACGCCGTTGCCGGGCCGGCTGCTGCAGTTCACCTTGGCGACGAAGTTCTGACGCCGACACGGTCCTCAGCCACTGCGCTGCCCAACCCATCACACCCATGCGCCTTCACCTGCCTCACCTGCTCTTGCCTGACGAAGTGGCCCGCCTGTGCGCGTTGCTGGAGGAGGCGCCGTGGGCCGATGGCCGGGTCACGGCGGGGGTGCAGTCGGCGCAGATGAAGAACAACCAGCAGCTGCCGCAAGACGGTGAGCCGACCTTGACGCTGCAAACGGCTGTGCTGGCCGCCCTCAACCGCCATGCGATGTTTTTCTCGGCGGCGCTGCCCAAACGGGTGTTTCCGCCGCTGTTCAACCGGTACGCCGGCGCGGCCAACGCCTTCGGCGACCACGTCGACAACGCCATCCGCTACCTGCCGCAAGGCCAGGGGCGGGTGCGCACCGACCTGTCGTGCACCGTGTTCCTGTCGGATCCATCGGCGTACGACGGGGGCGAGCTGGTGCTGGAAGGACCGGATGGGCCGCACGCGGTCAAGCTGGCGGCGGGTGATGCGGTGCTGTATGCGAGCACGGTGGTGCACCGTGTGGAGCCGGTCACGCGCGGTGCGCGGCTGGCCAGCTTCTTCTGGGTCGAGAGCCTGGTGCGCAGCAGCGAGCAGCGCCAACTGCTGTTCGACATGGACCAACACGTGACCCGTTTGCGCAGCGAACTCGGCGAGACCCATGCCGCGGTGATCGGCCTGACCGGCACGTATCACAACCTTTTGCGCCAATGGGCCGACACGTGAAGGCTCGCAAGCACGGTGCTGGAAGGTCCAGCGAAAGCGCGTTTGCGGCGCGAAGAGCGGCCGAAGTGACGCCCCACAACGACACAACGAGGCATCGTCCTGCAAGAATGAGGCTTTCTCCTCTAGAGAAGCCTTCTCAACACGGGGCGCACGCAGTACTATTCGCTCCGCACGGTGCCTGAGAGAACAGAGAGTTCATGCGGCCCTCACCCAGCCCGGCACATCAACCACTACTTGATGGAGAAATTCAAAATGGCAACTGCGAAGAAGGCCGCCCCGGCCAAGAAAGCGGCACCTGCGAAAGCAGCTCAAAAACCAGCAGCCGGAAAACAGGCTGTGGCAAAGAAAGCCGCTCCAGCGAAGAAGGCGCCAGCTGCCAAGAAGGCGGCTCCGGCGACCAAGCGCACTCCCAACGCTGCCTTCATGAAGGCGTTGACCCCGAGCCCGCAACTGGCTGCCGTCATTGGCGACAAGCCCCTGCCACGCACGGAAGTCACCAAGAAGATTTGGGAGTACATCAAAGCGCACAAGCTGCAGGACGCGGCCAACAAGAGAAACATCAACGCCGATGCCAAACTGAAGGAAATCTTCAAAAAGGCCCAGGTCTCGATGTTCGAAATGACCAAGCTGGTCAGCAATCACCTCAAATAAAGTTCTGTCGTACGCTCTCCAAGCGTTCTTCAAGCCGGTGCCTGTGCACCGGCTTTTTTCTTGTCTGGCCGCGTTTCGCCCGCGCCTCACCCGCCCATGATGACTCCTTCTTATCAGCTCTCCGGGCTTGGCCTGGCCGTGGGTTTGACGCTCATGGGCGCCTTGTGGCTGGTGTGGCCTTACCTGCTGTGGACCGCCTGGCGCCTGGTGCGCCCACCGCGCAAGGCCTGGTGGGCCCGCGCGGCGTTGGCGGTGTGGTGCGGGTGCGTGGCGCTGTTCGCCTACGCCCACTTCATTGAGCCGCGCTGGATCACGCAGCGGCACACGGTGTTGAAGCTGGGGTTCTCCGCCCGCATCGCCTTGATCAGTGATTACCACCTGGGCCTGTTCAAGGGCCCGGACTTCCTGGAGCGGGTGGTGGTGGAGCTGAACACGCTGGAGGTGGACGCGGTGCTGATCGCCGGCGACCACCTGAGCTGGCCACACCGCCCGCTGGCCGAACTGCTGGCGCCGCTCAAGCGGCTCAAGCACCCGGCTTTCTCAGTGCCGGGCAACCACGACGACAAGGTTGGCGAGATCCCGCAGGCCCGTGACCTGCGTGTGGCCCTGCTGGCGGTGGGCGTGACGCCGGTGGAGTACACCCATGCCGCCCTGCCCCGCTTCACCGTGGTGGGCCTGGGCGACCGTTGGGCGGCCAAGGACGGGCGCGAGCCGCTGCTGGCCGCTCCCCGCGACAAACCCATCGTGGTGCTGTTCCACAACCCGGACACTGCCATGTCGCTGCGCCCAGATGATGCGGCGCTGGCCTTGGCCGGGCACACGCACGGCGGCCAGCTGCGCATTCCTGGCGTGTTCAGACACCTGATTCCCACCCAGCATCCCTTCGACCGCGGGCTGCACACCTTTCCCCCGGTGCCCACCTACGTGAGCTCGGGCGTCGGCGAGAGTGGCCTGCCGTTTCGGCTGTTCAACCCGCCGGTGATCGACGTGCTGGTGATCGAGTGAGGGGTGACGAGGCCGCCGAGCGGCACGCAGCACGCTGCTTTGAGGCTCAACGCAGCAGCTTGGCCAAATAGCGGCCGGTGTGGCTGCCGGGGTGCGCGGCCACGGTTTCCGGCGTGCCGGCCACCAGCACCGCGCCGCCGCCCGAACCGCCTTCGGGGCCCATGTCGATGAGCCAGTCGGCGGTCTTGATGACGTCGAGGTTGTGCTCGATGACCACCACCGTGTTGCCGGCGTCGCGCAACTGGTGCAGCACCTTGAGCAGCAAGGCGATGTCGGCGAAGTGCAGGCCGGTGGTGGGCTCGTCGAGGATGTAGAGGGTGCGGCCGGTGTCGCGCTTGCTGAGTTCGAGCGCCAGCTTCACCCGCTGCGCCTCGCCGCCACTCAGGGTGGTCGCGCTTTGGCCGAGGCGGATGTAGCCCAGGCCCACCTCCAACAAGGTGTGCAGCTTGCGGGCGATGGCGGGCAAGGCGCTGAAGAAGGCGTGCGCGTCTTCCACCGTCAGGCCGAGCACCTGGTGGATGTTCTTGCCTTTGTAGAGCACCTCCAGGGTCTCGCGGTTGTAGCGCTGGCCTTGGCACACGTCACAGGGGACGTAGACGTCGGGCAGGAAGTGCATCTCGACTTTGAGCACGCCGTCGCCCTGGCAGGCCTCGCACCGCCCCCCGGCCACGTTGAAGCTGAAGCGCCCGGGGCCGTAGCCGCGCTCGCGCGCGGTGGGCACCTCGGCGAACAACTCGCGGATGGGGGTGAACAGGCCGGTGTAGGTGGCCGGGTTGCTGCGGGGCGTGCGGCCGATGGGGCTTTGGTCGACGTTGATGACTTTGTCAAAAGCGCCCAGGCCGAGCATCTCGTCGTGCGGCTCGGGGTGGGTGTGGCTGCCGTAGAGCTTGCGGGCCACCGCGGCATACAAGGTGTCGTTGACCAAGGTGCTCTTGCCCGAGCCGGAGACGCCGGTCACGCAGGTCAGCAGGCCGATCGGGAAGTCCACCGTCACCCGCTGCAGGTTGTGACCGCGCGCGCCGACGATGCGCAGCCAGCCGGGCGTGTCGCTGTCGTCGCCGGTGGGGCCGGCGGGTGGGGTGTGGCGGCGCGGCACGTCGATGCGCAGCGTGCCACCGAGGTAGCGCCCGGTGAGGGAGGCTGGGTCGTTGATGACCTGCTCGGGGGTGCCTTGCGACATCACCTGGCCGCCGTGCACGCCGGCGCCCGGGCCCATGTCGATGACATGGTCGGCGGCGCGGATGGCGTCTTCGTCGTGCTCCACCACCAGCACCGAGTTGCCGATGTCGCGCAGGTGGCGCAGGGTGTCGATCAGGCGCTCGTTGTCGCGCTGGTGCAGGCCGATGCTGGGCTCGTCGAGCACGTACATCACGCCGGTCAGGCCCGAGCCGATCTGGCTGGCCAGCCGGATGCGCTGGGCTTCGCCGCCGCTCAGGGTGTCGGCGCTGCGCTCCAGGCTCAGGTAATGCAGGCCGACGTCGTTGAGGAAGGTCAGCCGCGAGCGGATCTCTTGCACCACCTTGGCGGCGATCTCGGCTTTGGCGCCGCGCAGTTGCAGGCCCTTGAAGTAGTGCAGGCACTCGCCCAGGGTGAAACGGGCCACGCGGTAGATCGGCTCGCCGGGCTGCGCGTGGTCGCCATGGCCTTGCAGGAAGACGTGACGGGCTTCACGCCGCAGCCGGGTGCCCAGGCAGTCGGGGCACGGCTGCACGCTTTGGAAGCGGGCCAGCTCTTCGCGCACCGCGGGCGAGTCGGTCTCCTTGTATCGGCGCGACAGGTTGGGCAGGATGCCCTCGAACGGATGCGAGCGTTTGACGCTGCGCCGGCGCGGCTTGCCGTCGCGGCCGGTGGACTCGGCCTGGTAAATGAACTCGATGGCCTCCTCGCCGGAGCCGCGCAGCAGCACCTCGCGGGCGCGCTCGGGCAGCGACTCGAACGGCGCTTCAACGTCGAAGCCCAGGTGCTTGCCCACGCTTTCGATCATCGAGAAGGTGTAGGGGTTGCGCCGGTCCCACCCCTTGACGGCACCGCTGGCCAGGCTGAGAGAGGGAAAAGCGACCACGCGCTGGACGTCGAACTCGGTCACGTGGCCCAGGCCGTCGCAGCTGGGGCAGGCGCCCACGGGCGAGTTGAAGGAGAACAGCCTCGGCTCGAGTTCGCTCAAGGCGTAGCTGCAGATCGGGCAGGCAAAACGGCTGGAGAACCAGTGGCGCTCGCCGCTGTCCATCTCCAGCGCCAGGGCGCGGCCGTCGGCCAGGCGCAGCGCAGCTTCGAAGCTTTCGGCGAGGCGCTGGCGCAGCGCGGCGTTGTCGTGGCTCACCTTGACGCGGTCGATGACAACCTCGAGGTCGTGCTTGTCGTTCTTCTTCAGCGCCGGCAAGGCGTCAACTTCGACCACTTGGCCATCGACCCGGAAGCGCACATAGCCCTGGGCCTGCATGTCGGCGAACCACTCGGTGAACTCGCCTTTGCGCTCACGCACCACAGGGGCGAGCACCATCAGCTTGGTCTCGGGCGGCAGGCCCAGCACGGCGTCCACCATCTGGCTCACGCTTTGGGCCTGCAGGGCCACGGTGGGGTGGTTGGGGCAGAACGGCGTGCCGGCGCGGGCGTACAGCAGGCGCAGGTGGTCGTGGATCTCGGTCACCGTGCCCACGGTGGAGCGCGGGTTGTGGCTGGTGGCTTTTTGCTCGATGCTGATGGCCGGCGACAGGCCTTCGATGCTGTCGACGTCGGGCTTGTCCATCAACTGCAGGAACTGCCGCGCATAGGCCGAAAGGCTCTCGACGTAGCGGCGGTGGCCCTCGGCGTACAGCGTGTCGAACGCCAGGCTTGACTTGCCCGACCCGCTCAGCCCCGTGATCACCACCAGCTGGTTGCGCGGGATGTCGAGGTCGATGTTCTTCAGGTTGTGCGTGCGCGCGCCCCGCACCCGGATGGAGGGGCGCTCGACAGGCGGGGAAGACGACACATCAGAAGGCACAGATGGCATGGTGGGTGGGGCGCAGAGATGGCCACGGGCGGGGTATGAACGCAAGCCGGCGGGCAGGCGCGGCCTCTCGGGTCAGGGATGGAAAAAGGGGCACATCAGCGAGCCAAGCGGCGGCATGCCAACCGAGCATGATAGCCAAGCAGCGCCCCGTGCCAGGCTCGCCAGCGTCGGCCCTGCTCGAGATCCGGCACCCCCTGACTCGGGGGGTGCCCCGCCAACAGGGCACACAATGTGCGGTAGTTGGGGTTGATGCCCCCGACGGCTCTGATGAAATAGCAGACCCCTTGAGGACCCCATGAACGCGCCCGATTCCGTTGCACCCCCTGTCTTTGACTTGCCGCCCGGCACGGCGGCAACCTCCTCCGACAGCCACACCCCGACGCTGCTGGTGCTCAACACGGGCGCGCGGTCGTTGAAGTTCAGTGTCTTCCAGGCGGGGTTGGACGAGCACTCGCTGAGCGGTCGCATCGACGGCCTCGACACCGGCGAGCTGATGCTGAACATCCTGGGCCGCGCGCCGCAGCGGCTGCCCACGCCCATGCCCTTCGCCGACCCGCTGGACATCGCCATGAGCGCCCTGCGCAAAGGCCTGCCCATCCGGTTGACGCTGCAGGCGGTGGTGCACCGGGTGGTGCACGGGGGCGAGAGTTTCGTGGAGCCCACGGTGCTCGACGACGACGCGCTGGCCGACCTGAACCGGCTGGCGCCGCTGGCGCCGGTGCACCAGGTCCACAACCTGGCGGGCATTCGGGCCGCGCGGCGCCAGTGGCCCCAACTGCCGCAAATTGGTTGCTTCGACACGGCGTTTCACGCCACGCTGCCCGAACTCGAGCGGCGCCTGGCGTTGCCCGAGTCGCTCGACGACCAGGGCATCCGCCGCTACGGTTTCCACGGCTTGTCGTACGAGCACATGGTGCACCGCCTGCGCCAGGAGACCTTGCGGGTGGAAGGCCGCGCCCTGCTGGCCCACCTGGGGCCGGGCGCCAGTTTGTGCGCCACCGCGGCAGGGCGCAGCGTGGCCACCAGCATGGGCTTTTCCGGGCTCGACGGCTTGATGATGGGCACCCGCAGCGGCAGCCTCGACGCGGGCGTGGTGTTGCACCTGATGCGCCAGGGCTGGTCGCTCGAACAACTCGAACATTTGCTGTACCGGGAGAGCGGGTTGCTCGGGGTCTCAGGCTTGTCGGACGACCTGCGCGTGCTGCGCCGCAGCGAGACGCCGCAGGCCCGCCTGGCCGTCGACCTGTTCATCCACCGGGCGGTGCGCGAGTCCGGCGCGCTGATCACGTTGATGGGCGGCATCGACCTGCTGGCCTTCACCGGTTCGGTGGGCGTGGAAGACGCCGGCCTGCGCGCGGTCTGGGTTCAGCGCTTGGGCTTTCTGGGGCTGGACCTGGACCCCCGCGCCAACGCCACCGACTGCGGCCGCGAGCCGCTGCAGTTGCACCGGCCGGGCAGCCCGGTGGAGGTGTGGGTGGTGCCGTGCGACGAAGGCAGCACCGCCGCGGCCTCGGCTTGGGAGCGGTTGGCCCTGGACGCCACGATGCCGGCCGAACTGGACGACGCGCTGCAGATGGCCTGACCGGGCCCGCGCCCTCCAGTGCGCGGAAGCTCAGGGCTTGGCCTGCAGCCGCGTGGTCAACGCTTGGCGCCACTGCGCCGCCGTGGCCGCATCGAGCTCAGCGACTTGAACCTTGCCGTCGGGCGACGTCCAACGCAGTTGCAGCGGGAACAGCATGAAGCGGTGGACCTGGCCGTCGTCTCGGCGCACCTGCCAGGTCGCCACGGGGGTCTCCAGCGGTGAGCCCGGCGTGGCTGTGCCTGCTGTGTCGGGTGGCGCGGGCTTCCAACGCCCTTGGGTACCGACCTGCACCGCAGCCAGCCACGCTTGAAACGCCGGTGTCGACGGACGCACCGCGGTCTCGCCATCCGCCTGCCATGACCAGCGCAACGGCTCGGCGTTCAGGGGGGGCCAGCGGCTCAGCGCAGGGCTGCGCTGCGGTGACGGTGCGGCCGCGGTGCCCATGGGGGCCTCGGGTGCCATCTTGAAGAGCGGCGCGTCTCCCCTTGCCGCGACGGACGGTGAGGAGTCGGTCGGTCGCGGTGCACGCTGGGCTTCGGGAGCCGCTGCCGACCTGGACCGCTCAGCCTCTCTGCGCAAGGCCGGCCCGCGGCTCTCGCTCCCGGAAGACAAGGTGAAACGGTCCTCTTCGCGTGGCTGCGCTGAGTCGGCCTCGGCGGTGGGGGTGGGGGTGGGGGCCGGCGTCGTGCGAGGCGTGGGCATGGGCGAAGCTGGACGAGGGGGTGGTGCGTCAGCGTGAATTTCAGCGTGGGTCTGGCTTGGTGGTGCCGGTGCTGGTGCTGGTCTGGGCACCGGAACAGGCGCAGGTTGAGCGACGGGTGCCGACACGTCCGGCACGGTGGCCGAGGGCAAGGGCAGCGGCTCGCTTTCACTGGGCGGCGTGGGGTTCGACCACATCACGCCCACGGCGACGGCCACCAACACACCCGCCATCGCGCCTGCCGCCGGCCCGCGTCCCAAGGATTGCCAGGCCGCACCGAGACCCGCGCACCAACGCGCCCAAGCCGTCAGCCGGGCGGGCACCGCTGCCGCCCTGCCTGGCGCGCCCTGCGGCTGCCTCACCGCCGCATGCGCCGAGCGCAGGATCTGCTGCGACACGGCATCCGGCGGGCGGGCCTGCGCATCGGGCGCTTGGCGCAAAGCCGCCCTCAGGTGCGCATCGACGCCGCTGCCGTCATCGCGCCCGTCAGGGGGCTCGCGGGGGGTCATGGGGTGGGCACCAGGTAAGCACCCATGCAGGTGCGCAGTTTGCTCACCGCATAGCGCAGGCGCGTCTTGGCGGTCTCGAAGCCGACCTCGAGGGCCGAGGCCACCTCGGTCAGGGCCAGCCCATCTTCGTGGTGCAGCAGGAAGGCGGTGCGCTGGGCCAAGGGCAGTTGGTCCAGGCAATCGAGCAGGCGCTCGCCGGCGCGGCGCCAGAACACCAGCTCCTCGCCGCTGTGCCCGCTTTGCGCTGAAGCCGGTTGAGGCCAGTGCTGCCAGGCCTCGCTGGCCATCGGCTCCCACGGTGCATCACCGTCTTCCCCCTGCCCGCTGGTGCCAGGGCTCGCGTCCGACGACACCTCGCGCCCACTGCGCCGCCACACGTCGATCACCCGGTGGCGCGCCAAGGTGTAGAGCCAGGTCCGAAAGCTCGCCCCCTGCGGCGACCAGCGCTCGCGCGCGTGCACCACCCGCATCCAGGTGTCTTGGAACACCTCGTCGGTCTGCGCCTGCAAGGCACTGCCGAGCAAGCGCCGCACGAAGCGGTACAGCCCGGCGTGGTGGCGGGCGTAGAGCGTGTCGAAGGCGGCCGTGTCGGCATGAAGGGCGTAGGCCTGCATCAGGTGATCGTCATCGTCGTCGCGTTCGGGGGTCATCGCACTCACGAAAGAAGGCGTCCATGCAGGGTGTTACGGGGCAGCACGGCCTTTGGGGTGATCTTCATTGACACGGTCGGTGATGGCCGATCGCCCTGGGGCAGGGCCGCTGTTTTCCATTGTCACCCGCCTCGCTGGTCAGCCCGCGCCGAAATTTTCTACCACGCCGTTCACCCCACTGGCTGGGCTGCGCCGTATCAGCGATCACAGGGGCGATGCGGATCCGATTTGCTCGCCCCCGGTTGTCCGCCGAAGCGGCGGCCGAGTGGATGCGTTGAGGGCCCGGTGGAGGCCAGCGCTTTTTTTCAATGTGGGTCTGATGCAGGAACCGAACCATGTCGTCTTTTCTCTTTTTCACACGCCGCGTGCCGGGGTGGTCTTTGTGCGGCGCTGCGGCGGTCAGCTTGGCCACCGCGGGTGGGGCGGTTCAAAGCCAAAGCCGGGTGGCCATCGCCGATGCCATGATGCCGTCCCTGCGGCCCTGGCTCAGCGTGCCTGAGGCCCGCCACCCGGTGCGCTTGGAGCACCTGCAGGTGCGCACCGAGGTGCTGGGCAGCACCGCCCAGACCGAATTGGAGATGAGCTTTCACAACCCCAACGACCGGGTGCTGGAAGGCTCGCTGCAGTTTCCCTTGCGTGAGGGCCAGACGGTGACCGGCTTCGCCTTGGACATCGGCGGTGAATGGCGCGACGCCGTGCCCGTGCCCAAAGCCAAGGGCCAGCAGGTATTCGAAGACGTCATCCGTCGCCGCATCGACCCGGCGCTGCTGGAGGTGACCGAAGGCCAGCATTACAAGCTGCGCGTCTACCCCTTGCCAGCCCACGGCACACGCCGGGTGCGCTTGACCTTGAGTGAAACCTTGGGGACGGCCGAGGCGCAGGGCCGGCGCTTTGACCTGCCGCTGCAGTTCGGCGGCCCGGTGGGTCAGATGACCGTGCAAGTGCGCCTGGTGGGTGCAGCTGCTCAGGCCTCGCAAGTGCGCGCGCAATTCGGGGCCGAGACGCTCACAGCGACGGTCGACGGACCAGATGCCCTGGTCCGCGCCAGCCGCAGCGGGTCGTCCGGTCACGGCGGCGACAGCCTCTCGGTGCGCCTTCCCGCGGCAGGCACTGCGGGTGTGGCAAGCCGCCAGCAGACGCTGGGCGAGTGGACCTATTTCGATGCCGACGTGCCGGTGCCCGACGTCACTGCGCCGCGCCCGTCACCGCGCCAATTGGCCCTGCTGTGGGATGCCTCCGGCTCCGGCGCGGCCCGCGACCATGGCAAGGAGTTCGCGCTGCTCGACGCCTACTTCGCCACGCTCGACGAGTTGACGGTGCACCTCGTGGTCGGCCGCGACAGTGCCGAGCCGGTGCGGCAGTTTCAAATTCAGCGCGGCAACTGGTCGGCCCTGCGCCGCCACCTGGAAGCCCTGCCTTACGACGGGGCCACACGGCTGTCCAGCCTGGTGCCGCCGGCTGGCACAGAGCTGGCCTTGCTGTTCAGCGACGGGGTGAGCACCTACGGCGACGGTGAGTTGACGGGGATGGGCAACGTGCCGTTGTACAGCGTGCAAGCGGCCCATGGCGCAGACGCCGGGCGACTGCGCCATGCGGCCGAGCACAGCGGTGGCGAGCACCTGGACCTGCAGCGGCTGAACACTTTGGAAGCCGTGCGGCGCCTGCGCACCGTGCGCACCCGGATCACCTCGGTGCAGGCCAACGGCGCCCAGGATCTGGTCACCGCCTCCACGCTGCCGCACGGCGGCCGTGTGCGCCTGGCTGGGCGCCTGCGCGGCCCGCAGGCCACCGTGGTCATCACCTTGCAAACACCGCAAGGCGCCACCCTCACCCGCGAGTGGACAGTGGCCGCGGCGCGCGGCGCCAGCACCCCCACGCGCCCGGAAAGCCCGCGCCACGGGTTCGCCGCCAAGCAATGGGCCCAGTTGCAAATCGCCGCGTGGACGCACAGCGGGCGGCACCGCCACCGGGCTGCCATCCAGCGCCTGGCCACCGAGTTCGCCTTGCCCACGTCCGAGACATCGTTGATCGTGCTCGATGCGGTGGACGATTACGCGCAGCACGACATCACACCACCGCCCAGCCTGCGTGCCGCTTACGACACGCTTCAGGCCCACAAGCACCAGCGCCATGCCACGGCACGCAGCAGCCACCTCGATCAAGTGGCCGCGCGTTTTGAAGCCGAGGTCGATTGGTGGCAGCGCGTTTTTCCGCACAGCGCACCACCCGCCCGTGCCAAGCACTTGGGGCGGCCCGCGCCACGCGCTGAAACGCTGTTCCGCCAATTCGGCGGTGCGGCAGGCAAGTCTGAGTTGGAGGACGCCGGGCATGGCGCCGCGCCGCGGCCCGTGGCCCCATCACCGATGCAGGCACCATCTGGGGCCCGGCCGGCCGAGGCGGGATCCACCGCGCGAACTGGGTCCGCCGAGCCCCTGCAGCACGCCTCCGTGGCACCGCATGCCGACACGCCCGCCCTGCCTCCCAGCGCCACCATTCAATTGCAGAAGTGGCAGCCCAATGCACCCTATGCCCGCCGGCTGAAGGCCGCAGCCACGCGCGACCTGTACGCCATCTACCTCGACGAGAAGCCGGCTTACCGACAGAGCACGGCGTTCTTCCTCGACGTGGCCGACCTGTTGCTGGCCCGGGGCCAGACCGCGCTGGGCTTGCGCGTGCTCTCCAACCTGGCCGAGATGGATCTGCAGAACCGGCACGTGCTGCGCATCCTCGGCCACCGCCTGCTGCAAGCGCAGCAGGTGAACGAGGCCATCACCGTGTTCGAGGCGGTGCGCGAACTCAGCCCCGACGAGCCGCAATCCTGGCGCGACCTGGGCCTGGCTCAAGCGCAGGCCGGGCGCACGCAGGCCGCGGTGGACGCCCTGTGGGAGGTGGTGTCGCGCCCCTGGTCGGACCGCTTCCCGGACATCGAACTGACGGCGTTGTCCGAGCTCAATGCCATCGCCTCGCAGGCCAAGGTGGCGGGGCAGGCGGTCGACCTCGGTGCCATCGACCCCCGCCTGCTGCGCAACTTGCCGCTGGACCTGCGCGCCGTGCTCAGCTGGGACGCCGACAACACCGACATCGACCTGTGGGTGATCGACCCGAACGGCGAGCGCACCTTCTTCGGCAACCCGCTGAGCCACCAAGGGGGCCGGATCTCGCGCGACTTTGTCGGCGGTTACGGCCCCGAGGTGTTCTCGTTACGGCGAGCCAAAGCGGGCACTTACACCGTCATGGCGCAGTTCTACGGCCACAACCAGCAGATTGTCGCCCCCGCCACCACCTTGATGCTGCGGCTCAGCACCGGCTACGGCACCGAGCAGCAGCGCGATCAAACCGTCACCCTGCGCTTGAGCGGGCAAGGCGAGCAGGTGACGGTGGGCCGCTTTGAAGTCAAAGGGTCGACGCCGGGAGAGGAGAGGAGATGAGATGAAGTGAGGTGAGGTGAGCTCATCCGACGCCGCTGGGGCGTGTCCACGCCCGGCCGCAGGGGCAAGGGCAAGGACTTTTGTTTCTGTGTGTGAAGTTGGGGCCTGCGGGTCATCGGTGCGCCTGCCCGGCGCGTTGCTGGGGGGTACCACTGAACCGGAGTTTTCTCATGGCACACCCTCTTCATCGCGCACGCCTCGCCGTGACCGCTGCCGTGCTCGGCGTGGCGGGGGCGCTCACCGGCTGCGTCGTCGCACCCACCGACGGCTACTACCACGCCACGGGCGCGGTCGTGCCTGTGGCCCCGCTGCCACCTGTCGTCGAGATCTATGGCCCGCCACCGGTCACTGGCCACGTTTGGATCGGTGGCCATTGGGACGGGCACCGCGACCGACACCACTGGCGGCCTGGCCACCGGCACGCCCCCCGCCACGACCACCGCTGGCGGTCGCACACCTGGCGCAATGAAGGGGGCGGCTGGCGCCCACGGGGTGGACGCTGGGAACGCTGAAATGCGCGCAGCACGGCCTCATCGTTGAGGCCGTGCTGCGCATTTGCTGCAGGACCCGCCTGCGATGACGGCCCGGTCCGCCGACGACCCAAACGCCGCGCGTTTCGCTGACCTCCCCACCCTCCTGAGTGCAGGGCCGGCTTCATTCATGCCACGGCCGTCGCAGTCAAAGGCTGCTGTCGATCACCGAACTCCCAATCAATAAGTCCGGTTCTCCAACGCCGCCTGGCGCCGCTGGGCGTCGATGCTGCGCAGCCGCGCATCGATCACCGAAAGCTCGATGAAGTCACCCGGGTCGTTGGTGCGCGGCATGCGTTGGGCGGCGCGCAGCCGGTCGGAGGCGCCGTCCCAATCGCCCGAGGCAAAATGCGACTCCGCGTCGGCCCGCAGGGCGCGCAAGGGCTGGCCCGAGACGCCCAGCACCTGGCTCAAGGCCGCCCAGGCCCCCGCGTCATTCGGCGACGTGGCCACCCAGCTTTGCAAGGCCTCTGCCACACGCCGGGCCAGCGGCTCGCCCGCGGCTTTGGCAGCCGCGCTGGCCTGAGGCGCCATCAAGCCCACCGCCACCGGCGCCGTGGCCATCCACATCGACCGGCTCGTGTCTTGTGCTGCGAGCGGCTGCAAGCTGCCCCACGCCCCCAGCGCATCACCGCGCTCGAGCAGCGACTGCGCGCGCAACAAGGCCACCGACCGCTCCGCCCGCGCATCGCGGCGTGCCTCGGGCCGCGGCAACGAGGCCAGCCGCGTTAGGCTCGCATCGGCCCGCGGCCATTCGCGCAGCAAGGTGGAGGCCAAGGCCGCGCTGTAGGCCGCCTGCAGTTTTTCGATCGGTGGCTCGGCCGTGCGCTCCGGTGCCGACAGCTCCTTGTCCAGCACCTGCCAACGCCGCAGCGCCTCGACCCGCGGGTCCATCAGCACCCGGGCGCGGGCCTGCATCAATGCATGTTCCAGGCGCGCCCCGGAGGCAGCGGCGGCCCCACCGCCCGACGCCGAGGTGCCCAAACGCGCCCGCGCCTCGCCGATGCGCGCCGCGGTCAACGGGTGGCTGCGCAGGTAGGGAAACGCGCCCGAGTCGTTCAAGCGCGAGCCCTTGTCGAGCTTCTCGAACATCGCGGCCATGCCACCGGGTGCGAAGCCTGCCCCGGTGAGCACCGAGAAGCCGATGCGGTCCGCCTCGCGTTCCATGTCGCGCGAAAAATTCAAACTGCCTTGCATGGCCGACGCCTGCCCCCCCACGATCAACGCCTCGCCGACTCCCATGCCATTGCTGTTGCTGCGGCTGGTGGCCAGCACGCCCAGGATCATGGCCGCCATGCTGATCAGCGACTGCTGCTTGCCTTGGGCAATGCTGCGCGCGATGTGGCGCTGGGTCACGTGGGTCATCTCGTGGGCCAGCACCGAGGCCAGCTCATCGCGCGTGTCGGTCACCGCGATCAAGCCGAGGTGCACCCCCACATAGCCGCCGGGCAAGGCAAAGGCATTCACGCTGCGGTCGCGCACCAGGAACGGCTCCCAGGCGAAGCGCTGATCGGTGTCGACCTCGAGCTCCCCTTGCTTGCGCGAAGCGGCCAGCAGCGGCTGCCACATCGATTGCACGTAATCCAGCAGCACCGGGTCGTCGAGGTAATCCGGGTCGCGGCGGATGCT
>JAZKHH010000069.1:0-73349 GCA_040385465.1 Pseudomonadota bacterium | reverse complement strand
GCTCGACCTGACCTGACCGGAGCCTGCCCGCATGTTCACCAAGATCCTGATCGCCAACCGCGGCGAGATCGCTTGCCGGGTGGCTGCCACGGCGCGCCGGCTGGGCGTGCAGACCGTGATGGTGTATTCCGACGCCGATGCCCACGCCCTGCATGTGCGCAGCGGCGACGAGGCGGTGGGCATCGGCCCGGCCTCAGCGGCCGAAAGCTACCTGAACACCGCGCGCATCCTGCAGGCCGCGCACGACACCGGGGCCCAGGCCATTCACCCAGGTTACGGCTTTCTGAGCGAGAACGCCGATTTCGCCCAGGCTTGCGCCGACGCTGGGCTGATGTTCATCGGCCCACCGCCCTCGGCCATCCGGGCAATGGGCTTGAAGGCCGAATCCAAACGCCTGATGCACGCCGCCGGAGTGCCCCTGGTGCCCGGCTATCACGAGGCCGACCAGGACCCGGCGCGCCTGCAGCAGGCGGCCGATGCCATCGGCTACCCGGTGCTCATCAAGGCCAGTGCCGGAGGCGGCGGCAAGGGCATGCGGGTGGTGACCGAGCCGGCCGCGTTCGCCGAGGCGCTGGCCTCGTGCCAGCGTGAAGCGCGCAGCAGCTTCGGCAACGACGCGGTGCTGATCGAGCGCTACCTGACCCGGCCGCGCCACATCGAGGTGCAGGTCTTCGGCGATCGGCACGGCCAGGTGGTGAGCCTGTTCGAGCGCGACTGCTCGGTGCAGCGGCGCCACCAGAAGGTGTTGGAAGAAGCACCCGCGCCGGGGCTGGATGACGCGCTGCGCGAGCGCATGGGCCAGGCCGCCATGGCGGCGGCGCGCGCCGTGGGCTACGTGGGTGCAGGCACAGTGGAATTCATTGCCGAGCCGGGCCCGCAGCCGGGCGACATGGCCTTCTACTTCATGGAGATGAACACCCGGCTGCAGGTGGAGCACCCGGTCACCGAGGCCATCACCGGGCAGGACCTGGTGGAGTGGCAGCTGCGCGTGGCCGCGGGCGAGCCCCTGCCGTGCACGGCCGACCAGCTCCGGCGCCGTGGCCATGCCATCGAAGCCCGCATCTGCGCTGAAAACCCCGAGGCGCAGTTCCTGCCGGCCACCGGGCACCTGTCGGTGTGCCGCTGGCCGGCGGCCACGCGTTTCACCCCGGGCGAGGTAAGGCTCGACACCGGCGTGCAGGAAGGCGACACCGTCTCCCCCCATTACGACGCCATGCTCGCCAAGCTGATCGTTTGGGGCGAGACCCGCGCCCATGCCCTGGCCCGGTTGGAGTGGGCCCTGGCCCGCACGCACCTGGTCGGGCCGCACACCAACGTGGCGTTCCTGCGCCGGGTGGTGGCCAGCCGCTCCTTTGCCCAGGCCGACCTGGACACTGCCTTGATCGAGCGCGAACGCGCCGCCTTGTTCGGCGCCCCGGCGCTGGCCGTGCCGTGGGTGGTGGCCGGCGTGGTGGCGCAGGCGCTGGCCGCGGCCAGCCCGCTGCCATCGGGTGAACCCGCCTGGGTCGACCCGTGGGCCGATGCCCAGGGCTGGCGCCTGCAAGGCGAGGCGCAGTGGCACTGGACGCTGGACGTCGGCGGCCAGCGGGTGCGCGCCAGCCTGTCGCGTGCGCGCAGTGGCGGTGCCCGTCTGCAGTGCGACGTCGAGGGGGTGTCCCACGCACCGCAGGCCTGGCGCGCCACACCGTGCGGCGACGGAGTCTTCGAGCTGCACCTGGACCAGGCCAGTTGCCGCGTCACCGTCTATCCCTCGCCTGGCAGCGCCGCGGGCCAGGAGGCCACTGGCTGGGCGGTCTTTTCCGCTGAGGCCCAAGGCCAGGCCCAGGTGCGCCTGCCCTGGGCCGAGGCGGACAGCGCCGCAGCCGGCAGCCTGTGCGCGCCGATGCCTGGCAAGGTGCTGCTGGTGCTGGTGTGTGCCGGTGAGCGCGTGCAGCGCGGCCAGGCGTTGGCGGTGATGGAGGCGATGAAAATGGAGCACACCCTGCACGCGCCCGCCGACGGCCTGGTGAGGGAATGCCTGTACGCCGTGGGCGACCAGGTGGTCGAAGGTGCAGAATTGCTGCGCCTGGACCCACTGCCAGTGGCCATGGCCACCACCGGCTGAACGCGCGGCTTTTTTTTGCAAGCTTCCCTCTCTTTTCACACACACAATGCGCCCCACCCACGTCAGCCTGGTCGAAGTCGGTCCCCGCGACGGCCTGCAAAACGAAGCCCACCCCGTGTCCACCGCTGACAAGGTGGCCCTGGTGCGCAGCCTGCACGCTGCGGGCTTGCGCGAGATCGAGGTCACCAGTTTCGTCAGCCCGCGCTGGGTGCCGCAGATGGCCGACAACGCCGCGGTCATGGCGCAGATCGAGCGCCCGACCGGGGTGCGCCATTCGGTGCTGGTGCCCAACCTGCACGGCTGGGAGGCGGCGCGCCTGAGCCGGCCTGACGAGATCGTCGTCTTCGCCGCCGCCAGCGAAGCCTTCAGCCAGCGCAACATCAATTGCAGCATCGACGAGAGCCTGCGCCGTTTTGAGCCGGTGGTGCAGGCGGCCCACGCGCAAGGGGTGAAAGTGCGGGCCGCCATTTCATGTGCGTTGGGCTGCCCCTATCAAGGCGAGGTGAGCGCCGACGAGGTCGAGCGCCTGGTGCGCGGCTTCAAGGCCCTGGGGGTGGACCATTGCGGCGTGGCCGACACCATCGGCGTGGGCACCCCGCTGAAGGTGCAGGCCGCCATGGAGCGTGCCCTGAAGCACTTTGCGCTGAACGAGGTCAGCGGCCATTTCCACGACACGTACGGCCAGGCCCTGACCAACGTGCAGGCCTGCCTGGAGATGGGTGTGCACACCTTTGACGCCAGCGTGGCCGGCCTGGGCGGCTGCCCGTATGCCAAAGGTGCCACCGGCAACGTGGCCACCGAAGACGTGCTGTTTTTGCTCGAGGGCTTGGGCATCGAGACCGGCGTGCGCATGGATGCCATGATCGACACCGTGGCCCAGATCTCGGCCGTGCTGGGCCGCCCGCCGGCCAGCCGCGTCGGCCGCGCCTTGCTGGCCCGGCGCCAGGCAGCCCTGGCCGACAGCGGGGCCTCGGCATGAAAACCGCGGCCCCGCCACCCGCCGTGCCCAGCCCCTGCACTGGGGTCTGCCGCATCGACCCGGTCAGCACTTACTGCGAAGGCTGCCTGCGCACCATTGACGAGATCAAGGCCTGGCGCGATTTGAGCAACGGCGGCAAGCTGCGCCTGTGGCGCGTGCTGGGCGAGCGGCGCCTGCCGGCCGCGCCTCCGGAAGAAAGCACACCATGAGCAGCGCCGCCGCGCCTGCGAGCCCCTTGCCGCACCTGCATTTCTATTTCGATGTGTTGTCGCCTTATGCCTACCTGGCGTTCGAGCGGCTGCCGCAGGCGCTGGCCGGCCTGTCCTACAGCGTCAGCTACCAGCCGGTGTTTCTGCCGGCCCTCTTGAAACACTGGGGCCAAAAGGGCCCGGTGGAGATCGCCCCCAAACGCGAGTGGGTGCTGCACCAGGTCGATTGGCTCGCCCGACGCCACGGCATCCCCCTGCAATGGCCGGCGGTGCACCCCTTCAACCCGCTGCCGCTGTTGCGCCTGGCCCAAGCCTGTGTGCCGGCGGTCGGGGGCACCCCCAGCCGCTGGGTTACGGAGGCGGTCTTGCGCCATGTGTGGTGCGGGGAGGGCGCCGACCCGTGTGCCAGCGACCGCCTGGCCGCGCTGGAAGTTCGGCTCGCCCCGGCCGGTCTGCCGGGTGGGGATGCCAAGGCGGCGTTGACGCAAGCCACGAACGAAGCGATCGCGCTGGGCGTGTTTGGCGTGCCCACCCTGGCACTGCGCGGCCGGCTTTACTGGGGGCTGGACAGCCTCGACATGGTGGCCGAAGCGCTGCAGTCGGGCACCTGACCGACCCACCGACAGCCGGCAGAGAAGCAAGGCCACCGGCGGGGCTCAGGATTGCGGCCGCGCGACCGATAAGGGAGGGACCTCCATCCGACGTCCGTTTCACCGACGGGCCCTCCAGCCGTGACGGTTTGCACAGTTTTCGCTTTGCGGGACATGCCCAGGCGTCCATTGGGCAGCTTGCCCAGCACGGCTGCGTGCTGAAAGTGGCCTCCATGCGCATCTTCACCGACCTCCTGTCGCGCCCCCGTCAGGCGGCTGGCGCCGCCCTGACCCTGGGCCTGTTGCTCGCCGGCCTGGCCACCTTGTGGCAAACCCGTTTCAACCAGACCGAGGCCAGCCGCCATTTCCAGGAGTTGTCGCGCCGGGGTGCCGAGCAGGTGGAAGCGCAAATGCGCCGCTACGAGTACGGCTTGAGGGGTGCGCGCGGCACGGTGTTGGGCGCCGGCACCCGCGGCCTGTCGCGGCGCGACTTCAGCGACTACAGCGCGTCCCGCGACATCGACATTGAATTTCCCGGCGCCCGCGGTTTCGGCGTGATCAAGCGGGTGCCGGCGGAGCAGGAGGCGACGTTTGTCGAAGCCGCCCGGCGCGACGGCGCACCGGACTTCCGGGTGCACGGTTTTGCGCCCCACTTTGAGGAGCGCTTCGTCATCCTGTATGTCGAGCCTGCCAGGAACAACGTCGGCTCCATGGGCCTGGACATCGCGTCTGAGCCCCACCGCCGCCGCGCCGCCGAGCTGTCGATGAGCTCCGGGCAGGCCGCGCTGACCGCCCCCATCACCTTGGTGCAAGCCACCGGCAGCCCAGAGCGAGCGTTTTTGCTCCTGCTGCCCATCTTCAAGTCCGGCACCCGCCCGCACACCACGGAAGAGCGCGAAGCCGCGGCCATCGGTTGGTCCTTCGCACCGCTGGTGATCGACGACGTGCTGAAGAACATCGACCTGTCGAACGACAAGTTCACCTTTGCCCTGAGCGACACGACCGACCCCGAGACGCACGACTTCTTTGCCTCGCCCGGCAGCGGGCAGCCGGCCGCCAACGGCCTGGCGTGGCAGACCCACATGCCGGTGTACGGCCGCACCTGGCGCCTGCAGACCAAGGCCACACCGGCCTTCATCGCCAACCTGCAGCAACCCGACCCTAGGCTGCTGGCCCTGGCGGGCACCGCGATCGCGCTGCTGATGGCGACCCTGGCCTACGTGCTGTCGCAAAGCGCCAGCCGCGCCCGGCTGGTGCAGGCCGAGCAGGCCCGCCATTCGGCCATCGTCGAGAGCTCCGCGGACGCCATCGTCGGTGAGACGCTGGACGGCGTGATCACCGATTGGAACAGCGGCGCCGAGCGGCTGTTCGGCCTGTCGGCCGCCACAGCCCTGGGACGCCGGGTGGACGAGCTCATCCTGCCGGTCCACCTGCAGGCCGAGCACGCCCACCTCCACGCCACCGTGGCACGCGGCGAACGCATCGGCCCCTTCGATACCACCCGGTTGCGCCATGATGGCAGCCGGGTCGAAGTGTCGCTTGCCGCCTCACCGATCTTTGCCGCCCAGGGCCGCTGCGTGGGCCTGTCGACCACCCTGCGCGACATCACCGACGCCCGGCTCATGCAAGACGCCCTGGTCGAGCTCAACCTCAGCCTGGAGCGCCAGGTGGCCGAGCGCACCGCCTCGCTGGACGCGGCCCTGCACGACCTGCGGGCCATCCTGGACGCCGTGCCCTCCATGATCGGCTACTGGGACACGCAGCTCGTCAACCGCGTCGCCAACCGGGCCTACGGAGAATGGTGCGGCCGCACGCCGGACGACCTGCGCGGGCGCTCCATGAGCGAGGTGCTCGACCCAGTGTTCCTGGCCCGCATCATGCCGCGCGCCCGGGCGGCCCTGGCCGGCGAGCGGCAGACCTTCGAGCACTCGGCACCCAAGGCCGATGGCAGCGGCTGGAACCATTGGCTGGTTCACTACCTGCCCGACGTCGTCGATGGCGAGGTGCGCGGCTTCTACGTGATGCTGCACGACGTCTCCGAGCTCACCCAAAGCCGCCTGCGCCTGGCCGCCGCGCAGCGCGACAACACCGCGTTGCTCAATACCTTGCACAACCACGCCAGCGTGCTGGTGACCGATGCCGCCGGCAGCATCCTCGACGTGAACGACAAGTTCTGTCTCATCTCCGGCTACACCCGCGAAGAGCTGATCGGCCAGAACCCCCGCATCATCCGCTCCGACGTGCAAGACACGGCGTTCTGGGGCGACATGTGGCGCACCATCGCCAGCGGCAAGCCCTGGCGCAACGAGGCCTGCAACCGCAGCAAGGACGGCACGCTGTACTGGATGGACTGCACCATCGCGCCGTTCTTCGGTGAAGACGGCGAGATCGAGAAATTCGTCTCTATTCGCACCGACATCACCCAGCGCAAGGCCGCCGAGGAGGCGCTCAACCTCACCAACGTGCGCTTCGACATCGCCTCCGGCTCTGCCGGCATCGGCGTGTGGGAGCACGACGTGGCCCGCGGCCGCCTGATTTGGGACGCCCGCATGTTCCAGCTCTACGGCCACCCGGCCGACACCGGCAGGAATCCCTACCGGCTGTGGCGCAAGGCCCTGCACCGCGACGACCGCCAGCGGGTCGAAGAAGCACTGGCCGAAGCGATGGACGGCCGCGGCGAGCTCGACATCGAGTTCCGCATCCTCACCCCTGAAGGCGAGACCCGCCACCTGCGCGCCGCCGCGCGCACCGTGTGCGACGCCCAGGGCCGTGTGCTGCGCCTGACCGGCGTGAACTTCGACATCAGCAAGCGCATGCGCGCCGAACTCGAGCTGCGTGAAACCTCGACGCTGTTGAAAACAGTGTTGGCTTCGGCGTCAGAGGTGTCGATCATCGCCTCCGATCCGTTCCAGGTGATCAACGTGTTCAACGCCGGCGCTGAACGCCTGCTGGGTTACACCAGCGAGGAGATCGTCGGCCGGATGACGCCGGTGCTGATCCATGACGCCGAGGAAATCGAGGCCCGCGGCCGCGAACTCACCACCGAGCTCGGCCACGTGGTCCAAGGGGGGGCGGTGTTCACCGAACCCTCCACCCTGGGTGTGGCGCGCGAATGGACCTACGTGCGCAAAGACGGCCTGCGCGTGCCCGTTTCGCTGGTGGTCATGCCCATGTTCGACCACGCCGGCGTGCTGTCGGGCTACCTGGGCATCGCCCACGACGTCAGCCGGCAGAAGGCGCAGGAGCGCTCCCTGCGCGAGGCGGTCGAGACGGCCACCCAGGCCACCAGCGCCAAGAGCCAGTTCCTGGCCAACATGAGCCACGAGATCCGCACACCGCTCAACGCCATCCTCGGCATGTTGACCCTGGTGCAGCGCACGCAGCTCACCCCGCGCCAGCACGACTACATCAGCAAGACCGAAGCCGCCGCCCAGTCGCTGCTCGGCCTGCTCAACGACATCCTCGACTTCTCGAAGGTCGAGGCCGGCAAGATGGAGCTCGACCCGCGCCCCTTCCAGCTCGACAAGGTGATGCGCAACCTGGCCGTCATCCTGTCGGCCAACGTCGGCTCGAAGCACGTCGAGGTGCTGTTCGACGTCAACCCCGACGTGCCGCGCCACTTGGTCGGCGACGACCTGCGCCTGCAGCAGATCCTCATCAACCTGGGCGGCAATGCGGTGAAGTTCACTGCCCAAGGCGAGGTCGTTGTCAGCGTGCGGCGCCATCCCGCCGCCGACGGCAGCCTGGCCCTGCAGTTCTCGGTGCGCGACACCGGCATCGGCATTTCCGCCGCCAACCAGGAGCGGATTTTCAGCGGCTTCACCCAGGCCGAGGCGTCCACCACCCGCCGCTTCGGCGGCACCGGGCTGGGCCTGGCCATCTGCCGCCGGCTGATCACCTTGATGGGCGGCGATCTCACGCTGTCCAGCACCCCAGGGCAGGGCACCACCTTCTTCTTTACCCTGCCGTTCCCGGAGGCTGCGCCCCCGCTCGACAAGCCCCTGCTGCCCTCGGGAGGTGCCTCCTTGCACGCCGCCAACAAGCCGCGCCGGGTGCTGGTGGTGGACGACCACCACACCGCCCGCGAGCTCCTGCGCGACATGGCAACGTCACTGGGTTGGCAGGCCGACGTCGCTGCCAGCGGCGAAGAAGCCCTGGTCTTGATGGAAGCCGCCAAGGCCGCAGGAACCGATTACGGCGCGGTGTTCGTCGATTGGCAGATGCCCGGCATCGACGGCTGGGAAACCTGCCTGCGCATCCGCCAGATGGAAGACCCGAGCCAGGCCACCTCGGTGGTGGTCATGGTCACCGCCCACGGCCGCGAAGCCTTGTCCCAGCAAAGCGAAGAACGCCAGAAAATGATCGACGGCTTCCTGGTCAAGCCGATCACCAGTTCGATGATGTTCGACTCGGTGGCCGAAGCGGCTGTGGACGTGCGGGAGAGCCTGCGCGAGCACCAGCGCCGCCTGCAAGGTCTGCGCCTGCTGCTGGTGGAGGACAACCTCAACAACCAGCAGATCGCGGTGGAGCTGCTGGAAGCCGAGGGCGCTTCAGTACAGGTTGCTGGCAACGGCAAGGAAGGGGTGGCGGCGGTGGCCAGTGCGTCTCCTGGCTTCGATGCGGTGCTGATGGACCTGCAGATGCCCGAGATGGACGGCTTCGAGGCCACCACCCGCATCCGCCAATGGTTGGGCCAGACGAGCTTGCCGATCATCGCCATGACCGCCAATGCGCTGTCCAGCGAACGCGATGCCTGCTTTGCGGCGGGCATGAACGACCACGTCGGCAAGCCCTTCGACCTCACGCACCTCGTCGAGGTGTTGCTGCGCCACACCGGCCGCGCCAGCCAGATCGGCCAGCGCCAGGCCGCCGATGCGGTGCAGGCCTGCCAGGTGCCCGAGGCGGTATTGGCGCAAGCCAGCCAGCGCGGGATCGACCTGGCCGCCGCGCTGCGGCGCACCGGGGGCAACCAGGGCGCCTACCTGCGGATGCTGCGTTCGTTCCTGACCGAGGCCGCCGGTGTGGCGGCCCAGATGCGCACGCACCTCGGAGGCGGGGACCGGGTGTCTGCCGCCCGTTTGATGCACACGATGAAGGGGCTGTCGGGCACCCTCGGCGCGCAGCGGCTCTACGACATCACCGCGCGGGCCGAAACCGAGCTGGCCGCTGACGCGCCGCAACTCGCCACGGTTGACGAGCAGGCCGCCTGGCTGCACCCGATTGACAGCGCGTTCGCACAGGCGGGCACCGACCTGGCCTGGCTGCTGACACAGCTTGCGCCCGCCAAGGCGACCCCACCCGCCAGCGCGCAGACCCCGGTCGACCTGGCGGCCCTGCGCGCCCAGCTGCACCAGTTGACCGCCCTTCTCGGGGAAGGCGACATGGCGGCCATGGACGTCTTCGCGCAACTTGAAGCCATCCATGGCAACCTCCTGGGCGACTGCTTGCAAGCGCTCGACCAGGCCATGTCCGCGCTGGACTTCGGACAAGCCTTGTCACTGTGCCAAACCCTGGCACACCAGTTCGACGAGTGAGACGCCCATGACCGAACCGACCCCTTCCCTGGCCCCTGCCGATGGCGATGCCGATGCCGCCGCACCGCGGCCGAAGATCCTGTTGGTGGACGATCAGCCAATCAACATCCAGGCCCTCTACCAGGTGTTCGCCACCGACCACCAGGTCTTCATGGCCACCAGCGGCGAGATCGCGCTGGCCATGTGCCGCGACAAGCTGCCCGACATCGTCTTGCTCGACGTCGAGATGCCCGGCATGAACGGCTACGAAGTTTGCGCCCAGCTCAAGGCCGACGACGCCACCAGCCGCATCCCGGTGATCTTCGTCACCTCTTACAACGACGAGGCGGCCGAGACCCGTGGGCTCGATGCCGGCGCCATGGATTTCATCTCCAAGCCGTTCAACCCGCAGGTCGTGCGGGCCCGGGTCAAGACCCACATCACCTTGAAGCGCCAGTCCGACCTGTTGCAGCAAATGGTGTTCGTCGACGGCATGACCGGGGCCTACAACCGCCGCTATTTCGACAAGCAGCTCGACATCGAGTACCGGCGCGCGCAGCGCAACGGTTCGCCCCTGTCATTGATCCTGATCGACGTCGACGATTTCAAACGCTACAACGACCGCTACGGCCATCAGGCCGGTGACGATTGCCTGCGCCGCGTGGCCGATTTCCTGCGAACCCGCCTCAAGCGCCCGGCCGACTTCGTGGCGCGCTATGGCGGCGAGGAGTTCGCCTGCCTGTTGCCCGAGACCACGGGGCGCCAGGCGTTGGATTTCGCGCACCTCCTGGCGCGCCAGGTCCAGGCGCTGGGCATCGAACACCTGGACTCGCGCGCCGGCCCCACCGTCAGCGTCAGCCTGGGGGTGGCCGGCTGTGGTGCCGGTGTGGACAACGGCCTGGCCCTGGTGGCCCTGGCGGACGCCTGCCTTTACCGGGCCAAATCAGAGGGCCGGGCCCGCGCCTGCGGTGTGCCCGAGCCGCCTCGGGTGGGCTGAGTGGAGCGCCTCACAGCGCTCCTTCACCTTTCAGCCCGGCTTGCCCTGGCGCCGGCGGACCGCGCTGCTCAAGGTCTGCACGATGCGCTCGCGGTCGAAGGGCTTGACCAGGAATCCGTCTGCGCTGCCGTCCATGGCGGCCTGGACCACCTCCGGCGTTGCGTTGCCCGTGACCATCACCACGGCCACCTGCGGGAACTGGACCTTGACCTGCTTGAGCAGGTCGGTGCCGCTCAGGCCGGGCATGACCACGTCCAGGCACACCACGTCGGGCTCCAGCTGGCCGAGCAGCTTGAACGCCTCCTCCGCCGTGGCCGCCTCGCCGACCACGCTCCAGCCCTCGCTGCGCATGAAGGACCTCAGCAGAGCACGCGTGGGTCCGTGGTCGTCGACGATCAGCACGCGCAAAGAGGGGTCCATGGTCCGGCTTTCGAATGTGCCGCTGCCAGGACGGCGGTTTGTCGTCCACAGCGACGGCAGCAGAAGGGAAGGGTCGAGGGCAAAGGCAGGTCGCGCTGAAAGCGCATGAACCTCAAGGCCCACGCGCCTTGCACCTCGACGCCCACTATAAACAAACTGGGGTTGGCCGCGGGTGACTTCGCGGCTCAGAAGGTGGTGGACTTGGGCAGGAGTCGCGCGCTACCGAGGAAAAGGTCGACTGCAAGGCAACGGCGATGCGATGTGGCAGACGTCCGGGAAAGAGCCGCGAGGTGGCAATCGACCCTTGCCCGAGTCCATCACACCCTCCAGCACTGTCAAAAATGCGCGTTTGATGGCGCATCGAACAACCCGCGGTGGGCCTCACGCAGCAGGTTCTTCTGCACCTTGCCCATCGCATTGCGTGGCAGCTCCGCCGCCACCAGCAGCACCTTCGGGCACTTGAAGCGGGCCAGCCGGGCGTTCAGCGACAACGTCCAGGCGGCGATGTCAGGCGCCGGGCCCGAGGCCTCGGGCACCACCACGGCCACCACCGCCTCGCCGAAGTCGGGGTGCGGCACCCCGATCACAGCGCTCTCCACCACACCGGGCAGGGCGTTGATGGCCGTCTCCACCTCGGCGGGGTAGACGTTCAGGCCGCCGCTGATGATCAAGTCCTTGGCCCGCCCGACCAAGGTCAGCACGCCGTCGGCATCCAGCCGGCCGATGTCGCCGGTGCGAAACCAGCCGTCCGCGGTGAAGGCCTCGCGGGTGGGCTCGGGCCGCTGCCAGTAGCCTTGGCACACGTTCGGCCCGCGCACCTCGACCTCGCCGCTGCCGTCCGGCGAAGGAGCGGCTTGGGGTGCCGCGGCGATGCGCAGCTCCACGCCAGGCAAAGCGCGCCCCACGGTGCCGGCACGGCGCTCGCCATCGCTCGGCCGGCAGGGGTTGGAGCTGATCATCAGCGTTTCGCTCATGCCGTAGCGCTCCAGGATCGTGTGCCCGGTGCGCGCGCGAAAGGCTTCGAAGGTGTCGGTGCGCAGCGGCGCCGAGCCGCTGATGAACAAGCGCATGGGGCGGCAGGCTTCGGCCCCCAGGGCCGGATGCCCGAGCAGCCGGGTGTAGAGCGTGGGCACGCCCATGAACACCGTGGCTTGGGGCAGCAGCTCGATGGCCGCGGCCGGGTCGAACTGGGTCAGCCACAGCATCTGGCTGCCCCCCAGCAGCGCGGTGTGGCAGGCCACGAACAGCCCGTGCACGTGGAACAGGGGCAGGGCGTGCAGCAGCACGTCGTCGGCCCGCCAGTCCCAGTGAGCCACCAAGGCCCGGGCGTTGCTCAGCAGGTTGCCGTGGCTGAGCATGGCGCCCTTGCTGCGCCCGGTGGTGCCGCTGGTGTAGAGGATGGCCGCCAAATCGTCAAACGCTCTGGGCACCGGCGTGTGCTGGCGCGGGTGCACCGCGGCGCGGCCCAGCAAAGTGCCGCTGCCGTCCGGGTTCAACGTGAACACGTGCTTCACGCCGCTGGCAAACGCCAGCTGGGCCAGCCGCCCGAAGCCTGCGCTGCCGCACACCAGCACGCTGGGTCGGGCGTCTTCCAGGAAGAAGCGCATCTCCTCGCCCGTGTAGCCGGTGTTCAGCGGCACGTACACCAGGCCAGCCCGCAGCACGGCCAGGTACAGCAGCAGCGTTTCCACCGATTTCTCGGTTTGCACGGCCACCCGGGCCCCCGCCGGCAGGTCCAGGAAAGCCAAGCCATTGGCCAGCATGGCGGTGGCCTCTTCCAGGTCGCACCAGGTGTAGCGCTGCTGGGGAGAGGCGCCGGCCACAGTGATGGCGGAGGCGTCGGGCGGCAGGGCGCCCCAGGCCGCTTGCACGGCAGAGAACAGGGAGTCAGAGGTCATGGCGTGGGCACCGGCCAGTGGGCAAGATGAGATGATCGAAGGTCTGCTTGTATTTTCCCGGTGATGCCAATGCCCCTGCTTTTCAACCTGCGCCTGCCCGAGGGCGCCCGTGCCTGGAGCGCCTGGTGCCTGCTGGCATCGTCCGTGCCGGCTTGGGCGGCGCCGGACGCGCCCGACCCGGCGCGCTGGGCCGAGTGCGCGGCCATCGGTCCGGCGGCCGACCGCCTGTCGTGCTACGACAAGC
Source organism: Pseudomonadota bacterium (assembly GCA_040385465.1). GTDB lineage: Bacteria > Pseudomonadota > Gammaproteobacteria > Burkholderiales > Burkholderiaceae_C > CANHBY01. The sequence goes on along the minus strand of JAZKHH010000069.1, from coordinate 60,395 downwards.
TGGCAGGCCGGGCACCGTCGGCCCCCGTGCCCGCCAGCAGCGCCGAAGCGCAGGCCACCGTTCCGGCGCCGACCAGCCTGCTGGCCCCCAAGGACACGCCGCTGGCCGCCGCCTCGCCCCAACAGCGGCGCACCGATCCCAGCCTGCTGTCGACCTACTGGGAGTTGGAGTCGCAAGACAAGCGCGGCACCTTCAACCTCACCGGCTACCGTCCCAACTACGCGCTGCCGGTGCACCTGACCAGCCGCATCAACCGCGCCCCCCAGTCGCCCACCCAGGCGGTGGTGCCCACGCCCGCCTACCGCGACGTGGAGGCGAAATTCCAGCTGTCGTTTCGCACCAAGGCCGTGCAGGACATCGGCTTTGACAACGCCGACCTGTGGTTCGCCTTCACCCAGCAAACGATGTGGCAGGTCTGGAACGGCGAAGACTCCAAACCTTTCCGCAACACCGATTACGAGCCTGAGCTCATGTACGTCGTGCCGGTGCCCTCGTCCTTCCAGGCCCTGCCGCAGGGCTGGAAGTGGCGTTACGCGCAATTCGGTTTGGCGCACCAGTCCAATGGCCAGTCGGATCCCTTGTCGCGCAGCTGGAACCGGGTCTACCTGGGCAGCGGCTTCGAGCGCGGCGACTGGACCCTCAGCGCCCGGGTCGCGCGCCGCCTGTCGGAAAACCCCAGCACCGACAACAACCCCGACCTGGTGAGCTACCGCGGCCGGGGTGAACTGCAGGCCACCTGGAGCCCTGGCGTGTCCACTGCTTCGGTGCTGTACCGCAGCACCCTGCGCGACACCCAGTTCGGCGCTCTGCAGTTGGAGTGGACGTACCCGGTCTTCCAAAACCAGCCCAACGGCGTGCGTTACTTCCTGCAGCTCTACCACGGCTATGGCGAGACGCTGACCGACTACAACTTCCGCCAAACCAGCTTGGGGCTGGGCTTGTCGTTCCTGCAGTTTTAGAGGGCCTGATGGCTTGAGGCAGGCATCCCTGCCGCTGCCGAACCAGGGAACCAAGGGCTCGGCAAAAGCCTGTGACCGACCGGGTCGGGGGTACCCTGGGAAAACCCTTGCTTAAACAATGACAGTGAGGGCATTGTTTTGCAAGACACTGCGGCGTGAAAGGTCTCATGGCACTCGAGAGGCGGGCGGATCGTGCACCATTTTCCGGCGGGGTTTTCATTGGAGGAGCTGACGCAGCGCCTGGGCGACTGCACCGATGACGCCATCGTGGTGTCCGAAGCCGAGCCCGTGGCCGACCCCGGCCCGCGCATCGTCTACGTCAACCCTGCTTTCACCCGCATGACCGGGTACAGCGCGGAAGAGGTGCTGGGCCGCTCGCCGCGGCTGCTGCAAGGCGAGGGCACCTCCTGGCAAACCCGGCACCGCTTGCGCCAGGCGTTCAACCGCTGGGAGGCGGTGCGCGCTGAGCTGCTCAACTACCGCAAAGACGGCAGCACCTTCTGGGTCGAGCTCAACATCGTGCCAGTGGCCGACGACCAGGGTTGGTACCGTTACTGGGTGGCCGTGCAGCGCGACGTCACCGAGCGCCGGCTGGCCGAGCAACAGCGCCAATGGCAGGAGCGCCTCCTGCACACCTTGGGCGACGGCATCCTGGTGGCCGACGCCACCCAGCCCGGCCTGCCGCTGGAGTATGTGAACGACTGCGCCTTGCGCATCACCGGCTACACCCGCGACGATTTCCTGGGGCGCAATTGCCGCTTCCTGCAGGGCCCCGGCAGCGACCCCGAGGCGGTGCGCCAGTTGCGCGAGGGCATTCAAGAGCGCCGCACCGTCACCACCGAAATTCTCAACTACCGCAAGGACGGCAGCACCTTCCTCAACCTCGTCACCTTGTCGCCAATGTTCGGCGAGCACGGCGAGCTGATCAAGTTCATCGCGGTGCAGCGCGACATCACCGAGCTGCGCGACCGCGAACAGCAGATGGTGATCGCCCAGCGCGTCAAGGCCGTGGGCGAGCTGGCCGGGGGCATCGCTCACGACTTCAACAACCTGCTGACCTCGATCATGGGCGCTTCCGACCTGCTGGCCGAGCGCGTGTTTCATGACCCCGAGCTGGCGCAGCTGGCCGCCAGCATCCGCAGCGCGGCCCAGCGCGGCGGCGCGCAGGTGCGTCGGCTGATGAGCCTGACCCGCACCCCGCAGCTCACCCGCAGTGCGGTCGACCTTCAAGCCGTGGTTAACCAGCTGGCGCAGCTGTTGCGCCGCTCGTTGCGCGAGAACATCCACCTGCACCTTGAGATCGACCCGGCCCACGCCTGGGTGGATGCCGAACCTTCGCAGCTGGAGAGCGCCTTGCTCAACCTGGTGCTCAACGCCCAAGATGCCATGCCGCGGGGCGGTGAAGTTCGCATCGCCTCGACTTTGCGCAGCGAAGACGGCGTGGCGTGGGTGGCGATCAGCGTGGTGGACCAAGGCAGCGGCATGCCGCCCGAGACGGTGCGGCGCATCTTCGACCCCTTCTTCACCACCAAGGAGGCGGGCAGGGGTTCCGGGCTCGGCCTGGCCATGGTGCACGCCTTCGTGACCCAGATGGGCGGCCGCATCGGCGTGCAGAGCAAGGCCGGCAAGGGCACGCGCTTCACGCTGTGCCTGCGGCCGGCCGAGCCGCCTAGGGCTGCCTCGGCCGATGGCGATGACGCATCCCGCGAACCTCTGTTTGTCGAGGGCGCAGGGCGGCCTCGCTCGGCCACTGGCGAGCGGCCCCCGGTGGTGTTGTTGGTCGAAGACGATGCCGTGGTGCGCATCACCGCGCGGGCCATGCTCGAGCGCCTGGGCTACCAGGTGATCGAAGCGCAGGACGGGTCGCAGGCCCTGGACGTGCTTCAGACTCCCGCGCCCGTGGACCTGCTGTTCACCGACCTGCTGATGCCTGGCGGGCTCAACGGCCGCGAGCTGTGCGCCCTGGCGCAGGCGGTGCGGCCCGGCCTGCGCCAGCTGCAGACCTCCGGCTGGGCCGACTCGATCCTGGCAGACGTCAACGGCGAGGCTGGCCCACCGGACGCGACGCACTTCATCAACAAGCCCTACACCCTGCAGGAGCTGGCCCGGGCGGTGCAAGACAGCCTGCAGCATTGAACACTGAGCCGGTTGCGGCCGCCGCCGAGGCCTGCGGCGTTTGAGCTGCCAGGCGCTTTGGGCAAAGCGCCAAACGCAGCCAAGGCGGCGCCCCTTGTGGCAAGTTCCCCGCGTGCTTCACTGGCTCAAGCAGTGGAGGGTCACCCTGTGACAAACGGCACCGTCCTACAGCGAGGCAGCGGCGCGCGCGCCATGCTGCCAACGGTGCGCAATCGATCGGCCCGATTCAAGGCGGCCGCCTTGCACTGTCGTTTTGCAGTTTTGCACCTGGCCCTCGACAAAGGAAAACTCCATGCTCCGCGCTCTCTGGAACGGCGCCATCAGCTTCGGGCTGGTGCATGTTCCCGTCTCGCTCTACCCGGCCACCTCCGAGACCGGCATCGACTTCGACTGGCTGGACAAGCGCTCCATGGACCCGGTCGGCTACAAGCGGGTCAACAAGCGCACCGGCAAGGAGATCGAACGGGAAAACATCGTCAAGGGCGTCAAGCAAGCCGGCGGTGAGTACGTCGTGCTGAGCGACGACGAGATCAAGGCGGCCTTTCCGCGCACCACCCAGACCATTGACATCGAAGCCTTCGTCAAGGCCGAAGAGATCGACTTCGTCTACCTCGAGCGGCCCTATTACGTGGAGCCCGCCGCCAAGAGCACCAAGGTGTACACCCTGCTGCGCGAGGCCATGCAAAAGGCCGGGGTCATCGGCATCGCCCGGGTGGTGTTGCACAACAAGGAGCACCTGGCGGCGCTGATCCCCACCGGCCAGGCGTTGATGCTCAACACCCTGCGCTGGGCCAGCGAGATCCGTCCACCCGATGCCTTGAAGTTCGAACCCGATGGCGGGCCAGTGGAGCTCAAGGCCGCCGAGGTGAAAATGGCCCGGCAACTGATCGACGACATGACCCGGCCGTTCCAGCCCGAGCACTACGCCGACACCTTCAGCGACGCCATTCTCAAGCTGGTCGACCAGCGCGTGCAGGCCGGCCAAACCGAGACCGTGCAGGCCCTCGAGGCCGACGATGCGGTGGCCGCCAAAGGCACCAACGTGGTCGACCTGAGCGCGCTGTTGCAGCAGAGCCTGCGGCAACGCAAAGACCCCGCAAAGCCCGCCGCCCCGGCCAAGGCAGCGCCCAAAGCCCTGAGAGGCCCCAGCCGCCCCGCTGCCGCCGCCAAAAAGAAGATGATCGCCAAGGCCAAGCCCTCCGCCAAAGCGACCAAGACAACCAAAGCCACCGCCAAGCAACGGGCTTGAGGCAGCGCCCGCCTCTGTCTCCAGTGGCCAAGCACCGCGTTTCACCACCCCCACCCAGCCCCTGAACCTTGCGCGCATGGCTGCCACCGCAGACCCCCTGGCCACCTACCGCGCCAAGCGCGACTTCACCCTCACCTCGGAACCCGAGGGCGGGCCGGCGCACACCGGCACCCGGCTGGCCTTCGTCGTGCAAAAGCACCAGGCCTCGCGCCTGCATTACGACTTCCGGCTCGAGCTCGGCGGCGTGCTGCTTTCGTGGGCGGTGCCCAAGGGCCCCAGCCTCGATCCGCAGGACAAGCGCCTGGCCGTGCGCACGGAGGACCATCCGCTGTCGTACGCCACCTTTGAGGGCACCATCCCGCCCAAGCAATACGGTGCCGGCACGGTCATCGTTTGGGACCACGGCACCTGGCAGCCGGTGGGCGACCCCCAGCGCGGCCTGGCGCAGGGCAAGCTTGAATTCACCTTGCACGGCCACAAGCTGGCGGGCGCCTGGGAGCTGGTGAAAATCCAAAAACCGGGTGAGCGCCAGGAGGCCTGGCTGCTGTTCAAGAAACGCGACGACCACGCCCGCAGCCGCTCGGAACACGACGTCGTGGCGGCCGAGCCCGACAGCGTCCTGACGCGGCCGGCGCCCAGGGCCGTGCCCGCCGCGGCGGCGCCAGCCGCCGAGCCGCCGCTGGCGTTGAGCGGTGCGGTGAAGGCCCCGCTGCCGGACTTCATCGAGCCTCAGCTGGCCACCCTGAGCAGCGAGTGGCCGGCCCAGGCGCGAGCCATAGACTGGCTCTTCGAGATCAAATTCGATGGCTACCGGTTGTTGACCCGCATCGACGACGGCGTGCCCCGGCTCTTGACCCGAACCGGCCAGGACTGGACCGCCAAGCTGCCCCAGCTGGCCGCCGACCTGGCCAGGCTGAACCTGGGCTCCGCCTGGATCGACGGTGAAATCGTGGTGCTGGGCGACGACGGTGCGTCGCACTTCGGCCAGTTGCAAAACTCATTCGACAAGGCCCGCACCGCCTGCGTGCAGTACTTCGTGTTCGACCTGCCGTACTTCGAGGGCCACGACCTGCGCTCGGCCCCGCTGTACGCCCGCCGCGCCCTGCTCGAGCAATGCCTGCAGCAGCGCCATCCGGGGGGCGACCGGCTCCAGTTCAGCGCCACCTTCCAGGCCGAGGCCGGGCGGCTGCTGGCCTCGGCTTGCCGGCTGCACCTGGAAGGCGTGATCGCCAAGCGCGCCGACGCCCCTTACACCTCGGGGCGCACCACCCAGTGGCTCAAGCTCAAATGCCACCAGCGCCAGGAGTTCGTCGTCGGCGGCTATGTGCTGCGCACCGGCGCGGCCACCGAGGTCGGCAGCCTGATGCTGGGCCTGCACGACGCACAGGGCCGGCTGGTGTACTGCGGCAACGTCGGCACCGGGTGGACCAGTCCCGTGGCCCGCGAACTTTTGCGCCGCCTCAAAGCGTTGGACCGGGCCGACACGCCGTTTGCGCCGTCGACCTCTTTAAAGCAGGGCCGCTGGCCCAAGCGCTCCGATGGCCGCGAGTGCTGGGTGGCGCCCGAGCTGGTGGTTGAAGTCAGCTTCGATCAGTGGACCACCGACCGCCAGGTGCGCCATGCGGTGTTCATCGGCGTGCGCGACGACAAGCCTGCCGCCTCAATCCGCGAGGAAATCCCCGTGGCTGCGGACGCGGTGCTGAAAAAATCCCCTCCGCCGCCGCCGCCGCCGACCCCCGCCGCCGGCGGTGCCAACAAGGCCCGCGGCCGCGCCACCACCCACGTCGATGGCATTGCCGTCTCCCACCCCGGGCGCGTCATCGACCCCAGCACTGGGCTGACCAAGATTGACCTGGTGCGCTACTACGCGCAGGTGGCGCCATGGATGCTGCCGCACTTGCTGTCCCGCCCCTGCGCCTTGATGCGCGGGCCGCAGGGCATTGAGGGCGAGCTGTTCTTCCAGAAGCACGCCTCCTCGCTGCACGTGCCCGGCCTCAAGGAAGTCGCGCTGGCCGACCCCGGCCACCGCGACACGCTGCTGCTGACCCTCGACTCGGCCCAGGCGATGATCTCGGCGGCGCAGATGAACGTCATCGAGTTCCACACCTGGAACCACACCCTGGGTGGCCTGGCCAAACCCAACCGCATGGTCTTCGACCTCGACCCGGGAGAAGGCGTCACCTGGCGGCAGATCCAGGAGGGCGCCGTGCTGACCCGGGTGCTTCTGAACGAACTGGGTTTGCGCTGCTGGCTCAAGACCAGTGGCGGCAAGGGCCTGCACGTCGTCGTGCCCTTGGCCGCGCGCCACACCTGGGAAAACGTCAAGGCCTTCTCCAAGTCGGTCGTCGAGCACCTCGCGCACCACATCCCCGACCGCTTCGTGGCCGTCAGCGGCCCCAGCAACCGCGTCGGCCGCATCTTTGTGGATTACCTGCGCAACGGCCGCGGCGCCACCACCGTGGCGGCGTTCTCCGCCCGCGCCCGGCCGGGTTTGCCCGTCTCGATGCCCATCGCCTGGGAAGCGCTGGAATCACTGACCAGCAGCGCCCAGTGGAGTCTGGCCTCGGCGCTCGAAGCCCTTGCAAAACGCCGCAGCGACCCCTGGGCGGATCAGGCGGGCTGCAAGCAAACGTTGACGGCCGCCATGCGCCGGCTGGCCTGAGCTGCCCAAGCCGGCCACCCCGCGCACTCTGGGCCCGGTATGGCGTTAAAACCTTCAAGGCACAGGCGCGCGCACCGGGTCAGGGTCACCTCCAGGCCCTGTCCACATCCAAAAATGACGCTTGCCACCCACCGTCGCTGTAAGCAGACGTCACCGTTGTCACCGGCAACCGGCGCCGGGCGTCCACCGCCCGAGGGAAACGCTGCCGCCCGTGTGTTTTCAACCCCTCAAACGAGTGGTCACGGCGGAGCCGCCCTGTGACATTCTTGGCATTCGCGCAAGCCTTGTTCACACCTCTCGCCGTCGCGGCTGGTCCGCGGTTTGTCCAGATGTGTCAAAGGCGGCCCGCAGCGCTTCGCTTTTGACTTTCACCCGCGAATGGAAGGCTGGAGATGACACGCACTGAGAACTTATTGCGCTCCGACGTCACGAGCCTGCGGGCCGGCAAGGTGGCACTTGCCGCGCCGGTCCCCTACCTCTTCAACGAAGGCCAACTCGGGCTGCGGGTGCTTCAAGAGCGCAGCATGCACATGCTGACCCTCGCGCAGGACGACGGCGTGCCGCTGACTTTGTCCCTGTCGCGCGGGCTGAAGGAAGAGGCGCAGTCCTTGCACGACTGCTTGCAACAACAGCTCCAAGCCGTGGCACAGGACGCCGGCAACTTCCAGCAGCAGGCGCTGCAGCCGTTCAGCCTGCCGCAGGCCGGCCGCATGGGCGGTGGCCACCCGCGTTGCCTGGTCACCGAGGTCAGCTACCAACTCGGCGACTTGCCGGTGCACCAAGGCGTGGCGGTGATTCAACTCAACAGCCAGTATCTCCTGTTCGTGAGCTTGACCCACCCGCTCGGCTTCAACGAAGCCAGCCGCCAGGAGTGGCACCGGATCCTCGGCTCGTTCATCCCGCGTGAGACGTTGCTGCCCGAGCCCGGCGGTGACCTGTTTGACGATGAGCAATAGGGTTGCCGGCGGCTTGATGTGAGCGCCGGTGGTCTGGCAGGAGCAGCAATGGAAGTACAGCAGTTGAGGAAGCCGTCGAACACAGGCCCAAAGGCGTCACGCAGTGCGTGCCGTCGCTGGGCCTTTTTCTTTGGGCCCCGTGACTTCGCTGGGGTCGGGTTGAACCCCCGGCAAGATCGAATTCACAACACCCCCCAGACCCCAGGGCGCCATCCTGCGGTGTGGGCAGTCCCCGAATGGCAGCGGAGCAGCAATCCATGAGCACCAACGTAGACGCAGGCAGCGGGGGGTGGGGCGCCCAGCACGCGGATGGCAGCCAACAATGGCTGCAAATGTCTGAAGCCGAGCAGGGCCTCGCCGCGGCGAACGGCGGGCCGCGCATGGGACTGGGGATGCACCACTTGCGCCCCGCACCGCGCGAAATGACGCAGGACCGGGTGCTGCACTACACCCGGGCCAGCACCCTGGCCTCGTTGGGGGCCGTCGGCCCCGAGACAGCCAGCCCTCCCGAGCCTGCTGCCCTGGCGCCTGCCACGCCCAGCGCGCAAGAACAGGCCGAGGTGGCGCAGATGAGGGCGGTGTGGGCCGGCAGCGCCCACAGCGATCCCTACCGCGTGTTCCAGCAGATGCACGAATTCGGCTGGAGCGCGGCCCGCCTGGCGCAGGCCGTGGGCACCAGCGAAGAAGACGTCGCCAACCTGTTGATCCGCCTGGGCGCACCTGAGGGGTTTGCCAGCCCGCTGACGGTCAGCCGCGAACAGATCAACGCGGACTACCTGGCCCAGCTGCAGCAGGCCCAGATCAGCGGCCAGTGGACCCGCGTGGTGCCGCTGACCACCTACGACGAATCGGGCCTGGCGTTCAGCTACGACGAGTCGGGCCTTGCGCTGGACGAGTCCGGCCAGGTGATCACGCGCGCCGAGTTCGATGTGAAAGGATTCACCCAGCATTACCTGGCCCAGCAGACACCCCAGGCCCGGCGCTTCGCGGCCGTGCACGGCGCGCTGCTCGAGTCACCGCCCACAGAAGTTCGCTTCGCTTCGGGCTTGGCCTGGAGCGCGGGGGCGGCAAGCTGGGCAGCCAACGACCGAGTGGCCCATTTCCTGCGTCAGCCCCCGGCGAGCAGCGAGGAACTCGTGGCCACCGTGCAAGAGGTGCTCAAGCCCTTGAACCAGGAGATCCTGACGGTGTTCGGCGGGCAGGCGGCGCTGCCGAACAACGACCTGGGCGAGACCATGCGAGCGCGCTATGGCACCGAGCTGGGCACCACGCTGTACCGGCTGGACCATGCCATTCACCACGCGCGGGCGGTGTATGCCGATCAGCTCAACCGAGCCATCCGGGGCGAGAGCGCCCTGGGTTGGCACGACGGCCCGCCGGTGCTGGGCGAAGACGGCCAGCCGATGGTCGGCGAAGACGGGCACGCCATCGTTCCCCGCGTGTTCGACCCGCTGGCGTTCCACCGCGCGGTGATGAGCCAAGGCGACGCGCAAAGCCAGCTGCTGGCGCGGTTGTACGGCCAGGCCCACCTGTCGTCCAACGGCGAGCTGGTGCTGCAAGGCGAGGGCGGCACCTTGCAGTTCAGCTTTGCCAGCGACGAGTCCGGGGCCATCGTCTCCGCCACAGCGGCCAACGCGTTGCCGCCCGGCCTGGTGAAGGTCGAGCTGGCCGCGCCGCCCGACATGTTCGACAGCACCCAGGTGTCGTTCATGGTCGGCATGGGTTTCGTGACCGCGGCGCAAAACATCAAGCCGAAGAAAAAGAAGAAAAGTTGGTTCAAGAAAGTGCTGACGATTGCCGCCGTGGTGGCCGTCGGCGTGTTCACGGCCGGCACGGCGGCGCCTGCGCTGCTGGGGGCGCTGGGCATGGCAACGGGCGCGGCCACCACGCTGGCCGGCGCGATGATCACAGGCGCCATGGTCGGCGCGGCGACCACGATGACCAGCGGCTTGATCATGACCGGAAAGATCGACCTCAAGAGCATCGCCAAGGGCGCGCTGGTGGGCGGGATCACGGGCGGCGTCATGAACCAGGTCCAAGGCACAGCCCTGTTCAAAAATGCAGCCATGTTCGGGGATGCTACCAAGGCGGTCCAAGTGGGCACGCGCATGGTGGTGCAGGGCAGCTTGCAGGAAGCCACAGGGGGCGACTTCAAGACCGGCGCGTTGGCCGCCCTGGGGCAAGGCTTGGGCGAAGGCGCGCAGGGCCTGACCCAGTCGGCGCTGGGAGAGGGGGTGTCCAAGGCGATCGGCAAAGTGGTCCAGGCCAGCGTGAGCGGCGGCGGCAATGCAGACGCTGTCCTGGAAGCGGTCGCCAGCAGCTACGTCAGCGACGTGGTGGGCGACACCGTGAGAGGCTGGCTGCCTCCATCGGCCGCTCAAGGCGCAGCCGCTGGAACGGTGGGCAACGCAACGTCAAAGTCAAAGTCAACCTCCAGCGCCGACGACATCAATGGTTCGGACTTCGAGTCAGATCGGCAGGCAAGTCTCCATGGCCGCGACGGCAGCGGTCCACCATCCCATCCTCAGCCTGGAGAAGGCACAGTCAAGCCTCCGCCACCGGCGCCTTACGTGGTGGGCAATGGCGACCGGCTGGAGACGGTGGCCAAGCAGCTGTACGGCGACCAATGGCGAGCGGGCTTGTCGTTGATGGTGATGGAGAACGACATCCGCCTCAACAAGCTTGGCAGTCCGATGCTGTTGCCGGGGCAGGTGTTGAAGGTGCCAGAACTGTCGGAGTTGAGCCGCGAGGAGCTGCTGGTCGAGAGCCGCAGGGGTGGCGACGTGGTGGCACGCAATTCGGTCGGGATAGAAAGAGCCAAGGAAGACGAGGCACGACGTGTCGCGCACGAAGCGGCGCAACAGGCCCAGAAGGAGGCTCAAAACTCGGTGTTGAGCCTGGGAGGCGGGCCGCTTTCGCAAGCCGGTGTCGACGCGCTCAAGCTCAACGGGGTCAACGGCTCGGACCTGGTGAACGACCAGTTGTACCAAGCGCGGGAGTTGAAGCGCAACGAGGGCACCTATGTGCTGTTCCAGCCCAATGGCGGGCCCACCCAGGTCATCACGCCGGACGCCAAGATCATCAGCATCGAGGCATTTGGGAGGCTCCAACAGTCACTGCCACCGGGCATGACCTGGGAAGGTCAGGCCGGCGGTGTGATCAAAGCCGTGGCCCCGGAATTCGACGACCCGCAGGTGCGCAAGCCGGCCGTCAGGCAGCCGCTGGCCAGCGACGACTTGCCCAGGACGGTCGTCAACGGCATCTCAGTGCCGTATGTCCGCGTACCTGCCTCGGCAGTGACACCCTGGAGTCGGCCCATTGCCTTTGCCACCGACGATCCGGGTGCCAAGGCTCTGGTGGTCAAGGAAGCGTACGAAACCGCGCGAGACCTTGAGATCGCCTCCTTGGGCCTGGGTGTCATTGGCAAGCTGCCGGGCGCGCTGAGAGCAGCGGGTCAGTTGGCCGCAGAGGCGATGGGCAGTGGTGGGGCTGCCACCTACCGCGCGGGCTCAAGCGCTTTGAGCATGGCCGGAGACACGCGCCTTGCAGTTTCTGGTGCAGCCGACATTGGCACTGTAGGCAATGCGGGCGCAGGTTCTGCGTCCTTTGGCCGGAGCATCAGCTCGCACACAGCTGTCAGTCCGGGGCCGCTCGAACCTGGCATTGCGGGAACATTCGCCGGGGGGCGGTATTCCGTCTTTCAACTGGCAGACGACACACTGCTGTACCGCGCGGGCACAGCGGACAAACCCTTTGGCCAGTTCTTTGACACCGTGCCGCCCCAAGGCGTGCTGCAGACCCGCATCGACAAAGCCGTCCTGCCGGTATGGCCCGGCGGCGGTACCTCGCCCCTCGACACGGCGTTTGCTGTCAAGGTGCCGAAGGGGACCACGGTGTACGTGGGAGAAACTGGCTCGCAGGGCGGCTTCTACGTTGGCGGCACGCAGCAGGTTGTCGTACCGAAGCCTTGGACGATCGATGGTGTACAAGTGATCAGCTCTACTCCCTTGCCTTGAAAATGACCAACGACCTCCAAATCAAATCAACGCTTGGCCGAATGGCTGAGCTTCTCCAGGCTGGTGGGCATCCGGACTGGGGAGTTTCCCTCCAAAATCTTGCAGTCCTGATGGACGATGACCCTGCTCGGGCATGCGCGTCGATCGTCGGTATGTTTGGCGGCATGGGTTCATTGAATGACCTTGTGCTTTACAGGAACGGCATGCCGCTTCGCCAAGAAAATCAGGAACTCGATGACCTCCGGTCGAAATTGTTCGCGTTGGCCAGGACATGACCCGTCCAGCGCCTCTCGGCCACTGAGCAGAATGAGCGGAAGCCCCTGTTGGAAATGGATGGTGCCAGCGCGGGTCGGCGCTTTTTGCGGTCCTCGGGCGCCCAGGTGCCGGGCCAGGTCGGTGTAGGTCAAAGCCAGCCCGCGCCGCCTGAAGCCGAAAGCCTGTAGGCCCATCTTCCGTCACCCCAGTGAACACGGCTGAGCCTGCCTAGAATGACCGGCTACCCACTCGCGGTTCGGCCTCCTCCATGTCCACAGGATTCATCCGCATTCGCGGAGCTCGGCAGCACAACCTCAAAAACCTCGACCTCGACATCCGCACTGGCGAGTTGACGGTGGTCACCGGCCCCAGTGGCTCCGGCAAATCCAGCCTGGTGTTCGACACCCTTTATGCGGAAGGCCAGCGGCGTTACGTCGAAACCTTCAGTGCCTACGCCCGCCAATTCCTCGACCGCATGGACCGCCCGGCGGTCGACCGGGTCGAAGGCGTGCCGCCCGCCATCGCCATCGACCAGACCAACCCGGTGCGCAGTTCGCGCAGCACCGTGGGCACGATGACCGAGCTCAACGACCACCTGAAGCTGCTGTTCGCCCGCGCCACCGAGCTCTACGACCGGCAGACCGCCCAGCGCGTCCAGCACGACACCGTCGAGACCATCCTCGAGACCCTGGAAGCCCGCACCCAGGCCGACAACCCGCGCCTCGTGGTCACCTTCCCTGTGGAGTTGCCCGCCGACGTGTCGGACGATGAAGTGCAGCAGTGGCTTTCCGCCAGCGGCTACACCAAGGTCCAGGGCGAGCGCCAGGTCGCCACCCCCAGCGGCCCGCGCAAGCTGCTCGACGTGGTGGCCGACCGCTTCCGGTTCCAGGGCACCGAGCGCTCGCGCATCAGCGAAGCGCTGGAGGTCGGCCTCAAGCGCGGCAGTGGCCGGGTCAACGTCTTCGTGCTGCCCCCCGCCGGTGACAGCACCAGCGACGAGGCCACGCCCCTCGCGCCCACGCTGTGGCGCTTTTCCACCGGCTTGCATTGCCCTGACAGCGACCTGCGCTACAGCGACCCGCAGCCCGGCTTGTTCTCCTTCAACTCCGCGGTGGGCGCCTGCGAAACCTGTCGCGGCTTCGGCCGCGTCATCGGCGTCGACCTCGGTTTGGTGATCCCCGACGCCCGCAAGTCCTTGCGCGGCGGCGCCATCAAGACCATCCAGACCCCCGCCTGGAAAGAGGCCCAAAGCGACCTGCTGCGCCACGGGGAGCAGGCCGGCATCCCCCTGGACACCCCGTGGTCCGAGCTGACGCCCGCGCAGCAGGGCTGGGTGCTCAACGGCTCGCCCCACTGGAAGGGCCAGTGGACCAAGCAGTGGTACGGCGTCTACCGCTTCTTCGAGTACCTCGAGAGCAAAGCCTACAAGATGCACATCCGGGTGCTGCTGTCGAAGTACCGCAGCTACACCCCCTGCGGCAGCTGCGGCGGCGCCCGGCTCAACACCGAGGCGCTGCTGTGGCGCCTGGGCGATGCCGAAGACGCCGACGCCGTGCTGCCCCGCCCACAGCGCTTCCTGCCCCAAGGCGTCACCTGGTCTCGCGAGCAGCTCGAGGCCCTCCCGGGCCTCACCGTGCACGACCTGATGAGGCTGTCGATCGAGCGCCTGCACCGCTTCTTCGCCACGGTGCACCTGCCGCACCACAGCCTGGATGAAGGCTTGAAGCTGCTGCTTGACGAGATCCGCACCCGCCTGAGTTACCTGTGCGATGTCGGCCTGGGCTACCTCACCCTCGACCGCCAGAGCCGCACCCTGAGCGGCGGCGAAGTGCAGCGCATCAACCTGACCACCGCCCTGGGCACCTCCCTCGTCAACACCTTGTTCGTGCTGGACGAGCCCAGCATCGGCCTGCACCCGCGCGACATGAGCCGCATCACCCAGGCCATGCACCGGCTGCGCGACGCCGGCAACACCCTGGTGGTCGTCGAGCACGACCCCGCCGTCATGTGGGCCGCCGACCGCCTGATCGACATGGGCCCTGGCCCCGGCGAGCGCGGCGGCCAGATCGTCTTTGATGGCACGCCCGAGGCCATCCGCGCCGCCGACACCCTGACCGGCGCCTACCTTGGTGCCCGCAAGCACGTGGGTGGCGGCCTGCGCCGCGCCGTCGAGCCCTCCACGCCCAAGCTGATCGTGCAGGGCGCGCGCGAGCACAACCTGCAAAACCTCGAGGTCGAGATTCCCTTGCAGCGCCTGGTCTGCGTGACTGGCGTGTCCGGCTCCGGCAAGAGCACCCTGGTGCAGGACGTGCTGTACCCGGCGCTGGCCCGCCACTTCGGCCAAGGCGGCGAAACCCCCGGCGCCCACGACCGCCTGCTTGGCGCCGACTGGCTGCGCGACGTCGTCATGGTCGACCAGAGCCCCATTGGCAAGACCGCCCGCTCCAACCCCGCCAGCTACGTCGGCGCGTTCGACGCCATCCGCCAGCGCTTCGCCCAGACCCCGGCCGCCAAAGAGCGCGGCTACGGCCCCGGCATTTTCAGCTTCAACTCCGGCAATGGCCGCTGCCCCACCTGCGGCGGCTCCGGCTTCGAGCACGTCGAGATGCAGTTCCTGAGCGACGTCTACCTGCGCTGCCCCGATTGCGACGGCAGCCGCTACCGCACCGAGACCCTGGCCGTGCGCATCGAACGCGGCCACTTGGCAGGCACCGGCGAGTTGTCCATCGCCGACGTCCTCGGCCTCACCGTGAGCGAGGCCCTGCAGGTCTTCGTGCACGACGTCGACGTCGTGCGGGTGCTGCGCCCCTTGGTCGAGGTCGGCCTGGACTACCTCAAGCTCGGCCAACCCGTGCCCACTCTCAGTGGCGGCGAAGCCCAGCGCTTGAAACTGGCCGGCTTCCTCGCCGATGCCCAGCAAGGGCGCGGCACCAGCGGCCAGCCTGGTGCCACCAAGGGCATCTTCTTCCTCTTCGACGAGCCCACCACCGGCCTGCACTTCGACGACATCGCCAAACTGATGCGGGCCTTCAACCGCCTGCTGGAGGCTGGCCACTCGCTGATGGTCATCGAGCACAACCTCGACGTCATCCGCGCCGCCGACTGGCTCATCGACTTGGGTCCTGAAGCCGGGGAGGGCGGTGGTCAGGTCGTGTTCAGCGGCCCGCCTGCCGAGGTGGTCCACGCCGACACCCACACCGGCCGCGCCCTGGCCGCCTACGAGGCCGCCTTCGCTGCCTCCGGCCAGGTGGCGGTGCAAGAAAACCTGCCCGCCTGGCAACCCGGCCCGCTCATCGACGCCGCGCCCGAGCACATCCGCATCGTCAACGCCCGCGAGCACAACCTGCAGTCGATGAACGTCGAGATCCCACGCGGCAAGTTCACCGTCATCACCGGCGTCTCCGGTTCCGGCAAAAGCACCTTGGCCTTCGACATCCTGTTCAACGAAGGGCAGCGCCGCTACCTCGAGTCGCTCAACGCTTACGCCCGCAGCATCGTGCAGCCGGCCGGCCGCCCCGAGGTCGACGCCGTCTATGGCATTCCGCCCACCGTGGCCATCGAGCAGCGCCTGAGCCGCGGCGGGCGCAAGAGCACCGTGGCCACCGCCACCGAGGTGTGGCACTTCCTGCGCCTGCTCTACGTCAAGCTCGGCACGCAGCACTGCGTGCACGACGGTGCCGAGGTGCGCCCGCAATCGCCCGAGACCATCCTGATGCAGCTGCTGCGCGACCACGCCGGCCAGCATGTCGGCCTGCTCGCGCCGCTGGTCGTCAACCGCAAGGGCCTCTACACCGACCTGGCCCGCTGGGCCAAGGCCCGCGGCCACACCCACCTGCGCGTCGACGGAGAGTTCCTGCCCGTCACGCCCTGGCCGCGCCTGGACCGCTTCAAGGAGCACACCGTGGAGCTGCCCGTGGGCGACATCGTCGTGGCGCCCGCCCACGAGACCACCCTGCGCCGCATGCTGGCCGACGCGCTGAGCGTTGGCAAAGGCGTGCTGCACCTGCTGACCCCGCTCGACGGCTTGCACGACGCGATGCAGCGCGGCACGCCAGCCAGCGCACTCGGCCAGGTGCGCGTGTTCTCCACCCAGCGCGCCTGCCCGGTGTGCGGCACCAGCTACCCCGAGCCCGACCCGCGCATGTTCAGCTACAACAGCAAGCACGGCTGGTGCGGTGGCTGCGTTGGCACCGGCCTGAGCTTGAACCGCGAGCAGCGCAAGCTGTTCGACGATTCCATCCTCAACCCCGAAGACCGCAAGCAGCAGGGCCGCGAGCGCCGCCTCGGCGCCGACGAGGGCGAAGTCGAAGGCCTGGCCGACGCCCCTTGCGGTGACTGCCACGGCACCCGCTTGAACCCGGTCTCCCGCGCCGTCACCTTCTCGCACCAACCGATCACCGGCGTGGCGCAGATGTCGGCGGGCGAGGCCCGCACCTGGCTCTCCGGCCTGCACCTCACCGGCCGCGACGCCGAGATCGCCCGCGACCTGGTGCCCGAGATCCAAAGCCGCCTGGCGTTCCTGGAGGAGGTCGGCCTCGGCTACCTCACCCTCGACCGCGCCGCGCCCACCCTCAGTGGTGGCGAGGCCCAGCGCATCCGCCTGGCCGCCCAGCTCGGCAGCCACTTGCAGGGCGTGTGCTACGTGCTCGACGAGCCCACCATCGGCCTGCACCCGCGCGACAACCAGGTGCTGCTGCGCGCCATGCAAAGCCTCAGCGACAAGGGCAACACCCTGGTCGTCGTCGAGCACGACGAAGACACCATCCGCCGCGCCGAGCACCTGATCGACATTGGCCCCGGCGCCGGCCGCCGCGGCGGCCGCCTGGTCGCTGAAGGCGGCGTCGATCAACTGATGCAAGCGTCTGATTCCCAAACCGGCCGCTGCCTGGCGCACCCCATGCAACACCCCGTGCAGCCACGCCGCCTCGTCAGTGCCGCCAGCCTGTCATCGGCGCCCCACCTGGTGGTGCACGGCGCCACCCTGCACAACCTGCAGGAAGTCACCGTGCTGGTGCCGTTGCAGCGCCTGGTGGCCGTCACCGGCGTGAGCGGCTCCGGCAAGTCGACGCTGGCGCGCGACGTGCTGCTCGCCAACCTGCAGTTCATCAACACCCGGGGCGCCAAGCCCAAGTGGCAGGGCTGCACCCGCATCGAAGGCTGGCAGGCCATTGGCCGCGTGCTCGAGGTCGACCAGACCCCCATCGGCAAGACCCCGCGGTCCTGCCCCGCCACCTACATCGGCTTCTGGGACGCCATCCGCAAGCTCTTTGCCGACACCTTGGAGGCCCGCGCCCGCGGCTACAGCGCCTCGCGCTTCAGCTTCAACACCGGCGAGGGCCGCTGCCCGGCCTGCGAAGGGCAGGGCCTGCGCACCATCGAGATGAGCTTCCTGCCCGACGTCAAGGTGCTGTGCCACGTCTGCCATGGCCAGCGCTTCAACCCCGACACCCTGGCCGTCACCTGGCGCGGCAGGCACATCGGCGACGTGCTCACCATGGAGGTCGACGAAGCCGTCGATTTCTTCGCCACCCACCGCAGCGTCGCCCACCCCTTGCAGCTGCTCAAGGACGTTGGCCTGGGCTACCTCACCCTGGGCCAACCTTCACCGACCCTGAGCGGTGGCGAAGCCCAGCGCATCAAGCTGGTGACCGAGCTCAGCAAGGTGCGCGACGAGTTCTCCGGTCTGCCGGGCGCACAAGAAGGCGTTCGCAGCGCCCGGCGCACCGCGCAGGCCCCGCACACCCTGTACGTCCTCGACGAGCCCACCGTGGGCCTGCACATGGCCGACGTGGCCAAGCTGATCAAGGTGTTGCACCGCCTGGTCGACGGCGGTCACAGCGTGGTGGTCATCGAACACGACCTCGACGTGGTCGCCGAAGCCGATTGGGTCATCGACCTGGGCCCGGAGGGCGGCACCGGGGGCGGGGCGGTGGTGGGCGCCGACACCCCGGAAGGGCTGGTCGGTGCCAAGTCGCCCGGCCACACCGGGCAGGCGCTCGCACCCGTGCTGGCGCGGACCGAAGTCAAGACGACGGGCAGCAAACGGTCGCAGGATGAGCGCCCTCATGAGCGCCACCAGGCGCTGCCAGTGGCGTCTTGACGAGCCAGCTCATTGTGGTTGCCGTGACTTGCGGCGCATCACCGGTGCGGGCGCAGGGCCCGCAAGCCTTCAAGCGCTGGGCTGCAGCCGTTCCCAATAGGTCACGGTGCGCTCGACCCACTCGCCGTACTGGGCCGCTTGCGGCTGGTAGAACGGCAGGCCGCGTGAGACGAATTTTTCGGCTTCGCTGGCCCAACGGGGCCGTTGCTCACCGGTTTGCGCCAGCATGCACTCCACCGCGTGCAGGGCCCGGGCGCGTTGCATCGGTTCCGGGGCCATCAGTTGCAGGCGCAAAGATGCGGCGTTCAAGGGCGAGCTGCTCATCGAAAAATCTCCCAACAAAATCGTTGTTGCTCAACGTGTGGGATTGATTTCGGTTGACGCCCGCCGGTCTGGAGCCACTCAGCCCTCAGGGCAAGGCTGAAAACCGGGAACATTGCGCAGGTGCCGCCTCGGCGGCAGCCCGTCACGGCTTCAAGGGGCTGGGCCGCGTCGTCAACCCGGGTCGGGCGGCAGCGCCCGCAGGACGGCCGGCGGCCGGGCGCCGCCACCGCCGCACCACGCGCCAGCCCAGCAACACCGCCAAGATCACCGCGTACACCGCCACCTCGGCGAAGTCGTTCTTGCCGGCCCGCATCCAGAAAAAATGCAGCAAGCCCAGCAACGCCGTGAGGTACACCAACCGGTGCAACCACTGCCAGCGCGCCGCGCCCATCGCCTTGATCGCCCGGTTGAACGACGTCAGCGCCAAGGGCACCATCAAGAGCCAAGCGGCGGTGCCCACCAGGATGAACCGGCGCTTGGCGACATCGTTCACGATGTCCTGCCACACCCACCCCATGTCAAAAAAGCTGTACGCCAGGAAGTGCAGGGCGCCATAGAAAAACGTGAACAACCCCAGCAGGCGCCGGTACCGGGCCAGGGCCGCCACATTCAGCCAGGTGCGCAAAGGCGTGATGGCCAAGGTGGCACACAGCAAGCGCAGTGTCCAGTCGCCCAAGCTGCGGATCAACGCCTCCGCGGGGTTGGCCCCCAAGCCGTTGGTGAACGCTGCCCACACCAGCCAGGCCAGCGGCATCAGGCACACCGCAAAGACCACAGGCTTGGCAGCAGGGTGCAAAAGCCAGGCCGATGCCATGGCCGCGGCGGAGCGGGGCGGTGAAGAGGCAAGCATGTGGCGCAGTGGAAAGGAGGGCGGTTGGAGGCAGCAGCCAACAGACCGCGCGCCCCGTTCCTTCAAAAGTTTGTCTTCAGGTCCATGCCGGCGTACAGCGACGCCACCTGCGCTTCATAGCCGTTGAACATCTGCGTGGGCCGCTTCTTTTGAAACAAACCGTCTTCGCCGATGCGCCGCTCGGTGGCCTGGCTCCAGCGCGGGTGGGCCACCGTCGGATTCACGTTCGAATAAAAACCATACTCCCGGGCCGCGGCCTGGTTCCACGAGGTCGGCGGCTGCTCTGCCAGGAAGCGGATCTTCACAATCGATTTGCCGCTTTTGAAGCCATATTTCCAGGGCACCGTCAACCGCAGCGGTGCGCCGTTCTGGTTTGGCAGCACCTCGCCGTACAGCCCGAAAGTCAACAGCGTCAGCGGGTGCATCGCCTCGTCCAGGCGCAAGCCCTCGGAATAAGGCCAGTCCAGCACGCTCGAGCGCAGACCTGGCATCTGCTTGTTGTCGGCCAGGCTCAGGAACTGCACGTACTTCGCATTGCCCGTCGGTTCCACCCGCTTGATCAGCTCGCTCAACGAGTACCCCACCCAAGGCACCACCATCGACCAGCCTTCCACGCAGCGCATGCGGTACACGCGCTCTTCCTGGGCGCCCAGCTTGAGCAACTCGTCGAGGTCAAACACCTTCGGCTTTTTCACCTCGCCTTCCACTGCCACCGTCCATGGCCGCGGCTTGAGCGTGCCGGCGGTCTTGGCCGGATCGGCCTTGTCGGTGCCGAACTCGTAGTAGTTGTTGTAGGTCGTCACGTCGCTGTAGGGCGTGACCTTTTCCATCGTCATGGCTCCTGCCACGTTGCTCCGCGCGCCTGGCAGGGCCGCCAGCTTGCCCGGTCCGGCGGTTTGCGCATGGGCCTCGCGCTGGGTCCAAGCCAGCATGCCGCCACCGCTGGCGGTCAGCGCCATGGCTTTGAGCCAATGGCGTCGGTCTTCGTACACCGCCCGGGGGGTGATGTCGGAAGCCGTGCCGTGGTCGAACCCTTTGTGGCGGTGGTAGTGCATCGCGTGCTGCCGTTTCTGTGAGGTGTACTGCAGGTGGGCGGAAAGAGAGAGAGAGAAAGAAAGAAGCGCTCCCGTGCTCAGAGGTCGCAGGAGCCGCAAAGTTCTTACAGGGTCCGCCTAATTTCGCGACTCAGGGGCATCGAACAGGCGCAACGAGCTGTGGGACACCCGCTCACGAAAACCTTTGCGCGCCATCAGCTTGGCTTGCGCCTCGCTGGGCAAATCCGTGATGTTCAAGATGTTTTTCACGATCAAGGTGTCGATCACGTCCTCGATCACCCGCACAAAATCGGCATCCAGCACGTCAAATTCACCCTGCGGCGCGGCCGGTTGGCCCAAAAACGCCCTCAGCTCCGGATGCTGGGCATCAATGAACTCCCGGGCGCTGGGCGTGGGCAGCCTGTGCAGGCTGTCGATGTCGCCGCCACTGCTGCGTTGAACATAGGGCATGGTGCAAGCCTGGGAAAGTGGTGGTAGGAGCCGTCCACTGTAGGCGTCGTTGCAGCCTCTACCGCCAGGCCGCGCATCCCTTGCCGTGCCATATTGCCGCCCTGGCCGAGTGCGTGGCGCAGGGGCGAAAAAAAGCCAGCCCGCAGGCTGGCTTGATCGCCGGTCACCCCGACCGAAGGCGCAATCAGCGCAGGCCGGCGATGTAGTCCGACAAGGCCTTGATCTCCCGCGTGGTGAGGTTGGCCGCGATGGTGTTCATCTGGGTGCTGTTGGTGCGCGTGCCCTCGCGGAAGGCGGTGAGCTGGGCCTCGAGGTACTCGCCGTGCTGGCCACCCAAGCGGGGATACTGGGCCGGAATGCCGGCGCCGTTCGGGCTGTGGCAACCCGCGCAAGCCGGCACGTTGCGGCCGGCAATGCCGCCGCGGTAGATCTTTTCGCCCAAGGCGGCCAATTCGGGGTTCTTGGCCGAACCCTGAGACGGCTTTTTCGACGCATAAAACGCCGACACGTTGACCATGTCCGCGTCGGTCAAGGCGCTTGCGATGCCCGTCATGATGGGGTTTTGCCGCTTGCTGGTCTTGTATTCCTGCAACTGCTTGGTCAGGTACTCCGCATGCTGTCCCTTCAGCAAAGGCTGTGCCGGGCTCCCGCGCTGCTTCTCATCGACGGTGTGGCAGGCCACACACACGGCGTTGGCAATGGTTTCTCCGCGAGCCAGGTCAGGCTTGGCCGGCGCGGCGTCGGGGGCGGCAAAAGCGGTTTGGGCCAGCAAGGCAAGCAACAAACCGGGCAACGCGAAAGCGGCAGACGTCATGGCAGATGTTTTTCCAGAAGCAGAACCGAGCGATTTTACAATGCAGACTTCGGGTTTTGAGAGACGCCTTGCTGCGGCAGGCACACAGCGCATGAAAGAACAACAACAAACACCCGTCGATCCGGTCCACAAACAGGCTTTGTCCTGGGCCCACACCGCCCGTTTCCTGACCACGGCGGCCGAGTTGCACCAGGTTCCGGTGACCGAGTTGCCTGAGATGGCTTTCGTCGGCCGCTCCAACGCCGGCAAGAGCACGGCGATCAACACCCTGGCCCAGATCGGTCGCCTGGCCTTTGCCTCCAAAACACCGGGGCGCACCCAGCACATCAACTTGTTCGAACTCGGCCCGAAAGACCAGGCCGACGCCTTGTGGGCCGACCTGCCGGGCTATGGCTATGCGGCAGTGGCGCGTGGCGCCAAACTCCGGTGGCAGCAGGTGATGGCCGACTACCTGCGGTCCCGCCGCAGTTTGGTGGGCGTCATCTTGATGGTCGACTCACGGCTGGGCTTGACGCCGCTCGACCAGCAGTTGCTCAGCTTCGTGGCCCCGCGGGTGGCCAGCGGCTCGGTCAAGCTGCTGGTGCTGCTGACCAAATCCGACAAGCTCAACCGCCGGGAGTCCACCGCCGCGCTGGCCGCCGTCCAGGACGGCCTGGGCGACATCGCCACGCCGCAGTCCGACGTCAGTGTCACTTTGTTCTCGGCGCTGAAGAAGGTCGGGGTGGGCGATGCAGCCGCGGTGTTGTACGAGTGGGCCCACACCCCGGCGGCCGCCGTCTCCGAGCCCGTCGAAGAAACCTGAGCGAAGCGACAAGCCAAGCTGTCGATCAGCTCAATTCCCGGTACACCGCGTCGATGGCCCGCTGGACCAGCGTTTTGTCTTCCATCGGCAGCAGCAGGCGCTCGTCCAGCAAGCGTTGAAGCGCCCGCTCGGTGATGGAATGGGTGCGGTCCGGGGTTTCACCAGCGAACAGCAGCAGGCTGCCCATCGCACTGCGCCAGATCAACTGCACCCGCATCCAGCGCCCACGCAGAAAAATCCGATAGCGCGCGCCCAGGGGCAAATCAGCCACCCACTGGGCCCGCTGGTGGGGTGCATCGGTCAGCATGTCCACCGGTGGCTCCTCGATCAAGTCCGCCGGCACCGTCTCCATGGAGCCAATGTCGATCAGAGAGTCGGCAAAGCCATTGCCTTCATCCAAATCTGGCAGCACTTCGTCGCGCATCTGTTGCACGATCTGCTCGGCCGACTCCGGCTTGGCCCCACCCGCCGTGTCGCGGGCGCCCGGACGCAGTGCGTCGGTGTGCAGGGCCATCAGCTCGGCCATCACCGCCTCCTGGGCCGCAGGGGCCATGTGCACCGCGGCCATGCCTTGGCGCAGTTGCTGCAGCAGGGCCGGCAACAGGCTCAGCAGTCGCTTGCGGCTTTGCGGGTGGTCGGGCAGATTAACGCTCCACAACAGATCGTCCACCGCCTTGATTTGCCGCACAGTCACGTCACCCTGTTCGCCGTGCCGCTGGATCGAGTCCGCCAGCACCTGGGCCCAGGTGTCTGTGAGGAATCGACGCAGGCTGTCGCTCAGCGGCAAGCTGCCGATCTGGTCGCGCAGACGCGCCGACAAGTGCTGCTGCAAGGTGTTGCGTCGCTCGAGCCGGGTCAACGGCTCGATCTGCGGCTCGGCCGCCTCAACCTGCTGCTGGCGCTGCTGTTCCAGCCAATCGGTCAGTTGGGCACAGGCGCGCCGGTAACGGGGGCCGTCTTGCACCGAGCCTTGGGTCAACTCCGACACCAGCGTTTCGCAGCACCGCAGCAAAGCCTCCAATCGCGGGTCGCCGGCCTGGGTGTACGGCGCGCTGGCCGTGCTGATCAGGTCCATCAGGGCCCACACCGGGTGCTGCCGGTCTTCCATCATCGTGCCGTCGTTCAGCGCCACCCGCAACGCCGAGGCCTGCAATCGGGCCACCAACGCCCGCAGCCCTGGGTGCAACTGCACGTCCGACAACACGTTGTCGAACAGCCGCGAGAGCAGGTCGATGACCTGCCGATCGACCACGTCGACCGTGACCGCATTGAGCTGCGCTTGCTGGTCGCGCAGGCGCAGCGTGGGCGTGTTGCTGTTGCGCCGCGCATGGGCGTCGGGCACCGGCATGCTGCGCAACTGATCCTCAAAATGCAGCAGGCCTTCTTCCAGGTCTTGCTGCAAAGGCGGTGGCGGCTCGACCCGCACGCCCAAGGATCCGCTCACCTCCGACACCTCGTCCGACAGGTGCAGCCAATTCTCGATCGGCGGTGCGGGTGCCGCCGGGGGTGACGGTGGCACAGCGGCGGGCGGCGAGCCCGCAGGCGCCAGGCGCGTGGTCATCATGTCGGGCAGGGCCGGGCCGCCAAACATGCCGCTGCGCGCCGGAGGGGGCTCCGTTCGGACCGCCGGTGTTGGAGGCGGCATGCTGCTGCGTTCGATGACCGTGCCAGGCGCCAGCACCACCGTGCGGTAGATCCCGGGCTGAATGCCCTGGCCTTCCAAGCGGGTGGCGGCCGCGGCCCAGGCCAGCTTCAGTTGCTCGGCCAGCGGGCCGGCCGACGCCCGCAGCAAACCGCTGCGCAGCTTGGGCACCGACGTCAGTGCGCCGGCCGCATCCCACAGCGCCCGGGCATACAGCAGCGGGCGCAACGGGTTGCCTTCGGCCATCACGTGCACATGGCCGCACAAGGTCGAAATGAACGTTTGGAGTTCCCGCAATTCCCACTCGGCCCGGTCTTCAATGCGCTGCACCACCCGCGAGATTTCAATGTCCGACTCGATCCGGGTTTCATCCATCAAGGTCAGGGTGCCACTCGGGTCGCCCAGCGGCATCGGTGTGCCCGTGGTCTGTTCCTGCAGGTCGGCCAACACCGAAGCGCGCAGGCTGGTCTCGAAGATGGCGTTGTAGCGATCGCGCTGGGCCCGCAGCAATTCGCCCAGTTCGTAACTGTCCTGCCGCTCCAGGGCCTGGGGACCGGCCGCACCGGGTTGGCGCAAATGGTCGATCGTGCCCATCCGCACCCGCTCGATCAGATCGGCGGTACGTGCGAGTTCCTCGTCAACAAACTGTTGCAGCAAAGGCGCGATGGGCATTGAAGCGTCCCGAAGGTGGCGAATTATCGCCTGCGTCTCTGTCCCCCGTTGCAGGAAGTGGGCCCCACTTGACGCGTCAAGCCCATGCCTGTGCAGGAGCGCACGAACACAGACGCTCCAGTGTGGCTGGAAAACCCCTCCGAGCCCCATCTTGGCCACCAGCAGACGCAAAAAAAGGGAGCCGCTTTGCAGCGGCCCCCTTTTGCTTTGCCAGCCTTGGAAGGCTCAGGCAGACATTACATGTCCATGCCCATGCCACCCATGCCGCCCATCCCACCCATGCCACCGCCACCGCCGGCCGGTGCATCGTCCTTGGGTGCTTCGGAGACCATGCACTCGGTCGTCAGCATCAAAGAGGCCACCGACGCAGCGTTTTGCAACGCGGTGCGGGTCACCTTGGTCGGGTCCAGAATGCCCATCTCGATCATGTCGCCGTACGTGCCGTTGGCCGCGTTGTAACCGTAGTTGCCCTTGCCGGCCAACACGGTGTTGACCACCACGCTGGGCTCGTCACCGGCGTTCTGCGTGATGATGCGGATCGGCTCTTCGATGGCGCGCAGCACCAGCTTGATGCCAGCGTCCTGGTCGGCATTGTCGCCCTTGATGACGCCAGCGGTTTGCTTGGCGCGCAGCAGTGCCACACCACCACCGGCCACGATGCCTTCTTCCACCGCAGCGCGCGTGGCGTGCAGGGCGTCTTCCACACGGGCCTTCTTCTCTTTCATCTCGACTTCGGTGGCTGCGCCGACCTTGATCACGGCCACGCCGCCAGCCAACTTGGCCACGCGCTCTTGCAGCTTCTCGCGGTCGTAATCAGAGGAGGCTTCCTCGATCTGCACGCGCACTTGCTTGACACGGGCTTCGATGTCGCTGGCTTCGCCGGCGCCGTCGATGATGATCGTGTTTTCCTTGCCCACTTCCACGCGCTTGGCTTGGCCCAGATCGGCCAGGGTGACCTTTTCCAGCGTCAGGCCGACTTCTTCAGCGATGACCTTGCCGCCCGTCAGGATGGCGATGTCTTCCAGCATGGCCTTGCGGCGGTCGCCAAAGCCAGGGGCCTTGACTGCCACCACCTTCAGGATGCCGCGGATGGTGTTCACCACCAAAGTGGCCAGGGCTTCGCCCTCGACTTCTTCGGCAATGATCAGCAGCGGACGGCCAGCCTTGGCGACTTGTTCCAACGTCGGCAGCAGGTCACGGATGTTGCTGATCTTCTTGTCGAACAGCAGCACGAACGGGTTGTCCAGAACGGCGCTTTGCTTTTCCGGGTTGTTGATGAAGTAGGGCGACAGGTAGCCGCGGTCAAACTGCATGCCTTCGACCACGTCCAGCTCGCTGGCCAGGCTCTTGCCGTCTTCGACGGTGATGACGCCTTCTTTGCCGACCTTGTCCATGGCTTCAGCAATGATGCGGCCGACTTCATCGTCGCTGTTCGCGGAGATGGTGCCGACTTGGGCGATTTCCTTGCTGGTGGTGGTGGGCTTGGATTGCTTCTTCAGCTGCTCCACGAGCACCACGACGGCCTTGTCGATGCCGCGCTTCAGGTCCATCGGGTTCATGCCGGCGGCCACGTACTTCATGCCTTCGCGCACGATGGCTTGGGCCAGCACGGTGGCGGTGGTGGTGCCGTCGCCTGCGTTGTCAGAGGTCTTGGAAGCGACTTCCTTGACCATCTGCGCGCCCATGTTTTGCAGCTTGTCTTTGAGTTCGATTTCCTTGGCCACGGACACACCGTCCTTGGTCACGGTGGGCGAACCGAAAGAGCGCTCCAGCACCACGTTGCGGCCTTTGGGGCCCAGGGTGACCTTGACGGCGTTGGCCAGGATGTTCACACCCTCGACCATGCGTGCGCGGGCTTCACCGCCGAAAATGACGTCTTTAGCTGCCATGTGTATATCTCCAGATTCAATGTTGAATGGTTCGGTTCGAACGAATTACTTTTCGACGACAGCGAAGAGGTCCTCTTCGCGCATCACCAGCAGCTCGTCGCCGTCGACCTTGACGGTCTGACCGCTGTACTTGCCAAACAGCACCCGATCACCCACCTTGATGTTCAAGGCAATGAAATCACCCTTGTCGCTCTTTTTGCCAGGGCCAACGGCCAACACTTCGCCCTGGTCGGGCTTTTCGGCCGCGTTGTCAGGAATGACGATGCCGGAAGCGGTTTTGGTTTCTTGTTCCAGGCGTTTGACGATCACGCGATCGTGCAAGGGACGAAGTTTCATAGCATCTCCTAGTGAGTATGGATGTCTGACGATGGCTTGAGGGGCAGCGGTCGCCATGGGACAAGTCCCGGCATGACCGCTGTCGACACCTGGTTCGCTGACAAGCGATGGTCCCGGAGTGTCGTTAGCACTCACCGGTGGCGAGTGCTAGCAACCTAAGTATAGGGTCCCTTGGCGAGGTTTCAAGAGGGGAGCCTCACGAAATTTCAGCTTTTGCGCCCGCTGCGCGCAGCCTGAGCCGAGCGTCAATTCAGTCGGGGCGGTGGTTCAGGCTTCGCCAAGCCCACGTCCGCCTCACCCTCTGGGGGTGGGGGTGCCGCCACGCTGTAGCTCTCCATGGCCCAGGCGCCCCAGTCCATCTGCTTGCACCGGTCACTGCAGAACGGCCGAAATGGGTTGCTGGGCGCGTACAGGCAGAGTGTCTTGCAACGTGGACACGTCACTTCGCGCACGGTCGACATGGCGGTTTCCTCGGGCTCAGCTGCACAGGGTGAGTTCGAAACTCTCGTCGCTGGTGCAGTTCTTCAACCGGCCGTCTTCGTCGGGACGCATCAAGCGCACCATCACCATCAGGCGGTGGCCGCTGATTTCCGGCACCAAGTGGTGGTTGTCAATCAGCCTGACCCGCATGAGGTGGTAGCTGCGACCGGCTGGCAGGCTTTGCTGATACAGGCCGCCCAACGCCACCACCTTGTGGGGCACGCCAGCGTCGCGCAGCAGGCCGAGCAACAGGTTCAGCGCCTCTGCCAAAGGCATCAGCGGCTGGGCCCAGTTCAGCAGGTCCGTTTGGCGGCGAACCGGCTCGAACTGCTGCCACGCATAGTAGGACGGCAGATCGAACTCGCAAGTGCCGCCAGGAATGCTGATGCGGCTGCGAATGCTCATCAACCATTCGTTGGAGGTCAGAGACTGACCGGCCTTGCCCTGCAGTTCGTTCAGCCCTTTGAAGGCATGCTCGATTTTGTGCACGACTTCGTCCAGCGCACCTTCCGAGATGGACGGGTTGCCGCGGTAACTGTTGAGCTCGTTTTTCTTGCGCTCGAGTTCCTGCAGCAGGTCCGATTTCAAGTCGGCCCGCGAGGCGACGTCCATGATCTCGAACATCGTGGCCAGGGCATAGTGATGGTCGACCACCGCATCCCGCGCCATCAGCTGGCCCAGGCGATCGAACAAATGTTCCAGCCGCAGCATGGTGCGGATGCCCTCGTTAAACGGATATTCGTAGAGAACCAAGCTGTGTGTCCTTCAGTCGCTCAAGCGGAGGGGGTCAGGATGACTTGGGGGTGATTGTTCCACAGGCCCACTGGTACAGCCGTTCAACCGCCGCAGTGACCCTGATTTCAAGGGCTCGCAAATCCAGGTCGTCGTTGTGGATGACCAAATCGGCGGCTGCGCGGCGCGCGGCTCGGCTGGCTTGGAGCCGGACCACCTCGCGGGCCATCACAGCGGTCCAGCCGGGCCGCTGGGCCACCCGCAGCACCTGCGTGCTTTCCTCGCAGTCGACCACCATCACCCGGTCGACCCGCGCGTGCCAGCGTCCAGTTTCCACCAGCAAGGGGACGTCGAACACTTGCAGCGCCGCGCTGCTGCGGGCGGCCTGTGCTTCGGCTTCGGCTTCGATCATCGGATGGAGAAGGGCCTCAAGCCGTTGTTTGGCTTCCGGGTCGCTCAACACGCGTTGGCGCATGCGCGCGCGGTCCATGCCGCCCTGCGCATTCACGGCCCCTGCGCCGAACTGTGTGCGCACCGCGTCCATCGCCGCGCCGCCCGGGGCGGTCAAATCCCGGCTGATGGCGTCGGTGTCCATGACAGCCGCGCCGTGTTGGCGCAGGCATTGCGCCACCGTGCTTTTGCCGCTGCCGATGCCACCGGTCAACCCCACGCGCAGCGCGCGGGTCAGACCCAGTGCAGCCATCGCAAAATCATGGGAGGGCCAATCACCAGGACGGCGACGCCGGCTCCGGCCAGAAAGGGCCCGAAGGGCACGTACCGGCCTTCGCGCAGCGAGCCACTCAACGACATGGCGATGCCGGCGATCGCACCGATCACGGAGGCGGCCAACACCACTGGCAAAACCATGGACACACCCAGCCAGGCGCCCAAGGCCGCCAGCAGCTTGAAGTCGCCGTGGCCCATGCCTTCCTTCTGGGTGAGCAGTTTGTAGCCCCAGTAAATGCTCCACAAGGACAGGTAGCCTGCCACGGCACCCCACACGGCTTGGTGAAGGGGCACCGTCCAACCCATGGCTGCACTGACCAGGCCCGTCCACAGCAGCGGCAGCGTCAACTCGTCCGGAAGCAGCGTGGTGTCCCAGTCAATGCCGGCCAATGCGATCAGCACCGCCATGAACCCGCACCACAGCAGGGCCACCGGCTGAGCGCCGAAATGCCAGCCGACCCAGGCGAACGAGGCCGCTGTGAACAGCTCGATCAGCGGGTAACGCCAGGAGATGCGCGTGCGGCAGGCGGCACAGCGGCCGCGCAGCACCAGGTAGCTGACCAAAGGCAGATTTTCATACCAGGCAATCCGGTGGCCGCAGGCCGGACAGCGCGACCGGGGAGTCGACAAAGTCAACCCCGGTGCCGGAGGGCCTTCAAGTTCTTGCCCGAGCAACTCCAGGCTGGCGTCGCGCCATTCGCGCTCGAGCACCAGCGGCATGCGGTGGATCACCACATTGAGGAAGCTGCCAATCAACAAGCCCAGCAGTGCCAGCGCCCATGGCGCCAGCACGATCGGGTACAGAAGCGCCAGGTCCGACAAAACGTCAAACCACCTGGCCGAGCTTGAAGATGGGCAAGTACATCGACACCACAATGCCACCAATCAAGGTGCCCAAGATCACGATGATGAACGGCTCCATCAAGCTCGACAAACCCTTCACCGCTTCGTCCACTTCGTCTTCATAGAACTCAGCCGCTTTGCTCAGCATGTGGTCAAGCGAGCCCGACTCCTCGCCAATGGCGCACATCTGGATCACCATGGACGGGAAGATGCCGGTGGTTTGCATGGCGCCGGTGAGCGCGATGCCAGTGGAGACATCTTTCTGAATTTGCGTGGTGGCGTCCATGAACACGGCGTTGCCAGAAGCCCCACCGACCGAGTCCAAGGCTTCAACCAGCGGCACGCCGGCCGAGAACATGGTGGCCAGGGTGCGGGTCCAGCGTGCCACGGCCGATTTGTAGACCAGCTGTCCGAAAATGGGCACCTTCAGCAGCAGGCGGTCCATTGTTCGCTGCATCTTCCTGGAACGCTTCCAGGACTCCAAGAAAAAGTAAATGCCTCCGCCGATGAAGCCGAAGATGGCCCACCAGTAAGACACAAAAATCTCCGACACCGCCATCACGAACAAGGTCGGCGCCGGCAAATCGGCACCGAACGATGAAAAAACGCTCTTGAACGCCGGAATGACGAAAATCATGATCACGGCCAGCACGACGAAGGCCACCACCATCACCGCCACCGGGTAGATCAAGGCCGACTTGATCTTGTTCTTGATGGCCATGGTTTTTTCCTGGTAGACCGCCAAGCGCTCCAACAGGGTTTCCAAAATACCGCCTGACTCGCCGGCCTCGACCAGGTTGCAATACAGCGCGTCGAAGAACAGCGGAAATTTGCGGAAAGATGCCGACAGACTCGTGCCGGTCTCTACATCGGAGCGGATGTCGCCCAGCAGCTTGGTCATGCGGGGGTTCACGCTGCCGCGTCCCACGATGTCAAACGCTTGAATCAGAGGCACGCCGGCTCGCATCATGGTGGCCAGCTGGCGGGTGAACACCGCGATGTCCTTCTGCTTGATGGACGAGCCACCGCTGATACGGCGCTTTTTCACCTTGGTGATCATGATCCCCTGGCGACGCAGGCTGGCGCTGACCGCCGCCTCGCCACCGGCACGGATCTCACCGCGCATGACCTTGCCGTTCTTGTCCTTGCCTTCCCATTCAAAGACCAATTCCTTGATGCTTTTGGTCGCGGTCGCTGATGCTGTCGCCATGATGTCTCCGAGGGGTAGATTTCAGCGCTTGGAAGTGCTTTGGATTGAAGAATGCGTCAAACGTTGGTGACCGAAATCACCTCTTCGAGCGAGGTGGCGCCAATCCGAACCTTGATCAAACCCGACTGGCGCAGGTTGCGCACGCCTTCACGCTGCGCCTGGATCGCGATGTCCATGGCCGTGCCCTGGGTCAAGATGATTCGTTGGATCTCATCGGTGATGGGCATCACTTGGTAGATGCCCACGCGGCCCTTGTAGCCGTTGTTGCAAGCCGAACAGCCCACCGCCCGGTAAGGCTGCCAGGTGCCGTCGATCTCTTCGTCTTTGAACCCGGCGGTGAGCAGCGCGCTTTTCGGATAGTCCGCTGGCGTCTTGCACACCTCGCACAGCTTGCGGGCCAAGCGTTGGGCCGTGATCAGCAGCACGCTGGAAGCCACGTTGAATGGCGCCACGCCCATGTTCAGCAACCGGGTCAGGGTGGTGGGCGCGTCGTTGGTGTGCAGGGTCGACATGACCATGTGGCCGGTCTGGGCCGCCTTGATCGCAATGTCCGCAGTGTCGAGGTCGCGAATCTCGCCGACCATGATGATGTCGGGATCCTGGCGCAGGAACGATTTCAGGGCCGCGGCAAAAGTCAGCCCTGCCTTGTCATTGACGTTGACTTGATTGACGCCAGGCAAGTTGATTTCGGCCGGATCTTCCACAGTGGAAATGTTGACACCTGGTTGATTCAGGATGTTCAGGCAGGTGTAGAGGGACACAGTTTTGCCCGACCCGGTCGGACCTGTCACCAGAATCATCCCGTAGGGACGGTAGATGCAGGCCAACAACCGGTCTTTTTCCTCTTTTTCATAGCCCAGGGCTTCAATGCCCAGCTTGGCACTCGACGGGTCCAAGATCCGGATCACGATCTTTTCGCCGAACAGCGTGGGCAGGGTGCTGACCCGAAAGTCGATGGCTTTGCTGCCGAACTTCAGCTTCATGCGCCCGTCTTGGGGCACGCGTTTTTCGGCAATGTCCATGCGCGAGATCACTTTGATGCGCGACGCCAGCTTGTCCTTGATGGCAATCGGCGGCTGCGTGATCTCCCGCAGTTCGCCGTCGATGCGAAAGCGCACCCGGTAGGTGTACTCGAACGGCTCGAAGTGCAGGTCGGACGCGCGGAGATTGATGGCGTCGATCAGCATTTTCTGCAGGAAGCGCACCACTGGCGCATCTTCGACGTCGGTGGTGACTTCCGGCGCGTCGGCGGCCTGGGTGACGTCGTCCGTCACGTCGAATTCGAAATCGCCACCAACGATCACGTCCAGCGCCTGGGTGGCGCTGGTGGTGGCCGCCTCGACCAGTTTGGCCAGCTTGTCGTGCTCGACGATCACCCACTCGGGTGAGAGCTGGCTGGCGAATTTGATGCGCTCGACCGCCTCCTGGTTGGTCGGGTCCGAGCCGCCAATCGACAAGCGGTTGCCCCGCTTGCCCAGCACCACCACCTGGTACTGCGCCGCCATTTTGCTGTCGATGATGTCTTGCGGCAGGCGCTGTGTGTCGATGGCCGACAGGTCCAGCAGCGGCAAAGCCAATGAGGTCGACAGGGTGTGCGCCAGATCGGCCGACGAGATGGCGCCTGAGGCGATCACCAGGGAAACGAAGGTGGCTTTCTTCTCACGCGCGGCTTTGACCAGTTCCTCGGCGGTCTTGGCGTTCAGCTTGCCTGCATTCACCAAGACCCGGGCGACGCCGGTCAGTGACGATTGTGTCGGGTCCGCGAGAGTGTCCACCTGAAGTCCCATCGTTTGAGATTAACTCCCAACTTCAATGCGGCCGGGGTATTCGATGGGCGATCCAAAACCCTGCACGAAGCGTCGGTTATGCATCGGACGATCATCGTCGAACCTCTGCACCCTGTAAACCAACATTCATGCCCAGTTTTTCACAGCCGGCCTCTGGAACGAGACCGGTGGATGGCACCGGAAAAAATTGGTCGGGGTGAGAGGATTCGAACCTCCGGCCTCTACGTCCCGAACGTAGCGCTCTACCAGGCTAAGCTACACCCCGAAAAACCACTGAAACACGGCGCAAATCCAAGTTTGAGAAACCTGGTGGCGGTGTCAGGACGGCCGGAAGGACTAAAAAGAACGGTCCACCGACGTCAAACTCAAGTCTATCAGAGCGTCTTTGAAAACCGACGCGGGCAGGGCCTGCAAATACTGTCCTGCCTTCTCCGCCTCCTTGCGGGCAGCATCGCGCGTGGCCTCCAAGGCTCCGGTCTGCGTCACGATCTGCAACACCTCACCCAACCTGGACACGTCGCCAGCGCGGATCGCGGCACGGATCACGTCAGCCTGGGCCGCTGTGCCCCGGCCAATGGCCAGCAGCAACGGCAAAGTCGGTTTGCCTTCACGCAGGTCGTCGCCCACGTTCTTGCCGAGTTCGGTGCTTTTGCCTTCGTAGTCGAGCAAGTCGTCGATCAGCTGAAATGCCGTGCCCAAAGAGCGCCCATACCCGGCGCAAAGCTCCTCGCACTCCGGCGTGGCTTGCGCCAGCACCGCACCCAACCGCGCACTGGCTTCAAACAACTTGGCCGTCTTGAAACGGATCACCTTCAGGTAGTCGTCAACACTCAGGTCCGGGTCGTGCATGTTCATCAACTGCAGCACTTCGCCTTCGGCAATCACATTGGTGGCATCCGCCAACACCTTCAACACCCGCACGTTGTTGACGTCCACCATCATTTGGAAGGCGCGTGAGTACACAAAATCGCCCACCAACACGCTCGCCGCATTGCCAAACAAGGCATTGGCCGTTTCCCGGCCTCGACGCAAATCCGACTCATCGACCACATCATCGTGCAGCAAGGTGGCGGTGTGGATGAATTCGACCGTGGCAGCCAGTTCGAACCGTTCGCCACCTTCAAAACCACAGGCCCGGGCAGAGAGCAACACCAGCAACGGTCGCAGGCGTTTGCCGCCGGCCGTGATGATGTAGTGCGCGATCTGTTGAATGAGAGCGACGTCCGAGTGCAAACGGCGCTGGATGACCAAGTCCACTTGAGCCATCTCGGCAGCCATGAGCTCGGCGGCGGACAAGCGGGAGGGGTCCGTGGGGATGGGGATGGGGGTGGGTTTGAGCACTCGGGACTCGCGAAACAGCATTCGATTATAGGCACCAGTGCCAGGCCGGCCGCAGAGGCAGCGGGCCGGGTTACAGCTTGTCAGGCCAAGGCTTGCCGACAACGATGCCAAGGATGCTAGAATCGGGAGTTCTGCGCGGCGGGCCTGGAAAAGCCATCCGCGCAGGGCGTGCGCGGCCGCTTCTGGGGCGGCCTGGATCAGCGAACGGGTGAAGTTCGGCCTGCGGTCAAATCCGTGTCAAGTCAGCTTCAGCAGCTGCGCACTACTTTATTTCAATTGAAAGGGCTGATATGTACGCGGTCATAAAAACCGGTGGCAAACAATACAAGGTTGCTGCAGGCGAAAAGATCAAAATAGAACAGATTGCTGCGGATGTTGGCCAAGAGATCACGATTGACCAGGTGTTGGCGGTTGGAAACGGCGCTGATCTGAAAGTCGGGACTCCCTTGGTGGCAGGCGCCAGCGTGATGGCCAAAGTGATTGCCCAGGGCAAACACGACAAAGTGCGCATCTTCAAGATGCGTCGGCGCAAGCACTACCAGAAGCGGCAGGGTCACCGTCAGACCTTCACCGAAATCGAAATCAGCGCTGTCAACGCTTGAGCGTTCGTTCGGCTGCAACATCAGGAGTTAAGAAACCATGGCACAGAAAAAAGGCGGCGGTTCCACCCGTAACGGCCGCGACTCTCAACCGAAAATGCTGGGCGTCAAGGTGTTCGGCGGCCAGGCCATCCAAGCCGGTTCCATCATCGTTCGTCAGCGTGGCACGCAGTTCCACCCTGGCCTCAATGTGGGCCTGGGCCGTGACCACACGCTGTTTGCCCTCGTTGACGGCGAAGTCCAATTCGCGGTCGGTGGTGCACTGAAACGTCGCACGGTGAACGTCAAAGCGGCTTGATTGCTGAGACCAACCCCCACAAGCCCCGTTTTTCGGGGCTTGTTTCTTTCTGCGTGCCCTTGGCGTCGGCGCTTCGCCGGCTGCTTTAACATGCAGCGCACTCCCCGGCGTCTGGCAAGTGCCGGGCGCAACCAGCGGCTGCATGGCCTGTCGTGGCCTCCAGTGCCGCGTTCGCCATCAGCGGGCTGGGTGCGCAAGCAGGTGGCTTCGAGCCTGCCTGCCGACAGCTTCTACCCAGACCGTGATGAGAAACCATGAAATTTGTTGACGAAGCCACGATCGATGTGATCGCCGGTGATGGTGGCGCCGGCTGCATGAGTTTTCGGCGCGAGAAGTTCATTCCCTTTGGTGGCCCGAACGGCGGCGACGGTGGGCGGGGCGGCAGCGTGTATGCCATGGCCGACCGCAACCTCAACACCCTGATCGACTACCGCTATGCCCGCCGCCATGCCGCACGCAATGGCGAGCACGGCCGAGGCAGTGACCAATACGGCGCTGCCGCTGAAGACATCGTCTTGCGAGTGCCTCTGGGCACCATCATCAAAGACGCGGAAACCGAAGAAGTCATCACCGAATTGCTGGTGCCGGATGAGAAGGTGTTGATCGTCAAAGGCGGTGACGGTGGCTTTGGCAACCTGCATTTCAAGACCAGCACCAACCGCGCGCCGCGGCAGAAGACACCCGGCTGGCCCGGCGAGCAGAAAAAGCTCAAGCTGGAACTGCGGGTGCTGGCCGACGTGGGCTTGCTCGGCATGCCCAATGCCGGCAAATCGACCCTTATCACCGCGGTCTCCAACGCCCGCCCCAAGATCGCCGACTATCCCTTCACCACCTTGCACCCGAACCTCGGGGTGGTGCGCGTCGCCCCCGAGCAGAGCTTCGTGGTGGCGGACATTCCCGGCTTGATCGAAGGCGCCTCGGAAGGCGCCGGGTTGGGCCATTTGTTCTTGCGTCACTTGCAGCGCACCCATTTGCTGCTGCACGTGGTCGATGTGGCGCCTTTTGACGACGCGGTCGATCCGGTGGCTCAGGCCAAAGCCATCGTCGCCGAGCTGCGCAAGTACAACGAGGAGCTCTATGACAAGCCGCGTTGGCTGGTGCTCAACAAGCTCGACATGGTGCCTCAGGAGGACCGTGAAAAGTGCGTCAAGGACTTTGTCAAGCGCTTCAAATGGAAGGGCCCGGTTTTCCAGATTTCCGCTTTGACCCGTGAGGGATGCGAGTCCCTCGTTCAGGCGGTCTACCAGCACGTGGCGAGCTTGAAGAACGTGGTGCCGCCTCCACCCGACCCGCGTTTCGTCTCTGCGGAGGGGGAGGGCGCCGAATGAGCATCGCTGCCATCAGCTCGGCACGCCGGGTGGTGGTCAAGGTTGGCTCCAGCCTGGTCACCAATGAAGGTCGGGGCGTGGACGCCCAGGCGATTGGCGATTGGTGCCGCCAGTTGGCGGTGTTGGCTGCCCAGGGTCGCGAGGTCGTCATGGTGTCCAGCGGTGCGATCGCCGAGGGCATGAAGCGGCTGGGCTGGACGGTGCGGCCCAAGGAACTGCATGAGCTGCAGGCCGCTGCCGCGGTCGGGCAGATGGGCCTGGCGCAAATTTATGAATCCAAGCTCAAGGAGCAGGGTTTGGGCAGCGCCCAGGTGCTGCTGACCCATGCCGACCTGGCCGACCGCGAACGGTACCTCAACGCCCGTTCAACCTTGCTCACCCTGCTGCGCCATCGTGTGATACCGGTGATCAACGAAAACGACACGGTGGTCAACGACGAAATCAAGTTCGGCGACAACGACACCCTGGGCGCCCTGGTGGCCAACCTGATCGATGCCGACTTGCTGGTGATCCTGACCGATCAGCCAGGCTTGTACGCGGCCGACCCACGGCGCGACCCCACCGCCGAATTCATCCACCACGCCATCGCGGGCGACCCGGCCTTGGAGAAGATGGCCGGCGGCGCAGGCAGCAGCCTGGGGCGTGGCGGCATGATCACCAAGGTGTTGGCAGCCAAGCGCGCTGCGGGCAGTGGTGCCAGCACGGTGATTGCCTGGGGTCGCGAGCCCGAGGTGTTGCCGCGCTTGATGGCGGGCGAGTCCATCGGCACCGCCTTGATGGCCTCGATGCCAAAATTCAGCGCTCGCCAGCAGTGGATGGCCGATCACCTGCAGCTGCGCGGCACGGTGGTCATCGACGACGGCGCCGTGCGCAAGCTTCAAGGCGAAGGCAAAAGCTTGC
The DNA here is from genome assembly GCA_040385465.1 of Pseudomonadota bacterium. Classification (GTDB taxonomy): domain Bacteria; phylum Pseudomonadota; class Gammaproteobacteria; order Burkholderiales; family Burkholderiaceae_C; genus CANHBY01. The sequence continues at coordinate 22,984 of JAZKHH010000069.1, read as the reverse complement.
TGCCCATTGGGGTGGTGGAAGTGCAAGGTGAGTTTCACCGCGGCGACGTCATTGCCGTCAAGTCCGCTGCCGGGTTGGAGATTGCTCGCGGCTTGGCGAACTACGCCAGTGGTGAAGCCCGGTTGATCGCGCGCAAGCCTTCGTCGGAATTCGAGCGTTTGCTCGGCTTCATCGCCGAGCCGGAAATGATCCACCGCGACAACCTGGTGCTGAGCCGCTCAGTCTAGGTTGGTCTCTTGGTCGGAGGTGTCCAGCTCCCCCGCGACGGTGGGCTTGCCACGGGGGGCATGGCCTTGCCCATGGCGTGCGGTGCCGCTGCGAAGGTAGCGATTGGCGTGACCGTTGCGCGGGAGGAAGCGAGCCAGTTCGGTGAGCGCCATCTCATACACATTGCGCTTGAACTCGATCACCGCCTCCAGCGGAACCCAGTACTCGTTCCAGCGCCAGGCATCGAATTCCGGGTGGCTGGTGGCCCGCAGGTTCATGTCGCTGTCGCGGCCCAAGAGCTGGAGCAGGAACCAGATCTGCTTTTGACCGCGGTAATGCCCCCGCGCTTCACGCCGGATGAAGTGGTCGGGGACTTCATAACGCAGCCAGTCGCGGGTGCGTGCAACGATGCGCACTGCCTCGGCATTCAGCCCCACTTCCTCGTGCAACTCGCGGAACATGGCTTGCTCGGGTGTTTCACCATGCTTGATGCCCCCTTGTGGGAATTGCCACGAATGGGTGCGCAATCGCTTGCCCCAAAAAACCTGGTTTTTTTGGTTCAGCAAGATGATCCCGACGTTGGGTCTGAACCCTTCACGGTCGAGCATAATCAACCCCAAATAACGAATTGATTTGATTATTGCATCGGCTTGATGCAAAGCAACACCTTCTGGGCCCTGCGGGGCCATTTTCTTCGGGCAATCGATTTCCTTTCCACCAGGCGCCATGAAAGCCAGCCAATTCTTTATCTCCACGCTCAAAGAAGCTCCCGCGGATGCGGAAGTCGTGAGCCATCAACTCATGATGCGCGCAGGCTTGATCAAGCGCTTGGGTGCCGGGATTTACAACTACATGCCGATGGGCTTGAGGGTCATCCGCAAAGTGGAAGCCATCGTGCGCGAAGAGATGAACCGCGCGGGGGCCATCGAACTGCTGATGCCGTTGGTGCAACCCGCGGAGTTGTGGCAGGAGACTGGGCGTTTTGAGTCGATGGGGCCCGAGTTGCTGCGGGTGAAAGACCGCCACGAGCGCGATTACATCATCCAGCCAACCAGCGAAGAGGTCATCACCGACATCGCTCGGCAGGAGCTGAAAAGCTACCGTGCGTTGCCAAAGAATTTCTATCACATTCAGACCAAATTCCGCGACGAGCGCCGCCCTCGCTTTGGCGTCATGCGAGGCCGCGAGTTCACGATGAAGGACGCTTATTCCTTCGACCGAGATGCCGCCGCCGCTGGCAACAGCTACGAGCGGATGTACGCGGCCTACCAGCGCATCTTCGAGCGCCTGGGCCTGCGCTTTCGGGCGGTGGCGGCCGACACCGGCGCCATTGGCGGAGACCGGTCGCACGAGTTCCAGGTCATTGCCGACACCGGTGAAGACGCCATCGTGTACTGCCCTCAGTCGTCTTATGCGGCCAACATCGAGCTGGCCGAGGCGGTGGCCCTGTTGCCCGAGCGCCGCGCACCAGAAGCCGCGTTTCAGACGGTGCCCACTCCGGGTCAGAGCACCTGCGAGCAGGTGGCCGCCGGCCTGGGCCTGCCATTGAGCCAGACGGTGAAGTCGCTGGTGCTGGCCACGGATGTGCCCGCCTTGAAGGACGTGCCCGCAAAGACCACGGTGTGGCTGCTGCTGGTGCGGGGCGATCACAGCTTGAACGAGATCAAGGTGGGCAAATTGCCTGGCTTGTCGGGTGGCCAACGCTTCGCCACGGCCAGCGAGATCGATGCGCATTTCGGCGGCCCGCCTGGCTACCTCGGACCCATCGGGTTGGTGAAGCCAGTCAAGGTGGTGGCCGATCGCACGGTGGCGCTGATGAGCGACTTCGTGTGCGGGGCCAACTCGGCAGGCTTTCACCACGTTGGAGTGAATTGGGGCAGGGATCTTCCGGAGCCCGATGAGGTGGCTGACATCCGCAACGTGGTGGCGGGCGATCCTTCCCCCGATGGCCAAGGCGCGCTGGCCATCCAGCGTGGCATCGAGGTGGGCCATGTGTTCTACCTGGGCACCAAGTACAGCAAAGCCATGAACGCCACCTTCCTCGACGAGCAGGGCCGCCCACAACATTTCGAGATGGGCTGCTACGGCATCGGGGTCACCCGCATCGTCGGTGCCGCCATCGAGCAGAACCACGATGAACGCGGCATCGTCTGGCCGGCGGCCATGGCGCCCTTCACCTTGGTCTTGTGCCCCATTGGTTATGACCGTTCGCCGGCGGTTCGCGAAGCGGCCGATGCCCTGTATGCCGATGTGCAGGCGCTGGGTGTGGATGCCGTGCTCGACGACCGGGGCGAGCGGCCTGGCGCCATGTTCGCGGATTGGGAATTGCTGGGGGTGCCTCACCGGGTGGTGATCTCCGATCGCGGCCTCAAGGAAGGGCGCCTGGAGTACCAAGGCCGGCGCGACACCGCACCCACGCCGATGTCCGGTGCCGAGGTGCTGCAGCACCTGGCCGCCGGCACCCTGGGCCTTCCGGTGGCGGACTCTGTGACCGCATGAAGCGACGCGCGCTGCTGGCTGTGGGAGCCTCAGCGTCGGTGGCGGCCGGCTGGCCTTGGGCCCTTGCCCACGCCGGCGGTCAGGTCGAAGAACCCCTGGCCGACGCGGTGCGCTCTGCGCTCTCGGCTGCCATTGCCAATGGCGCGCCGCCCAAGCCCGCCTTTTCCGACATCGAACTCCGGCTGTCGTACCTGCGTTGGCTGGGCGACATGAGCGAACGGCTGCAACGGCGCAAGGCCGACCACCTGACCCGGGTCGAGTTCTTGGAAACCGTTTGGTATGAGAGCAAGCGCGCCGGCCTGGACACCTCGCTTGTGTTGGGGTTGATTCAAGTGGAAAGCGCTTTTCGCAAGTACGCCATCAGCAGCGTGGGCGCGCGCGGCTACATGCAGGTGATGCCGTTTTGGGCGCGGCTGATCGGCGACGGTGACGTCAGCCGCCTGTTCCACACCCAGACCAATCTGCGCTTTGGCTGCGTCATCCTGCGCCATTACCTGGATCGGGAAAAAGGCGACCTGTACATGACCTTGGGCCGCTACAACGGCAGCCGGGGGCGGCCTGAGTACCCGAACCTGGTGTTCGGCGCGCAGCGCGCCTGGGCCTACCAGGACAAGGGCGGCTGAATCGTCTTGCGCCCGAGCGCGGATGGCCCGGTCACAGGCCCTGCCACGCTTGCGGCCGGGCCTCGGCGACGCCCAGCAGCGCCAGCACCCTCTCGACCGTGTCGTTGACCAGCTCGTCAACGCTTTGCGGCCGGTGGTAGAAGGCCGGCAACGGCGGGAAGATGATCCCACCCATCTCCGTCACCGCCGTCATGTTGCGCAAGTGGGCCAGGTTGAAGGGGGTTTCACGCACCATCAGCACCAGGCGGCGGCGCTCCTTCAACGTCACGTCCGCAGCCCGGCTGAGCAGGTTGTCGGACAGCCCATGCGCCACGGCGGCCAGCGTTTTCATGGAGCAGGGCGCCACCACCATGGCGTCGGTGATAAAGGAGCCGCTGGCAATGGCCGCACCCACCTCTGCGGGGTTGTAGGCCACGTCGGCCAAGGCTTCCAGTGCCTTGCGGTCCAAGCCCAGTTCATGGTGGGCGTTCAAAATGCCCGCCGCGCTGGCGATCAGGTGGGTTTCACGGCCAGCCGCCCGCAGGCGTTCCAGGAGGCGCACACCGTAGACGGCCCCCGATGCGCCGGTCAGGCCAACGACGATTCGCTGGACAACAACGGGTTCAGGCACGGGCGGCGAGCACCTGCTGGAGCTCGCCTGCCTCGTACATCTCCATCAAAATGTCGGAACCACCGACGAACTCGCCGTTGACGTAGAGCTGGGGAATGGTGGGCCAGTTGGCGTATTCCTTGATGCCCTGCCGGACGGCGTCGTCTTCCAGCACATTGAAGGTCTGCAGGTCGGTGGCGCCGCACGCCTTGATCAGCTGGATGGCGCGGCCCGAAAAACCGCACATTGGAAACTGGGCCGTGCCCTTCATGAAAAGAACCACCCGATGGGACTTGACGAGGGCATCGATGCGTTGTTGAACGTCGCTCATGGTGAATGCCAGCCGTGCGCACGGCTGTTGAAGGGGAAAACCATGGTTATAAGCCAAACCAGGGCGTCTGGCGGCCCAAGGGGGTGTTAGGAACTCGGGAAGTTCAATGCACCCGCCCGCTCAGAAAGAGTAAGAGACGCTCAGGTGCATCAGCGGGGCCAGGCGGGCGTCACGCAAGACATCCTCCAAGGGCGCGCTGGTGTCAGTGGCCCCCAATTTGACAGTGCCAGGAGCCAGCCGCCAGGCCACGCCAATGTCGGCATTGACCCGCCATCCGGCGCGCAGGTTGGCCCGGGTGTATCCCAAGCCGAAATACGCTGCGCTGCGGCCTTCCGACGCCATGGACGCGTTGCTGTTTTGGCTCCCGAACCGGGGTTGACCGTTGAGCAACGTGGCACGGGAAGGCTCTTGCGAAGACACCATCCGGGACGAACCCGTGCCCCACACCAGGCCGCCGGTGGCACGCAAGCCTTCGGCCATTCCGGCTTTTTGAGGTGTGAACAGGTAGTCGCCCACCAGCCCCACACTTTGGACCTGGCCGCGTGCGTCGGTCTGAGGCGTGAGGCGGGGGCTCCAACGTCCCCAGCTGCCCTCCAAGGCGTTCACGCCCAAGCCTTCTTGGGCACTGGCAGCACCGGTGCCGAGCGACATCAATGCCAACACGGCGCAAGACCCAAGGTGCCGGCGCACGCTTTGTGACAGCGATCGGGGGGTGCTAGACAAGCGGGATACCAGACCCATGACCGTTCTCCTTTGCATGCGCCTTGCCAGGGGGGCCGCCGGCTGCGAAAAAGGCGGGCCGGAAAGTGCATGGTGCGCCCACTCCGGTCCAGCAGTCAAATGCAATACACATGCCAGGGGAGAAGCGACGCGGGGTGTCACGAATCGGCCCCAGAGCGGTTGTCGCCACGCCACAGTCCACCGGTGCAGCGTGCAATGCCTCCGCTGTCGAGGCGGGTCTGGACCGCCTCAAAACCGCGCGCCTTCAGGTTGGCAGCCACCGTCACCGCCTGGTCGTACCCATGTTCCAGCAAAAGCCAGCCACCCGGCCGAAGATGGGCCGGAGCGTGCGCTATCAGATGACGCAGGTCGTCGAGCCCGTCCGGGCCGCTGGTCAAAGCCTGGCGCGGTTCGTGCCGCAGGGCCGGCAGGTGACGATCGCCCTCGGCAATGTAGGGAGGATTGCTCACAATCAGGTGAAAACGCCGGGCCGGCACCGCCTCCCACCAGTCACCAAGCAGGAATTGGACCGCCAGTTCCAGCCGCTGGGCGTTCCGCCGGGCAACTTCCAATGCCGCCGGGCTGGCATCGACCGCCCACACCGCCGCTTGGGGCCGGGCGTGCTGAAGGGCCAAGGCGATGGCACCGCTGCCTGTTCCCAGGTCCAGCACTTGGGCGTCGGGCGGCAACGACGCCAAGCGGTCCAGTGCCCAGTCGACCAAGGTTTCCGTGTCGGCTCGAGGCACGAGCACGGCTGGGCTGACCTCCAGGCGCAAGCCGTGGAATTCTTTTTCGCCGATCAGGTAGGCCAGGGGCTCGCCTGCCGCGCGACGGGCGACTTGCTCGGCCCAGGCCGGCGCCAGGGCCCTCGGCCAGGCCTCGTCTTCGTGGGCGATCAGCCAGGTGCGGGATCGGCCCAACAGGTGCCCGGCCAGCTGCTGCGCTTCCAACCGCGACAAACCCGCCGCTTTGGCCTGCCGCAAGGCCCCAGCCACCGTCAGCCCTCCGGGTTCGCTCACCGGGTCGCCTCGCCGCTTTCAAGCTGGGCAAGTTGCTCCGCTGCTTGAGCGGACTGCAAGGATGCGATCACTTCTTGCAGGTCACCGTCCAGGATGAATTGAAGTTTGTAAAGCGTCAGGTTGATGCGGTGGTCGGTCAGGCGGCCCTGGGGAAAGTTGTAGGTGCGGATGCGGTCGCTGCGGTCACCGCTGCCGATCAAGCCTTTGCGGGTGGCGGCTTCGGCCGCGGCCCGGGCGCTGCGCTCCTTTTCGCGCAGCCGTGCAGCCAGCACGCTCAGGGCCTTGGCCTTGTTGCGGTGCTGCGAACGGTCGTCCTGGCACTCGGCCACCAGCCCGGTGGGCAGGTGGGTGATGCGGATGGCGCTGTCGGTCTTGTTGACGTGCTGGCCGCCCGCGCCACTGGCCCGGAAGGTGTCGATGCGCAGATCGGCGGGGTTCAAGGCGATCTCTTCCTCCGCGTCGGGCTCGGGCAGCACGGCCACGGTGCAGGCGCTGGTGTGGATGCGGCCCTGGGCTTCGGTCGCAGGCACCCGCTGCACCCGGTGCCCACCCGACTCGAACTTCAGCTGTCCGTACACCTGATCGCCTTCGATCCGGAACACCACTTCCTTGTAGCCGCCCAAGTCGGAGTTGTTCTCGGACAGCAACTCGGTGCGCCACCCCTGGCGCTCGGCAAACCGCAAGTACATGCGCGCCAGGTCGGCGGCGAACAGCGCCGACTCGTCGCCGCCAGTGCCCGCACGGATTTCCAGGAAGGCAGGGCGCACGTCGTCCGGATCCCTCGGCAGCAGGGCCGTCTGCAGCAACTCCTGCAGCTGAACCAGGTCGTGTTCAGCGGCGCTGATTTCTTCCTTGGCCATCTCGGCCATGTCGGGTTCGTTCAGCATGTCGCGGGCCGCTTGCAAGTCCCGCTCGCGGCCTTCGAACTGTTCAAACAGCGCGACCACGGACCCCACCTCGGCATGTTCGCGGCTCAAGGTCCGGTAGCGCTGCATGTCGCTGGCGACCTGGGGGTCGGACAGGTTGGCGTCGAGCTCGGCCAAGCGCATGCGCAGGCGTTCGAGTTGTTGGCGGAGAGAATCTTTCATGCGCCGATCGGTTCCAGGCTGACGGTGAACGGGAAAGCAGACAATCTGCTGGCAAACCAGCTCATCCACAACGGACGCGCTGCGCTAGAAATTGTCGTTGCGGTCGGGTGGCAGCCGGTCGGCTTGGCGCAGGAACAAACGCGACAACGTCTGTGCCAGTTCCTGGCGCTGGATGCCTTCGACCGCGTTCAGCTCAGCCAAGGTGCCGTGCAGCATCTTTTGCGTCAGGCCCCGGGACAAGGCGTCGAGCACCGCTTCCACCGGCTCTCCCTTGGCCAGCAGTTTGCGCGCACGGGCCAACTCGGCCTGGCGCCACTCATCGGCCTGGGTGTGCAGGGCCTGAATGAGCGGCACGCTGCTGCGCTGGTCCAGCCAGTGCGAAAAGCTTTGCACCCCCGTTTCGATGATGGCTTCGGCCTGCGCCACGGCGGCTTGGCGCTTCTGGCCGGCCGTTTGCACCAGCTGAGACAGGTCGTCGACGGTGTAGAGGTAGACGTCGGGCAGGCGGCTGACCTCCGGCTCGATGTCTCGCGGCACCGCCAGATCCACCATGAACACCGGCCGGCGCTTGCGCGCCTTCAACGCCCGCTCAACCGCGCCGAGTCCCAGGATCGGCAGCTGGCTGGCCGTGCAGGAAATGACCACGTCGAATTCGCCAAGGCGGTCGGGCATGTCCGCCAGGCGCACAGCCTCGGCATTCAGGCGGCTGGCGAGCTTTTCGCCCCGCTCCAACGTGCGGTTGGCCACGACCATGGCGCGCGGGTGCTTGGCCGCGAAATGGGTGGCCACCAGCTCGATCATTTCGCCCGCACCGATGAACAGCACTTTCAAGGCACTGAGGTCTTCGAACAAGTCGGACGCCAGCCGCACCGAGGCGGCGGCCATGCTGATCGAGTGCAACCCGATCTCGGTCGAGGTCCGCACCTGCTTGGCCACGGAAAACGAGCGCTGGAACATCTGATGCAGGGTCGTGCCCAAGGTGCCTGCGGAATCCGCCTCGCGCACCGCGTGCTTCATCTGCCCCAGGATCTGCGGCTCCCCCAGCACCATGGAGTCCAGTCCGCTGGCCACGCGGAAAGCATGCCGCGCGGCGGCCGGGCCCTCGAACACATAGCTGTGATCTCGCACCAGCTGCGGCGCCACGCCGCCAATGCGGGCCATCCAGTCCACGGCGGGGTCGATCAATTCGGCTGCAGCCCCTTCCTGGGCCTCGCCCAGGTACAGCTCGGTCCGGTTGCAAGTGGACACGATGGTGGCCTCCGGCACACGCCGCATTTCCGTTTTGAACGCTTGCAAGGTGGGTTTCAACTGGTCGTCGGCCAGGGCGAAACGGCTCCTCAAATCCAGCGGAGCGGTTGTGTGATTCAAACCCAGTGCGAGTACAGCCATGCCCCGATTGTAAAATTTCCAACTGCCTTGCGGCGGGTCGACCGCTTTCCTCCGCTTTCACCCCTTGTAGTCTTTCTGCGCGAGCACCCGTTTCATTCATGGACGTCCTGTGGCACGTGTTGAATTTTTTCGCCCCTGCGGTGGGCATCGGCCTGTGGGCCTCGGTGCTGGCCAAGCTGCTGTGGTGGCGCGCGCTGCGACCGGTCGGCTGGTGGCCGCTGCTGGGCTGGGCCATCGCTGCAACCACCTTGGCGGCCCTGTCGGGGTTGGTGTTGCTGGGCCACGACGGAAAGATGCTCACCTACGGCGCGATGGTGGTGGCCTGCAGCGGGGCCTTGTGGTGGCGAGGCTTCGGGATGTCAACGCCCACTTCGCATTGAAGGGCCATGATTTGGCAATGACCGTGCCCGTACGATGTGAAAAATACAGGGTAAATTCCTGCTTTATGCACGTGTTAGTGAGCGCTCAGGGGTTCACAGTGAGGCCATGGCATTGCTTCTTCAGGGGGCCAACATGATCCAGTCCGCTTATCAAGTCCGCTTTCAGTCCTTGTTCCACGAGGGCCGAGCGCTTTGTTTTCCTTGCGATCCGCAGGGCCACGTCGACATGGACTCACTGAGTCCGAGCGCGATCAGGAATTACCTGTTCGCCCGGGCCATGGTGGGACGTGAATTTGCGCTTCCCGCGGTCGTTGTCACGCAGTGAGTTCGGTCACGCCGCTTGGTTGAGCGACGCACTGCCCACGACGGCGTCGGTGGTCACCACCTCGCCACGCAAGGTGTGCGAATAAGCCGCGGTGATGCGCAAGTCCACCAACTGCCCTTGAAGCCGAGGGGGTGCTGGAAAATTCACGCTCCGATTGCACTCCGTGCGGCCTGTGAGCTCTTGGGGATCCTTGCGCGACGGGCCTTCGACCAGCACACGCTGCGTGGAGCCCACCAAAGCGTCACTGAACCGCTTGGCGTTGCCGTCGATCACCGCCTGCAAGGTCTGCAGGCGCTTGAGCTTGACGCTCTGCGGCGTGTCGTCGCTCAAGGTGGCGGCAGGGGTGCCGGGGCGAGCGCTGTAGACAAAGCTGAAGCTGGCGTCGAACTCGAGCTCGTCGATCAGTTTCATCATCTTGGCAAAGTCGTCGTCTGTTTCACCGGGAAAGCCGACGATGAAGTCGCTCGACAAGCTCAACCGCGGGCGGATGGCCCGCAACTTGCGAACCGTGCTTTTGTATTCCATGGCGGTGTAGCCGCGTTTCATGGCCATCAAGATCCGGTCACTGCCGTGTTGTACCGGCAGGTGCAGGTGGTTGACCAATTGCGGCACGCGGTCATACGCCTCGATCAGGCGTTGGGTGAACTCGTTGGGGTGGCTGGTGGTGTAGCGAATGCGTTCGATGCCTGGGATCTCTGCCACGTACTCGATCAACAAGGCAAAGTCTGCGATCTCTGAGGTGCCGCCCATGGCGCCACGGTAGGCGTTAACGTTCTGGCCCAACAAGGTGACTTCCTTGACGCCTTGCGCGACCAGGCCGGCCACCTCGGTCAGCACGTCGTCGAAGGGACGCGACACCTCTTCGCCGCGCGTGTAAGGCACCACGCAGTAGCTGCAGTATTTGGAGCAGCCTTCCATGATGGAGACGAAAGCGGTGGAGCCTTCGACCCGTGCCGGGGGCAAGTGGTCGAACTTTTCAATTTCCGGAAAACTGATGTCCACCTGGGGCCGCTGCTCGGCATGGCGTCTGGCCAGCAGTTCAGGCAACCGGTGCAAGGTCTGGGGCCCGAACACCACGTCCACGTAGGGTGCGCGGTTGATGATGGCCGCGCCTTCCTGGCTGGCCACGCAGCCGCCCACCCCGATGAGCACGCCCTTGGACTTCAGATGCTTGACGCGCCCCAGGTCGCTGAAGACTTTTTCTTGCGCCTTTTCGCGCACCGAACAGGTGTTGAACAAAATCAGGTCCGCTTGTTCGACGTCGGCCGTCGGCTCGTAACCCTCGGCGGCATGCAGCACGTCGGCCATCTTGTCCGAGTCGTACTCGTTCATCTGACAGCCAAAGGTTTTGATGAAGACTTTGCGGGCCATGGGGCCCTCCCTGGAAAAAATGAGATGAGATGAAATGCAAGAAGAGGAAGACGCGACAGGCAGACGCCCGCCTGAGCCGTTCCTCCAGCGCTCCCCGCGCTCAGCGCACGGTCAGGGCTTGGTCCAGCGTTGGCTCAACGTGTCGAAGCGCCAGGTTTGGGCTTCAAGCAGCGTGCGCGGCCACGGGTTCACGGCAGCCTCTTCGGGGCGCAGGATCCACACGTCTTTGACCTGCTGCGACAGGTCGTCCAGCGTGTAGTGCACCTTGGTTTGCTGTCCCGTCAGGCTGCCCGACAACACCAGCATGTTGTTCACGCTCCGAATGCGCGAGCCGGGTGACAGCTGGGTGGGTTTGCCGTTGAGCTCGATCTGGGGCGGGTTCAGGAATTGGATGTCACCACGCAGCGCCGTGGCCGGAAAATTCCGCTTGAGAAACGGCTGCTGCGCGAGTGCTTGGGCACCGGCGGAAACCGCGCATGACAACCCCAGGGCGGTGATCAGGACACAGCGAAACATGGTGTTCATCCAGTGGCTGTTGATTGCACTCGACATCGTCAAGGCTGCCTGCGTGAGGCTCGGCAGGCGGCCCGGCTGCACTTCCCGTGCAACCTGGCGCCAGTGTAGCCGCCGGCTCCCGGTTTGCCAGCCGAGCCGCGGTGCGGTAGCGTGCGCCCGTGACTTCTGGCCGGACGACGAACCACCATGGTTGAAAAGAAATTCATTGTGTGGGCCTTGGGACTGACGTTGGCAGTGGGCGTGTTGGCCTATGGCGCCGTGTTGGCCTGGATCTACGTTCAGCAGGAGCGGCTGCTGTTCTTCCCCACGCCACTGCCGGCCACGCACCGCTTCGACCTGCCCGGCGTGACTGAAGTGCAGGTGCCGGTGTCGGGCGGGCACTTCTTGTCGGCGCTGCACTACCGGCAGGCCCAACCCAAAGGGCTGATTTTTTTCCTTCATGGCAATGCCGGCGACCTCAAACTTTGGCTGACCAGCACCGACTTCTACCGCGACGCAGGCTTCGATTTGTTCATGATCGACTACCGTGGCTATGGCAAGAGCAGCGGCCGCATCGAAAGCGAGGCGCAATTGCACGCCGATGTGCGCGCGGCCTGGTCCGCGGTGGGGGCGCACTATGCAGGCAAGAAAGTGGTGCTTTATGGGCGCTCTTTGGGAAGTGGGCTGGCCGCCGACCTCGCCACGCAGGTGTCCGCCGACCTGTTGATTTTGGTCTCGCCCTACACCAGCCTGACGGCCATGGCCCGTTCGCACTACCCTTGGGTGCCCTCGAGTTTGATGCGCTACCCCTTGAACACCGAAGCGTCACTGCGTCGCACGCGTTTGCCGGTGCTGATTTTGCATGGGGAGGAAGACGAGCTGATTCCGGTCTCCCACGCCGTGACCTTACAGACAGTGCGTCCTGGCATTGAGTTGATCAAGGTCCCGGGGGCAGGGCATGGCGACATTCACCAGTTTGAACGCTACGAGCAAGCCCTCAAAGCACGCTTGGCAGGGCTGTGACCTGCGCTGCTTGGGCAGTCGAGCCGCTCTGAGCGTGCTGGCGGCACTCAGCGCGTGGGTGGCGAGGGGGACAGTGAAGGCGGGCGATGCCAGCCATGCCGTGGCAGCGCACCACCCTGCGACAGGGGCAAGGTCCGCGGCACCTGTCGCTCGCCATTGGGTGAGACCCGCAACTTGGGTGCGCCCGGGCACCCTGGCGTGCACCGTTAAGGGTGCGCGGCCTTACCGGCGCATCAGCGTCTGAGGCGCCGGCCTGTCAGGCCGGTTGAGTGCATTCCCGTGGCAGGCGAACGGTGAACACCGTTCCCGTTTTCAGGGTGGACTCGACGTTGATGGCCCCGCAGTGGCCGTTGACGATCTCGCGCACAATGAAAAGCCCCAATCCCATGCTGGTCCGGGAACGCTCATCGGACTCGTCGGCATGGCCGGTGCGCAGCTGCGCCAGGGGCTCGAAAATGGCTCGAAAAGCCTCCGGGGGGATTGCTTCGCCCTGGTTGACGATTTGCAACACAATGGCCTCGGGCTCGCCGGTTGCCTTGAGCGAAATGGGCGATTGGCGGTCACCGTGCTGGACGGCGTTGTTCAGCAGGTTCCCCAGAGCTTGGCCCAACTTGGAGGCGTCGGCACGGGTTGCGAGGTTGCCCTCCAGTGTCAGCACAAACGGCTGTTCGGGGTGGCTGCCTTCAATCAAGTCGATGGCCTCGCGACAGACCTGTCCGAGGTCGCAGGGCGCTTGAGCGATGGGGATCCCCGCGCCCAATCGGCTGCGGGTGTAATCCAGCAGGTCCTCGATGAGGCCTGTCATGTCTTTGATGGCCCGCGCGACCCGGCCGGAGGCCCGTTGGCGGGACGCGGCTGGCAAATCGGCCATGGCCAGCAGCTGGTTGGACATGGCGATCGAGGACAAAGGCCCCCTGAGATCGTGTCCGAGCACGCCCAGGAACATGTCGCGGGACGCGGCGACGTTGGCGGAATATCGTTCCACCGACTCGGCCAGCGCTTGGTCCAAACCTTCGTTGAACCGGGTGATCTCTTCAATGGCCCCCTCAGTCGAGCCGCCGTGGGCACTGCGCTCCCACAACGACAGCACGCTGGCCCGCATGGCACGGAACTCCGCCACAAGCTGCACCAGGTCGAAGCCTGCCAGATGGCGCAGCGTGCCATGGGATTCGGCAGCGCTTTCATCGGCCCCCTCGAGCGCCGGCGCCAGCCCCATGGCTTTGTCCGACTGTTGCGCGTCGGTCTGGCTGGTTTGCATGTCCTGCACGATGGTGTACAGAATTTCCTGGCAGTGGTCGCGCAAAGCCAGTCGGGACATTGCCTGCGCCGCCGGCAGCGTTCGGGCGAACACCTCCCATTCGTCAACGATGGCGGTGAGGTTGTCCTTGATGAAGGTGCTGAATTTCATCTCTGAAGTTTAGGGGTGTTAAGGCCTTGGGTGTCGTGCCATGTCCGCAATCTGTTCCCAAGCTCAGTGGCCCCCTGCTTACCACCGTGGGCTGGCTTGCGACATCGACGTCAACCCGGTGCCTCGCGGCCGGTGGCCCACGCAGCCCGTTCATCCGCAGCCAGGGGCACCGAAAAAACAAAAACCCCTGGCTTTTCTTTTGGAAAAGCCAGGGGCCTGTGATGATGGTGGCGCTTCAGGGATTCGAACCCCGGACCTGCGGATTATGATTCCGTCGCTCTAACCGACTGAGCTAAAGCGCCTTGAGCCCGAAATTATAGCCAATTGCAGCGACGCTCAGGGCGTCACGTTGCAACGGGTTGTCCACCTTGTCCTTCCTGCCCCGCCTTCATGTTCAGTTTCTTCAAGAAAAAAACACCGCCACCCGACCCCTCTTTGCCTGCAGATCCTCCGCCTCAGGCGGAGTTGGCCCCGCCCTCGGCGCCTGTGTCAGCGCCTCCACCGGCCCCGTTGACCGCTCCGCCTGTTGCGGCGGCAACCGCACCCACAACCTCACCGGCCGCGGGCGAAGGTGACCCGGTGGAACGCAAAGGTTGGCTCGACCGCCTGCGCAGTGGCCTGCGTCAAAGCGGATCTGCGGCAACGACCGAGCCGACACCCCAGCCCGAGGCCGCACCGGCTGCGCAGCCTGCGGTGGCCCCCGCGGCGCTGGTGGTCCCACCCCCGCCTGCTGTGGCCCTTGTTGCTGCACCTGTGATGCCCGTGGCGAAGGTGGCGCCACCCCCCACGACCGCCGAGCCCGATTCAGAGCTGCCCCCCGCTGGCGAGGATGTGTTGACCGAGCGCAAGGGCTGGATCAACCGCCTGCGCAGCGGCCTGCGTCAGACCGGCTCCAGCATTGCGCGGGTGTTCGTCGGCGCGCGCATCGACGATGCTTTGTATGAAGACCTTGAAACGGCTTTGCTGATGGCCGATGCCGGCGTGCAAGCCACCGAGTTCTTGCTCAAAGACCTCAAGCGGCGGGTCAAGCAGGCCGGGATCACCGAGGCGTCGTCCGTCAAGGGCTTGTTGGCCGATGCCTTGACCGATCTGCTGCAGCCGCTCGAGCAGTCGCTCCAAATCGGCAAGTACTCGCCCACGGTGATCATGGTGGTGGGCGTCAACGGTGCTGGCAAAACCACCAGCATTGGCAAACTGACGCGTTACCTCGCCGAACACCACCAAAAGGTCCTGTTGGCGGCAGCCGACACCTTCCGCGCCGCGGCCCGTGAACAGCTGGCCGTCTGGGCCGATCGCAACCAGGTCGAGATCGTCAGCCAAGAGGGCGGCGATCCGTCGGCGGTGACGTTCGATGCGGTGACCGCCGGCAAGGCCCGACGCTGCGACGTGGTGATCGCCGACACGGCAGGGCGCCTGCCCACGCAGCTGCACCTGATGGAGGAGCTGCGCAAGATTCGCCGTGTGGTGACGAAGGCGCAGGCCGACGCGCCACACGAGGTGCTGTTGGTGGTGGATGGCCACACCGGTCAAAACGCGCTGATGCAGGCCAAAGCGTTTGACGAGGCCCTGGGCCTCACGGGCTTGATCGTCACCAAACTCGATGGCACGGCCAAGGGCGGCGTGCTGGCGGCCATCGCGTTGTGGGGCCGAGAGCGGGACAAGCCCGTGCCCGTTTATTTCATCGGTGTCGGTGAAACCCTGCAGGACCTGCAGACCTTCAACGCGCGCGAATTTTCCCAAGCGCTACTGGATTGAGATGAAACAACAATTGCCCAAGGCGGCCGGTTGGCTGCTGGCGTTCCTGGCACGCCTGATCACCGGGGCGCAGGGGCACTGGTATGGCTGCCCGCCGAAAGCCGAGCAACGCATCTACTTCGCCAACCACCAAAGCCACTTTGACTGGGTGCTGATCTGGACCACGCTGCCGCCCGACCTGCGCAGCATCACCCGGCCCATCGCCGCCAAGGATTACTGGACCGCCAGCCCGTTCAAACACTGGATCACCCGCGAAATCTTCAACGCGGTGTATGTCAGCCGCCAGCGCTCGCAAGACGAAGATCCGCTCGAGCCCCTCATGGCGGCCTTGCGGCAGGGCGATTCGCTGGTGATCTTTCCGGAGGGCACACGGGGCAACAAGGGTGACCCGGCCTTGTTCAAGGCGGGCCTGTACCACCTGGCCGACGCCTTTCCACAGGCGCAACTCATTCCAGCCTGGATCGACAACGTCCAACGGGTGATGCCCAAGGGTGAGGTGGTGCCGGTGCCGTTGTTGTGTTCGGTGACGTTCGGTGCGCCGGTGCAGCTTCAGCCTGGGGAGGACAAACGAGTGTTCCTGGCGCGCGCTCGTGAAGCGGTGATGGCTTTGAGGGAGGTGCGCTGATGGGTGCGCTCAGAGAGCTCAGTGTGGACCAGCAGGTGAGCCTGCTGTTTGCCATGTTGTTCGGGGTCCTGACCTTGGCGTCGGTGGTGTTTTTCCTGCGCACCCTGCGAGATGGGCCGCCGGCGCAGATGGAAGTCAACGCGCGGCGGCGGCGCGACCTGCAGGCTGTCTGGTTCGGTGCCAGCGTGTTCTGGCTGGCCTGGGTCACCGGTGGCGTGGTGGCCACCTTGCTGTTCGCCTTGTTGTCGTTCCTGGCTTTGCGCGAGTACATCACCCTGATGCACACCACGCGCGCCGACCACCGCAGCCTGTTGCTGGCCTTCTTCGTGGTGCTGCCGGTGCAGTTCGTGTTGGCCGGCAGCCAGTTCCTGGACCTCTTCACGGTGTTCGTGCCGGTGTACGTGTTCCTGGCCATCCCGGTCATGAGCGCCTTGGGCAACGACCCAGTGCGGTTCTTGGAGCGCACGGCCAAGATCCAGTGGGGGGTGGTGGTGTGTGTCTACGGCATGAGCCATGCGCCTGCCTTGCTGCTGTTGGACCTGCCCCGGTATGACGGCAGAGGAGCGTTCCTGGTGTTCTACCTGGTCATCGTGGTGGCCACGGCGCAACTCGTCCAAGAAGCGGCCGCACGCCGTTTGCGCCGGCGTCCGGTGGCACGGGCCATCAGCCGCTCGTTCTCCTGGTACGCCTGGCTGGCGGGCGCCCTGGCGGCCGCCCTGGTGGGAGCCTTGTTGTACTGGGCCACGCCGTTCAAGCCGGTGCCGGCGTTTGTCCTGGGCTTTATGGCCAGCGCCAGTGGCACCCTGGGCGAGTTCGTCATGACGGCGCTGAAACGCGATGCCGGGGTGCGCAGCTGGGGGGGCAAGGTGTCGGTCACCGGTGCGGTCGGTTTGCTCGACCGGGTGGCTCCGTTGTGCTTTGCTGCGCCCGTGTTTTTTCACGCGGTGCGCTGGTATTTCCGGGTCTGAGGAACGGCCACCGCGCAGCCCCGCGCTTTCACAAAGACGACTCAAAGCCGCCGCCAGGCCCCACACTTGCACCATGCGCATCCTCGGTATTGACCCCGGCCTTCGGACCACCGGTTTCGGTGTCATCGACTCCGATGGCGTGCACCTGCACTACGTGGCCAGTGGCACCATCCAGACGGCAGCAGTGGCCACCGGCGAGCTGCCAGCCCGTTTGAAAATCATCTTTGACGGCATCTCGGAAGTGGTGGCCCGCTACCAGCCCACCTGCTCGGCGACCGAAATCGTGTTCGTCAACGTCAACCCGCAGTCCACCTTGTTGCTGGGCCAAGCCCGTGGCGCCGCGGTGACGGCTTTGGTGGTCAGCGACCTGCCCGTCTCCGAGTACACCGCCTTGCAAATGAAAAAAGCGGTGGTGGGCCATGGCAAAGCGGCGAAGGAGCAGGTGCAGCACATGGTGCAGCGCCTGCTGAGCCTGCCCGGCCTGCCGGGGCCCGACGCGGCCGACGCGCTGGGCTTGGCCATCTGCCATGCCCACGCCGCACGCTCGATGGCGTTGCTGGCCCCGCAGGCGGCCCGCAGGTCGCATGCGCAACTTCGCGCTGGCCGGGTGTATTGAGGCCCGCAGCCCTCAGCGGTGGGTGAACGCTGGCTTGCGTTTGGCCAAGAAGGCGCTCATGCCTTCCTTCTGGTCGTCGGTGGCAAACAGCGAGTGGAACAGGCGACGTTCCAGGTGCAGTCCTTCGGTCAGTGCGCCCTCAAAGGCGTGGTTGACGCATTCCTTGGCCATCATCACGCTCGGCTGGCTGTAGCCGGCAATGGTTCGCGCCGCCGCCAGGGCGGTCTCGATCAGCTCGGCGGCCGGCACCACGCGTGAGACCAAACCGGCACGCTCGGCTTCCTGGGCATCCATCATCCGGCCGGTGAGGATCAGGTCCATGGCCTTGGCTTTGCCGATGGCCCGCGGCAAGCGCTGGGTGCCACCGGCCCCGGGAATGACGCCCAGCTTGATCTCCGGCTGCCCGAACTTGGCGCTGTCGGCGGCGATCAGCAGGTCGCACATCATCGCCAGTTCGCAGCCGCCACCCAGGCAAAAGCCGGACACGGCCGCGATCACGGGTTTGCGCACGCCGCGAATGCGTTCCCAGTTGCGGGTGATGAAATCGCCCTTGTAGGCGTCCATGTAGCTGAAAGCGGCCATGACCGAGATGTCGGCACCGGCCGCAAAGGCCTTGTCGTTGCCGGTCAGGACGATGCACCCGATCGCCGGGTCGGCATCGAACGCAGACATCGCCTGCCCGAGTTCGTCCATCAAGCCGTCGTTCAGGGCGTTGAGTTGCTGGGGGCGGTTCAAGGTGATCAGGCCGGTGGACAAGCCACCTTCCTGGTCGTGGGTGGTGGTGAGAACGAGCGCATCGGGCATGGGGATCTCCGGGTGGCGTTGAAAGAGGGGTCCACCGCCGCGCAAGACTGGTTGGCGGGAGCAGGGCGGTAAAGACGGCACCGTGCAGCACCCCGCGCCACGCCACGTCAATTGACCGTCACTGGGTTTCGCTGACTTCCGGCTTTTTGGCCAACAGCAAGTCCAGGTAGGTGTTGTCGTCGAGAGCGATGCGGATGCGCACTGGCAGGTACTGCAGTGTCGGCGCAAACCAGATGTCCGCTTTCAGGTCGTTGCTTCGGGTGACCATCCGGCGAGGCTTGAGCTGGAAGGTTTCCAAGGGGCCGATCGGCGTGTCCAGCACTTCGGCCTGCAGGACGTCGTACACCCAGCGGCTGACGTGTCGCGGCAGCGCCAGGGGCACCTCGACGCTGGTGCCTGGCCGCAGTTTGTCTGGCTGCTGACGGAAGAGGTAGGTGAGCTGCACGAACTGGCTGGCGGTGTCTTGCACGCCAGGCAAGCCGGGCACTTGGTTGCCGTTGGCCAAACGCACGCTGTTGCTGTCAAACACCATGCTCACGCGCCGCGCGTCTTGAAACAGTGCCTTGGAGGTTTGGTCGTAGCGCGAGGGGGCCAAGCCCTCGGCGGTGATGCGGCCCTCGCTGCGCATCTGGCGCTCGAACAGCGGCGGGCTGTTGACGGTCATGAAGACCTGGTAGCGGTCGTCTTGCCGAATCCATTCGACCTGGGCGGTGCCGTGCAGCTCACCACGGTACTGCCCGCGCAGCTCATAGCTCAGTCGGGTCGAGGCGGGCCAGGCGAATTGGGTGCCGTCAGCGCCGCTGGACGCGGCCGACGCAGCGGCCTCGGCGGCGGGCGAAGATGCAGAAGCCGCCTGAGCGACCGACTCGGGGGCAGCGGTGGCTGCAGACGCGGCCGAGTCCGGTGCGGACGCCGAAAGCTCAGGCTCGAGCGGTGTTGGTTCCGGCTCGGGGGCGGACGCCGGCGTGGCAGACGACGGCGGGCCGGCCGTGGGCCGAGGCCGTGCCGCAGCGGGCGGGGGCGCCGCTGGTGTGGCAAGCGGCGGTGGTGCGGTGGGCTGCAGCTCCCGCACATAAGCCACCTGCATGCGAGCGGGCAGGGCGGCACTGCTGTGAAGCTCGTCCAGGCGCTGGCCGAGGGTGCGCCCCATGCACGCATGCAAACCCGCCACCACCACGGTCAACAAGGCGACCGTGCTCAGGCGCTGAGCCATGCCTTGCGCAATGCGGCTGCGGTGCGGGGTGCCTGCGCCGTGGGCCGCGGCATCAGTTGACCTTGAGGGGCCAGTTCGCCTTGTCCCGGTGTGCCGACCAACGCCGCGCCGGCGGGCAGCGTCAAGGTGAGCAAGGCTTGGTCGCGGCAGACCAACAACTGGCCGGGCTGGTCGCTCACCAGCAGCCGCGTGGCGTCTTCCAGCCGGCGCACGCGCCACTGGTTGACGCCCAGCAGTTCGTCGCCGGCACACAGGCCCACCTGCTCGCCCAGCCCCGCGCGCAGCACTTGGCTGACCTTGACGCCCGTCAAGGCACTCTCGCTGACTTTGAGGCCCCAGCGCTGCGCCAAAGAGGGCGGCTGGGCCTGCCAGGTGAGGCCCATCGGGGCCAGCAGGTCCATCCAGGCGAAGTCGTCAGTGCCGTGCACCCAAGCCTGCAAGGCGGTGCTCAACGAACCCACGGCGATGTCGTCCACGGCCCCGAGGATGTCCGACTCGGAAATCGGCCCCCCCGCGCTGCGCAGCCACAGGGCCCGCATCACTTCGTCCAGTGAGCCGTTGCCCGCCGCCCGCAGGCTGAGGTCCAAGGCCAAGGCCACCAGCGCGCCCTTGGCGTAATAGCTGACGGTGAGGTTGACGCTGTTCTCGTCGGGCCGGTAGTACTTGATCCAGGCATCGAAGCTCGACTGCGCCACGCTTTGCACCTGGCGGCCTGGGGTGCTCAGCACATGGCTTAGGTTTTTGGACAGCAATTTGAGGTAGCGGGGCTCGTCGATCAGGCCGCTGCGCACCAGGAACAGGTCGTCGTAATAGGAGGTGAAGCCTTCAAAGAACCACAGCAGTTCGGTGTAGTTCTCTGTGTGCAGGTCATAGCGGCCGAACTCGCTGGGCCGCAGGCGCTTGACGTTCCAGGTGTGGAAGTACTCGTGGCTGATGAGGCCCAGCAACGTCAGGTAGCCATCGCTCACCTCGGCCCGGCCTCGTTGCGGCAGGTCGCGGCGGCCGCAGATCAGGGCGGTGCTGGCACGGTGTT
Organism: Pseudomonadota bacterium; assembly: GCA_040385465.1. Lineage (GTDB taxonomy): Bacteria > Pseudomonadota > Gammaproteobacteria > Burkholderiales > Burkholderiaceae_C > CANHBY01. Next base: position 2,503 of record JAZKHH010000069.1, on the reverse strand, counting down.
CCAGGCCTCCGAAGCCCTCGTCGACGGTGTTGAGCAAAAACACGTAGCGCTCGAAGGGGGCGCGCTTGTTGGTGTGCCAGAACGCGATTTCCGCTTCGCAGATGCGCTGGGTGTCGGCCAGCAGGCGCGCCTTGTCGAAGTCGGGCAGGGCACCGCAGACGATGATTTCGTGCGGCACACCCTGGGCTTCAAAGTGGCCGCGCCAGAAGGTGCCCAGCTCCACCGGGTGGTCGATCAGCTCATCGTAGTCGGCCGCTTGGTACGTGCCCCGGCCACGCCGGTCGACCTTCACCGCCGGCAAGGCGGTGCCCACTTCCCAGCCGGGCGGCAGCTCCGTGAGCCGCACCTGGTGAGGCTCGGCAGTGCGGCCATCGACCTGCAGGCACAGGCTCGTGCCGTTGAAAAACCCGCGCTGAGTGCCCAGGTAGGCCGCGCGCACCGAGGTGTCGAACGCGTAGACGCTGTACCGCAGGGTGAGGGCGGCCGAGCCTTCGCAAGCGACCTCCCAGGTGGCTTTGTCGATCTGGCTCAGGCTGAGGACTCGGTTGCCCTGGTGTGCTTCCAGCTGGAACAGGTGGCGCGAGAACTCGCGCACCATGTAGCTGCCAGGAATCCAAACGGGCAGGCTCAGGCGTTGGCGTGCTGCGGGCTGCGCCACCGTGACGCGGACGTGGAACACATGGGCATGGGTGTCGCGGGCATCGATGTGGTACGTGATCATGACGGCATCATTTCACAGGGCCAGTGCCCGCGGCCGCCAGCAGGCAACTCAGACTGGCCACCACAGTGAGCCGAAACCGCATCGTCAACCAGTCGGCGGCCCCTTCGGCCGGGTAGACCTTGCGGTCGACCAGATAACAGCTGATCAGCATGACGGGAAAGACGATGAGCCCGGCGTGCGGTGGCATCACCGCGCCGATCCACGACACGGCCGGTGGAATCACGCCCCAGATGAACGCCAGCGGCGTCGGCGAGGTGCTGTGGAAGGCCAGCCCCCAGTGGATGCCGCCCAGCAAGGACACGCTGACCGCGGCATACGAGGACAACAAGAAGGTGACGTACCAATGTTCATCCGGATGGACATCCGGGCGCACGATCCATGTCAACAGGGCAAACACCGCAAACGGCACCATGCCGAGGTAGCCCAGACGCAGGGCCATCGGGTGGGGCGTGTTGGTGGACGCGAGACCAAGTTTCACTGCAACTCTCCAGTCGGCATGCGTGCCTTGGAACGCATTGTCGCTGCAGTCGCAGAGGAGTGAACGCCAGGTTTGGCGGGGGGAACCCGCTTGTTCGAGCCTTGGGCGCCGGGTCGAGGCCGGTTGAACGCCAGGAGGTGGCGTCAGAAAGGCGGCGCCGGGGCGCCGCGGGGCATCAGATGCCCAGGAACAACAAAGCCGACAGGCCGAGGAACAGCACCAACGCCACGGTGAAGCTCGCCACAGGGGATGAGGAGGGCGCCGAAGCGATGGAAGCGGAGGTGGCAAAAGTATTGCGCATGATGAGACAGACAACGGTAAAAACGAGCTAACAGAGCAGCCGAGCAAGGCGACCACCCCCAACACGATGAAACGATTGGACCCGAAGTCATGGGCCTTGAACACCACCCACTCAGGGGTAAATTGAGCCTCGGTGCGCCCAGGGGCTCGGGCCGTGTTGTCTGTCCCCCGCCCGAGTTCAATGAAAGGCCACGGCGACGTCGCGGCGTGCTGCCCCGGGGCCATCACGCGGCAGTGGCTGGCTGGTCTCCAGGGCTCCCACGCCCCTTGCGTCAGTCCACGCCTGTCAGGTCTGCTCTTGGCGCAACGACGGAAAAAGAATCACGTCGCGGATGCTGGGGCTGTCGGTCAGCAGCATCATCAGCCGGTCGATGCCGATGCCGCAGCCTCCGGTGGGAGGCATGCCGTATTCGAGCGCCCGGATGAAATCGGCGTCGAAAAACATGGCTTCCTCGTCGCCGGCTTCCTTGTTGGCCGCCTGGGCCTGGAAACGGGCCGCCTGGTCTTCGGCGTCATTGAGCTCCGAGAATCCATTGGCCATCTCCCGGCCGGTGACGAACAGCTCGAAGCGCTCGGTGACGGCAGGGTTGGCGTCGGAAGCCCGGGCCAGTGGAGACACTTCCACCGGGTAGTCGACGATGAAGGTCGGCTGCCACAGCTTTTCCTCCACCGCAGCCTCGAACAGGCCAAACTGCAGTTCGGGCAGGCGCCAATGCGCCGGCGCTTCCTCCCCACGTGCCAGCAGTTCTGCGCGCAGCACCGCCACATCGTCAGCCTGGGCTTCGCTCAAACCGGCGTGCAACACCAGCGATTGGCGAACCGACAGCCGCGCAAAGGGCTGGTCCAGGGCCACGGGCTTGCCCGCATAGGTCACTGCCGCCGAGCCAGTGGCGCTGCGCGCGGCATGGCGCAGCACGTCCTCGGTGAAGTCCATCAGGTCGTGGTGGTCCCAGTACGCCGCGTAGAACTCCATCATGGTGAACTCGGGGTTGTGGCGCACCGAG
>JAZKHH010000068.1:0-40672 GCA_040385465.1 Pseudomonadota bacterium | reverse complement strand
GTCATACTGGATTTGCATGCAACCCCATCCTACGAGAAAACCCGCGAATCTAAAATCGCCGACCTGTGTTTTACCAATCGTTCTGCAGCATTCCTTTGTCGGCATCTCGCTTACCCGCGGGAATTGTCAGGCGTCTGGAGGCTCGAACTCCACGAGACATACCCTGCCCGGCAACGGATCCGATTCACTGCACCCAATCGACTTAGATGACTGGAATCACCATGAACCACCCCGCGATGGAAGGCCTGAGCCTCAACACGCCCGCCCATGTCAAACACGCCCGCCTGATCGATTGGGTGGCACGCGTCGCCGCACTCACCGAGGCCAAGTCGGTTTACTGGTGTGACGGCAGCACCAAAGAGTACGACCGCCTGTGCGCCCAGCTCGTGGCCGCCGGCACCTTCAAGAAGCTCAACCCCGAGCTGCGCCCCAACAGCTACCTGGCTTGCAGCAGCCCCAGCGACGTCGCCCGCGTGGAAGACCGCACCTACATCTGCAGCGAGAAAAAGGAAGACGCCGGCCCCACCAACAACTGGATGGCCCCCGCCGAGATGCGCGAGCTGCTGCAAACCGGCCCCAACGCCTTGTTCAAGGGCTCGATGAAGGGCCGCACCCTGTACGTGGTGCCGTTCAGCATGGGCCCACTGGGCTCGCCCATCGCCCACATCGGCGTCGAGCTCTCCGACAGCCCGTACGTGGCCGTCAACATGAAGATCATGACCCGCATGGGCAAGGCCGTGCTCGACGTGCTGGGCGAAGACGGCACCTTCGTGCCGTGCGTGCACACCGTCGGCGCACCGCTGCAAGCCGGCGAGAAAGACGTCAGCTGGCCCTGCAACGACACCAAGTACATCGTTCATTACCCCGAGACGCAGGAAATCTGGAGCTACGGCTCCGGCTACGGCGGCAATGCGCTGCTGGGCAAGAAGTGCTTTGCGCTGCGCATCGCCAGCACCATGGGCCGCGACCAAGGCTGGTTCGCCGAGCACATGCTGGTGCTGGGCGTGACCTCGCCCGAAGGCAAGAAGCACCACGTCGCCGCTGCCTTCCCCAGCGCCTGCGGCAAGACCAACTTCGCGATGCTGATTCCGCCCGACGTGCTCAACGGCTGGAAGGTCACCACCATCGGTGACGACATCGCCTGGATCAAGCCGGGTGCCGATGGCCGCCTGTACGCCATCAACCCCGAAGCCGGCTATTTCGGCGTCGCCCCGGGCACCAACAGCCTGACCAACTTCAACTGCATGGCCAGCCTGAAGCGCGACGTGATCTTCACCAACGTCGCCATGACTGAAGACGGCGACGTGTGGTGGGAAGGCATGACCGACATCCCGCCCGCCCGCCTGACCGACTGGCAAGGCAAGGAGTGGACCCCGGCCATCGCCAAGCAAACCGGTGCCAAGGCCGCCCACCCCAACGCCCGCTTCACCGTCGCCGCCACCAACAACCCGGCCCTCGACCCCGAATGGGACAACCCGGCCGGCGTGCCGATCGATGCCTTCATCTTCGGTGGCCGCCGCTCGACCACCGTGCCGCTGGTGACCGAAGCGCGCAACTGGCAGGAAGGCGTCTACATGGCCGCCACCATGGGCTCGGAGACCACCGCCGCCGCTGCCGGGCAACAAGGTGTGGTGCGCCGTGACCCGTTCGCCATGCTGCCCTTCATGGGCTACCACATGAGCGACTACTTCCAGCACTGGCTCGACACCGGCCGCAAGCTCGAAGCCACCGGCGCCCAGCTGCCCAAGTTCTACTGCGTCAACTGGTTCCGCAAGGGCGACGACGGCAAGTTCGTCTGGCCAGGCTATGGCGAGAACATGCGCGTGCTGAAGTGGATCCTGGAGCGCATCGAAGGCCAGGCCGAAGGCACCGAAAACCTGTTCGGCGTGTCGCCACGGTATGAAGACCTGAACTGGAAGGGCTTGAACTTCACCACCGCCCAGTACCAGCAAGTCACCAGCATCGACAAGGCCGCCTGGCAAACCGAACTCGACCTGCATGGCGAGCTGTTCACCCAGCTGGAATACCACCTGCCGGTGGAATTGACCGAGACCAAGGCCAAGTTGGAAGAGCGCCTGGCCGCCATCTGACACATGCCAGCGTCAGCAGCGCGCTGACGTGTCGGTTGACGTGGAAGAAGCCCCGCACTGCGGGGCTTTTTTCATGCGACCGCCTGGTGACAGGTGCGGCGGTTTGCCGCCTTTCCAGCGGCCAAGCCGGGCCGTGAGCGTGCGCGCGGGGGGACCGCCCCTGGACCTCGACGATGCGTTGCGCTTCGGCTGCGGTTGAGAGCCAGTTGCGCAGACAAGCGTCAGGCCGTCATCACGGCAATGGCTGTGAAATCAGGCGCAGGGTGCTGACCTCGCGCAACACGCGGCCGTAGCCTTGGTACAGGTTCTCAGGCGGCAGTTCGCCCGCCTCGCGCATCGCGCGGTGAATGTCGGGCAGGCGGTAAAACGGCACCCGCACGTGGGCATGGTGCTCGATGTGGAAGTGGATGTTGTGCGGCCCCACGAAAAAGGTCTGCCAACTCGGCTTCACCACCGTGCGCGCGTTCAGCCGCTGGTCGGCATTGGGGCCGTGGCCAGCGTGTTCGGTGATGGCCCGGATGCGGGCAAACAGCTGCAGTACCGTCAGTGCGGGCAGCAGCCACAGCGTGAGGTACAAGTCAACGCGGCCCATGCTGGCCAAGGCACTGGCCAGCACGGCCTGGCTGACCACCACCGACGCCAACACACCGACCAGCTGGGCGCGACGCCGCGGCGGCCGGGCAGCCTGAGGATCGGGGCGCGCATGCAACAGGCCCCACAGGGTTTCCAAGTAACCCACGCCGAGCAGGTCCCTCAACAGGCGGCTCGCCAAGGCGGATCGTGATTTCGGATAGTCACCGATGCCGAAGACGCGAACCACTGGGTCGCCGGCCACCATCGGTGCCACATGGTGTTGGAGGTGGCCGCGCCGATAGCTGAACATCGACAGCAGCAAGGGCCCGGCCGTGAGCCATTGGCCCACCCAGTCGTTCCAGGTCCGCCCGGGCAGCAGCACGCGGTGCGCGCTCTCGTGCATCAGCACGGCCAAAGCCAACTGGGTGCGGCCGATCAAGACGAAAGCCACGATGAAAACCAGCGGGTTCGGCAGCACGATGACGCTGGCGAAACACACGGCGATCAAGGCCCAGTCGAGCCCCAAGGCGAGCATCGCCCGACCGGCTTGAAGCGGAGGATGCGCGATGGCCATGGCGTCAGTGCCCTGCCTGGGGTTGCGCCAACTCACACAGCACGTCGACCCACACCTGAAGGCGAGCGCGTGCGCGATCCACGCCCCTGCCCTGCGACAGACCGCTTTCGGCCGCTGGCGGCGCCCGCAGCGCCTGCACGGCTTGTTGCACCGCTTGCGCAAAGGCAGGCCGATCGCCTCGCCATACCACGGTGCGCAGGCGCAAGCCGAGGGACTGTGCGCGGGCGGCATTGAGTTGCTGCTCGGGTTGCTCGGTCACCACCAGCAGCAAGGGCCGCTGGTACACCAGCGCCACCGACAAGGCGGCCATGCCGGGGGCCGAGACGATCAGCTCACTCACCGCCGCGCGCTCGACCCAGGCCGTGTCTTGGGCCACCCAGCCGGGCCGCGTGGGGTAGCCCTCGCCCACTCGGTGCGAGGCCAGTGCGGCGCCGGCCAAGCCCTCTTCCAAGGCTTGCGCGAACGCCGGGTCACGGAAGTGCGGGTTCAGGTAGACCGCCGCGGTGGGGGTGGCCACGTCGCCCTCGGGCGGCTCGACCACCGCCACCGGTGTGGGCAGCCCGTGGCTGCGGCCTTGCCGGGTGGGCTCCGGGCGGGCGAAGTCATGCGTCACGCAGGCTCGGGCCGAGTCGATCTGCCAAGCCACCGCGCGCCGGTACAGGCTGGCCAGCCAACGCGGCCACCGGCCGTCGAAGTGGGTCTCGAGCGCCTTGCGCAGGCTGTCGCCATGCACGTGCACCACCTTGTGTCGCCAGCGGGGCAAGCATCCGATCAACAGCAAGGCGGGGTGAAAAGAGTCGTTGACGACCAAGTCGGCATCCTGCAGCCAAGAACGCAGCCGCACAACGTCCCGCCCCACGCGCCCGGGGTGGAACAGGTACGCCGCCACGTTGGCATCGGTGGCCTGGCGACGCATGTTCTGCGCGGCATCAAACTGCACCGCGTAGTGCCGCGACAAGACCGGCGCCTGCACGCCGAACCCAGCCAGGAAGGCCGCGCCTTCATCGGAAGTGGTCAGCACCTGCACGTCGACTCCTCGGGCCTGCAACGCGTGGGCAAGCAGCTGCGCCCGCATCAAATGGCCGCGGGCGTCGGCGGTGGCCAGGTAGACGATGCGCACCCGGTTCAACGCTGGGGGCGGGCCCAGCGCATCAGGCGCAACACCCAGGCCGCCAGCAACAAACCCAGGGCGCCGGTGATGCCGAACGCGCGGTCGACGGCGCGCACCTGCGCCAGCAAGGCCACCAGGGCGGCTTGCTCGCCGGGCTGCACCATGCGCGTCAGGGTGTGCTGGCACATCCTGACGTGCCGGGCCTCGTCGGCCAAGACGCTGGACAGGAGCGGGTACAGCGGATGCTGATCGCCGATCGCGTCGCAGTGGCGCGTCAACACGCGGGTGGCCATCTGCTCGGCGCACAGGCCGATCGCGAAGGCAGGCACCCAGGCGCCCTGCGCAAAGCGCGGGGCGAATGAGGTGGCCAGGCGCTGCCAACGCCAGATCTTCCAGCGGCTCAAGGCGTCGGCCCGGGGCGGCTGTGTGGCAGGCACCGCGCCGCGGGCACGCAGGGCGTCTTCAAAGCTTTGGGTGTGGCGCTGCTCATCGGCCAGGTGCTGCGCCATCTGGCGTTCCAGCCACACGGGCCGGTCGGTGAAGCTCGGGTGGCACAGCGCGATTTCGGTGACCTGCTCGCCGACCCAGTAGACATGCAACAAGAGCCGCTCACCCGCCTCGCTGGCATGGAGCTCACGCAGGCCGGCACGCTTGAGGCGGTTGACACAGCTTGCCTGCCATTGGGGCCAGCCGGTCAACGAAGGCGGTTCCAACGACGCGGCGATCGTCGGGTTCACCGGGGGGTGGGCAGCGTGGGCAGCCAGCAAAGGGTCCATGGGCGGGGCAGCGGGTGGGTCAACGGGTGGGTCAGCGGCGGTGGTACGACAGGGTCTGGTCGCCGCTGCTCGCCGCACGCTTGAAGCCAAAGCCTCGTGCCACGGCACCGGTCAAGTCCACCACCGAGAAGCCGACGATGCACGCCAACCCCATCAGCCAGCGTCCGCCTCGCAGGGCCGGCAGGTCCTGGCGGTTCAGCGCGCGCAGGCTGTAGCTCAGCCGGCCCAGCTGCACACACACCGGCCCCACCGGCCCACTGCGGGCCAGCCATTGCAGCCAGGCCGGCAGGTAGGCCCGCACGAGGTAAGGCGTCAAACCGAGCGTGTCTTCGCCGCGCATCCAACGCAGTTGCAGGGTTTCGCGCCAGGTGTCGGGCAGGCGGTGCTCGGTGTGGGCCGCCGGGGCATAACGCACCGCCACGCCGGCCGCCTGCAAGGCCAGCCCAAGCACCTGGCAGTTGGCTCGGTACACGCCTTCCACCGCTTGGTAGCGGTGCTGCTCGAACACCTCGCGGCGAAAAGCAATGTTGTTGGCGTAGAAGTTGCGCGTGGCACCGGTTTCCAAGGGGCTGGGGAAGTACATGAAGTCGATCGTGGTCAACGCCGTGCCGACAATGCCTGCGGCATAGCTGGTGCGGCCAGCCACGGCGGCCGGGGGTTCGCTCTGGGTGAAGGGCGTCAGCAACTCGGCCAGCCAGCAGGGTGCCGGGGTGCAATCGCTGTCCGCGAAGACCACGTGGGTGATGCGCAGGGGATCGGTGCTGGCAAAACCGGCATTCTTCGCCGCGTAGTAATCCAGGCTCGGGTCGATCTGCACGAAGTCGATGGCGCGGCCGGCCAGCCGGCGCAGCTCGGCCATGCAGGCCGCCCCCAAACCATCGTGGGTGATCACGAGTTGAGCCAGCGCCTGCAGGGGCAGGGTTTGCGCCGCCAGCGAGGCCATGGCGTGCCTCAGACTGGCCTCGGCTTGCGCCTGCGCGGCGCCACCGCGCAGGTTGTTGGTCTCCAGCACCAGGGCCGTCGCCTGGGCAACTTGATCGAGCAGGGTCATCGTCATCCGAATAAGGGGGGCAGCCGGGATGGTAGGTCAGGCCTTGCTGCGTTGCCATCCCCCGGAAGCAGGGGACACTTGTTTCACCGTTTCCGAGGAGCAAGCAAGGGCGGACGACGTCGCCGCGTCCCGCACCGCCAGGGGTCGTCCAGCGCGGCGTGTGGCACCCGTTTTCGCTGCGCGCGCTCAGGGCAGCAGGAAGTCAGCCTGGCGAAACTTCATTTCGAGGAACTGGCCGTTGGCCAGAAGCGCCTGCGCATCGGCGGCCGCCACGTTGACGACGACCTCATGCATCTTGGCGTCCAGCAAGGCCAGTTGATCGGCCAGCAGCTGACGCGCGGTCCGGCCCTCCTTGAGGACATGTGTCGTCCGGAACGCAGGCGGCAGGCGAACGTAGTTGGACAAGGTCTCAGGCAAGTAGCGCAGGACGGTTTCCCGCACGGTGAACAGATTCGCGTCGTGACCCGTGGTGCCCACCAGCCGGGGCAGGACCTCGGACACCGAGGTCCTGACGCTGGCCAGGTGCGCGTTCATCTCTGTGCTCAGATGCGGGTGCACGCTGTCGACCAAGTGGTCCAGCTTTTCCAGCGTCTGCTCGGTGGTGAGCGTGTCTTCAATGCGGCGCTCGACCTCCGGCGCGCGACGCGTCCACCCCAGCGTCCAGCCGGTGGCGTACAAACCGGCCGTGATCAGCAGCCAGCCGGGGCCGATGACGCCGCCGAACAGCAGCACCGGCCCCAACAAAGCCAGTGCACAGCCGCCCAGGTTGGCGTTGCTGTACAGGAAAAGCATCAGCCTCAGCTTCAGCGAGCGGCCGGCTGCCTTGGTGCTGGGGCCGCGAGGGTGGTCGGTCACTGGTAGCCTCGAATCTCCTTGAACACCTGCGCCAATGACGCCTTGCGACTGTCGAACACGCGTCCGCCGGTCATTTGCGCCAGCTCGCCCATCTCGGCCTGATTGGCCTCGCCGAACAGGATGGGGAACACTCGGCTGGACTGCGTCCCGGCCAGTTGCGTGCGGAAGGCCGACAGGTTGGGCGAGCGGTTGTTCTCACCATCGGTCAGCAGCACGATGCTGACGAAACGGCCGGGGTTGTCACGGCGCTCTTGCGCGGCCAGTTCCTGGGCCTTGAGCAACGCGGCGTAGATGCCCGTGCCGCCCAGTGGCCGCAGGGCATCCGCGTAGGCGGACACCTCGGCCCGCGCCGCCGGCAGCGCCGCCGTCTCGAAATTCACCTTGACGGGCGCAGCGACGTCATCGGAAAACGACAGCAACACCACCCGCTCCCTGTTTTGGAAACGCGTCAGGCGCGCCGTGGCGCTGCGCGCATCGGCGCCCGCCAGGACCTTGAGCGCGTCGCTCATCGCCACCATGCGTGGGCCAGACATCGAGCCGCTGACGTCCAGCACGAAGATCGAGGTGGCAGGACGGCGCCATTCGCCCTGGTAGGCGGCCAGCACCGCATCGATGACCTCGAGCCGGTTGGGAAACGACAGCTCGGCCACCGAGACGGCGGACAGCCCGGCGGACAAAGGCACCTCCGGTATGGCAGGACGCAAGAAATCCGCAGACGCCAGCTGGCGTTGCACGGCCGGCGCCTTGATGGCCGCCACGAGCTTGTCGTGATCGGCGCGCCGGGACGCTTCCAGCAGCATCAGCGGGTAGTCGGCCGAGATGACGCCATCGCGCGGATACACCAGGGCCAGCCGGTGCTCCGTGGGCAGCTTCTCGTTGGTGCGCAGGATGACCGCCTCGTAACTGACCATGGCATCCAGCGTCGCCGCTTCCTTGACGAAAGCGTCGGCCAGCCAGCCCGAGCTGCCGGCCGTCAGCTTCTGCCCGCTCAGGAAGGCCTTGAGCACCGTGGCGTCGATCTCACTCACGCTCAGGTCTTCGGTTTTGCCGGCCACGGCCGAGGCGACCGCGAACAAGGCGCTCATGCCGGTGTTGGAACTGGTCGGGTTGGTCATCGCGAAGCGCAGCTGCCCGGCTCCTGAGGCCTTGGCGATGTCGGCCCAGTTGGGCGGGCGCTGGTCCCAGCCCAGGCTGCGCACCACCGCCGGCTTCACCCCCAAGGCCACACGCGAGTAGAACAATTTCTCGCGGGCGAGCGGTTTGGTGGCCAGGGCCAGCGCGGGGTAGGCGCCGTTGGGCGGCAGGATCGCGTCAAAGCGCTCGCCGGCATTGACCCGCTCGACGATGTCCAGGGTGCCGGCATAGGAAAGCTTCAACCTGACACCCGCCTCGCTCGCCGCTTTCAAAAGGGTGGGTTCGATGTCGCGCAGCTCGGAGCCAGCCAGAACGCTGAACTCCCCACCCGCAGGCGGCGTGGTGCCGGCACCGGCCGCGCCCGGCGTGCTCTTGTTGTCGCAGCCCGACAGGCCAAGGGCCGCCGCCAACGCCAGGCCGCACAGCACAACCCACCTGTGGCCGATCACAGTTGCACCCCTTTGGCGCTGGCGGACGGGGCGTCTCCTGCGGCCTCCTGGCGTTGAACGCGCTCGAGGTAGACACGGGATTTGGCCACTTCGCTGGACAGCGTGTCCACCGTGGTCTGCATGGACGCCAGCGCCTTGCCCTTGAAGTCGGCAATCGTGTCCATGGTGGCGTGGATGTTCTGGAAAGCCAGCTGGAGCTTGGCGATGTCCAGCGTGCCGGACGCGGCCTGCTGGTGGACGGCCGAGCTCTGGTCGCGCAGCATTTCGCTGGTCGCACCGATGAGCTGGCTGGTGGTGGTGTTGAGCGCCGTGATCTGGTCGAGCACGAGCTTTTGGTTGGACAAAGCCTGCGCCACGATCACCGCCGTGCGCAAGGCCGAGATCGTCGTGGTGGTGGCGCGGTCCACGCCCTTCATCAACTCCAGGTTGTTCTTGCGGATCATGTCCAGCGCCAGGTAGCCCTGAATGTTCACGCTCATCTGCGTGAGCAGATCGGTCACCTTCTGCCGGGTGTAGAACAACATTTCCTCGCGCACCACGCGGGCTTTTTCGGGATCCGATGCTTCCCAAGCCTGGGCCTGCGCCGACAGCGCCCCGTCGAGCGCCTTGCCGATGTGGAGGTGTTTTTCCAAGCGCTCCATGAGCGTCCAAAGGTTGACCTTCTCCTGCTCGATCGCTGCGTTGTCGCGCATCAGCTCGTCCTTGCCGCGCTTGAGCGACTCGATGATGGCGTTCAGGTGCGCCTGCGACGATTGGTAGCGGTCGAAGTAGTCGGCCAGCTTGTTGCCCAGCGGAATGAAGCCCAGCAGCTTGCGCGTTGAAAACAGATCGCCCTGGCGCGAGGGGTCCAGCTGCTCGATCTGGCGCCGCAGGTCGATGAGGCCCTGGCCGATCTGTGCGCCCTTGTCGAACAGGCCGTTCTCGAGCGACTTCACCGGACGCTCCAACAGCCGGTTGGAGACTGTTGCGGACGATTCGATGTCTTTGCTGCCGAGCGCATGGATGCGCGCCAGCGCTTGCTTGAACTGAGGAGACTGGCTGTCCTGCAGGCTGATCTCGTCGACGAATTGGCGCACCTGCGCGTCGAGCTCGGTGACGTCTTCCGCCTTCAGGCGCACGCGGCCGCTGGCCGACTCGATGGGCACCACGGGCACCGGCTCGGGGGGCTGCAGTGAAAAATCGGACGGCAATTCGGCTGGGTTGTTCATGGGGGTGCCTGGGCTGGGTGAGTTCATTTGAAGCGCGCCTCGATGGCCTGGATCAAGCGTTCCAGCCACTCATGGCTGGGCGGGTCGATGACGTCAACGACCACGTCCGGCACCTGGATGCCGCGCGCGGCCCAGCGCTCCGGCCCGCGGTGGGTGCCGCCTGTGCGGTAGCCGTATTCGTGGGCCAGTTCGCGCAAAGCCGGGTCGGTCTCGAGTGCGGCGCCCACGCGGGCACCGGCCGGCGTGTAAGGCACCAGCACGTGTTTGGAGAAGACGGTGGGGCGCGGGTACAGCAACACCATGTCGCTTTTGATCTTGTCGGGGTACTTGAGCCAGTGTTCGACCATCTGCGACTCGTAGGCGATCAGCAAGGGCGCCTTGCCCATGCCCAGGGCCAGATAATCTTCGAAAGGTCCGGAGGACGACTGTTCCTGAAAGCCTTGCCGCAGGAACAAGGGCGCCACCACCGGCAGCACGCGGTCCACATCCTCCTGGCTTTGAACAATCTGCTGGCCGTTGGCCAGGTAACTGGCCAGTGCCAGGTACATGGCCGCGCTGTTGGACGTGCGCACGTCCGTCGAGCTCACCAGCAGTGCCTTGCCGGTGGAGAAAGCCTGGCTCTTCTTCAGGTCGCGCCAACGCACGCCCTTGTCGACCATGGCCATCAAGGCTGGCAGGTCTGTGACGTAGTAGATCTCGCCCTGCCGCTCGGCCACGCCGTTGGCGACCAGGATGTCGGCGATGGGCCGCCAGCTGGCCAGCACCATCGGCGTGTAGAAGGTGTCATGCACCGTCGTGGCTTTGGCCTGACGACGCAGTTGCGCGGCGGCGGGCGCGCCCGAAGGAAAGCCAAAATCGTAGCGCGTGGCGTCGTAGCGCTCGGCGATCGACCGCGAGCCGGCTTTTTCGACCGTGACCGTGAGGCCTTGCGCCGCAAGCGCCTGCCGGACGCGGGGGTCGGCGAAGAATGCCTCTTTTTCCGAGCCGATGAGACCCCGGGCAACGACCTGGTTTTGTTGCGTCGTGCGTTGGGTCGATTCCACCGCCAGCCGCGTGTTGGAATACCAAATGCCGCCCCCCACACCGGCCAGCAGCAAAACCACCAGGGCCGGGGCCACCAATTTGCGGATCTCCAAATCGCCTCCCTTGACCGCCACTGTTTGGGCAGGCGCATGATACCGGCCGTCTTGCCGCCCGTTGCAGGTCTGTCAAGGCGCCACGCGGCGGGTGCCAACAACGCCACATCCTGCGCAGGGACCTGCGGCGCAGCGCGAGGCTTCCTAGTCCACCGCACGCTCACCCACCGCTGGCCTGGGACCGCACAGGCACCTGCACGCGGGCCGGCAGGCTTAACAGCTCCCTGCTTCCGACCTCGACGCGTCTCTTCCCCTTTGTCATCAAGCGCGTCAACCCGATACCCGTCGGGTGCGGCCATCTTTTCGACAACCGGCATTGCACGGACGGGGTTTCAACTTCCCACCTCAACCGCTCACGCGGATCTGCGCCTTGCCGGCCTGCTTGGCTTGGTACATCAGGTGGTCGGCGACGTTCAGGGCGTCGTCTGGATTGCAGACTTTCTCGTGCGGCAGCAAACAGGCGCCGATGCTCGTGCCGACCCGCAGCCCGGGGTGGCCGGCGATGCGGATGGCCTGGACTGCGGTGAGGATGTTCTCGCCCAGCGAGAGCGCGTCGCGGCGGCTGGCCATGCCCCGCACGACGATGGCGAACTCGTCGCCGCCCAGTCGGGCCACCAGGTCCGAGGACCGCACCGCTTTTCTCAACGCCACTGCCACGTCGATCAGCACCTGGTCTCCGGCTTCGTGGCCGGCGGTGTCGTTGACTTTCTTGAAGCCGTCCAAGTCGAGGTAGTAGACCGCGCCCTGGACCGCGACGTCACGGCCATCTTCGACCAGCCGGGTCAGCACCCTCAGCAGGCCCACGCGGTTGGCCAGGCCGGTCAGCGGATCGGTGCGGTTGACCTCCTCCAGCACGTCGGCCCGCTGCTGGGCCGCCTTGGCCAGCGCCTGCAGCTTCAGGTTCAGCGCCACCCCGTACATCGGCACCAGCAAAATCGCCAACAGCAGGCCGACCATGACCTCGATCACCGAGCGGTAACTGGGGTTCAACAGCATTGCGGTGGCGCAGCAAGCAAAGCCGATCACCGAGCTGATCATGCCCAGTTTCTGGCCATACCGAAGGCCATTGCCTAAGGAGATGGAAATGGGCAGGAACACCAGGGGAACCAGGTCGCCCTGGGAAGCGTAGAGGACGTAGCCAAAGATGCTGTGGTCCAGGCAGATGCACAGGATGCGCCGTTGCTCGTCGCTGAACGGGCGGTGGGCGACGACGATGCACCACAGGTAGCCATAGGTGCCATAGATCACGATGCCCTGCAGACCCGCCGTCAACTCACCGAAGGCACCGCTGAGGTGGGCGATGAGATACAGGGTGCCAATGACCACCGAGCCCAAAAAGCGCAGGCGGGCCTGGCCGTCTTCGCCTTCGCGATGGCTGGCGGTTCGAAACGGAGCCGTCAGGCTTTCGCGCAGGCCGAGCCGTGGCGCTGTTGCCACGGGTGACGCGGCGCCGCTGGGGTGCGGGAAGGATGGGAGACCTTGCGCGGGGTCGGGTGCCAGCGGGGCGTGAGGCAACGGCAAGGTCGAGGGAGGCAAAGGGCTCTTCACCTCCGCTTCATCGGCAGCGGCCGCGCGATCCAAAGCGCGGCAAACGCCGGAAGCCCCAGAAAATACCGTTTATCGAAGCGGGTTGAACCAGGCCCCTGCCGGGGTCTGTCCCATCCGGCCAACGACCACGGGCCATGGCTGGACCACCGCCTGACTGACTGGTCGGGCGGTCCGCCGCTCAGGTCAGTGGGCGGCCGCGGGCAGCAACACGTCCACGCCGTACAGTTTGGCCAAGGCATTGAGCTTGGGCGGGGCCTGGCGCAGCAGGAAACGCTTGCCCGAGGCCTGGGCCAGGCGTTGGCACTCCAACAGCACGGCCAGGGCGGCCGAATCAAAGTCCTTCAACGCCGAGGCGTCGAGGGCGACCACGGGCTCTTGCTCCCGGGACATGGCCTGCGTCAGCATGGCCAGGACGTCCCGGGCTTCCACATTGGTCAGCGTGGCAGGCAACACGAGCATGCGGGTTCAGCCCTTGGCCGGCACGGTAGCGGCCGACTTGTTGCGCTTGGCCAGGTTGGCGATCAAGCCGTCCAGCCCGTTGGCGCTGATTTCCTGGGCCCAGCTGTTGCGGAACTGCTCGGTGAGCCAGAAGCCGCTGACGTTGACGTCGTAGATCTTCCAGCCTTGGTCGGCCTTCTCGAGACGGTAGTCGAGCTGCACCGGCTCACCGCCGCCGCGAACCTTGGTGCGCACCACCACTTCGTTGTCGGTGGGGGCCGAGCGCAGGGGGCTGACCTGCACGGTCTGGTCTTTCACCAGCGTGAGGGCACCGGCGTAGGTGCGCATCAACAGCACTTTGTATTCTTCCAGCAGGCGCTTCTTCTGCTCGTCGGTGGCGGCATTCCAGTTCCGCGAACCCACCGTGGAGATGGTCATGCGCTGGAAATTCACATGGGGCATCACCTTGGTGTCGACCAAGCCGATCACCTTTTGCAGGTCACCCGCCTGAATGGACTTGTCGGCCTTGGCGCTCTCGATCACATCGGTGGACACTTCCTTGATCAGGGCGTCGGGGCTTTGCGGGTCGGCGGCGTGAACGGCCCCACTCCACAGGGTCACGGCCAGCAATGCGGCCATCCAGCCTCGCCAAGAGGTCAACGGGTGTTTGAAGCGCAGGGAGGGCGAATGCATGTGTGTAGGTCCTTTCAACGGGTGCCCGGGCGAAAACCACCCAGGCTGTTCTTCAGAGTGCGGCTGGTGCCGCAGGTTCCCCTTTGTACACCGAGCGGCCGGGGCCGGCTGTCAGGGCTTGTCGTCCGGCGGCGGCTCCACCGGGTCGGCCGAGTCGGGCAATTCTGGCGGCTCACCGTCGTAAACCAGGCTGCGGCGGCGCTGCAGGTAGGCGTCGCGCACGAAGGTGTAACGGTCGAGGGCGATGTCGTCAAGCACGTTGGTGGTGCTGAGCAGGTTGGCACGCCCATTGATCACACCCAGCACGGTCACCCCGAATTGGGCGCCGCTGTCGTTGAGCGCCCCAGTGGGCCCGACGGCCATGTCCAGCGGCAGCGCCGAAGCGTCGCGCACATTGGAGGGCCCCAGCAGCGGCAAGACCAGGTAAGGCCCAGGGGGCAGACCCCAGACGCCCAGGGTTTGACCAAAATCTTCCGTGTGGCGCTCGATGCCGGCTTCGGTCGCGACGTCAAAGACGCCGAGGATGCCGAAAACGGTGTTGGTGCCCACCCGCATCATGCTGTTGAGCCCCTGCTCCCCCTTGCCTTGCAGCAGGTTGTTCACCGCCGACCAGGCGTCCGAGAAATTGCCGAAGAAATTGGTCACGCCAGTGCGCACGAGTTGCGGCACCACCTTGGTGTAGCCGATGGCCACCGGCTTGAGCACGGCCTCGTCCAGCCCCTCGTTGAAGGAGAAGACCTTGCGGTTCAAGTTTTCCCAGGGGTCGGTGGGATGCGGCGCGCGCGCGGGCGCGGCAGCCTCGGAAGCGCCTGAGGCTGCAGTAGTGGGTGCTGCCGTGGTGGCACAGCCCTGGAGCAGGGCAATGGCCAGCACGGCCAGGCCGAGCAGGCCCCGGGCAGGGGCGGCCCCACGGCGGCCCATCCAACGGCCCGGAATCACTTCTTGTCTCCGGCTTCAGCGGCCTTGCTGAACAAGAACTGGCCGATGAGCTTTTCGAGCACGACCGCCGACTGGGTCTGCTTGATGGTGTCGCCTGCCTTCAGGTTTTGCTCGTCGCCGCCGGCGTCCAGGCCGACGTACTGGTCGCCCAGCAAGCCGGCGGTCAGGATTTGGGCCGCGCTGTCGGCGGGGAACTGGGTGTTGCGGTTGATCTCGAGTTGGACCAAACCCATGTACGGGTAGGTCTTGGTGTCCAGCGTGATGGAGGCCACCCGGCCCACGGTCACCCCGGCGCTGCGCACCGGCGCGCGGACCTTGAGCCCCCCGATGTTGTCGAACCTGGCGATCAAGGTGTAGGTGTCGGTCGAGGCGCTGAAGCTGCCCAGGTTGGCGGCCTTCAAAGCCAGGAACACCAGGCCGCCCAGGCCCAGCAACACGAACAGCCCAACCCACGTTTCTATGCTTTTTTTGCTCATGCTTTCAGCCTCAAGGTGTGGCAAACATCAATGCGGTCAGGACGAAGTCCATGGCCAGGACGCCGAGGGAGGAGATGACCACGGTGCGGGTGGTCGCGTGGGCCACGCCTTCGGGCGTGGCTTGCGACTCGTAGCCCTGGTACAGCGCCACCACCGTGCAGATCAAACCGAACACCGCGCTCTTGGCGACCCCGTTGCCGACATCGCGCCAGACGTCGACCCGGCTTTGCATGATCGACCAGAAATTGCCCGAATCCACGCCAATCAACAGCACCGCCACGATGTAAGCCCCAATGATGCCCACCGCGGAAAACAGCGCCGCCAGCAATGGCATGGACACCAGGCCGGCCAGGAACCGGGGCGCCAGCACACGGCTTTTCGGGTCGATGGCCATCATTTCCATGGCCGCCAGCTGCTCGCCGGCTTTCATGAGGCCGATTTCAGCGGTGAGCGAGGTGCCGGCCCGGCCGGCAAACAGCAGCGCCGTGACCACCGGGCCGAGTTCACGCACCAGCGACAGGTTGACGATCAAACCCAGCGATTCGGCAGCGCCGTAAGTGACCAGCGCGTAATACATCTGCAGCGCCAGCACGAAGCCCACCGCCAGGCCAGACGCCATGATGATGACGAGCGACAGGTTGCCCACTGCGAAAATCTGCGCCACCACCAGGTGCGGGCGACCCAACGCCGTCGGCAGGTGGCGCAGCAGGTCGCGGAAGAAGAACGCGTGGTGGCCCAGGACCTCGAGCACATCGAGGAACCAGCGCCCCAGGCTGGTGACAAGCTTCATGAACGCACCCCCAGCTCGTCGGCCAACGGCTTGGCGGGGTAGTGAAAACGCACCGGGCCGTCGGGCTCGCCGCGAATGAACTGGCGCACTTCGGGATCCGCGGAATCGCTGAGTTGCTGCGGCGTGCCGTGGGCCACGACCCGGCCCTGCGACGACATCAGGTAGGCGTGGTCGCAAATGGCAAAGCACTCCTGGACGTCGTGCGACACCATCAGGGTGGTCGCACCGGTGGTGTCGTTCAAGGTGCGGATTAAATTGGCGGCCACGCCCATGGAAATGGGGTCGAGCCCGGCAAAGGGCTCGTCGTACATGATGCACTCGGGGTCGAGGGCCACGGCACGGGCCAGTGCCACCCGCCGTGCCATGCCGCCGGAGATCTCGGAAATGCGCAATGGCGCGGCACCGCGCAGGCCCACGGCATTGAGTTTCATGAGCACGATGTCGCGCACCATGGACTCGTCGAGGTTGGTGTGCTCGCGCAGGGGAAAGGCCACGTTGTCGAACACGCTGAGGTCGGTGAACAAGGCGCCGAACTGGAACAGCATGCCCAGGCGCCGGCGCAAGCGGAACAGCCCTTCCTTGTCGCGGGTGTCGACCTTCTGGCCGTCGAAGGTGACCGTGCCCTGGCGCGGCGCGTGCACGCCGCCGATGAGGCGCAGCAAGGTGGTTTTGCCGCAACCCGAGCCGCCGAGGATGGCGGTGACCTTGCCACGGGGGAACTGCAGCGACACGTCGTTCAGGATGGTGCGCCCGCCTTCGTAGCCGAAGGTCACATGGTCGATGGTGATGAACGCGTCCGGCAGCGCTGCAGGCGGGGGTGGGGTGTGCGGCAGTGAGGAATCGGAAGGCGGCATCGGATGCGACAGGCAAGGAAGGTCCGCTCAGGAGAGGCTCCAAAGGGGACGAGGTTGACGCGGCAGCGCCGCTACAGCCGAAACGAGGCGAGGCGCGATTGTCTCATGAGCTCACTGAGCGTGTGGTCGCACTGTTGCGGTCTGGCCGCGCCTGCGCTAGGAACGGCCAGAGGCCCCGTTGTGGGCGAGGCGCTCGCCAGGGCCCGGCCAGGCCAGGCTTGAGGCGGTCCATGCCGATCGGGCCGCACCGGCGGACGGCGCTGTCCGGAGTCCGTTCGCAGGTACTGGGCGGGGCGCGCCAAGCCGCTCAGGTCGTGGCAGGGCCGCAGCGGCCCCCTCAACGCGGCAGCTCGCTGCTCCCCATCAGAAATTCGTCCACCGCGCGGGCAGCCTGGCGGCCTTCGCGGATGGCCCAGACCACCAGCGACTGACCACGCCGCATGTCGCCGGCGGCGAACACCCGGGGCGCATTGGTGAGGTAGCTGCCGGTGCCCTCGGTGGTGGCCTTGGCGTTGCCACGGCCATCCTTGTCGACGGCGAAGGAATCCAGCAGGCTGGCCATCGGGCTGACGAAGCCCATCGCCAGCAGCACCAGGTCGGCCGGCACCACCTGTTCGGAACCCGGCACCTCGCTCAATTGGCCGCCCTTCATTTGCACGCGCACGGTCTTCAAGGCCTTGATCTTGTGCTTGTCCTTGCCCTCGCCGGGCAGGAAGGCCTTGGTGGCGATGGCGAACTCGCGCTCGCAGCCCTCTTCGTGGCTGGAGCTGGTGCGCAGCTTGATGGGCCAGTAGGGCCACACCAGGGGCTTGTTCTCCTGCTCGGGCGGCATCGGCATCAGCTCGAACTGGGTGACGCTCAAGGCGCCGTGGCGGTTGCTGGTGCCCACGCAGTCGCTGCCGGTGTCGCCGCCGCCGATGACCACCACGTGCTTGCCGTCGGCGCGCAGCTGGCTCTTGAGCTTGTCGCCGGCGTTGATCTTGTTCTGCTGGGGCAGGAATTCCATGGCGAAGTGCACACCCTGCAGCTCGCGGCCGGGCACGGGCAGGTCGCGCGATTGCTCGGCGCCCCCGGCCAGCACCACGGCATCGAACTGGTCCCGCAGTTCCTGCGGCGTGATTTGGGACTGCGCCCAGTTGGTGACCTTGCTGTCCTGCGGCCACTCGCCCACCACCACGCCGGTGCGGAAGACGACGCCTTCGGCTTCCATTTGCGCAACGCGCCGGTCGATGTGGGTCTTTTCCATCTTGAAGTCGGGGATGCCGTAGCGCAACAGGCCGCCGACGCGGTCGTTCTTCTCGAACACCGTGACGGCATGGCCGACACGCGCCAGTTGCTGGGCGGCGGCCAGGCCGGCCGGGCCCGAGCCCACCACCGCCACCTTGCGGCCGGTGAGGCGGCCGGGCATCTGCGGCAGCACCCAGCCTTCGGACCAACCCCGGTCGATGATGGCGTGCTCGATGCTCTTGATGCCCACCGGGTCGCTGTTGAGGTTCAGGGTGCAGGCGGCTTCGCAGGGAGCGGGGCAGATGCGCCCGGTGAACTCGGGGAAGTTGTTGGTCGAGTGCAGCACGTCCAGCGCGCGGCGCCAATCACCTCGGTACACCAGGTCGTTGAAGTCGGGAATGATGTTGTTGACCGGGCAGCCGTTGTTGCAAAACGGGATGCCGCAGTCCATGCAGCGCGCGCCCTGCTTCTGGGCCTGGTCGGCGGCCAGGGTGATGACGAATTCCTTGTAGTTCTTCAGGCGCTCGGGCACGGGGGCGTAGCCCTCGGGCACCCGCTCGTACTCCATGAAACCGGTGACTTTTCCCATGGTGTGTGGCTCTTCTTGATCGATCGTGGAGGTGGGGAATGGAAGGGGGCGTGGCGTGGCGGGTGCCGTGCTCAGCCGACGGCGACGCGGGGCGTGTGGCCCTTGCCATGGTCGTGGCCCATGGCTTTTTGCAGGGTCTGGCCGGTTTGCTGGGCGGCGTGCCGCTCGCGCAGCGCGCGCTGGTACTCGTTCGGGAACACCTTGACGAACTTGGCCCGTGAGTCGGCCCAGTGGTCGAGGATGTCGCGTGCCCGCAGGCTGCCGGTCCACTGGTGGTGGTCCTGCACCAGCTTGCGCAACAGCGACTCGTCGGTCTGCCCGAGGTGCCACTCGCCCGGCTGGCCTTCGGCGGCCTGCTGGTGGCTGGGCACCACCTTGTCGAGCCGCACCATCTGGGTGTTGCAGCGCTCGGCGAAGCTGCCGTCTTCGTCAAACACATAGGCCACGCCGCCGCTCATGCCGGCGGCGAAGTTGCGCCCGGTCTGGCCCAGCACGACGACGGTGCCACCGGTCATGTACTCGCAGCCGTGGTCGCCCGTGCCCTCGACCACCGTGGTGGCCCCGGACAGGCGCACCGCGAAGCGCTCGCCGGCCACGCCCCGGAAGAAGGCCTCGCCTTCGGTCGCGCCATAAAGCACGGTGTTGCCGACGATGATGTTGCGGGTGGCGTCACCGCGAAACTCCAGGCTCGGGCGGATGGCGATGCGCCCGCCCGACATGCCCTTGCCGGTGTAGTCGTTGGCGTCGCCAATCAAATAGATGGTGATGCCCTTGGCCAGGAAGGCGCCGAAGCTTTGGCCGCCGGTGCCCTCCATCTGGATGTAGATGCTTTGGTCGGGCAGGCCTTCGGGGTGGCGGCGCACCAGCTCGCCCGACAGCATGGCGCCGACCGAGCGGTTGACGTTGCGCACCGTCTGCATGAAGCGCACCGGCTCGCCTTGCGCCAGCGCGGGCAGGCACTTGTCGATCAGCTTGACGTCGAGCGCGTGTTCCAGGCCGTGGGCCTGGGTGTCGTTGTGCTGGCGGGCCACGTCGGCGGGGGCTTGCGGCAGCTGGAAGATGCGGCTGAAGTCCAACCCTTGCGCCTTCCAGTGGGCCACGCCACGCCGGGTGTCGAGCAGGTCGACGCGGCCGATGAGCTCGTCGAAACGGCGCAGGCCGAGCTGGGCCATGATGTGGCGCACTTCTTCGGCGACGAAGAAGAAGTAGTTCACCAGGTGCTCGGGCTTGCCCTGGAATTTGGCGCGCAGCACCGGGTCTTGCGTGGCCACGCCGACCGGGCAGGTGTTGAGGTGGCACTTGCGCATCATGATGCAGCCCTCCACCACCAGCGGCGCGGTGGCAAAGCCAAATTCGTCGGCGCCGAGCAAGGCACCGATCACGACGTCGCGGCCGGTTTTCATCTGGCCGTCGGCCTGCACCCGGATGCGGCCACGCAAGCGGTTGAGCACCAGGGTCTGCTGCGTCTCGGCCAGGCCGAGTTCCCACGGCGTGCCGGCGTGCTTGATGGAGCTCCAAGGCGAGGCCCCGGTGCCGCCGTCATGGCCGGCGATGACGACGTGGTCGGCCTTGGCTTTGGCCACGCCGGCGGCCACCGTGCCCACGCCCACTTCGCTGACCAACTTGATGCTGATGCTGGCGCGCGGGTTGACGTTCTTCAGGTCGTGAATCAGCTGGGCCAGGTCTTCGATGGAGTAGATGTCGTGGTGCGGCGGGGGCGAGATCAGCCCCACGCCGGGCACCGAGTGGCGCAGGTAGCCGATGTAGTCGCTGACCTTGCCGCCGGGCAGCTGGCCGCCCTCCCCGGGCTTGGCGCCCTGGGCCATCTTGATCTGGATCTGGTCGGCGCTGACCAGGTACTCGGTGGTCACACCGAAGCGGCCGGAGGCCACTTGTTTGATCTTGCTGCGCAGGGAATCGCCCGCTTCCAGGGCGATGTCGACGGCCATGACCTTGGCGCCGATGACCTCGCTGACCTTCGTGCCCACGCGGATGGGGATGCCCTTGAGCTCGTTGCGGTAGCGCGCGGGGTCTTCACCGCCTTCACCGGTGTTGCTCTTGCCGCCGATGCGGTTCATGGCCACGGCCAGGGTGGTGTGCGCCTCGGTGGAGATCGACCCCAGGGACATGGCACCGCTGGCAAAGCGCTTGACGATCTCGGTGGCCGGCTCGACCTGGTCGAGCGGGATCGCCTTGGTGGGCTCGAGCTTGAACTCGAACAAACCGCGCAGGGTCATGTGCCGGCGCGCCTGGTCGTTGATCAGCTGGGCGTATTCCTTGTAGGTGTCGAACTGGTTGGAGCGGGTGCTGTGCTGCAGCTTGGCAATGGCGTCGGGCGACCACATGTGCGGCTCGCCGCGCACCCGCCAGGCGTACTCGCCGCCGGCGTCGAGCATGTCGGCCAGCACCGGGTCTTGGCCGAAGGCGGCGCGGTGCATGCGGATGGCTTCTTCGGCCACGCCGAAGACGTCCATGCCGCCCACCTGGCTGGCGGTGCCGCGGAAGTACTTGTCGACCAGCCCTTTGTCCAGGCCGATGACCTCGAAGAGCTGGGCGCCGCAGTACGACATGTAGGTCGATACGCCCATCTTCGACATGATTTTGGACAGGCCCTTGCCGATGGCCTTGACGTACAGCGCGATGGCTTTGTCGGGACCGAGCGAGACCAAGGGCTCATCGACCGGGCTGGTGGAGGCACACATCTGCTGCAGCGTCTCCAGCGCCAGGTAGGGGTGCACCGCCTCGGCGCCGTAGCCGGCCAGCGCGGCGAAGTGGTGCACCTCGCGCGCGGAGCCGGTTTCCACCACCAGGCCGGCCGTCGTGCGCAGCCCCTCGCGCACCAGGTGCTGGTGCACGGCGGACAGCGCCAGCAGGGCGGGAATGGCCACGTCGTCGCGGTTCAGCCGGCGGTCGGTGATGACGATGATGTTGTGGCCGCTGTGGATGGCGTCCACGCACTCGGCGCACAGCGAGGCCAGCTTGGCCTCCACGCCCTCGTCGCCCCAGGCCAGCGGGTAGGTGATGTCGAGCTCGTAGACCTTGAACTTGCCGGAGGTGTGGGCAGCGATGCGGCGCAGCCGGGCCATGTCGTCGAAGTCGAGCACCGGCTGCGGCACTTCCAGGCGCATCGGCGGATTGACGGCATGGATGTCGAGCAAATTGGGCTTCGGTCCGATGAAGGACACCAGCGACATCACGATGTTCTCGCGGATCGGGTCGATGGGCGGGTTGGTGACTTGGGCGAAGAGCTGCTTGAAGTAGTTGTACAGCGGCTTGTTGCGGTCGGACAGCACGGCCAAGGGCGAGTCGTTGCCCATCGAGCCGATGCCTTCTTCGCCGGCCAGGGCCATCGGCGAAAGCAGGAACTTCAGGTCTTCCTGGGTGTAGCCGAAGGCCTGCTGGCGGTCGAGCAGGCTGTCGGCAAACGGCAGCACGCCGCTGGAGGTGGGCTCGGGCACGTCTTCGAGCTTGACGCGCACGCTCTCGATCCATTGCCGGTACGGCTGGGCCGAGGCGACCTGGCGCTTGAGTTCTTCGTCTTCAACGATGCGGCCCTGGTCGAGGTCGAGCAGGAACATCTTGCCGGGCTGCAGGCGCCATTTCTTGACGATGCGGTTGTCGGCGATGGGCAGCACGCCCACCTCCGAGGCCATCACCACCAAGTCGTCGTCGGTGATGACGTAGCGCGCCGGGCGCAGGCCGTTGCGGTCGAGCGTGGCGCCGATCTGGCGGCCGTCGGTGAACACCATCGCGGCCGGGCCGTCCCACGGCTCCATCATCGCGGCGTGGTACTCGTAGAACGCGCGGCGGCGCTCGTCCATGCTGCTGTGCTGCTCCCAGGCTTCGGGGATCATCATCATCGCGGCATGGGCCAGCGAGTAGCCGCTCATGGTCAGCAGCTCCAAGGCGTTGTCGAAAGTGGCGGTGTCGCTCTGGCCTTCGAAGGTGATGGGGTAGAGCTTGTGCAGATCGGCCCCCAACACCGGCGAGCTCATCACGCCTTCACGCGCCCGCATCCAGTTGAAGTTGCCCTTGACGGTGTTGATCTCGCCGTTGTGCGCCACCATCCGGTAGGGGTGGGCCAAGGGCCACTCGGGGAAGGTGTTGGTGGAAAAGCGCTGGTGCACCAGCGCCAGGGCCGAGACGACACGCGGGTCGGCCAGGTCCTTGTAGTAGGTGCCGACCTGATCGGCCAGCAGCAGGCCTTTGTAGATCACCGTGCGG
Organism: Pseudomonadota bacterium; assembly: GCA_040385465.1. GTDB lineage: Bacteria > Pseudomonadota > Gammaproteobacteria > Burkholderiales > Burkholderiaceae_C > CANHBY01. Next base: position 17,937 of record JAZKHH010000068.1, on the reverse strand, counting down.
CAGCTCATGCTGGGCACGTAGTACTCGTGGCTGTAGGTCAGCTGCAGGGCCTGGATGGCGCTCGACGCCGTCTTGCGGATCACGTAGAGCTTGCGTTCCAGCGCGTCGGGCACGATCACGTCGGGGCCGCGGCCGATGAAGATCTGCCGGATGATCGGCTCTTTCTGACGCACCGTGGGCGACATCGGCATCTCGGCGTCGACCGGCACGTCGCGCCAGCCCAGCAGCACCTGGCCTTGGGCCCGAACGGCGCGTTCCAGCTCCTGCTCGCAAGCCAACCGGGAAGCGTGCTCCTTGGGCAGGAAGATCATGCCGACGCCGTACTCGCCCGGGGAGGGCAAGTTCACACCTTGACGGGCCATCTCGGCCCGATAGAACTCGTGTGGAATCTGGATCAGAATGCCCGCGCCATCGCCCATCAGCTTGTCGGCGCCCACGGCACCCCGATGGTCCAGGTTTTCCAGAATCTTCAGGCCCTGGCGGACGATGTGGTGCGCCTTGACACCCTTGATGTGGGCCACGAAGCCCACGCCACAGGCGTCGTGCTCACGCGCAGGGTTGTACAAGCCGTGGGCGATGGCCGCCTGGATTTCCGCGGCCTGAGCGGGCGCGAAGGAAGACACGAGGGACTCGGTGGGCGAGGTGGGGCGCATGCGCTTTCCTTATGCAGATCACTGAAGGCGTGATGCACAAAATGCATCGACGGCGCGAGCGTACTGCGGGTTGACACCGAGATCAATCGAAAAATACGGGGTACGACCCCTTTTATTGGTTGCCGAAGGCCCATGACACTTTATTTGGGGACGGATTGAGATGTCGCTCGAGGCAACAGCGTTTGAACTCTTGGTTGCTGGCGCTTCTGCTCAGGCGAGTAGATTGCAAGCGCCGGGCCTTGGCGTGGCGAGTCAATGAGGACAACCGAGTGGGACAGAGCCCTGCCTTCACGCGCAGACGATGCGCCGTGTTCGCAAGGCATTTGGCGCCTTGCTCATCCTCTGACCGCAAGCCCGTCCGCAACGGACGGCGTGCCTCAAAGCGGCGTCTTGCGGGGCCGCCCGCGGGAGGCAGGTTGCACCCGTCGGTCGCCGGCTTTTTCCTGCATGGCCGCGATGAACTCGGCGGGGCCCAAGGCCCAGCCTTTCAGCACCGAGGCTTCGATGCGGTTCTGCTCTGCCGGGTCGAGGGGCTCGGCCAGGCACACGCGGTGGTTGGCTTCACGCTCGAAAGGTGTGTTGCCCAAGGTCCACTGCTGTGGATGCTCGACCAGCCATTCCGAGCGAGCGTGTCCCAGGTGATGGGGCGCGCTGGACCAGGGGTAGCCGCCCGGCGACGGCGCCAGGCCTTGCCGCACGGCGGCTTGTTCGATGTACTGCACGCAGCTCCGCCAATGGCGCGCGGCGTCCACCGGCCCGACGCGAAAGCGCCCGTGCCACAGGGTGCCGGTGCGCAGGTGACGGCGGTTGTAAGCGGCCACATGGTCGCGGCCCAAGGCCTGCATCAAGACGCTCAGCCCACAGCGCTCGGAAGGGCCGGTCTCGGTCGACAGGGCATGCGGGGTGACCAGCAGGTAGATGTCGTGCGGCAGCAGCGCATAAGCATGCACCGCCACCTTGTGAACGCGGGCCCAGCGCGCCAGCAACGACAGGTAGGTGACGTGGTCCTGGGCGTCCATGAACAGCGCGGGCGATCCCAGACCCCGCTGCCACACGAAATGCAGTTGCTCCGCCACGATGAGGCGACTCAAGCGAGCCATGTCAATGGAAGGGGCAAATCAGCATGGAGCCGATTCTAGGGAGCTTTGCGAGTGCCAGGTCAGGCATCTTTGCACGGGCTGAGCGACTCTGTGTTCAGCGCACGGCTCAAAGCGGAGGGCATCTGGGCCAAGGTGGCGGCGTCCAAGGCATAACCCACGGTGATGCGCAGCTCTTCGTCCTCGCGCTGCAGCAACAAACCGCTGTTGTCTTCGAACTGCACCGTGATCAGGCGCAAGCCGCTCCAATCCGCCATCGTTTCGGGCTGCGATTGCAGGGCTTGGACGCTGACCTGCAGGCGCTCGATCATTTTCATGAGGGTCACCTGAACGGCCGGCTCCTGCGCCTGCTGGGGCGACAGTTCCAGGTGCAGCATCTGCTCCGGGCGGCCGACGCCCTCCACCAGCCGCTGCCAGCGCCGACGCACCTCTTGGGCCGACGGCGCGCTGCTCACGTCGACCGACCAGGGGCCGCGGCGCGAAAGCAGGTCGATGTGATCGCGCAGGTTGAGCAGGGTCAGGCTGCCGATGCTGTTCAGCGGCAGGATCACCAAGGCCTCCTGGCCGCGCACCCCGCCGTCGAGCTGGTACAGCGCCAGGTGTTCTTCGCCGTGCAAGCTCTGGATCTTCAACGGAATGCCTTCGTGCTGGTGCGCACCGCAGGTCAGGCGCACGAACGCACGCGGGCCCTCCTGCCGTGCCGCCTTGGCCACCAACTTTTTCAGCAGGTCCTCGGAACGGCTCAATTCCAGGTGCAGGTTCAAATCCATTTGCACAGCGCTCTCCCGTGTGTGTAAGTCTGTTTCGATCGGTAACGAAGGTAGCACGCAGACCGGCGCGCCCGGCCCCCGTGTTCACGGGGACGCGGTGTGAACTGGTTCACGAAAAGGCGGCGTTTGAGAGGCTGAACCCGGGGAGTCCTGTGAAGGATCACACGCTGTCCAGCGGTGCAACAGGCCGCTGGGCCCGGCAGGCGCCCGTCGCTTTGGATACAGATTGGGCATCGGCTCGCGCCCGCGCTGGCCACACGCGTAGGCAGCGGCGCAACAGGGGTGGGTGCGCCTTGGCTTGCGCCCTTTTCAACTGGCGCCAACGACTTTGGCTGGGCGCCGCGTCAGGCCGCGGGTTCGCAATGGGCGTCGATGACCTCGGCCACCAGCGCGTCGGGCGCCGTGTGGATGCCCGCACGGCCCGGCGCCTCGATCAGCACGAAGCGGATCTGGCCTTGGGACGCCTTCTTGTCGACGCGCATGAGGTCCAGATAGCGCTGCGTGCCGAGGCGCGGGGCCACCACCGGCAGGCCGGCGGCGCGCACCAGGCGCTCGATGCGCTGGGCATAGGCCGCGTCGATCATGCCCAGGCGCACCGACAGGTCGGCCGCCATGACCATGCCGCAGCCCACCCCTTCACCGTGCAGCCACTGGCCATAGCCCAGGCCGGCTTCGATGGCATGGCCGAAGGTGTGACCGAAGTTGAGGATCGCGCGCATGCCCGACTCGCGCTCGTCCTGCCCCACCACCCAAGCCTTGATCTCGCACGAACGCTTGACAGCGTGGGCCACGGCGCTCGGCTCGAGTGCCCGCAGCGCCGGCAGGTTGGCTTCAAGCCACCCGAAGAAGGCGTCGTCGGCGATGGGGCCGTACTTGATGATTTCCGCCAGGCCAGCGGCCACCTCGCGGGCGGGCAGTGTGCGCAGCACGTCCAGGTCGGCCACCACCCGCAGCGGCTGGTGGAAGGCGCCGATCATGTTCTTGCCCGCCGGGTGGTTGATGCCGGTCTTGCCGCCCACCGAGGAGTCGACCTGCGCCAGCAAGGTGGTGGGCACCTGGACGAAGGCAATGCCGCGCATGTAGCTGGCCGCCGCAAAACCGGTCATGTCGCCCACGACCCCGCCGCCCAGGGCGTACAGAATGGTTTTGCGGTCACAGGTGCGCGCCAGCAGCACGTCGAAAATCTGGTTCAGGTGAACCCAGTCCTTGTGCTGCTCGCCATCGGGCAAGGTGATGCAGTGCACCTGGGGGTGGTGCGCCTTCAGGGCGCGCTCCAGGCGCTGGGCGTAGAGCGGCCCCACCGTGGTGTTGGTGACGATCACCGCGTCGCTGGCGCGGGGCAGCCCGGCAAAGGTGCCGGCATCGTCGAGCAAGCCGGTGCCGATGTCGATGCGGTAGCTGCGCTCGCCCAGCGAGATGTCGACCGCCTGGCGATCGGGCGGGGCGGACTGGGCTGGGGTGGGGGGCGTCATCGGCGGGTCATCCTTTTTGATACGCGGGCATGGGCACCTTGCCCGCCAGTTCGAGCTGCATCAGGATCATGTTGACCAGCATGGCCACCGAGGGGCGGCCGGTCTCGATGATGAAGTGGGCGGTGCTGCGGTACAGCGGGTCGCGCTGAAAGTAGAGCTCGCGCAAGCGGGCCAGCGGGTCGGCCACCTGCAGCAAAGGGCGCTGGGTGTCGTGCCGCAGGCGGCGGAACAGCTCGTCGGCCGACGAGCGCAAGTACAGCACCGTGGAGCGCTCGCGCAGGCGCTGGCGGTTGGGCTCCTTGAGCACGGCGCCGCCGCCGGTGGCCAGCACCAGCACGCCGGCCTGCTCGTCGAGCAGTTCGGCCAGCACGTCTTGCTCCAGCGCCCGGAACGCGGCTTCGCCCTCGCGCTCGAAGAACACCCGGATCGGCTCCCCCAGGCGCTGCTCGAGGACCGCGTCGCTGTCGGCAAAGGTGCGGCCCAGCCGCTTGGCGAGCTGGCGGCCGACGGTCGATTTGCCACCGCCCGGCATGCCGATCAACGAAACACTTTGCGCTTTGCTCACGGTGTGCTCAGGCCTCGAAAGCTCAAATGGAAAGGGCACCACGGTGTGAACCGCAGTGCCCTGGAGAGCTGCCAGCCTGGCCGCCGTCGCTGCCGGTGAAGGAAGCGATCCGCCAGCGAGCCGTAACCTGTGCCGTGGGAGGTTGATTACCTCACGGCGGTCCGCTCGCTGATGATCTTGGGGGTCAGGAAAATCAACAGCTCTGTCTTGTTGATGGTCAGGGTGGTGGTCTTGAACAAATTGCCCAAGACCGGCAGGTCACCCAGGAACGGGACTTTGGTGACGTCGGTGCGGTCCACCTGTTCGTAGATGCCACCGATGACCACCGTGCCGCCATTTTCCACCAAAACCTGGGTCTTGATCGCCTTGGTGTTGATCGAGCCCCCCAACGAGGTCACCGTGCCGACGCTGTCCTTGGTCACTTCCACATCCAGGATCACGTTGCCTTCCGGGGTGATCTGCGGCGTGACTTCCAGCTTCAGCACGGCGTCCAGGAATTCCACCGCGGTCGCGCCGCTGGAGGTGGCCTTCTGGAACGGAATCCGCGTGCCCTGCTTGATGGTCGCCTTGATCTGGTCAGCGGTGATGATTCTCGGGCTCGAGACCACCTTGCCACGACCGTCGGCTTCCAGGGCCGAGATCTCCAGGTTCAGGAAACGGTTGGCCGCCGAGCCGAACAAGGACAGGGCAAACGTTGCTGCGTCGTTGCCGCCCTGGCCGATGGCCGGCAGGTTGACGAACTGGGTGTTCGAAAAATCCAACTCATCCTGCACTTGGCCGGTCTGGTAGCCGATGGCGTTGTAATTGCCACCGATGTTGGAGCGGCCAGACGCTGGGAGGTTGGAATACCCCAGGCGGGCACCGAGTGAGCGGCCGAACTTGTCGTCAGCCTCCACCACGCGGGCTTCGATCAGCACCTGGCGCACCGGGATGTCGATCTTGCCGATCAGCGTCTGGATCTCTTCCAGCTTGGACGGGACGTCGCTGACAAACAGCTGGTTGGTGCGGGCCTCGGAAATCACGCTGCCACGCTCGCTCAAGATGCTGCGGTTCTTGCCGCCGCCACCGCCCGTGCCTTCACCGGCCAGGCCCTTGGCGATGTCTTCCGCCTTGGCATAGTTCAGTTGGAACGATTGGGTGCGCAGGGGCTCGAGCTGGGCGACTTGCGACTTGGCTTCCAGGTCGGCCTTTTCCTTGGCGGCCAGTTCGTCCTTGGGGGCAACCAGCATGACGTTGCCGGTCATGCGTTTGTCCAGGCCCTTGGCCTGCATGATGATGTCCAGGGCCTGGTCCCAAGGCACGTCTTTCAGGCGCAGGGTGACGCTGCCGGTCACGGTGTCGCTGGTGACGACGTTGAACTGGGTGAAGTCGGCGATCACCTGGAGCAGCGCCCGCACTTCGATGTTCTGGAAGTTCAGCGACAGCTTGTCCCCCGTGTAGCCCACGCCTTGCGTCAGCTTGTTGGGGTCGACCACCTGGGTGCGCACTTCCAGCACGAACTGGTTGTCGGTCTGGTAGGCGCTGTGCTCCCAGGCACCGCGCGGCTCCACCAGCATGCGGACCTTGTCGCCGACTTGGGTGGTGGAGATGCGCTGCACCGGGGTGCCGTAGTCGGTCACGTCCAGGCGGCGACGCAGGCTGTCCGGCAGCGAGCTTTTCTGGAACTCCACCAGCAAGGCCTGGCCTTGTTGACGGATGTCCACACCGACCTGGTTGTTCGGCAGGTCGACCACGATGCGGCCGGCGCCGTCCGGCCCGCGACGGAAGTCGACGTTCTGCAGTGCCAGCTGGTTGGTGTTGAGGTTGTCGGCGAAGCGCATTTTCTCCGCGGCCGACGAAGCGACCGGGGCGGTGGTGGCCGCAGCGGCCGTGGCCGTCGAGCCCTCGAGGATCAGCAACAGGACCTTGCCCTGCAGCTGCGCCTTGTAATTGGCCGGCTGCTTCAGGTTCAGCACCAGCCGCGTGCGCTCACCCGCCTGCGCCACGTTCACCGAGCGGATGTTGCCCTGGTTGAAGTCGAGGTTCGACTTGCCCATGCCATTGGCCACGCCCGGCAGGTCGATGGCCACGCGGGCCGGCGCCTGGATGGCGAACCCCGCAGGCACTTCGGTCAGCGGTTCGGACAGCTCGATGCGAATCACATCGGCCCCGCCTTGCTGGCTGCTGTTGATGGACTGAATCGCATTGGTCGCGGCCATCGCCATGGGTGCGCACACCCATACCGCAAGTCCGACCGCCACTGCCCGCAAAGTCACCATCATGTTGCTCTCCTGCACGTATTTCATCGAGATTTCTCCTGGAGTTGGAGCGAGCTGGGGCGCTCGATCCAGTCCCCGACCGCATCCTGAACAATTTCCCGCAGGGAAATCTCCGCTTCACCGACGCGAAGAACCCGGCCAAAGTTTTGCCCCAGGTACTCACCCGCCTTGACCTGGTACAGCAACCCATTGACCTTCAGCAACGCGAACTGTTGACCTGTCTTCATCAAGCTGCCCACCATCACAATGTTGTCGAGGGGGTAAGCTTCCAACGGCTCTTTGCGCCGGTTGAGTTCCGAGGCCAGCAAAGAGCTCGGCTGCCGGGCTTCCTGCTTCATGGCCACCGTCAGCTTCTGGCTGCTGAAGGGCTCCACACTGGCCAGGGCCTCATAGGGCTGGGGATCGAATTTCTTTGGCGCCGTCAGCGGCGTGACGTTGGGTCGAGCCTCATTGCGCTGTTGTTTCGTCCACTGCGCCAGCTCTTGCTCGTCACTGCCGCAGCCGACCAAGCCACACGCGCCCAACGCCAAGCCCAGAACACGGGCGGTGCGTGACAGCGACCAGGGCAGGGAGAAAAGGGAGGGGGAAGTCATTTGGCAGCTCCCGGTTTGGCCTTGGCTTTGGCTTTGCTGCGGCGCATTTCTTCGATTTCTGCTTCGTCCAGGTAGCGGTAGGCCCTTGCCGTGGCTTCCATCAACAGCGGCCCGTTGCCAGACAGCCCCGTGTTGGCCGCTGTGGTGGTGGGCGTGGTGATGACGATGTTGTGCAGGGTCACGATCCGCGACAGGTTGGCGATGTCGGCAGCGAAAGAGCCGATGTCGTGGTAGCGGCCAATCACCTTGAGGGCGATGAGCTTTTCGCCGTAGTAGTCGCGCACCACGAATTCGCCCGGCGTGAACGACTCGAATTGCAAGCCACGGCCCAGGCCCGCCTGGTTGATGTCGGACAGCAGCGCGTCCATTTCGGCTTTGCCCGGCAGCTGTTTTTCCAGCTGGTTGACATAGCCCTCGACCTGCACTTTCTGGCGGCGCAATTCTTCGAGATTGACGGCCTGCGCCATTTTTTTGCTGAAGTCGGCCTTGAGCACCGGCTCCTTGGCGCGTTCGGTGTCGAGCTCTTCGTGGGCGGTGGTCAGCAGCAGGAACCACATGCCAGTCAGCACCACCGCGAAGACCGCCACCCAGGCCATGAACTTGGGCAGCGCCGGCCACTGGCCCGGCTCGCGCGCATTCAGGCCGCTGAACTGGGCTGTGGCACCTTCGAAGATCGAATTCAGATCGACGTTGAGATTTTTGTTGGAGGCCATGGGGTCAGACCTTCGGCGCGGCCGCTGGAGGGGTGGACACTGCGGTGGCCGGCGCACTGGCGGCGGCACCGGGTGCCTGGGGCCGTTTGACGCTGACCCGCACCGAGAAGTCGAACAAGCGCTTCTGGTCCTTCACGACGCTGGCGGAGGTGTTCGCTTTGATGCCGATGAGCTCGGGCTTGACCAGCCATTCAGACTGGTTGCCTGTGTTCCTCAAGAACTCAGAAACCCGCTCATTGGACTGCGAGATACCCGTGATGGTGAGAACCTGGCCGTCTTGCCTGACACTGGCCAGGTAAATCCCTTCCGGGGTTTTCTTGACCAGCTCATTAAGTATGTAGACAGGTATGTTCCTGTCAATTTGCAAATCCTCAACAGCCTTTTGACGGGCTTTCAGAGAATCAATATCTTTTTGCAAGGCCGCCACGTCCTTAATTTCTTCATCCAGTTTGACGATTTCTTTTCGCAGGTAACCATTGCGGTCCTGTTGCGCAGAAATCTGTTGCTGGACGGCCAGATACCAGATGCCGCCGGCACCGAGCGAGGCCAGACCTGACAACATCAGCCCGGCAAAGAAGGCCGACTTGCGGCGCTTGCGCCGCGCCTCACGGTGAGGCAGTAGGTTGATGAGAATCACTACAGGAACCTCCGCATGGCCAGTCCGCAGGCAGTCAGGTAGGAAGGCGCCTCGCGACGCAGCTTGCTGTCCCGCACGGCAGGGCCCAGTTTCATGTTCTCGAACGGGTTGACGACCATCGAGGCAAAGCCCGTCAGCTCGGTGACCCGGTCTTTCAGACCGGTCAGGGTCGCGGTGCCACCCGACAGCATCACGTGGTGGACCTTGTGGTGCGGCGTGCTGGTGAAGAAGTACTGCAGCGCGCGACCGATTTCCTGCGACAGGCTGTCCACAAACGGGGCCAGGATGGAGGAGCCAAAATCATCGGGCAGATCGCCTGCGACCTTCTTCTGCTCGGCCTCCTCGAACGAGAAACCGTACTGGCGCGAAATCAGCTGGGTCAGCTGGGAGCCGCCAAAAGCCTGGTCCCGGTCGTAGAGCAGCTCGTCGTCGCGCAGCACTTTCAAGCTGGTGGTGTCGGCACCGATCTCGAACAGGGCGATCAGCGCATCTTTGCCCTGGTTCGGCAAACTGGCCACCACGCGAGACATGGCCAGGCGCGAGGCGTGCGATTCGATGTCCAACACGACGGCCTTCAAACCGGCCGCTTCGGCCAGGCCTTGGCGGTCCTGCACACGGTCCTTGCGGGAAGCGGCGATCAGCACCTCGACGTCACCGACCGAGGCGGCGCTGGGGCCGACGACGCAGAAATCCAAGCTCACTTCGTCGAGTGAAAACGGGATGTACTGGTTGGCTTCGGTCTCGACCTGGAGCTCGAGTTCGTCCTCGCGCAGGCCGGCCGGCAGCATGATTTTCTTGGTGATGACGGCCGATTGGGGCATGGCCATGACGACCTGTTTGGTGCGGGTGCCGCTTTTGGCCACCACCTTTTTCACCGCCCCCGCCACCTCATCGAATTTATCGATTTGGCCGTCGGTCACCCACCCCTTGCCGAAAGGTTCGGAGGCAAAGCGCTCCAAAATGTATTCTCCGGAGGGACCTTTGTGCAATTCGACCAACTTCACGCTGGAAGAACTGATGTCCAGCCCGATCATCGGAGGGTGCTTTTGCCCCAGCAACGCATCTAAAAAGCTCACGACACCCTTTCTGTGACTCGAATAAACGAGCGCAACCGGCGGTTGGAGGAATGGATTGAATGCTAGCAGCTAAGCTTTTTTTGAAAAATGAAATATGCCGCGTTTTCCCCCTCGTTTCGGGGTTTAACGCTGGAAGTTTTCAGTCGATGGCGCGACCGACTTGGTATCAACCCTCAGGGGTTTTGGAGAGGTTGTGAAACAGTTCACGCCTGGTCGCAAGTGAGGGCTGAACCTCCCATTCATCCGTCCCTTGCTCCGCCGGTCGGTTACACGCCGCCGGGCTGAGCGCGGTGCGCCTCGCTGCGGCGAGGCGGTTCGCCACCGACTGGAACGCGGCCAGCTGTCCCCCCCTCCAAAGGTGGTCTGAATGTGCACCCACCCTGGCGGTGCTTTCTATAATCAGCGCAAACTTGGAAGCCTCATGAGTCAATCGAAACACAAGGGAGCCGCACCCCGCGAGCGGCACCCTGCCCCGGCCGCGCCCTTGAGCTGGGGACGGCGGTCGGTGAAGATCCTGGCCAGCCTGATCGGCCTGCTGACCGCCGGCGCGGTGGCCGTGGCGATGCTGTTGGCCATCGCGCTGGCCGTGGCGCACCGCAACCTGCCCGACATCGGCGGCCTGACCGACTACCGGCCCAAGCTGCCGATGCGCATCTATTCCAGCGACAACCTGCTGCTGGGCGAATTCGGGGAAGAGCGCCGTTTGTTCGTGCCCGCAGCCCAGATTCCCAAGGTGATGAAGGAGGCCGTGCTGGCCATCGAAGACTCGCGCTTCTATCAGCACAGCGGGGTCGACTACATCGGCGTGCTGCGCGCCGGGCTGTCGAATTTTGGCGAGTCACGGGCCCAGGGGGCGTCCACCATCACCATGCAGCTGGCGCGCAATTTCTATTTGTCCAGCGAGCGCACCTTCACCCGCAAGATCTATGAAATCTTGTTGGCGCTGAAAATCGAGCGGCAGTTGTCGAAAGACCAGATCCTCGAGGTCTACATGAACCAGATCTTCCTGGGCAAGCACGCCTACGGCTTTGCGGCTGCCAGCGAGATCTACTTCGGCAAGCCGCTCAAGGACGTCACCGTGGCCGAGGCGGCCATGCTGGCCGGCCTGCCCAAGGCGCCGTCGGCCTACAACCCGCTGGTCAACCCCACCCGGGCCACCCGCCGCCAGCTCTACATCATTGACCGGATGCTGGAAAACGGCTTCATCACCCAGGCGCAGCATGAAGAAGGCCGGGCCCAGGAAATGAAGTACCGCGCCAGTTCCGACGCTCCCACCCACTCGGAATACGCCACCGAGTCGGCCCGCCAGTTGATCTTCAATCAATATGGGGAGGACGCCTATTCCCGCGGCTTGAATGTCCATTTGACCTTGGACGCCGCCCAGCAACAAGCCGCCTACCGTGCCATGCGCAAAGGCATCCTGGACTTCGAGCGCCGCCAGGTGTACCGCGGCCCGGAGGCCTTTGTGGCCCTGCCCTCGAACCCCAAGGATTGGGACGCCAAGGTTGGCGAGGTGCTGGGTGAGCACCCCGACCAAGACGAGCTGAAGGCCGGCGTGGCGGTCGAGGTGAGCCCTCGCAAGGTGGTGGTCATGCTGCAAAACGGCGAAGCCATCACCGTCACTGGCGACGGCTTGAAGCCGGTGGCCTCGGGCCTGCTGACCAACCGGGGCAACCCGAACACGCAGATCAAGGTGGGCTCGGTGGTGCGAATGATCCAGTCGACCAAGGGCGACTGGTCGATCACCCAGGTGCCCGAGGTGGAGGGCGCGTTTGTCGCGCTGGACCCCAAAACCGGGGCCATCAAGGCCATGGTGGGCGGTTTTGACTATTCCAAGAACAAGTTCAACCACGTGACCCAGGCCTGGCGCCAACCGGGTTCGAGCTTCAAGCCCTTCATTTACTCAGCGGCGCTGGAAAAGGGATTCACACCGGCCACCGTGGTCAACGACGCGCCGTTGCTGTTTGGCCCCGAGGTCACCGGGGGGCGCCCTTGGGAGCCGAAAAATTACGACGGCACCTTCGACGGTCCGCTGTCCATGCGGCGGGGTTTGGCCAAATCCAAAAACATGATTTCCATCCGCATCCTGAATTCCATTGGAGCGGGTTATGCCCAAACTTGGATCAGCCGCTTCGGATTCGAGCCCGAGAAACACCCGGCGTACCTGACCATGGCCCTGGGGGCCGGATCGACCACCCCGTTGCAGATGGCCACGGCCTACTCAGTGTTCGCCAATGGCGGCTACCGGGTCACACCGATGCTGATCAGCAAGATCACCGACTCCAGCGGCAAGGTGCTCAACGAGTTCCGCCCGCCCGCGCTCGATGAATCCATGCGCACCCTGGAGGCGCGCAATGCCTTCGTCATGAACAGCCTGCTGCAGGAGGTCACCCGCTCTGGCACGGCGGCACGGGCCCAATCGACGCTCAAACGCTCCGACCTGTACGGCAAAACCGGCACCACCAACGACTCGATGGACGCCTGGTTCGCCGGCTACCAGCGCAACCTGGTGGCAGTGTCCTGGCTGGGGTATGACACCCCGCGCAAGCTGGGCGACCGTGAAACCGGCGGCGGCCTGGCGTTGCCCATCTGGATCGACTTCATGGCGGTGGCCCTCAAAGGCGTGCCGGTGTCGGAAACCACGGCGCCAGAGGGCGTGGTGAACGTCAGCGGTGAGTGGTTCTTCTCGGAATTCGCTCACAACCAGGGCGTGACCAGCCTGGGCCTGGAAGAAGTGCCGCCCGAGCCCCCTGCCCCGGTGGAGGAGGAGCGCCGCAGCATCCTGGACCTGTTCTCGCGCTGAGGCCGTTGGCCGGGCGTCGCTGGGGAGGGGACGGCCGGCTTGTGCTTTCCAAGCCGGGTGTCGGTCAATCCCAGCGCAACGCCTGGCCGGCCTGGCGGCTGGCATGGACGGCCAGGGCGTCGAGGAAACGGCTGTCGGGGTCTTTGGTGTCACGCCAGTCGCCGTCGACGCGCTTGTAATGGAAGCCGCCACCGCGTGCCGCCATCCACAGCTCGCGCAGCGGGGGCTGGGTGTTGAGGATGATTTGGCTGCCGTCGGGAAACGTCATCTGCAGCAAGCCGCCCGTGCGGTGGGTGTCGATGTCGATCACATCGTCCTGCAGCCACTGGTCGACCCGGGCTTCGATTCGGTCCAGGGTGGCATGGGCGGCGGTGAGGTACTCGGCGTCGGTTTGAGAAGTGTCGATCGTCATAGGGAAAAGTCCAAAAGTTCAACGGGCACGCTACAAACGCCATCAGGCGATCACGCCATCGGCAGTCAAGTCAAGTCAGCGGGGAGCGCCTCAGGTCACCCGCGCCTGACCTGTTCATCACACACCACAACCGCCACCCACCAGGGGACATGAATGATGCCAAGCCCGACAACGAGTTTAGTCGCCTCCCACAAGTCCATGGCCATCGCACGGCGGCTGCTGCTGGCCGTGGCCGTTGGGCCGCTGCTCGGGGCCTGCGGTCAAAAGGGCCCGCTGGTGTTGCCAGCGCCCACGGCGTCACCAGCGGCGCCCACCGCAGCCTCACCCGCGGGCACTGCCCCCGCGGCCTCCGCACCTGCCCCCTTGCCGACCAACCCGGCGTCCCGTCAGCGTTGAGCGCTGACCAGGGCGTGCCATCCATCAGGAGGCCTCTGCGTGGGGAGCACAACAGGCGCAATCAAGGCGCAAAGCGCAGACGTGGTGGTGCCCACGGCGAGCATTTGCAACGCGGAGTGCGCCTGTTGTGCTCCCCACCCGGAGGGCTGGCGCAGGGGCCTCTTGAGGGATGACTAGGGCCAGAGCCCCGGCCCGTCACGGCCAGACGCTCAACCCAGGCATGTGCACCGGTCCATAGAAGGCATGGATGTCGTTGGCGGTGTTGTCGGAGTCGGACATCAACGCCACCCCGATCAGGCGGCCGGGGTCTTCGCCGAACGCCCGGCGAAAGTCGGCCGCCACGTCGCGCTCGTGCCAACGCCAGGAGCGCAAACGCCGCGGACCGGAGTCGACCACGATCTTGCGGATGCGGTCGCTGCGCCCGCCCAGAATCACGTCTTCCACCGCCGCGTCGGTGTCCCACACGTACATCAGGGTGGCATAGGGCGGCGCCTCTCCCATCCAGGTGTGGGCCAGGTCGAACAGCAAGCGGTTGCGGGCCGAAAGCTTGCTGTGGTCGCCGTCAAACGCCAGCACCAGGCGCACGGGGGCGTCTTCCAACGCCGCTTCGCGCAGCCGCGCTTGCGACATCAACCGCGGCACCCACCAGGAAAAGCGCAGGGTGCCCAAAGCCTGGGGCGCCAGATTGACCTTGCAACGCAACATGCTGGCCGAGCGCTGGGCGTCGGCCCGCACGGCCGGCAGGCCGTCGACGGTCGACAGTCGGTAACTGGTGTGCCGCTTGCCCGGCAAGGTGTAGGGCTGCCAACCATTGCCAAGCACGCTGCTGACGTCCATGTCGGGGGTGGCCACAGCTTGCGACGGCGCCGAGGTGTCCTCACCGCCGCCACCCCGAGTGGCGCAACCCGCACATGCCAATGCGGCCACCACAGCCACGAGCCCGGCGGTGATGCTGACCCAGCGACTGGAGCCGGGACGGCGCCATCTCCACCACATCGTGGGTCCCGCCCGTTCCTGCACCTCCCCCACTGCCGAACCCGTCATGCCGTACCGCCTGTGTCGTTGAGCCGACCTGCGGACGCGACGCTAGCACGAAAAAAAGGCGGCCGAAGCCGCCTTGAATCCAGGAGGGTGTGAATCACTCCACACCCGTTGTTCAGTCATTCAGTCGGTCAGTCGCTCATCACTCGGTGGTGCTGGCGCTGGGGCTGCTGCTGAGGTTGTTGTTGTTGTCTCCCCCGGTCTCCATGGCTTCGAGCTCGGCAGACGCCAGTTCCTGCGCTTCTTGCTGAGCGATGGCGCGGCGCTCGGCGTCGTCCATCTCTTCCTTGGCCTTGCGGGCCGCGTGGAAGGCCATGCCAGTGCCGGCGGGGATCAGGCGGCCCACGATGACGTTTTCTTTCAGGCCACGCAGCTCGTCGCGCTTGCCCATGATGGCAGCCTCGGTGAGCACGCGGGTGGTTTCCTGGAAGGACGCCGCCGAGATGAAGCTGTCGGTCGACAAAGACGCCTTGGTGATGCCCAACAGCACGTCGGCGTGGGTGGCCACCAGCTTGCCTTCAGCGACCATGCGGTCGTTGGTGTCGAGCAGCTCCGAGCGCTCCACTTGCTCGCCGGCGATGTAGGCGGTGGTGCCCGGATCGACGATCTGCACGCGGCGCAGCATCTGGCGCACGATCACCTCGATGTGCTTGTCGTTGATCTTCACGCCTTGCAGGCGGTAAACGTCCTGCACTTCGTCCACGATGTAGCGCGCCAGCTCTTCGATGCCCAACAAACGCAAGATGTCCTGCGGATCGGCCGGGCCGTCCACGATCGACTCGCCCTTGTTGACCACCTGGCCTTCGTGCACCAGGATGTTCTTTTCCTTGGGCACGAGTTCCTCGTAGACCGTGCCTTCGGGGGTCGTGATCTGCAAGCGGACCTTGCCTTTGGTTTCCTTGCCGAAGGAGACGGTGCCCGTCATCTCGGCCAGGGTGCCCTTGTCCTTCGGTGTGCGGGCTTCGAACAACTCGGCCACACGCGGCAAACCGCCGGTGATGTCGCGGGTCTTCTGGCCTTCGACCGGGATGCGGGCCAGCACTTCGCCAGGGGCGAGGTCTTGACCGTCGCGGATCTGGATCAGCGAACCAACGGGGAAGCCGATGGTCACCGAGTGATCGGTGCCCGGGATCTTCACTTCCACGCCTTGCGCATCCAACAGCTTGACCTGCGGACGCACGACCTTGAGCGAACCACGCCGCTTGGCGTCGATCACGACCAAGGTCGACAGGCCAGTGTGCTCGTCAAGCTGCTTGGCCACCGTCAGGCCCTCTTCCACGTTCTCGAACTGCGCCTTGCCAGCGAACTCGGTGATGATGGGGCGGGTCAACGGGTCCCAGTTGGCCAGCACGGTGCCGGCCTTGATGGTCTGGTCGGGCTTGATCGCCAACAGGGCGCCGTAGGGCACCTTGTGACGCTCGCGCTCGCGGCCGTGCGGGTCGGTGATGACGATCTCGCCGGAGCGGGAAATCACCACCAGTTCGCCCTTGCCGTTGGTGACGTAGCGCATCGTGGCGTTGAAGCCGATGATTCCGTCCGACTTGGCGTCGACGCTGGAGGCCACAGCTGCACGAGAGGCCGCACCACCGATGTGGAAGGTGCGCATCGTCAGCTGGGTGCCCGGCTCGCCGATCGACTGGGCAGCGATCACCCCGATGGCTTCACCCTGGTTGACCAGGCCACCGCGGCCGAGGTCGCGGCCGTAGCACTTGGCGCAAATGCCGAAGCGGGTGGCACAGGTCAGCGCGGTGCGGACCTTGACCTCGTCCACGCCGGCGGCTTCCAGCACGTCCATGGTGTCTTCGTCGAGCATGGCGCCCGGGGTCAGCAGGGTTTCCTGCGTCTCCAGGTGCACCAGCTCGGTGGCGGTGACACGGCCCAGCACGCGGTCGCGCAGGGACTCGATCACTTCACCCCCCTCGACCAAGGCACGCATGTTCATGCCGTTCTGGGTGCCGCAATCGTCTTCGATCACCACCAAGTCTTGCGTCACGTCCACCAGGCGGCGGGTGAGGTAGCCGGAGTTGGCGGTCTTCAACGCGGTGTCGGCCAGGCCTTTGCGAGCACCGTGGGTCGAGATGAAGTACTGCAACACGTTGAGGCCTTCACGGAAGTTCGCCGTGATGGGGGTCTCGATGATGGAGCCGTCAGGCTTGGCCATCAGGCCGCGCATGCCGGCCAGCTGGCGGATCTGCGCGGCGGAACCGCGCGCACCCGAGTCGGCCATCATGTAGATGGAGTTGAACGACTCCTGGTCCACGGTCTTGCCGTGGCGGTCGACGGTCTTCTGCTTGGACAGCTGGCTCATCATGACCTTGCCGACTTCGTCGCCGGTCTTGCCCCAGATGTCGACCACCTTGTTGTAGCGCTCGCCGGAGGTGACGAGGCCCGAGACGTACTGCTGCTCGATCTCCTTCACTTCCTTCTCGGCGCGCTCGATCAGGCCCGGCTTCTCCTTCGGCACCAGCATGTCGTCGATGGCGATCGAGATGCCGGCGCGCGTGGCCAGGCGGAAGCCCGACTGCAGCAGCTTGTCGGCGAACACCACCGTTTCCTTCAGACCGCACTTGCGGAACGAGGTGTTGATCAGGCGCGAGATTTCCTTCTTCTTCAGCGCCTTGTTCAGCACGTCGAAAGGCAGGCCACGCGGCAGGATCTCGGAGAGCAGCGCACGGCCCACGGTGGTGTCCACCAGCGAGGTCGACGACACCCACTCACCGGTGGCCTTGTCCAGCGTCTGCTGGGTCAGGCGCACGCTGATCTTGGCGGTGATTTCCACCACCGCGTTGTCCAGTGCGCGCTGCAGCTCGGACAGATCGGCAAAGATCATGCCCTCGCCCTTGGCGTTGATGCGCTCGCGGGTGGCGTAGTACAGGCCCAGCACCACGTCTTGCGACGGGACGATGGAGGGCTCGCCGTTGGCCGGGAACAGCACGTTGTTGGAGGCCAGCATCAGCGTGCGGGCTTCCATCTGCGCTTCGATGGACAGAGGCACGTGAACGGCCATCTGGTCGCCGTCGAAGTCGGCGTTGAACGCCGCGCACACCAGCGGGTGCAGCTGGATGGCCTTGCCTTCGATCAACACCGGCTCGAACGCCTGGATGCCCAGGCGGTGCAGCGTCGGTGCGCGGTTGAGCATCACCGGGTGCTCTTTGATGACCTCTTCCAGGATGTCCCACACCACCGGGGTGCCGGCTTCCACTTCCTTCTTCGCCGCCTTGATGGTGGTGGCGATGCCCATGGCTTCCAGGCGCGAGAAGATGAACGGCTTGAACAGCTCGAGCGCCATCAGCTTGGGCAGGCCGCACTGGTGCAGCTTGAGCGTCGGGCCCACCACGATGACCGAACGGCCCGAGTAGTCGACGCGCTTGCCCAACAAGTTCTGGCGGAAACGACCGCTCTTGCCCTTGATCATGTCGGCCAGCGACTTGAGCGCGCGCTTGTTGGCGCC
>JAZKHH010000067.1:0-1792 GCA_040385465.1 Pseudomonadota bacterium | reverse complement strand
TGAGCGCCGGGTTGGGCTTGAGCATGAACAACCTTTCAGGCTTTTCCAAGCGAGCGAACCTTTTGATTTACAGCAGCCGCACTTGACCGCGCAGCACCCGCATAAGCGCCTCAACTTCCGACCACTACCGAACTGCGAACCTCCAACATTTCAGGCGGGCTGGTGAACCGGCGGAACCAACCGCTTGCCTCTCACCTCTGGCTGCCCGGGTGCTTGAACGCAGCGAACTGAGCAACCGCCTTGCTCCAACCTGGGCACGGGAAACCTCGCAACTCCCTTGACCTTCAGTTTCCTTTGGAAGGAAGCCCAACGAGACTGTGCCGAAACCCCTTCGCTGACCTCAGCGAGCAGGGACGACGGTTGAATGAATTGAGTGGACTGCATGAGGGCGGCAACTGTGTCGCGTGGGTTGGATTGGACCCTCAAGCCCTGGAGACAGTCAAGGCACGGTTCTAGTCGACCATCCTGGCCCCCTGAGCGACTGTCAGGCCAGCCCGTGCTTAGCCAGCTTCTCGATGTTGTGGACCAGGCAGTAGAGCTGCCACTGCGTACCGACCTTGGCCTGGCCCCGCAGCGTGAACCGGTTCATGCGCTTGTGGTGCCGGATGTTGGCAAACACCGGCTCCACGGTGGCAATGCGCCGACTGTACAGACTGCGGCCGCGCGGTGAATCGATGGCTTGGCGCATGCGCTGGCTCGGATCGGCCGCGTCCCGTTTCCGTGGCTCGAAGCGGGCCACCTGCCGGCCTCGCAGGGTGGCCGGATTGCGCAGGCACCGCTCACGTAGAGGACAGCCGGCGCAATCAGAGGCGGCGGCCTCATAGCGCTGGAAACGATGCCCGCGCTGACCGTTGTAGACGCTGGCGTTGCTGATGAGCGCTTTACCCGCAGGGCAGGTGGCGGTGCTGTCGTCGTTGAACTTGAAGTCCTCGGGCCGGAAGAACTTCACTCCCTTGACCGCCGTCTTGTCGTACAACGCGTCGCCCTTGGCCTTGTGGTGCGCGTTGTCGATGCGCTCATCGCGCCGGCGCATGCCGTTGTCGGCCACCAGGGCCGGGATGCCCCGCTCGTGCAGCGCCTGGATGTTGGCATCGCTGTGGTAGCCGGCGTCGGCCGTGATCACGGTGTGCGACGCGCGCACCGCCTGCGCCTTGTCGATCATCGGCAGCAGCATGGCTTGCTCCGAGCCTGAGCCGATCACATCGGCCGCCACAATGATCTGGTGCCGGCTGTCCACAGCGGCCTGCGCCGCGTAACCTTGAATGACGCCCTTGCCGGTGGCCATCTTGGCACTGTCCGGGTCGGTGACATTGGTCTTGAGCTCCTGGCCCTTGCGGTTCAGGCGCTTGGGGTGAGTGGCAATGAAGTCGCGGGTGGCTTGCGCCTCGCGTTGCAGTTCGGTGATGCGCCGCTGGCGTTGTTGTTCGTTCGAGCCGTGCTCACCCTGGTCGTCCTGTGCCTGGTGGGCGGCAACAATCTTGGCCGCCGCCTTCTCCAGCCTCGCAGCCCGGTGCGCCAGTTCCGCATGCGTGCCACTGCGTTCCTTGCTGGCATTGCCCGGCAGCTTGACGCCGTCGATGGCCAACAGCGTCTTGCCGATCAGCCCAATGCGGTCGCACGTCATCAGCACCTGCGTGAACAGCGACTGGACCTCATCACCGAGCTCGCGCACGAACTGGGCGATGTGGGTGAAGCTCGGGTGGCTGTCGCCACTCAGAGCGATAAACAACACGTTGTGCTCGCAGGCCTGCGCAATCCGGCGGCTGGAGATCAGGCCCCGGCTGTAAGCCAG
>JAZKHH010000066.1:0-15562 GCA_040385465.1 Pseudomonadota bacterium | reverse complement strand
GCTTCAGCGTGGTGGTGGTGTAGATGTTCCAGAAACCCATGTTCTGGTTCGAGCCGTTGGCCAGGGCCATGCCCCACGACAACCGAGCCCGCCCGGCGTTCACGTGGGCATGGTTGCTCGCCCTGGTGCAGGTGGCGGTGCCGCCGCCGGTGGCAGCAGTGGTGGTGCCGGTGGCCGGGGCCGAGCGCGCGCTCTCAGCGCCGCTGGCGTCAAGGGCCGTCACCGACCAGCGGTAGGTGGTGGCGGGGTTGAGGCCGGTGTCGGTGAAGGCGGTGCCGGTCAAGGGTGGGCCGTTGCGCTTGGCGTCGTTGCGGTACACGTTGTAGCCGGCGGCCCCGCTCACGCCGGCCCAGGCCACGACCATGCTGCTGCTGGTGGCCCCCGACGTGCCCACGCCGGCAGGGGCGGGCAGCGCCGCTGGCGGCGGTGGAGGTGTCACCACCGCGCCGCCCGACAAGCGAGCGACCATGGCCGCCACGGCACGGGTTTGCGGACCGGATTTGCGGGCGTAGTTCGGGCTGTCGTAACCCCACCAGTCCCAGCAGCTGTTGACGGCCTGCACGCTCGTTTGCGGGTAGAGCACCACCATCTGGTTGCTGTCGGCCCAGCGGTTGTAGCCCGTGTTGCGCACGTACTGTTGGCCGATGGTGGCGGTGTTCTGCTTGCAGCCGTGGAACACCACATGCAGTTTGCAGCGGGCACCCGATGCGCAGCTTTGCGGCACGTAGGCCCAACCGGTGGCGGCCATGCCGTGGCCGCTCACGAACTCGGTTTGGTCGAACTCGATGAAGCTGCCGCTCAGCGTGCCGTCGTTGCGCGGGTTCAAGGCGCCGTGCAAGTGCTTCAGCATGTCGCCGGCCAGGTCGACGTCGCAATCGTTGATGAAGGGCGTGGCGGTGGTGCCGCAGGCGCCGCCGAAGTTGTCGGTGATCATCGCGTGGCCCGAAGCCACCGCGTTGCTGTAGCGCACATTTTCGGCCGGCACGAAGCTTTGGTAATAGGTGCGCAGGTCGTTCATCACCGCTGGCTTGACGGTGTTGTCTTGCGTGCCCGAGTACAGGTAGACCTTGCTGTTGCTCAAGTGGCTGACGGGATCGATGTCGCCATTGGCCGCCCACTGGCGCGTGGTGCTGACGAGGCCTGCCACCGGAATTGGGTTGAGATGGGTCATGCACCGACCGGTGGCGTTGACGATGGAGCCCTCGGCGCAAAAATACGGCCCGCCGGCCACGATGCCTGCGCCGCGTCGGAAGGTGCCGGAATAGGCCACGTGCATCTGCACGGCCATGAAGCCGCCCGATGACAACCCCGAGACGCTGACTTCGTTCGCATCGATTGCCAACGAGGGAAGTGCGACGGCGTGAGACGAGCTGCAAGCCACCGCTCCCGATGCCAAAAGACCAATGGTTTTGACAAAGAAATCAGGGCGCATCGTGTCTCCTTGGCATCTGACCGAAGCGGCTTGCCTGGCCGCAGAGGCGCGATGCTACGCTGCGTCTTGGCCCTTGTCGCCTTCTGTCAAACCCTTGGTCGTCGGCCGCGCTGGTGGGCTTGAACGGACCCCCGCCGACCCGTGTTCTTACCGCCCCGTTTCGACTGCACAGACGTAAAGCCAGCGCCCGTCCTCGCGCACGAAACGGCTGACTTCATGCAGACGCTGAGCGCGTCCGCCGACCTTGCTGCGAGCGACGAACTCCACCGTGGCGTTCACGCCGTCAGCGTCCACGCGGTGGCGCAAGACCTGCAGTCCCAACCATTTCAAATCAGGCTCATGGGCCGACAAGGTGGCGGGGCGTGTGGTGGGGTGCCAGGTGGCCAGCAGGTAGTCGGTGCGGGCCAGCACGAAGGCCGCGTAACGCGAGCGCATCAGGGCCTCGGCCGTGGGGGCCAGACCTTGCGTGGGGCCGTCGTGGAACTGGCCGCAGCAGACGGTGTACGGCGGCGTCGGCGTCGGCACCGGCGGCGTGCCGAGCCCACATGGGCACACCAACACACGGGCTTGGGTTTCGGTGGTCGTCATGGCGCGAGCCCGGCGATGCAGACGTATTTGAGCTCCAGGTATTCATCGAGCCCGTGGCGTGAGCCTTCGCGGCCCAGGCCCGATTGCTTGATGCCGCCAAAGGGGGCTTCGGCCGTGGAGATCAGGCCGCTGTTGACCCCCACCATGCCGTACTCCAGGCCCTCGCTCATCCGCCACACCCGGCCGATGTCACGCGTGTAGACATAGGCGGCCAGGCCGAACTCGGTGTCGTTGGCCGCGGCCAGGACTTCGGCTTCGGTGTCGAAGGCAAACAGCGGCGCCAAAGGCGCGAAAGTCTCCTCGCGCGCCACCTTCATCCGGGCGGTGACGTCGCCCAGCACGGTGGGCTGGAAAAAGGTGCCACCGAGGGTGTGTGGCTGGCCACCCGTGAGCACCCGTGCGCCTTGTGACAAGGCGTCGGCAATGTGCTCCTGCACTTTGGTCACCGCCTTGGCGTCGATCAGCGGACCTTGGGTGACGCCTTCGTCCATGCCGTTGCCCACCCGCAGGCCTTCGACCGCTTGGACGAAGCGCGTGGCGAAGGTCTCGTAGATGCCGCGCTGCACGTAGATGCGGTTGGCGCACACGCAGGTCTGGCCGGTGTTGCGGTATTTGGCGGCCAGTGCACCCGCCACGGCGGCGTCGAGGTCGGCGTCGTCGAAGACGATGAAGGGCGCATTGCCGCCGAGCTCGAGCGACACCTTCTTGACGGTGTCGGCGCATTGGCGCATGAGGACACGGCCGACGGCGGTGGAGCCGGTGAAGGTCAGCTTACGCACCAAGGGGTTGGCAGTGAATTCGCCGCCCAAGGTCGCGGCGTCGCCGGTCAGCACCGACAGCAGCCCCGGGGGCAAGCCCGCCTCTTCAGCCAAGGCCGCAAAGGCCAAGGCCGAGAACGGCGTTTGCATCGCCGGCTTGACGACCATGGCACAGCCGGCAGCCAAGGCCGGGCCGGCCTTGCGGGTCAACATGGCGGTGGGGAAGTTCCACGGCGTGATGGCGGCGCACACTCCTACCGGCTCCTTCAACACCAAAATGCGCCGGTCGCCCTGGGGGGCAGGAATGGTGTCGCCGTACACGCGTCGGGCCTCTTCGGCGAACCACTCGATGAAGGAGGCGGCATAAGCAATCTCACCCACCGATTCGGACAGCGGTTTGCCCTGCTCGGCCGTCATCAGGCGGGCCAGGTCGTCGCTGTGCGTCAGCATCAACGTGGACAGGCGCCGCAGCACGGTGGCGCGTTCTTTGGCCGGCACTTTCTTCCACGTGCGCTGCGCCCGGTCGGCCGCTTCGATGGCCTGTTTTGCATGCGCCGCGGTCAGCTTGGGCACGGTGCCCAGCACGGCGCCGGTGGCCGGGTTGGTGACGGGGTGGACGTCGGCGCAAGTGATCCACTCGCCAGCCACCAGGGCACGTTGGCGCAGCAAATCGGGTTTTTGGAGTGTCAGCATGGGGGCGGGAACTGGAAAAAATTCAGGCAGGGTGGCGGGGGAAAAGGCAGGTGTCCGGGGTGGCGCTCAAGCGGCCTGCAAGGCCTGGCTGAGGATGGACAGACCTTCGTCGAAATGCGGCTGGGGGATCGTCAACGGAAACAGGAAGCGCAGCACATTGCCGTTCACGCCGCAGGTCAGGAGGAGCAAACCCTGTTCCAGGGCCAAGGCCTGCACGCGGCGGGTGAAGTCGGCATCGGGCTCGGCCGTGCCGGGCCGGTTGAACTCGACGGCGACCATGGCGCCCAAGCCTCGCACGTCGGCAATGTGCGGCACCTGGGGGCGCAAAGCGTTCAGGCGCACCTGGAGTTGCTGGCCGAGCACGGCACCGCGCTCGGGCAGCTGCTCGTCGCGCATGATGTCGATCACCGCGTGGGCGGCAGCCACCGCCAGGGGGTTGCCGGCGTAGGTGCCGCCCAGTCCGCCAGGGGCCGGGGCGTCCATGATGTCGGCCTTGCCCACCACGGCCGACAACGGCAAGCCGGCGGCCAACGACTTGGCCGTCACCAGCAAGTCCGCGTGCACGCCATCGGCTTCGGCGTGGTGCATGGCGAAGAGCTTGCCCGTGCGGCCGAAGCCGCTTTGCACTTCGTCGGCGATCAGCACGATGCCGTGGGTGTCGCACACGTCGCGCAACCAACGCAGGGCCTCGGGCTGGATCACGTTGAAGCCGCCTTCGCCTTGCACCGGCTCGAAGATGATCGCGGCCACGCGGGTGGGTTCGATGTCGGCCTTGAACAGGTGAAGCAGCGCTTTTTGCGTCTCGGCCAGGCTGGCGCAGTGGCAGGGATAGGGCAGGTGGTAGATCTCGGGGGGAAA
This sequence comes from Pseudomonadota bacterium, assembly GCA_040385465.1. Classification (GTDB taxonomy): domain Bacteria; phylum Pseudomonadota; class Gammaproteobacteria; order Burkholderiales; family Burkholderiaceae_C; genus CANHBY01. The sequence continues at coordinate 11,233 of JAZKHH010000066.1, read as the reverse complement.
GGGGCCGAAGCCGGCCTTGTAAGGCTGCACCTTGCCGGTCAGCGCCACCGCCAACAGGCTGCGGCCATGGAACGCGCCGCCGAAGGCGATGACCCCGGAGCGGCGGGTGTGGGCGCGGGCAATCTTGATGGCGTTTTCCACCGCCTCGGCCCCGGTGCTGAACAGGGCGGTTTTCTTGGGGTGGGTGCCGGGCGTGAGCTGATTGAGCTTCTCAGCCAGGCTGATGTAGCTTTCGTAGGGCACCACCTGGTAGCAGGTGTGGGTGAAACGGGCCAACTGGTCTTGCAGGGCTTGAACCACCCGCGGGTGGCGGTGCCCGGTGTTGAGAACCGCGATGCCGCCGGCGAAGTCAAGAAAACGCCGACCCTCGGTGTCCCACAGCTCGGCGTTGTCTGCACGCTCGGCATAAAAGGCCGACAGCACGCCCACACCGCGCGGTGTGGCGGCCAGCTGGCGGCGATGGATGTCTTCAGGAAGGGACGACGGGGGAGAGGCCAATGCAAGCTCCTTGCGCGCGGGCAGTGAGCGTGCAGGTTAGCTTGAAATCAGGGCCTTTGCACCCTGCCGCTGTGGCGGCTGTGGGCCCAATCCAAAGGGGGCCCTGTTGTGGCTTTCCCAGCGGTGGGGCGAGGCCAGAGCTGCCTTGCGACGGCTGTCAGTGGTAGACGCCCGCGATGATGATGATGTCGCCCAGGCGTTTGACGAACGAGCTCTTGGGCTCGACCTTGCCGCTGACCGGGTTGGTGTACTTGTAGTCGACCCAGCCGGTGCCTTGGCGGGTGGCGACCTCCAGGAACTCTTTGCGAAAGAGCTTGCCGGTGACGTCAGGCTTGTGGAGGTTGTTTTTCCCCACCAAGTCCTTGTTCACCGGGTCGGCGATCAGGGTGCCCTGAAGGTCGTAGACGAACACATAGACCTCACCGCGGTTGAAGGGGCCGTTTTTCTCGTTGACCTCGGCCACCAGCATGTCTTCACCGCTGCGGGCAGCGAAAGAAGCGGCTTTCTCGACCAGGGCCAGGGCTTCTTGACGGGGGGCGGCGGCCTGCACACCGGCGGTCAACGCCACCGACAAACCCAAAACCGACCACAGCGCACGCATGAATTTTTGCATCAGATACTCCTCGAGGTTGAACGGCTGAACAAAAAATTGAATCTTTCAATCCATGAAAGAGATTCACTGTTTTTGCCCAATCCAGCAGTTTACCCAACCCTTCGGTATTTACCCATCCCCCGATTCAGGGGTACCACGGACACTGGCGATGACAAACCCGCCCAGCTCAACGGGGCGAGTCGCTGATCCTCCGACTTATTTCACGTAAATGCCGGCAATGATAATCACGTCACCTTGCTTTTTGACGTAAGAACTTTTGGGCTCCACCTTGCCGCTCATCGGGTTGGCGAACTTGTAGTCGACCCAGCCGCTGCCGGACTGGTTGGCCACTTCAACGATCTCCTTGCGAAAGAGCTTGCCCTCGGCGTCGGGCTTGGCGACGTTGTTTTGCCCCACGAGGGCCTTGTTCACCGGGTCGGCGATCAGGGTGCCTTGCAGGTCGTACACGAACACGTACAGCTCGCCCTTGTTGAAGGCGCCTTCCTTCTTGTTGACTTCGGTGATCAACTGGTCCTTGCCACTCTTGACGGCAAAGTCAGCGGCTTTTTCGACCAAAGCCTGTGCATCCTGCTTGGTTGGATTGGCGATGGCGCCCATGGCCACAAACGAAGAAATTAATGCCAACAACGTCACACGGATTGCTTTCAACATGGGTTTTCCTTTTTTGTTGATGTTTAAGTTTTATAACGTTCCTCCAATTTGCGCATAACTCGAAAAATTCATGCCCTCGTTGGAGGGGTCGCAGTTTAGGTGCGGCCCGTGGCCGTCTTCCCAATAACCTTGCGGTGGTTTTAGGGGTTGATTCACAGGGGTCAACCTGCCAAACCCTTGGCTCTCAAGAACCCCCAGCTCTGCACTGCCTCAAACGGCGCCGAGGTCCAGGTCCACGACCACCGGAGCATGGTCACTGGGGCGTTCGTTTTTCCGCGGCAGCTTGTCGATGAAGCAGGCCTTCACCGCAGGCCGCAGGGCGGTGCTGACCAAGATGTGGTCAATGCGCAGGCCTTGGTTTTTGCGGAAGGCGAGGTTGCGGTAATCCCACCAGCTCCAGCTCTTGGGCGCTTGGTCAAACAGGCGGAAGGCGTCGACCAGGCCCAATGCCACCATCCCTTGAAAGTGGGCCCGTTCTTGGGGGGTGCAGTGGATTTGACCAGCCCATGCCACTGGATCGTGCACATCGCGGTCTTCTGGGGCGATGTTGTAGTCGCCCACCAGCACCAGGCGGGGATGCTGAGTGAGTTCGGCGGCCACGAAGTTTCGCAAGGCCTGCAACCACGCCATCTTGTAGACGAACTTGTCGCTGTCGGGCGCTTGACCGTTGGGAAAGTAGGCGCCGATCACCCGCACGCTACCCACCGTGGCCGTGATGACCCGCGCCTGGGGGTCGTCGAAGCCGGGAATGTTCTTGACCAACGCCTCAGCGGGCGTGCGGCTGATCAAGGCCACGCCGTTGTAAGTCTTCTGTCCGTGGAAGCCCACCTGGTAGCCGAGCTCGGACCAGGCGTCGAGCGGAAACTTGTCGTCGGTGAGCTTGGTTTCCTGCAGGCACAGCACGTCGGGCTGGTGCTCGGTCAGCCAAGCTTGCACTTGAGGCAGGCGCACAGCGAGGGAGTTGACATTCCAGGTGGCAATTTTCATGGGCTTGGGGGAGGGAAGGGGGAACATCGACGTGGCACGGGCGCAGCCGCCGCGCGCGGCTTGCCAGTATGCCCAGACGTGGGCGTCCCCCTGTACCCATGCGGCGTGTGAGCCGGCTGGCCCCCGCCAAGCCGCACCCTTCCTCCCGCGCTCCTTGCGGTGCCGGGAGAGGGCGGGGTTGTTTACACCGAGGCGGCTGCTTGCGTCAGCAGCTCTTCTTTGCGCGCTGCCATCTGGGCGCCCAGGGCCTGCAGGTCGAGCCGAGACTTCTTGACCTTGGTGAACATCTCGTTTTGCTCTTCCTTGACGTGGTGTTTGACGAACTCGCCCATCACCTTCACGCGGGCGGTGTACATCTCGCCGTCCGGCTCGATGCCTCGGACTTGGGCGATCAGGTCCTTGACTGAGGCGTGTTCCACCGACGCTTCGGGCACAAGTTCCTTGTCCTTGAGCGCCTCTTTGACCGCCGGGTAGAAGATTTCTTCTTCAATCGTGGCATGCGCCGTCAGTTCCACGCAGATGCGTTCGACGATCTCTTTTTGCTTGCGGGCGCTGCGTGTCTTTTCGAAATCAGCGAACAAGCCGTCGACCAGGCGGTGATCGGCCTTGAGCAGCGCAAGCGCATCCTGGCTCTTGGGCGCTGCCTTTTTCTTGACGGCGGCTTTTTTGGGAGCAGCCTTCTTGACCGACACCTTTGCCTTGACAGCACTTGGGATGGTTTTTTTGGCGGAGGATTTTTTGCTGGCAGAGGTGGAAGGCGAAGCGTTCATGGGTGGCCACAGGAAGTGAAGGATGCCGCCGACCTTAGCGCGTGCGTGAGTCGGCAGGCCTCAGCCATTGTCTTGACTTGCCGTAGGAGTCTGCCACTGGTCAAAGCGGCCGAGCTGGGCTGGGCCTGCTCGGCGCACGCGCTGCCACCCCTTCATGGGGCGCCTGGACGAGTCAGATCCCTGTGTTCACGCATTGATCAGTTGCATCAACTCTTCGATGTCCACCGGCTTGGTGCAATGGTGGTCGAAGCCCGCCGCCTGGGCGCGTCGCCGGTCCTCCGCCTGGCCCCAGCCGGTGAGGGCGATGAGCCGCAAGGCGGTGCCTCCCTCCCGCTGTCGCAGTGCCTTGGCGGTGTCGTACCCGTTGAGGCCTGGCATGCCGATGTCGAGCACGACCACGCGGGGCTGGCAGCGGCCGGCAGCTTCCAAGGCGGAGTGCCCATCGGTGGCGGTGTGCACCGTGTATCCATACATGGCCAACAGCTCAGCCAGGCTCTCGAGCGCATCGGTGTTGTCGTCGGCAATCAGCACCGACATCGACGCGGGCGGGGCGTCCAGCGCAGTCGCTGAAGCCGGGTTGGTGACCACCACCTCGGGCGCGCTCTCCGGCAACGCCGATGGCAAGGCAAGCGCCGGGTCGGCCTCAACGACTTGGTGCACGGGCAAGGCAATCGTGAAGGTCGAGCCTTGGCCCAGACCGGCGCTTTCCACCTCGAGCGTGCCGCCGTGCAACTGAATCAGCCCGCGGCTCAGTGACAAGCCGATGCCCAGGCCACCGTGGGCGCGGGACAAGGCGGTGGTGGCTTGGGAAAACATGCCGAAAATGTCTGCCTGGGATTCGGGTGTCATGCCAATGCCGTTGTCGCTCACGCGGATGCGAATCTGGTTGTCGACGAGCAGGGTCTGCACGTCGATGGTCCCGCCATCGTCGGTGTACTTGGCGGCGTTGGACAACAGGTTCGATACGACCTGTGCCAAACGCAGGGGATCGGCCCAGACCCGTGCAGTGGACGGGTGAACAGTGAGCCGGTGGCGACGCGCGTCGATCAACGGGCGGGCGGTTTCCACGGCAGCGTCGAGCACCGCAGACAGCGCAAGGTCGGCGCAGCGCAGCTCCAGCCGGCCTTGGGAAATGCGGGCGACGTCGAGCAGGTCGTCGAGCAACAAGCCCATGTGCTGCGACTGGCGATCGATCACGTCCAGCGCCCAGGCGCGTTTGTCCGGCGTCACAGTGGGCATTTTGGCCACCGTCACCGCATGCCGCACCGGTGCCATCGGGTTGCGCAACTCATGGGCCAAGGTGGCCAAAAACTCGTCCTTGCGCCGGTCTGCCTGCTCAAGGGCTTCGACCGCACGGATCTGCTCGGTAACGTCGTAGCCTTGGACGAAGATGCCGACGACACGCCCGTCGGGGTCACGCACTGGCTCGTACGACAGGTTGATCAGGTGCGTTTCAACCGGTCCCCCCTGCTCGGCCTGGATCGCCACGGGCAAGGCGCGTCCGGTGAAGGGTTCGCCATTCTCATAGACATGGCGCAGCAGCTCTTCAAAACCTTGGTTTTTCACCTCGGGCAGCGCTTGCCACACGGGCAATCCGATCAGTTCGCGGTGGCCGACGAGTTGGTAGTAGGCCCGGTTGGCCAGCTCGAACACAAACTCCGGGCCCCGCAGCAGCGCTACGAAGCCAGGCGAGTTGTCAAACCAGGTCTGCAGCACCTCGGCCGAATCGCTGGCGCTGCGGATCAACGCATCGCGTTCACGTTCTGCCAGCACGCGGGGCGTTTCCTCGGTGCAGGCGCAGTGCAGGCCGCGAATGACGCCATGCTCGTCGTAGATGGGGCTGTACGACCAGGTGAAAAAGGTTTCCTCCGTGTAGCCGTTGCGTTCCATGACCAACAGCTGACGCTCGTTCCAGGTGGCCTCGCCGCGCTGCATGACCGCCTCGACTTGAGGCTGCAACACCGGCCAGATGTCGTGCCAGACCTGCTGGGCCGGGCGGCCGAACGCTTCCGGGTGACGCTTGCCCAACACGGGGATGTAGGCATCGTTGTAGATGTTGATGGCCTGTTCACCCCACCAGACGAACATCGGCGAGCGTGAATTCAGACAGATGCCGACGGCCACGCGCAGACACAGCGGCCATTGATCCAGCGGCCCCAGCGGCGTTTCAACCCAAGCGGTGTCGAGCAACAGACGACCGCTCTCATTCGCAGGCACCGCCGCTGCAGACCATGCGGAGGCAGCCGTGGCGGAAAGGGACGGCTGGTTGGGGCTCTTCTGCGTCATGCGGGCAGCATCAGGCCCTCGTGCACCGCCACGCGTTCAAGCGCTGCTTCGAACAAACCCCTGGCCACACCGGCGACGCGCTGTAAGTAGGCATGCAAGTCGGCGTCGGCCTGGCTGGCATGGGAACACTCGCTGCTATAGGACTCGAATTGGGACAGCAGCATCAGCAACTCAGCAACATGGCGGGGGCACTCGCAAGCAATGGTGGACGACAGACTGGCGAGATCCACCAGCGTGGTGTCAAGGTAACGCCTTGGCGCCACCCGCATGGCACCAATCAGGGCGTGCAATTCCGTCGACTCGGCGCCGTGCCCGTTGCCTGCTGACCACGCATGGGTCGAGGCCAGAGAAGTGTCCACTGGGGTCTCGCCGTCGGACGGCGGAAGGGTGGACGTTGGCGAGCGCAAGGCGTCTGCCAAGGCCCGGTCGGACTGCACACCTTGCAGCAGCACCACTCCCGCTGCCTCGAAGGCCTGGCGAGCCGCAGCGGTGCCAAAACCATGGCACACCACCACGCGGCGCACTTTCAGCGCCGCCGCGGCGGCTTGCAAAGGCGCGAGCCACTCGGCGTGCAACCCGGCGACTTGCGCCAGCAAGGTGTCAAGCTGCAGCCCCTGCGGCGGGCTGGTGGCCTCGGTCACGCTGCCGAATACCGCGGCGACTTCAATCTCCTGGCCCAGGCGGTGCAGCAGGCCAGGGGCCTGCATCCGGCGCAAGAGGCCATCGCCTACGACGGCGATGCGGCGCGCCGCGGGCAGCGTGCGTGTGACCGGTTGCGCCACAGTCAGCGAGCGCACGTGGGTGGCGGCCACTTGCCGAAGGGCTTGGATGTCCAACCCGGCCAGCGCCCCGATGGCATGACCCATGTCGGTGAGTTGCTTGAGCAATGCCAGCCGCTGCACATCGGCGCCGGTGTAGAGCCGGTGCCCTGTGGGCGTGGTGGCCGGCGCGGCCACGTGATAGCGCCGCTCCCAGATCCGCAGGGTGGCCACAGGCATGCGGACCATGCGGGCCACGGCGCCGCTGCGGTAGCGAGGGGTGGCATCCGCGGTTTCGTCAGACGAGGACGGATTGGTTTCGAGGTGCTTCAACATCGGGCGGGGCTTTCCTCAAAGGGGTGCAAAAACGATCGACAGCAGCGCAGCGCCCATTATCGCGGCAGCCGCCGCGGAGGTGCGAATAAATGATGAAGATCACGTCCATGCGGGCTCTGAGGAAGCGGTAGGCGGCTTGTCCACCGCGCGACCGGCCCGGTGCTCAGCGAGGGTGCGCCCGGCCGTCAGCGGGCCGGCCACCGGGCAGGCAAACACGCAGTTCGAATGGTGGAGGCGCATTGGCAAAAGGGGCGGTCAAACGACAGGCGGCCTCGGTGATCAGGCACTGGCGCTGGAGTTCAACCCGGGTTTGATCACCACCTTGATGCAGCCGTCGTGCTTGTCGCGGAAGGTTTTGTACATTTCCGGCCCCTCCTCCATGCCCACGGTGTGGGTGATGACGAAGGAGGGATCGATCTGGCCTGCTTCGATGCGGCGCAGCAAGTCCTCCGAGTAACGCTGGACATGGGTCTGGCCGGTGCGGATGGTCAGCCCCTTGTTCATGACCATGCCAAACGGAAATTTGTCGATCAGGCCGCCGTATACGCCTGGCACCGACAGCACCCCCGCCGGGCGGCAAACGTACGCCATCTCCCGCAGCACATGCGGCCGGTCCGACTCGAGCATGACGGCCTGTTTGGCACGATCGAGCATGGAGTCGATCGAGCGGGTGGCGTGCGCCTCCATGCCCACCGCGTCGATGCACTTCTCCGGGCCTCGGCCAGCGGTCAGCTCGTTGAGGCGCTCGACCACGCTTTCCTCGTCGAAGTTAATGGTCAGGGCGCCTGAGGCTTTGGCCATGGCCAGACGCTCGGGCACCCGGTCGATCACGACCACCTGCTTGGCGCCCATGAGCAGCGCACTGCGGATGGCAAATTGGCCCACGGGGCCTGCGCCCCAGACGGCCACCGTGTCGGTCGGCTCAATGTCACACTGCAGGGCCGCTTGCCACCCGGTGGGGAAAATGTCGCCTAGGAACAGCACCTGTTCGTCCGTCAGGCCGTTGGGCACGACGATGGGGCCCACGTCGGCGAAGGGCACCCGCACATATTCGGCTTGGCCGCCAGCGTAGCCGCCGGTCAGGTGGGTGTAGCCAAACAACCCAGCGGTGGCGTGGCCGAACAGCTTCTCGGCGGTGGCCTGGTTGCGGTTGGAGCGCTCGCACACGGAGAAATTGCCCTGTTGGCACTGCTCGCATTCCCCGCACGAGATGGTGAAGGGCACGACCACGCGGTCGCCGACCTTGAGCTTTTTGTTCTGCTTGCCGACCTCGACCACTTCGCCCATGAACTCGTGGCCCATGATGTCGCCCGATTCCATGCCAGGCATGAAACCGTCGAACAGGTGCAGGTCCGACCCGCAGATCGCGCAGCTGGACACCTTGATGATGGCGTCACGGGGCGATTCGATCACCGGGTCGGGAACCGTGTCGCACCGGATGTCTTTTTTGCCGTGCCAGCGAAGTGCTCTCATGGGTTTGCCCTGCTTGCCGGGGATTCGGCGGCCTTGCAACAGCAAACGGGATGCCCGACCGTGGTCTGGGCAGCTGGGCTCGTTGAACGGGGCTAGACGCAGGTGGCTGGCCGCCCCGCGCCGAGATGGGACAGCTTGGGTGCGGCAAGCTTTACCGTGCAGGCTGACACTGGCCAAGGCACCCAAGCTGGCTGGCCCAGCGACGCGCCACCCAGTAAGTGGCCCCTTGCGGCCCGTACCGCTCTGCATGCGGCGCGTCTGCCGCCAGCACAAAGGTGTCGCCCGGCACCAGGTGGCGCGGTAGGCCTTCGCAGGTCAGCCACATCTCGCCCTGGGTGACCAGCGCCCGGGCCTCGAAGGCATGGGTGTGCAAGTCGAGCACCAGGTCAGCGCCCCAGTGCCGCACCAAGACCTCGGTGAAGCCGTCGGCCCGGGCCGACGCTTCAAACGCTTCAAAGGTCTCCCCCAAGCCCATGGCGAAAGCTCAGCGTGAAGAGTCGGCCAGGAACGCCAGCAGGTTCTGGTTGAACTCGGTGGCATGCGACACGTTGAAACCGTGCGGCGCGTCTTTGATCAGGCTGAGGTGGCTGCCGGGGATGGCCTGGTGGGTGCGCGCGCCGCTGACGGCAAACGGCACGATGGCGTCAGCGTCGCCATGCAGCACCAGCGTGGGCAAGTTCTTGAAACGTGCCAGATCCGCGCGGAAATCGGTGCGTGCAAAGGCATTGATACAGTCCAACGTGCCTTTGGGAGAGGCGAACGCAGCCATCGACATGGCGTATTGCCGCTGGGCCTCGCTGACCTTCAAGCTGCCGTTGGCGCTGAAAAATTTGGTGGTGAAACCCTCTAAGAAGGCGGCTCTGTCGGTGCTCACGCCTTGTTGGAACTGCGCGATGGTGGCGTCGTCCAGGCCGCCTTCCGGATTGTCGGCGCTTTGGTAGAGGCAAGGCGTGACGGCCGCGGCGAACACCGCGCGTTTTACCCGCCCCGTGCCGTGGTTGGCCACATAGCGCGCCACTTCGCCCCCGCCCATGGAGAAGCCCACCAGCGTGGCGTCCTGGGCGTCCAGCTGCGTCAGCACGGCGTGCAGGTCGGCTGCAAAGGTGTCGTAGTCATAGCCCGACCAGGGCTGAGACGAGTCGCCGAAGCCTCGCCGGTCGTAGGTGATCACGCGGTGGCCTGCGTTGACCAGCGCACCGACTTGTGCTTCCCAAGCCCGGCCGCTCAGGGGCCAACCATGGATCAGCACGACTGGGTTGCCGGTGCCGTGGTCGGTGTAGTGGAGTTGGACAGGGTGTTGGGATTCGGTGGCAACGTTGAGCAAGGGCATGGCGGTTCCTGGAGTGGAGAAAAAGGACGGGGACAACACGGCAGGCCGGCGGCTGACGATCGATTGCGCGGTCAAGGCCGTCACCGCAACCCCGGCGGGAGGGAACGGCCAGCGGGCTGCGGCTTTGGCCGCACCCCATTGCCATCCCCACCCCCGAAGGGCAAGCTGTCTGCCCACCGGCGTGGGCAAGCGAACAAACACCTTGATGCCGTTGGACCCCTCGAAACAGTCATGGTGCACCCGGCGGCCCAAAACACCGATGCTGCCTTGCCCTCAGGGCGTCATGGCTTTCGCAAACTGCGGCGTCGGTAAGTGACGAACGCATAGGGCCAACCCTCGTGCACTGCCTGCGGCTCGCGCGACTGCTCGATGAAATCGCCATGGCTCCAGGGCGGAAAGTCCGTGTCGCCTTCGACCTCGCGGTCGACCTCGGTCAGCACCAGCTCATCGGCCTCCAGCAGGGCGAGGGCGTAGATCTCGGCCCCGCCGATGACGAACACCTGGGGCACGGTGCCGGCGGCGGCCAGCGCCTGGGGCCAGCCGGCTGCCCGGGTGGCCCCAGGGGCAGTCCAGGCGGCATTGCGGGTGATGACGATGTTGTGCCGCTCCGGCAGGGGCCGGCCGATGGAATCCCAGGTCTTGCGGCCCATGATCACCGGGTGCCCCAGGGTCGTGCGTTTGAAATGCTGCAGGTCGGGCGGCAAGTGCCAGAGCAAGGCGTTGTTGTGCCCGATGGTGCCGTTGCGGGCGATGGCAGCGATCAGGCTGATGCGGGGGCGGGGCGGTGAGTTGATCATGGTCGGCACCTGCGGCTGGTAAAACTTGATTGTGCCTGTCCGTCTGCAGCGAAATCGGCACGGCGCAGGGGTACAGTGCGGCGCAGACGATCCGCTTTGCCCCACTCTCTTTGTCACGCCACCCTTGCCATCATGTCCGACGACCCCGTGTTGAATTCCAGCGCCTTGCCTGTGTGGGAAAAGGCCGCCGCCAAGTCGGCACCCGGTGGCAACCCGGCCAGCCTGAACTGGCTGACGCCGGAGGGCATCACCGTCAAGCCGCTGTACACCGCGGCCGACCTGCAGGGGTTGCCTTGCACCGACACGTTGCCGGGCCTGCCGCCCTTCGTGCGCGGCCCGCAGGCCACCATGTACGCGGTGCGCCCCTGGACCATCCGGCAGTACGCCGGCTTTTCCACCGCTGAAGCCTCCAATGCGTTCTACCGCAAGGCGCTGGCGGCTGGCGGGCAGGGCATCAGCGTGGCGTTTGACCTGGCCACCCACCGCGGCTACGACAGCGACCACCCCCGGGTCACTGGCGACGTCGGCAAGGCCGGGGTGGCCATCGACAGCGTGGAGGACATGAAGATCCTGTTCGACGGCATTGCGCTCGACCGGGTCAGCGTGTCGATGACGATGAACGGCGCAGTGCTGCCGGTGCTGGCGGCCTACGTGGTTGCCGCACAAGAGCAGGGCGTGGCGCCCGCGCTGCTGAGCGGCACCATCCAGAACGACATCCTCAAAGAGTTCATGGT
>JAZKHH010000065.1:0-1818 GCA_040385465.1 Pseudomonadota bacterium | reverse complement strand
TGTATGGCGACATCGGCACCAGCCCGCTCTACACCGTCAAGGAAATCTTCGCGCCCGCCACCGGTGTGGCACTCAACGCGCACAACCTGATCGGCGCGGTCTCGGTGATCTTCTGGGCGCTGATGCTGGTGGTCACGCTCAAATACGTGATCCTCATCCTGCGGGCCGACAACCGCGGCGAAGGCGGTGGCCTGGCGCTCACCGCGCTGGCCGCCAACGCCGTGCGAACACGTCCGGCCTTGCGCAGCGCGCTGCTGCTGCTGGGCGTGTTCGGCGCCACGCTGTTCTATGGCGACAGCGTGATCACGCCGGCCATCTCGGTGCTGGGCGCCATGGAAGGCCTGCAGCTGGTCACGCCAGCGCTGGCACCCTACGTGATTCCGATCACCGTGGTCATCGTGATCGGCCTGTTCGCGGTGCAGCGCTTCGGCACCGGCCTGGTGGGCAAGCTGTTCGGGCCCATCATCGTGCTGTGGTTCGTCACACTGGGGGCCATCGGCACCGTGCACATCCTGGAGCAACCCGCCATCCTCTCGGCGCTCAACCCGGTGCACGCCTGGAACTTCCTCATGGAGCGCGGCTGGCATGTGTTTGCCGCCGTGGGCGCCATCGTGCTGGCGCTCACCGGCGCCGAGGCCCTGTACGCCGACATGGGCCACTTCGGCCGCAAGCCGATCCAGCTGGCCTGGAGCGGTCTGGTGTTGCCGGGCCTGGCGCTGAACTACATGGGCCAGGGCGCGCTGCTCATGGCCGACCCCACCGCGATTGAAAACCCGTTCTACCGCCTGTTCCCCGAGGCCTTTGTGTTGCCCGCCCTGGTGCTGGCCACGCTGGCCGCCATCATCGCCTCGCAGGCTGTCATCTCGGGTGCGTACTCCATGACCAAGCAGGCCATCCAGCTCGGTTTCCTGCCACGCATGGCGATCAAATACACCTCGGCGCGCGAGGCCGGGCAGATCTACATGCCTGCGGTCAACTGGATCTTGATGATCGGCGTGGTGGCGGCCGTGGTGGGTTTCGGCAGCTCCTCGGCGCTGGCCGGCGCCTACGGCATCGCGGTCACGCTCACCATGATGATCACCACCGTGCTCACCTACTTCGTGGTGAGCGAGGGCTGGCGCCTGCCCAAGCCGCTGGCCATCGGTGCCACCCTGTTCTTTCTGGCCATCGACGCGCTGCTGGTGGCCGGCTGCGCCGTGAAATTCTTCGACGGCGGCTGGTTTCCACTGGCACTCGGTCTGGTGCTCTTTGGCCTCATGAGCACCTGGTCGCGCGGACGCGATCTGCTGCTGGAGAGCATTCGCCGCGACGGCCTGGAGCTGCAAAGCTTCATCGACAGCCTGGACCCGCGCAGCGTGCACCGCGCCGAGCGCACCGCCGTGTACCCGGTGGCAGACCCGAGCACCGTGCCGCAGGCGCTGCTGCACAACCTCAAGCACAACCAGGTGCTGCACGAACGCAACGTGATCCTGACCGTGAAGTTCCACGAGGTGCCGTGGGTGCCGATGGAGGAGCGGGTGGAGGTGCTGGCCCTGGGCCACAGCTTCTGGCGCGTCACACTGCACTTCGGCTTCATGAACACGCCCGACGTGCCCAAGGCCCTGGCGCTCATCGGTTCACACGGCCTGCGCATTCCGGTGTTTGAAACCAGCTACTTCCTCAGCCGCGAAACGGTGGTGGCCACGCCCGGCGGTGGAATGTGGAGCTGGCGCGAACGCCTGTTCGCGGCCATGAGCCACAACGCGGGCGGCGTGGTGGATTTCTTCAGGCTGCCCGGCAACGCGGTGGTGGAGCTGGGCACGCGCGTGCCGATCTGAC
>JAZKHH010000064.1:0-2122 GCA_040385465.1 Pseudomonadota bacterium | reverse complement strand
CGTGCACCACGCGTCGGTAGGCGCCGCTGGTCCGCGCCTGCGCCACCATGGCCGCGGACAGGTCCACCCCCTCCACCGTCCCGGCCTGGGCCTGGATGAGACGGCCGCACAGGCCGGTGCCGCAGCCGAGATCGAGCACACGCTCGAAGCGCTGCCCGCTGGCGCGCAGTGGCGCCAGCAAGGTGCTGTGCGCCTGGTAGTTGAGTTGTTCGACCAGGTGCGTCTGGAAGTCGTCGGCGTATTCGTCGAACAAGGCTTCCACGTACAGGGCGGGCGGATGGGCCGGCACAGGGCCATCCTGCACGGAGGACAAATAGAAACGGTTGAGCGTTTCATCGCCCCCTTTGGCCAGCGCCTGCTCGTAGCAACGCGCGGCCTCCGCGTGGCGCCCGGTGTCGCGCATCAGGCTGCCGCGCTGGCTCCAGGCTTCGGCCAGGGTGGGCTCGATGGCAATGGCCTGGTCGAGCGCTTGGAGCGCCTCGTCGGGCTGCTGCAGGCGCATGCGGCACATGGCCAGCGACAGCCACAGCTGCCCGGTGTTCGCGCCCAGGCGAATGCCGTGTTGCAGCGCTTGCGCCGCATCGCTCCAGTGGGACAGCGCCTCGTGCGAGAGCCCGAGCGCGACCCAGGCGTCGCGGTGCGCGGGGTCGGCCTGGGTGGCCAGCATGAGCGTGGCCACGGCCTCGGGCCACCGGCCCAGGCGGCACTGTGTCACGCCCAGGTTGGCCAGGATGGAGGGGCGCCCCGGCACCAGGGCCAGCGCCGCCTGGTAGCGCACAGCGGCTTCTTCCAACTGCCCCGCTTCGAACAAGGCATTGCCTTCGAAGAAATGGGCTTTGGCTTGTTCGGTGGGATCGGTCATGGCGCAGTACCTTACACGAGCCACCTCGTCCCCAGGGTGCAGAGGCAAGCCGTGCCGTACTGTCGGGAAAAATTACAGAAGGCGAAGGACCAGACCGTGTCCAACACCTCACCCCGGGCGTGGAGCGCAATGGCTCAATAGTTGCTTACCAATCGTTACACGGGCCCGATCGCCGCCCTTGCAACACAGGTAACCCACACATGACAACTCTCTGGAAAAACACCTTGGTCCGCAGCGTGCTCGCACTGGGTCTCGCATCGACCCAGGCATTCGCGGTGGCCGCTCCCATCTACTGGACCGACTGGACCGGTGGGGACCTCGATGCATCGGCAGGCTTCCAGGCCCAAGGCACCATCACCACGAGCACCAGCTCGGTGACGGTCACCTACGTCAACCGCAACGGCGTGGGGTTCTATCAGCCCAGCGGCGGCATCGACTACTACACCGGCGGCGATGCATCCACTTCACCGTTCACCAGCGCGCTGGTGGACAACCGTCCGACCGGTTCGGACATCATTGCGCTGCAGTTCGCGGGCACGCAGTCGCTCAGCTTCTCCCAGGCCATCGCCAATCCAGTGTTCTCCTATGTCAGCCTGAACGGCAACGGATACGCCTTCGACCAGGACTTCGACATCCTCAGTTTCGGTGACGCCAGCAACGGCAACGCCTGTGGTTACTGGGGCTGCGGCACCTCGTTCAAGCAGATCGTCGACATCGGCGGTGGTGTCATGGAATACCGCCTGCTCGGTACCGGCGAGCCACACGGCACGCTGCGCTTCACCGGCACCTTCGACACGGTCAGCTGGCGCAGCCTGAGCAACGAGTACTGGAACGGCTTCACGGTCGGTGTGCAGGGCACTGCGGCCGAGGTGTTTGATGTGCCGGAACCCGGCAGCATCGCCTTGCTCGGTCTGGCCCTGGTCGGCATGGCCGCGGCTCGCCGGCGCAAGGCCTGATATCCAGGTGAAGTCCGGGTCGCCTCAGGCCCGCGACATTCCCGATACAAACAGGGCGGCTTGACCGCCCTGTTGCATTTCACACTTTCGAAAAATCAGGCTTGCGGCGCTCCATGAACGCGCCGAACGCTTCCTTGGCGGCTGGCTCACCGAGCATGCGGCCGAAGCTCGCGCCTTCTTCGGCCATCACCTCCATCACCTGCTTGAGCTGGCCCTTCTTCATCAGGCGCTTGGTCTCGATCAAGGCGGTGATGGGCTTGGCGGCCATCTTGCGCGCCGCGGTCTGCGCATAGCCGGCCACTTC
>JAZKHH010000063.1:0-3826 GCA_040385465.1 Pseudomonadota bacterium | reverse complement strand
AAGAAGAACATCACCGAGAACACCAGCGGCATGATCCACATCATCTTGGCCTGCAGCGGGTCCGGCGGCGTCGGGTTGAGCCAGGTCTGCACCAGGCTGGTCAACGTCATCAGGATGGGCAGCAAGCCGATCGGCACGTTGAGGAACGGCAGGGTGCCGAACAGCGTGTCAGGGCGAGACAGGTCGGTGACCCAGCCGATCCACGGCGCACCGCGCATCTCCACGCTGGACAGCAACACCCAATACAAGGCGATGAAGAACGGCATCTGCGCCAACATCGGCAAGCAGCCACCGATGGGGTTGACCTTTTCTTCGCGGTAGATGCGCATCATTTCCTGCTGCATCTGCTGCGGCTTGTCTTTCAGGCGCTCGCGCAGTTCCGTCACCCGGGGGGCGACGGCCTTCATCTTGGCCATCGAGCGGTAAGCGCTGGCGTTGAGCCAATAGAACACCACCTTCAAGATCACGACCAAGCCGATGATCGACCAGCCCCAGTTGCCGAAGATCTTGTGCAACTGCGTCAACAGCCAGAACAAGGGTTCGGACAAGATCTTCAACAGCCCATAGTCCTTGACCAGCTGCAGGCCGGGGGCCACTTTTTCGAGCTTGTACTCTTCTTGCGGACCGGCAAACAAGCGCGCGGGCAAGGCCACGGTGGCATCAGGCGCCACGGTGCCCAAGGGCACGATCATGTTGACGGCATACCGGTTGGTGCCGATCTTCTTGGTCTCGAAGCGGCGGGGGCGTTTTTCCTCGCCCTCATTGCCCAGCAGCCAGGCGGTCACGAAGTAATGCTGGACGATGGCCACCCACCCGTTGTCGGCCTCCACCTCATGGTCGATCTTGTCGCGCGGACCGCGCTTTTCAATGTCACTGAAGGCAATCTTCTTGAACTTCGACGCGTCGGTGTACAGCGCCGGCCCGGTGAAGGTCGAGTACATGCTGGACTCGCCCGCCGGTGCGTTGCCATCGCGCTGCAGCTGGAAATACAGCTCGGGGCTGATCGGCGCGCTGGTGCCGTTGGACACCTCTTGCAACACGCCGATGACGAAGTCACCGCGGCGGAAGGTGTAGGTCTTGGTGAGCTTGACGCCGTTGGTCTCTGACACCAGCCGCACCTGCAGTTCGTCTTCGCCGTTGGCCAGCGTGGTCGGGCCGGGCTCCACCGTCATGGGGCTGTCCTGATTGGGCAACTCGACCCCGCCACCCGTGCGGGCCAGGCCGGTCTCGGCGGTGTACAAGCGCTGCGCGGATTGGTCGAACAGCACCACATTGCGCGAATCGTCCACCGGGTCGGCCTGGCCGACCAATTCCAGGCGCACCAAGGCACCCCCGCGAGTGTCGATGGTGGCGCGCAGCACGTCGGTGCTGATGGTGACTTTTTCTGTGGCCTGGATGGACGCCGGCGTGACCGGCGCAGCCGCCGGGGTGCTGGTTGCAGCACCCACCGCCGACGCAGGCGCGCCTGGCGCGGCACCGGGCACCGCGGCCGGAACGGCGACGGATGCGGCCGGGTCGTTGGTGCCCACCGGCGTCGCGGGCGCCGTCACGGGCGTGGGCGAGAACATCGAGGGGCGCCCGTTGTGCTTGTTCCAGCCGTCCCACAACATGACCAGCGACATGGAGAAAACCACCCACAGCACGGTGCGGCGAATATCGGTCATGAAACGTCTTTCTTAGGCGAAGCGCGGAGGCCACCTTCGCGGCCCCAGCGTCCAATTGAAAAAATGCGAGGCAGCTCGGCAGGCACGGGGTCGTGCCCACCTTGGCACCACGGATGGCAGCGCAGCAAGCGCCCAGTGGTCAAGCAGCTGCCGCCCCAGGCGCCGTGTCGTGCCAAAGCCTGCAAGGCAAACGCCGAGCAGCTGGGCTCAAAACGGCAACTGCGTCCCAACCAGGGACTCAGGAAAAACCGGTAGCCCCGCACCAGGCCGATCAAGACCCGGCGAGGCCACGACGACACCGCCGCCCACTCCCTGTGCCCAGGCGCCGTCACGGTGTGACGCTCCCCGACAGAGCGCCGGCACGGCGCATCAAGTCGACCAACTCAGCGCGCACCACCGCGGCCAAGGCCGGCGATTTGGCGCTGATGAAACGGGCCACCTCGATGGGCGAGCGCAGTCGCACCACCCAGCCACCCGGGCCGAGACCCATGGGGCTGCGCAGCTGCTCGCCGAAGGCCACCCGGATGTGGCGCTTGACCAAGTTGCGCGTCACCGAGCGCTTGGCATGCCGCTTGGGCACCACCAGGCCCAGGTCCACCCGGACCACCGCAGAGGCTGCTGAAACGCGGGTTCCAAGCGATTCATCCACAGCCACGCCCTCATTCGGTGCGGCAGCTGTTGATAAGTCGCCGCGAGGCGCCCGTTGGGCCAACGCCGCCAAGGGCACGTGGTGCAACGCGAAGTGCGCGCTTTTGGCGCAAGGCCGCACCCCCAGGGCCGTTTGAAAGTCGGCCGAGCACAACATTCGGCTGAACCGTCCTGTGGGGTTGGTTGTTTACAGACCGATGCGCTTGCGGCCCTTGGAGCGGCGGGCGTTGATCACCGAGCGGCCGCCGCGGGACTTCATGCGAACCAGAAAACCATGGGTGCGGGCACGGCGAACTTTGGAAGCTTGGTAGGTACGTTTCATGGTCAATCCAATGTCAACAATCAATGTGCGAACGCTGCAGAAGAAGCCACCCCGGCTTCACGCTGCAAGCAGGGTGAAGCCGATGGGTCGACCACAGGCATTCCAGGCGGGTCCGGCACCGCAGTCAAGCGGCGTGCAACGGGAGGGGTGTGAAAAGAAGAACCCTCGCCACCCTTGCGGGCCGGCGTGGGGCTTCTTCGTCAAAGCGCCTTGCGGATCTTCAACCACCAGCTCGGGCACAAGGCGCTGACCCACAGATCAGGCATTGCAAAGCCGGCACGGCAAGTCGCTCCCGCGTGCTCCGGAAAACCCGTCATTATCACCATTTACCGCCTCGGCCGTCAAAAGTCCGTGCAAACCCGAGCACACAACGAGCCCGGATGTAACTGTGGATAAGTGCGCCGGAATGGCGATTTGCGACGTAGAATCCGTCCGCTTCAAGAGCCCTTTTCCACAAAATTCATGACCTTGGATCTTTGGCACAAAGGCTGTGAGCGTCTGGCCGCCGAGCTGCCCGAACAGCAATTCAACACCTGGATCCGGCCCTTGCCGGAAGCCAGCGTCAGCGAGGCCAGCGGTGAGGACACCGTGGTCACGCTCAAGGTGCCCAACCGCTTCAAGCTCGACTGGATCCGCAACCAATACGCGGGTCGCATCCAGGCCGTGCTCAGCGAGCTGGCGGGCAAGCCGGTGCGGCTGGAAATCGCCTTGTCCACCACGACCGTGGGCGGCCTGCCGTCCCGCACCAGTGTGAGCACAGGCTCTGGCACGGCGCCTGTGATTTCGACCGTCAACGCACCGGTGGCCAACGGCGCCTCGGCCGGCGCAGCCCAGGGCCTGTCGTCGTCCAACTCGGTGATGGCCGATGCCCGTGAAGCCGCCCGCAATGCCCCGGCGGCCTCACCGCCCTCCCGGTCGCGCTTGAACAGCGCGCTGACCTTCGACACGCTGGTGCCCGGCCGCGCCAACCAGATGGCGCGCACCGCCGCGCTGCACGTGGCCGGCGCCCCGGGCGCGATGTACAACCCGCTGTTCATTTACGGCGGCGTGGGCCTGGGCAAGACCCACCTGATCCACGCGGTGGGCAACGCCTTGTTGGCCGACAACCCCAACGCCCGCATCCTGTACCTGCACGCCGAGCAGTTCATCACCGACGTGGTGAAAAACTACCAGCGCAAGACCTTCGACGAGT
>JAZKHH010000062.1:0-44083 GCA_040385465.1 Pseudomonadota bacterium | reverse complement strand
TGTCGCGCGGCATCCGCAAGCAGCAGCGCAGCATTGAGAGCGCGGTGCACCGCCTTGAGCAGCGCCTCGGCCGCGCCCCGGTCGAAAGCGAGATTGCCCGTGAAATGGGCATGGGCCTGAGCGAGTACCAAGAGCTGCTGGGCAAAGTCCGCGGCACCCAACTCGTCTACCTGGAAGACATGTCGGGCGACGACGGCGACAACGACTACCTCGACCGCCACGCCGGCGACGAGACGCTCAACCCCTTGGCGCAACTGCAGGACCATCGCATGCGCGAGGCCCTGATCGATGCCATCAAGGTGCTGCCCGAGCGCGAGCAGCACGTCATGAGCATGTACTACGAGCAGGACATGAACCTGAAGGAAATTGCTGCCGTCCTCAAGGTCACCGAATCCCGCGTGTGCCAGCTCCACAGCCAGAGCATCGCGCGGCTGCGGGTGCGGCTGCGTGAGTACTGAACCACTGCATCCCCGTTCTTCCCTCGGGCCCGTTGCGGGCCCGAAGCGTTCCTGGTGGCCGCTGCCGGCGCTGTTGACCTGGGTGCTCGCCTGGGCCGCCTGCCGCGGGTTGCAACTGGGTTTTGACGCCCCCGCCTCCATCGCTTTCGCCTGCGCCTGCGCATTGGGCGCGGGCTTGGCCTGCACCTCCGCCACGCCGTGGCGGCGCGCCTGCATGGCCGCCGGCTTTCCCTTGTCGTGGTGCCTGAACAGCGCCCTCCATTCACCGGCCGACGCGGCTTGGTGGTGGTTGCTGCCAGTGGCAGTGCTGTGCACGCTGTACCCTGTGCACGCGTGGCGCGATGCCCCGTTGTTCCCCACCCCCGCCAATGCCCTGCGCGGTCTGCGGCAACATGCACCGCTGCCAGCTGGGGCCTGCATCGTCGACGCCGGCTGTGGCTTGGGTGCCGGGCTGCAAGCCTTGGCCGAGGAATATCCGCAGGCGCGCCTCAGTGGCTGGGAGTGGAGCCGGCCGTTGGCCTGGCTGTGCGGCCGGCGCTGTCCGCGGGCCAAGGTCCGGCGGGCCAACATCTGGCGCCAGGACTGGTCGGCCTTCGACCTGGTCTACCTGTTTCAGCGTCCTGAAAGCATGCCCCGCGCGGTGGCCAAGGCCCAGGCGGAACTGCGCTCCGGCGCCTACCTGGTAAGTCTGGAATTCGAGGCTGCGGGCCTGCCGCTGGTGGCCCGCATCGAGGCGGTGCCGGGCAAGCCGGTGTGGATCTACCGGCCCCGTGCCTGAGAGAGCAAGCCGCTGGTCGCGCTCAGCGCGTCGTGGTCAATGACAGGGCGCGGCGCAGCCAGTCCGGTGACTGGGTGAAGCTCTCGAACAAACCGGTGACTGGCGAAAAATCCCGGGTGCACTCGCGTTCCTCGAGCAGCGATTGCGCCAGCAGGGCGTCCAGGAAAGCCCGCACTTCCTGGCGACGCAGCCCGCTGCCCTTGACGAGCTCGACATAGGTGAGATGCCGGTGCGAGAGATCGCTCAGCATGCGCCGAAAGACCACCTTGTCAAACGACGGGCCCAGCTCAGGCCAACTCAACAGCTTGTACTCTTTCATGTTCCACCCACTGCAACATCGACGGCTCCAGGCGCTTGGTGGCCTGCATCCAGCAGCTTAAGCAGGAAGCCGCCTGCGCGGAAGGTCAAATTGCCGGCTTTGTCGCCGGTGGCTGGCAAAGCGGCAATTCCTCACACTCAACGCCGCCGACCTGGCCCGCCAGGGCACTGGCAGCACCCCCTGCCAAACCACTCGCCGCGTTCGGTCTCGGTCGCACCAAGGGCAGGGACTGGGCTCCCATTGCCCAGCCAGCCAGAGCCCTCCGAACGCGGCCCTAAACTCGCTGCATGCACATCCTGGGTATCGAGTCATCGTGTGACGAAACCGGCGTGGCTGTGGTCCAGTGCCAGGCCAAGGGCGTGCCACGCCTGGTGGCGCACGCCCTGCACAGCCAGGTCGACATGCACCAGGCTTACGGCGGCGTGGTGCCCGAGCTGGCCTCCCGCGATCACATCCACCGCGTCCTGCCGCTGTTGACCCAGGTGCTCCACGATGCCGGGCTGACGCGCCAGTCACTCCAGCGCGTGGCCTACACCCGAGGCCCGGGGTTGGCGGGCGCCCTGTTGGTCGGCGCCGGTGTGGCCACCGCCTTGGCCGCAGCGCTCGAGGTGCCGGTCTCCGGCGTTCACCACCTCGAAGGCCACCTGTTGTCGCCCTTTCTGTCGGCCGACCCGCCTGAGTTCCCGTTCATCGCGCTTTTGGTGTCGGGCGGGCACACCCAGCTCATGAGGGTCGACGACGTCGGTCGCTACGAGTTGCTGGGCGAGACCATCGACGACGCGGCGGGCGAGGCCTTCGACAAGTCGGCCAAGCTCATGGGCCTGGGCTATCCCGGCGGGCCGGCTCTGGCGCGTCTGGCGCAGTCGGGCGACGCCACCCGTTTCACCCTGCCCAGGCCCTTGATGCACCAGCCCAACCTGGATTTCTCTTTTGCCGGCTTGAAAACGGCCGTGCGCACCCAAGTGCTCAAGCTGGCCCAGCCTCCCGCGCACCAGGACCTGGCCGACGTGGCCGCAGCCACCGAATTGGCGATCGTCGACGTCCTGGTCCACAAGTCGCTGGCTGCTTTGAAGCAGACCGCCTTGAAGCGTCTGGTGGTCGCCGGCGGGGTGGGGGCCAATGCCCACTTGCGCCAGCGCCTGAACGAGGCCTGCACGCGCCGGCAGGTGAGGGTGCACTATCCCGAGCTGGCTTTGTGCACCGACAACGGCGCCATGATCGCCCTGGCGGCTGGCATGCGCTGGCAGCGCGGCTTGCTCGAAGACGCACCCGACCACGGCTTCGGCGTCCTGCCACGTTGGCCTTTGGCGGCGGTGTCGGGCCCGGCCCCGTAGTGCCAACCCCGCGCGGGCGGGGCGCAAGGCTATAATCCTGCCTTTTGCATCTGCGCAAACCAGCGTGGCTGCCAAAAATCCGCACGGCGCCGGTCCGTTTCACTGGCGACCGCAAGTCCATCTACACAGGAAACAACCATGACCACCACCACCGCCCAAAAGGCCGAGATCGTCAAAGACAACGCCCGCACCGCTGGCGACACCGGGTCCCCCGAAGTCCAAGTGGCTTTGCTGACCGCCCGCATCAACGATTTGACCCCCCACTTCAAAACCCACAAGAAAGACCACCATGGTCGCCGTGGCTTGCTGAAGCTGGTCAACTCGCGCAAGAGCCTGTTGAGCTACCTGCGTGACCGCGACGCAGACCGCTACACCGCCCTGATCCAGAAGCTGGGTCTGCGCAAGTAATTCGAGTTCCCCGAGATCAAGAGCCTGTCTGGACCCTCCCAGCACAGGCTCTTTGTTCTTGGGTTGCCAGGTCTGCACCCCGCAGGCCCGGTGGTTTCAGCAGTCAACCTGGAAAGCCTCGTGCACAGCGTGTCATTCCAAAGCCGCTCGAGTGCTGCTTCAACAACCACAGCAGCAGCAACAAGCGCCTCTGGAATGGCATCGAAGCAGGTGAATCCAGCGTGGCCAGTCGGCCTACACACAACAACGGAGAAAAGCCATGAGCAGCTTGTTCAACAAAGTCACCAAGACCTTCCAATGGGGCGACAACACCGTCATCCTTGAAACCGGTGAAATCGCCCGCCAAGCCGGCGGTGCGGTCATCGTCAACATGGACGACACCGTGGTGCTGGCCACCGTGGTGGCCGCCAAGAACGCCAAGCCTGGCCAAGATTTCTTCCCGCTGACCGTCGATTACCTGGAAAAGACCTACGCCGCCGGCAAGATCCCCGGCAGCTTTTTCAAGCGCGAAGGCCGTCCCAGCGAGCTCGAGACCCTGACCTCGCGCCTGATCGACCGCCCGTTGCGCCCGCTGTTCCCGGAAGGTTTCTACAACGAAGTGCAGGTGGTGATCCACGTGCTGTCGTTGAACCCTGAAGTCGCCGCCGACATCCCCGCGCTGATCGGCGCCAGCGCCGCCTTGGCCATTTCCGGCGTGCCGTTCAACGGCCCGATCGGTGCCGCCCGCGTGGGCTACATCAACGGCCAGTACCTGCTCAACCCGAGCAAGGCCCAGATGACCGAATCGAAGATGGACCTGGTGGTCGCCGGCACCCAGGCCGCCGTTCTGATGGTCGAGTCCGAAGCTCAGCAGCTCAGCGAAGAGATCATGCTCGGTGGCGTGGTGTTTGGCCATGAGCAAGGCAACATCGCCATCGCCGCCATCAACGACTTGGTGCGCGACGCCGGCAAGCCGGCCTGGAACTGGCAGCCGCCCGCCAAGGACGAGCCGTTCATCGCCCGGGTCAACGCCCTGGCCGAAGGCCCGCTGCGCGCCGCCTACCAGATCCGCTCCAAGCAAGCCCGCACGCAGGCCACCCGCGAGGCTTATGCCGCCGCCAAGGCCGCACTGCAGGCCGACGGCCAACCGTTTGACGAGGTGAAGCTGGAAGCGCTGCTGTTCGACATCGAAGCCAAGCTCGTGCGTGGCCAGATCCTGTCGGGCGAGCCCCGCATCGACGGCCGCGATACCCGCACCGTGCGCCAGATCGAAATTCGCAACGGCGTGCTGCCACGCGTGCACGGCTCCAGCCTGTTCACCCGCGGCGAGACCCAAGCCCTGGTGGCCGCCACCCTGGGCACCGACCGTGACGCGCAGAAGATCGACGCCCTGGCCGGCGAGTTCTCCGAGCACTTCATGCTGCACTACAACATGCCTCCCTTCGCCACCGGCGAAACCGGTCGTGTGGGCTCGCCCAAGCGCCGTGAAGTGGGCCATGGCCGCCTGGCCAAGCGCGCCCTCGTGGCCGTGTTGCCCGACCGTGGCGACTTCCCCTACGCCATGCGCGTCGTCTCCGAAATCACCGAATCCAACGGCTCTTCGTCGATGGCCTCGGTGTGCGGCGGCTGCCTGGCCCTGATGGACGCCGGTGTGCCCCTGAAGGCCCACGTGGCCGGCATTGCCATGGGCCTGATCAAGGAAGGCAACCGCTTTGCGGTGCTGACCGACATCCTGGGCGATGAAGATCACCTTGGCGACATGGACTTCAAGGTCGCTGGCACCAGCGCCGGCGTGACGGCCTTGCAGATGGACATCAAGATCCAGGGCATCACCAAGGAAATCATGCAAGTGGCCTTGGCTCAAGCCAAGGAAGCCCGCCTGCACATTCTGGGCAAGATGGTCGAAGCCATGGGCACCGCCAAGGCCGAGGTGTCCGAGTTCGCACCGCGCTTGTTCACCATGAAGATCAATCCCGAGAAGATCCGTGACGTGATTGGCAAGGGCGGCGCGGTCATCCGTGCCCTGACCGAAGAAACCGGCACCCAGATCAACATCGACGAAGACGGCACCATCACCATTGCTTCGAACGACAACGAGAAGGCCGCCATCGCCAAGCGCCGCATCGAAGAGATCACCGCCGAAGTGGAAATCGGCAAGATCTACGAAGGCCCGGTCACCAAGATCCTCGACTTCGGCGCCTTGATCAACCTGCTGCCTGGAAAAGACGGCCTGCTGCACATCAGCCAGATCGCCCACCAGCGCGTCGAGAAGGTCACCGACTTCCTCAAGGAAGGCCAGATCGTCAAGGTCAAGGTCCTCGAGACCGACGAGAAGGGCCGCGTCAAGCTGTCCATGAAGGTCTTGATCGAGCGTGAGGCTGCGCCCCAGCAGCCTACCGAGCAAGTTTGACCGCGCCCGCGGCCTCTGTGGTGAGGCCTTCGGGCCTTGCCCAGTCGCCGCAAGACGGCCCGCCGACCCTGCCCATGAACGTCGTTGAGATCACTGCGTTTGGTGCACCGGAAGTGCTGCGCCTGGCGCAGCGCGACCGGCCGGTGCCGGCCGAAGGCGAGCTGCTGATCGAAGTGGCGGCCAGCGGCGTCAACCGTCCGGACGTCCTTCAGCGCAAAGGCCATTACGCGCCGCCGCCAGGGGCGTCTGAGATTCTCGGCCTGGAAGTGGCGGGGCGGGTGGTCGGTGGCAGCACCGAGACCTTGGCAGCGGGCGGGTGGCAGCTCGGTGACCGGGTGTGTGCCCTGCTCAACGGCGGCGGCTACGCCCAGTATTGCGTGGCTCCCGTGGGCCAGTGCCTGCCCGTGCCCGGCGAGCTGACGGATGTCCAGGCCGCGTGCTTGCCTGAAACCGTGTTCACGGTCTGGTCCAACGTGTTCGAGCGCGGGCGGCTGATGCCCGGTGAGAGCCTGCTGGTTCAGGGCGGCAGCAGCGGCATCGGCGTGATGGCCATCCAGATGGCCAAGGCCCATGGCGCGCAGGTCCTGGTCACCGTGGGCTCTACCGAAAAGGCCGCGGCCTGCCTGACGCTGGGCGCCGACCATGCCATCAACTACAAGCTTCATAATTTCGCGGCCGAGGTCTGGCGCATCACGCACGAGCGCGGTGTGGACGTCATCCTCGACATGGTGGCCGGTGACTACGTCGCCCGCGAGCTGCCCTGCCTGGCCGACGATGGGCGGCTGGTCATCATCGCGGTCCAGGGGGGCACCCGTGCAGCGCTCGACGCGGGTGCCGTGCTGCGCCGCCGCTTGACGATCACCGGCTCTACGCTGCGCGCCCGCTCGGTGGCGTTCAAAACCCGACTGGCTCGGGCGGTGCGGGCCACCGTCTGGCCGTGGATCGAGGCCGGGCGCGTCAAGCCGGTGCTGTATCAAAGTTTCGAGGCCGCGCAGGCCGCGCAGGCCCATGCCCTGATGGAGTCCAACCGGCACATCGGCAAGCTGGTGTTGACCTGGTGACCCGCCGGTCCGCTTGGCCCAAGACATTCATTCATTGATCGATATCGACAGGAGTTAACTGCAATGCGTCGTCCCCTGGTGGTGGGTAACTGGAAAATGAACGGCACCCGTGCCGCCAACAGTGTGTTGCTGGCTGAGCTGCGCGAGGCCCAAGACCTGAACTGCGAGCTGGCAGTGTGCCCACCCGCGGTGTACCTGGCCGACGTGGCCACGGCGCTGAAGGGCAGCGCGCTGAGTTGGGGCGGGCAAGACTGCTCCGCCCAGGAGCCAGGCGCCTTCACCGGCGAAATTGCCGCCGTCATGCTGCAGGAGCTGGGCTGCCGGTACGTGATCGTCGGCCATTCGGAACGTCGCACCCTGCATGCTGAAACCGACCAGTTGGTGGCCGACAAGGCCAAGACGGCGCTGGCCCATGGCCTGACGCCGATCGTCTGCGTGGGCGAAACCCTGAGCGAGCGCGAGGCAAGTCAGACCAACGCCGTGGTCAAGCGCCAGCTGTCCGCTGTCATCCACACGCTGGGTGCGTGCATCTCTGAAGTGGTGGTGGCTTACGAGCCTGTCTGGGCCATCGGCACCGGCCGCACCGCGTCGCCAGAGCAAGCTCAGGAAGTGCATGCCGTGCTGCGCGCCCAGCTCACCGCCGCCACGCCGCACGCCAGCGCTTTGCGCCTGCTGTACGGCGGCAGCGTCAAGCCCGACAACGCCTCGGTGTTGTTCGGCCAGCCCGACATCGACGGGGGGCTGATCGGCGGAGCGTCCTTGAAGGCCGCCGATTTCCTCGCCATCGGACGCGCTGCGACCTGAACCCAGGCATGCAGGCTGCGGTCCAACCCTTGACCTTTTGGAGTGATTGAGAAATGAACTGGTTGATGAATCTGATGGTGGTGCTCCAGATCCTGGCGGGTCTGGCCATCGTGGGCCTGGTGCTGGTGCAGCATGGCAAGGGCGCCGACATGGGCGCTTCCTTTGGCAGCGGCTCCTCGGGCAGCCTGTTTGGTGCCAGTGGCAGTGCCAACTTCCTCTCACGCTCGACCGCGGTGTGCGCGGCGATTTTCTTTGCCTGCACCCTTGCATTGGCGTTCTCTGCCCACAAAGTAGGCAATGCACCGGAGCAAGAAAGCGTGCTCGACCGACCGGCGTCGGTGGGTGAGGCCGCGTCCGGCGCGGTCAACAGCGCGGTGCCCAATGCCGTGCCGAGTGCAGTGCCCGGTGCAGCCCCCAGTGCCGCGCCGACGGCTGCCACAAGCGCTCCCGCTGCCGCATCCAGCGGTGTACCGTCAGCGCCTGCGGCAGGCGCTTCCCAGGCCGCACCGGGCAAGTGACCACACGGGCTTTTGCCCGGCTCGCATCAGGGTTAGGCCTGAGTTTGAGGTTAGAATGGCGGGCTGTTTGAAACACCAGTTCTTCGGTGCTTCAGGCGGCCTCGAGAAGCTCCAAAGAGAGCTCTCAAACAGAGAAGGTTATCCCGGCCGACGTGGTGAAATTGGTAGACACGCTATCTTGAGGGGGTAGTGGCGAAAGCTGTGCGAGTTCGAGTCTCGCCGTCGGCACCAAATGCGAATTGTTTGAGGGCGTCTGCGCGGCGCTTCGAACAACTTGGTTGAACAGGCGCTGGGGTTGTGGCGCCGTGTCAGCACAACGATCGGAAGCCGGCCAGCACCATGAACCTCAACGAGTATTTGCCCATCATTCTCTTCATCCTGGTGGGCGTGGCGGTTGGCATCGCGCCGCAGGTGCTTGGTTTTTTGTTGGGCCCGCGTCGCCCTGATGCGGCGAAGAACTCGCCTTACGAGTGCGGTTTCGAGGCTTTTGAAGACTCCCGCATGAAGTTCGATGTGCGCTACTACCTGGTCGCCATCCTCTTCATTCTGTTCGACTTGGAAATCGCGTTTTTATTCCCCTGGGCTGTCTCGCTCAAAGAGATCGGGCCGGTCGGCTTCTGGGCCATGATGATGTTCTTGGGCATCCTCGTCGTGGGCTTCGTCTACGAGTGGAAAAAGGGCGCCCTGGATTGGGAATGAGGTAACACCACATGGGCATTGAAGGCGTTTTGAAAGAAGGCTTCGTCACCACCAGCGTTGACGCGGTCATCAATTGGTCCAAAACCGGCTCGCTGTGGCCCATGACCTTCGGTCTGGCCTGCTGTGCAGTCGAGATGATGCACGCCGGTGCGGCGCGCTACGACATCGACCGCTTCGGCATGCTGTTTCGGCCCAGCCCGCGGCAGAGCGATTTGATGATCGTCGCCGGCACGCTGTGCAACAAGATGGCACCCGCCTTGCGCAAGGTTTACGACCAGATGGCCGAGCCACGCTGGGTCATCAGCATGGGTTCTTGCGCCAACGGCGGCGGCTACTACCACTACAGCTACTCGGTGGTGCGCGGCTGCGACCGCATCGTGCCGGTGGACGTCTATGTGCCGGGTTGCCCGCCCACGGCCGAAGCCCTGCTGTACGGCATCCTGCAGTTGCAATCCAAGATCCGCCGAGAAAACACCATCGCCCGTTGAGTGCGGCACACACCTATGAGCAGACTTCAAACGCTTCAAGCCGCACTCGAATCCAGCCTGGGCCCGCGGCTCTACAACCTGCGCGTGGACCGGGGCGAGATCACCATCACCGTCAAGGCCGCCGACTACCTGGCTGCGGCCACCACCCTGCGTGACCATGCCGAGCTGAAATTCGAGCAGATGATGGACCTGTGCGGTTTGGATTATTTCCACTACCGCGACCAGCCCTGGGAAGGGCCGCGTTTTTGCGTTGTCACTCACCTGCTGTCGGTGACGCACAACTGGCGGGTTCGCTTGAAGGTCTTCTGCCCGGACGACGAGCTGCCCATGGTGGCCTCGGTCAATGAGGTGTGGGGGGCGGCCAACTGGTTCGAGCGCGAGGCGTTCGATTTGTTCGGCATTCTTTTCGAAGGCCACCAGGACCTGCGCCGCATCCTGACCGACTACGGCTTCATCGGCCACCCCTTCCGCAAAGACTTCCCGACCTCTGGCCACGTGGAAATGCGCTACGACCTGGAACAAAAGCGCGTCATCTACCAGCCGGTGACGATCGAGCCGCGCGAGAACACGCCGCGCATCATCCGTGAAGAAAACTACGGTGGCCTGCATTGAACAAGACCCTCATGCGCTTCACCGGCAACGGGCTGAACCACCATGGCTGAAATCAAGAACTACACCCTCAACTTCGGGCCGCAGCACCCAGCGGCACACGGCGTGCTGCGCCTGGTGCTGGAGCTCGACGGCGAGGTGATTCAACGCGCCGATCCGCACATCGGCCTGCTGCACCGTGCCACCGAAAAGCTGGCCGAGAGCAAGACCTTCATCCAGTCGCTGCCTTACATGGACCGGCTCGACTATGTCTCCATGATGTGCAATGAGCACGCCTACTGCCTGGCCATCGAAAAGCTTTTAGGTGTGGACGTGCCCGAGCGGGCGCAGTACATCCGCGTGATGTTCAGCGAAATCACCCGCTTGTTGAACCACCTGCTGTGGCTGGGCTGTCACGGCCTGGACTGCGGTGCGATGAACATCTTCATCTACTGCTTCCGCGAGCGTGAAGACCTGTTCGACATGTACGAGGCGGTGTCCGGTGCACGCATGCACGCGGCGTATTTCCGTCCTGGTGGCGTCTACCGCGACCTGCCCGACGTCATGCCGCAGTACAAGGCGTCCAAGATCCGCAACGCCAAGTCCATTGCCCAGCTCAACGACAACCGCCAAGGCTCGTTGCTCGACTTCATCGAAGACTTCGTCAAGCGCTTCCCGCGGTACATGGACGAGTACGAGACGCTGCTCACCGACAACCGCATCTGGAAACAGCGCACCGTCGGCATCGGCGTGGTCACCCCCGAGCGGGCCTTGAACCTTGGCTTCACCGGCCCCATGTTGAGGGGGTCGGGCATTGCCTGGGACCTGCGCAAGACCCAGCCGTACGACGTCTACGACAAGATGGATTTCGACGTGCCGGTGGGCGTCAACGGCGACACCTACGACCGCTACCTGGTGCGCATCGAAGAGATGCGCCAGTCGAACCGGTTGATCCAGCAGTGCGTGGACTGGTTGCGCAAGAACCCTGGGCCGGTGATCACCAGCAACCACAAGGTGGCCCCGCCGTCGCGCCTGGAAATGAAGTCCAGCATGGAAGAGCTGATTCACCACTTCAAGCTGTTCACCGAAGGCTTCCACGTGCCCGAAGGCGAGGCCTATGCCGCCGTGGAGCACCCGAAGGGCGAGTTCGGCATCTACCTGGTGAGCGACGGGGCCAACAAGCCCTACCGCCTGAAGATCCGCGCGCCGGGTTTTGCCCACCTTGCCGCGCTGGACGAAATGTCCCGTGGCCACATGATCGCCGACGCCGTGGCGGTGATCGGCACCATGGACATCGTGTTTGGGGAGATTGACCGGTGAGTTCTGTGATCTCTACGACTTCGTCGGCATCGCCTGCCGCTTACGTGCTGTCGGGTGCCACCCGCGCCCGCTTCGATCGGGAAGTGGCCAAGTACCCGCCCGAGCAAAAAGCATCGGCGGTCATGGCGTGCCTGGCCATCGTGCAGCAAGAGGAGGGCTTTGTGTCGCTGGCCAGCGAGAAGGTGATTGCCGCCTACCTCGGCATGGCGCCGATCGCGGTGCACGAAGTCACCACGTTCTACAACATGTACAACCAGCGCCCGCTGGGCCAGTTCAAGCTCAACGTCTGCACCAACTTGCCGTGCCAACTGCGCGATGGTCAGTCGGCGCTGGAGCACCTGTGCCGCAAGCTGGGTGTGGAGGAGGGCGGCACCACCGCCGACGGCCGCATCACCGTGCAGAAAAGCGAGTGCCTGGGCGCCTGCGCCGACGCCCCGGTGTTGCTGGTGAACGACCGGCAGATGTGCAGCTTCATGCAAACAGAGCAGCTCGACGAACTGGTCGAGATGTTGAAACGGGCGCCGGCTGCGGCGGTGCCCGTCACCCCGACCCCTTAATCCGCGGTCTCTACAGGCCGTCACAAGGTTTTCCATGCTCGATCTTTCGAAGTTTCAAGCCACGGGGCAGCAGACCTGTTTTCACGGTCGCCACCTCCAGCCGCAGATCTGCGCCGATCTGAACGGCAGCAATTGGCATCTGGACGACTACGTGGCCCGTGGTGGCTACCAGGCCCTGAAGAAGATCCTCGGCCAAGACGGCGGCGAGGGCATGACGCCCGAGCAGGTGATTGCCGAGGTCAAGGCCTCCGCGCTGCGCGGCCGCGGAGGCGCTGGCTTTCCCACCGGCCTGAAGTGGAGCTTCATGCCGCGCCAGTTTCCGGGCCCCAAGTACCTGGTGTGCAACTCCGACGAGGGCGAGCCCGGCACCTGCAAGGACCGTGACATCCTGGTGCACAACCCGCACATCGTCATCGAAGGCATGGCCATCGCCGCTTATGCCATGGGCATCGCAGTGGGCTACAACTACATCCACGGCGAAATTTTTGAGGCCTACGAGCGCTTCGAGGCGGCCCTGGAAGAAGCGCGCGCGGCAGGCTTCCTGGGCGACCGCATCCTGGGCTCGAACTTCAGCTTCCAGCTGCACGCTTCGCACGGCTTTGGCGCCTACATCTGTGGCGAGGAAACCGCGTTGCTCGAGTCGCTCGAGGGCAAGAAGGGCCAGCCGCGCTTCAAGCCGCCGTTTCCGGCCAGCTATGGCCTCTACGGCAAGCCGACCACCATCAACAACACCGAGACCTTTGCGGCGGTGCCCTGGATCATCCGCAACGGCGGACCGGCGTACCTGGCGGTGGGCAAGCCCAACAACGGCGGCACCAAGATCTATTCGGTCTCCGGCGATGTCGAGCGACCCGGCAACTATGAAATTCCCTTGGGCACGCCGTTCCCCGTGCTGTTGGAACTTGCGGGCGGCGTGCGCAAAGGGCGGCAGCTCAAGGCCGTGATTCCGGGCGGCTCGTCGGCGCCGATCCTGCCGGCCTCAATCATGCTCGAGACCACCATGGACTACGACAGCATCGCCAAAGCCGGCTCGATGCTCGGCTCGGGCGCGGTCATCGTGATGGACGACTCGCGGTGCATGGTCAAGAGCCTGCTGCGCCTGTCGTACTTCTACATGCACGAGAGCTGCGGCCAGTGCACGCCGTGTCGCGAAGGCACCGGGTGGCTCTACCGCATGGTCGAGCGCATCGCCCATGGCCGCGGCCGTGCCGAAGACATCGACCTGCTGAACTCGGTGGCCGACAACATCCAAGGCCGCACCATTTGCGCCCTGGGAGACGCGGCGGCCATGCCGGTGCGCGCCATGATCAAGCACTTCCGCGAGGAGTTCGTGCACCTGATCGAGCACAAGACGCCGCTGGTGGGCGAGGCCGTGCATGCCTGATGCCCGGGTGGCTGCCTGTCGGCTTGTTGCCGTGCCGTGTGGCACGCCTTTTTCATCCCCGACCCTTTCCCGCGTGGGCAAGGGTGCTTATGGAGTCGCTGAGCGACTGGTCCCATGATTGAAATCGAACTGGACGGCAAGAAGGTCGAGGTGCTGGAGGGCAGCATGGTGATGCATGCGGCCGACAAGGCAGGCACCTACATCCCTCACTTTTGCTATCACAAGAAGCTGTCGATCGCGGCCAACTGCCGCATGTGCCTGGTGGACGTTGAAAAGGCGCCCAAGCCTTTGCCGGCCTGCGCCACGCCGGTGACGCAGGGCATGATCGTTCGCACCAAGAGCGACAAGGCCCTCAAGGCGCAGCAAAGCGTCATGGAGTTCCTGCTCATCAACCACCCCCTGGATTGCCCGATCTGCGACCAAGGCGGCGAATGCCAGTTGCAAGACTTGGCCGTGGGCTACGGCGGTTCCTCCTCCCGTTACACCGAAGAAAAGCGCGTCGTCTTCCACAAGGACGTCGGGCCGCTGGTGTCGATGGCGGAGATGAGCCGTTGCATCCATTGCACCCGCTGCGTGCGCTTCGGCCAGGAAGTGGCCGGCGTGATGGAGCTGGGCATGATCCACCGCGGCGAGCATTCCGAGATCACCACGGTGGCCGGCGACACCATCGACTCCGAGCTGTCCGGCAACATGATTGACGTCTGCCCGGTCGGCGCGCTGACCAGCAAGCCCTTCCGCTACCGCGCCCGCACCTGGGAGCTGTCGCGCCGCAAGAGCGTGAGCCCGCACGACAGCACCGGTGCCAACCTGATCGTGCAGGTGAAGTCCAACCTGGTGATGCGCGTGCTGCCGCTGGAAAACGAAGCGGTCAACGAGTGCTGGCTGGCCGACCGCGACCGTTTCTCGTATGAAGCCCTGAACAGCGACGAACGCATCACCACGCCCCAGATCAAACAGGGCGGCGAGTGGAAGCAGGTCGACTGGAACACCGCGCTCGACTACGTCGCCCGCGGTCTCCAACAGATTCAGGCCGACCACGGCGCCAAGCACATCGGTGCTTTGGCCGCACCGCACAGCACCGTCGAAGAATTGCACCTGCTGGCTGAGCTGGTACGCGGTCTGGGCAGCGACAACATCGACCACCGGCTGCGCCACGCCGACTTCGGCAATGTGGGCGACGCGTCCACCGCCCGCTGGCTGGGCACGTCGATCGCTTCGCTGTCGCAGCTGCAGCGCGTGTTCGTCGTGGGCTCCTTCCTGCGCAAGGACCATCCGCTGTTTGCCCAGCGCATTCGCCAGGCCGCCCGCAAGGGCGCCGAGGTGCACTGCCTGCAAGCCGTGGCCGATGACTGGCTGATGCCCATGGGCGCCAGCCTCATCGCCACACCGAGCGACTGGCCGCGCGCCTTGGCCGAAGTCGCCAGTGCGATCGCGCAGTCCAAAGGGGTGCCGTCACCGGCCCAGGTCACGCCGTCACCGGCTGCCGAGGCCATTGCCAAGTCGCTGCTCAGCGGCGAGAACAAAGCGGTGCTGCTGGGCAACGCCGCAGCACAGCACCCCCAAGCCGCCAGCTTGCTGATGCTGGCGCAGTGGATTGGCGAGCAGACGCAAGCCACCGTGGGCTACCTCACCGAAGGTGCTAACACGGTGGGCGCCCAGTGGGTGGACGCTCAGCCGCGCAATGGCGGTTTGAACGCTCAGCAAATGCTCAGCGGTTCGTTGAAGGCCGCGTTGTTGTTGCACCTGGATCCGTCGCTGGACTTTGCCAACGGGCCGGCTGCCCTGGCTGCCTTGAAGTCCGCCGACATGGTGGTGGCCTTGACCTCGTT
The DNA here is from genome assembly GCA_040385465.1 of Pseudomonadota bacterium. Lineage (GTDB taxonomy): Bacteria > Pseudomonadota > Gammaproteobacteria > Burkholderiales > Burkholderiaceae_C > CANHBY01. The sequence goes on along the minus strand of JAZKHH010000062.1, from coordinate 29,149 downwards.
CAAGAGCGCCACGCTCGACCATTGCGACGTGATCTTGCCGGTGGCCCCGTTCACCGAGACCTCCGGCACCTACGTGAACGCCGAAGGTCGGGTGCAGAGCTTCCATGGCGTGGTGCGCCCCTTGGGCGACACCCGCCCGGCCTGGAAGGTGCTGCGCGTGCTGGGCAACCTGCTGGGCCTGAAGGATTTTGGCTTCGAGACGTCGGAGCAAGTGCGCGAGGCCGCCTTGGGCGACACCGCCAGCTTCACCGCCCGCTTGAACAACCGGGTGCCCGCCGCCGCTGCCAAGCTGTCCGCCGTGGACGCCTTCCCGGCAGAGGGTCTCGAGCGCCTGGCCGACGTGTCCATCTACGGCACCGACAGCATCGTGCGCCGCTCCACGCCTTTGCAACTCACGGCCGACGCCCGGCCGGTGTTTGCCAGCGTGTCGAGCGCGTTGTGGCAGCGCTTGGGCTTGAGCGATGGCGCCTCGGTGCGGGTGCGTCAAGGTGACGCCTCGGTCGTGCTGCCAGTGCAATGCGACCCGAGCCTGGCACCCCAGGCGGTTCGCGTGCCTGCTGGGCGTGAAGCCACGGCGTCCCTGGGGCCGATGTTCGGCTCCCTCACTGTCGAGAAGGTCTGAGGCAAACATGCTGGACATCCTTCACACCTTCCAAACCTGGGGCGGCGCCACCTTGGGCGTGGCCTGGGATTTGGCTTGGACGCTGCTCAAGATCGTGGCGGTGGTGTTGCCGCTGCTGTTGTGCGTGGCTTACTTGACCCTGTGGGAGCGCAAGGCCATCGGCTGGACCCAGATCCGCCCGGGCCCCAACCGGGTGGGCCCGCTCGGTCTGCTGCAACCGATCGCCGACGCGGTCAAGCTGATCTTCAAAGAGATCATCGTGCCGTCCGCCGCCAGCAAGGCGCTGTTCTTCATCGCCCCGGTGATGACGATCATGCCGGCGTTGGCCGCCTGGGCCGTGATCCCCTTCGGCCCCGACGCGGCGCTCGCCAACATCAACGCCGGCCTGTTGTTCCTGATGGCCATCACCTCGATGGAGGTGTACGGGGTCATCGTCGCCGGCTGGGCGTCCAATTCCAAATACGCCTTCCTCGGTGCGCTGCGGGCCTCGGCCCAAATGGTGAGCTACGAGATCGCCATGGGCTTTTGCCTGGTGGTCGTGCTGATGGTGTCGGCCAGCCTGAACCTGAGCGAGATCGTGGCAGGGCAGGGCCGGGGCTGGTTCGCCGACATGGGCATCAGCTTCCTGAGCTGGAATTGGCTGCCGCTGCTGCCGATTTTCGTGGTGTACGTCATTGCCGGCATTGCCGAGACCAACCGCCACCCCTTCGACGTGGTGGAGGGGGAATCGGAGATCGTGGCCGGTCACATGGTCGAGTACTCGGGCATGTCCTTCGCGATGTTCTTCCTGGCCGAGTACGCCAACATCATCCTGGTGTCCGCCGTGGCCGCGCTGCTCTTCTTGGGCGGCTGGATGGCACCGGTGTCGTTCTCCGCTTTCGGTCTGGCCACGCCGGCCTGGATCCAGGACTCGATGTGGTTTTGGAACTGGTTCTGGCTGTTCGGCAAGACCTTCATGGTCTGCACCCTCTTCCTGTGGGTCCGTGCCACCTTCCCGCGCTTTCGCTATGACCAGATCATGCGCTTGGGCTGGAAGATCTTCATCCCGGTCACCCTGGTGTGGCTGGTGGTGGTGGGCTTGTGGATCCAGTCTCCCTGGAACATTTGGGACTAACGCTCCCTTCAGAAAGGTTCGTCATGGCGGTTGCCACCATCAAGGAGCTGTTTTCCAGCTTCCTGCTCACCGAGTTGTTCAAGGGCATGGCCCTGACGGGTCGGCACTTCTTTTCACGCAAGATCACCATCCAGTACCCGGAGGAAAAAACACCGGCTTCGCCGCGTTTCCGTGGCCTGCATGCACTGCGCCGTTATGAAAACGGCGAAGAGCGCTGCATCGCCTGCAAGCTGTGCGAAGCCGTGTGCCCGGCCTTGGCCATCACCATCGAGTCGGAAGTGCGTGACGACGGCTCGCGCCGCACCACCCGCTACGACATCGACCTGACCAAGTGCATCTTCTGTGGCTTTTGCGAAGAGAGCTGCCCGGTCGACTCGATCGTCGAAACCCACATCCTCGAGTACCACGGGGAAAAGCGTGGCGACCTGTACTTCACCAAAGACATGTTGCTGGCCGTGGGCGACCGCTATGAAAAAGAGATTGCCGCCAACCGCGAGGCCGATGCGCGCTATCGCTGAAGCGGCGCCCTGAACCCATGAACACCACTTTCATCTTCTTCTGTATCTTTGCCGCCGTTTTGCTGGTGGCCGCGTTTCGAGTCATCACGGCGCGCAGCCCGGTGCATGCGGCGCTGTTCCTGGTCCTGGCCTTCTTCTCCGCCGCCTGCCTGTGGGTGTTGCTGGAGGCCGAGTTCTTGGCCATCACCCTCGTGCTGGTCTACGTCGGGGCGGTGATGGTGCTGTTCCTGTTCGTGGTGATGATGCTCGACATGAACAGCGAAGCTTTTCGCGAAGGCTTCTGGACCCACTTCCCTGTGGCCGCCGTGGTGGGCGTGGTGATCGCGCTGGAGATGGCGCTGGTGCTGATTCCCGGCTTTGACGTGCGGCGTGCGCCGACCGATCCGCAGCTGGCGCAGATGGGCAACACCAAGCTGCTGGGCATCGAGCTCTACACCCACTACCTCTATCCGCTGCAAATCGCCGCCGTGTTGCTGCTGGTGGCCATCATTGCCGCCATCGCACTCACCCTGCGCCGGCGCAAAGACTCCAAGTACGTCAATCCGTCTGATCAGATTCACGTCAAGCGAGCCGACCGGGTGCGCCTGGTGAAAATGCAACCCACGGTCGAAGCGCCTGACCAAGCGCCCCCCACCGACCCAGCCCCCGCGGGAGACAAGGCATGATTTTGACGTCCAACCTGGGCCCGCTTGCGCTGGGCCATTACCTGACGCTGGGCGCCATTTTGTTCGCCTTCTCGGTGATCGGCATTTTCCTGAACCGCAAGAACCTGATCGTCTTGCTGATGGCGATCGAGTTGATGTTGCTGGCGGTGAACATCAACTTCGTGGCCTTCTCCCATTACCTGCCGTTGGTGGCCGATCGCATGGCCGGGCAGGTGTTCGTGTTCTTCATCCTGACGGTGGCAGCAGCCGAATCGGCCATTGGCTTGGCGATCCTGGTGGTGCTGTTCCGCAACCGCTCCAGCGTCAACGTCGAAGAGATGGACGCCCTCAAGGGCTGACCCCTGCCACTCCAAAATTCCAAGAACAATGTCTACACAACTCTCGCAAAACATGCTGCTGCTGGTGCCGCTGGCGCCGCTGGCCGGCGCCATCGTGGCCGGCCTGCTGGGCCGCACCATCGGCCGCCGCGGCGCGCACCTGCTCACCATCTTGGGGGTGCTGGTGTCTTTCATCGTGTCGGCCATGGTGCTCAAGGCCGTCGTGATGGAAGGCGCGCGCTTCAACGGCACGGTCTACGAGTGGATGGTGCTGGGTGGCTTGAAGATGGAGGTGGGTTTCCTCATCGACGGCCTGTCGGCCATGATGATGTGCGTGGTGACCTTCGTCTCCCTGATGGTGCACATCTACACCATCGGCTACATGTCGGAAGACTCGGGTTACCAGCGCTTCTTCAGTTACATCTCGCTGTTCACCTTCGCCATGCTGATGCTGGTGATGAGCAACAACCTGCTGCAACTGTTCTTCGGTTGGGAGGCGGTCGGCCTGGTGTCGTACTTGCTGATCGGTTTTTGGCACACCAAGCCCACGGCGGTGTTCGCCAACATGAAGGCCTTTCTCGTCAACCGGGTGGGTGATTTCGGCTTCATCCTGGGCATCGGCTTGATCGTGGCCTTCGCCGGCACCTTGAACTACACCGAGGTTTTCGGCAAGGCCGATTTCCTGGCCAAGTACCTGCTGCCTGGCACCGACTGGATGCTGATCACCGTGATCTGCATCTGCCTGTTCATCGGCGCCATGGGCAAGAGCGCGCAGTTCCCGCTGCATGTGTGGCTGCCCGACTCCATGGAAGGCCCCACGCCCATCTCCGCCCTGATCCACGCCGCCACGATGGTGACGGCCGGCATCTTCATGGTCGCCCGCATGTCGCCCCTGTTCGAGCTGTCCGACACCGCGCTGAGCTTCATCCTGGTGATCGGCAGCATCACGGCGTTGTTCATGGGCTTCATGGGCATCATCCAAAACGACATCAAACGCGTGGTGGCTTATTCAACCTTGTCCCAACTGGGCTACATGACCGTGGCACTGGGCGCTTCGGCTTACTCGGTGGCGGTGTTCCACCTCATGACCCACGCCTTCTTCAAGGCCCTGCTGTTTTTGGGAGCGGGCTCGGTCATCATTGGCATGCACCACGACCAGGACATCCGCAACATGGGTGGCCTGCGCAAGTACATGCCGATCACCTGGATCACCTCGTTGTTGGGTTCCTTGGCGTTGATTGGCACGCCGCTCTTCTCGGGCTTCTATTCGAAGGACAGCATCATCGAGGCGGTGCATGCCACCAATCTCTGGGGCGCGGGCTTTGCCAATTTTGCGGTGCTCGCAGGCGTGTTCGTCACGGCCTTTTACTCTTTCCGCATGTACTTCCTGGTGTTCCACGGCAAAGAGCGTTTCCGCGACAAGCCGTTCCCTGGTGAGCACGACCACCACGACGACCATGGCCATGGTCACGCTGCCAAGGTGCACGTGCCGCACGAGTCGCCGTGGGTGGTGACGCTGCCGCTGATCCTGTTGGCCATTCCGTCGGTCGCCATTGGCTACCTCACCATCGAAAGCTTGTTGTATGGCGACCTGTTCAAGGGTGCCATCGTGGTCAACGCGCAACTGCACCCCGCCATGCAAACCATGGCACGCGCGTTTCACGGCGCCTGGGCCATGACGACGCACGCACTGTTGACCGCGCCGTTCTGGCTGGCCTTGGCCGGCGTGGTCACGGCCTACGTGTTCTACATGGTGATGCCGCAGATCCCGGCCGCCATCAAGGCCAACACGACGACTTTCAACCGCGTGCTGGAAAACAAGTACTACCTGGACGCCTTCAACGAGAAGGTCTTGGCGGCCGGTGCACGGTTGCTGGGCTTGGGCCTGTGGAAGGGCGGCGACATGGGCCTGATCGACGGTGCCTTGATCAACGGGTCGGCGCGCGGTGTGGGGCTGACGTCCTCCGTGGTCCGCCTGGTCCAGACCGGGCACCTGTACTGGTATGCGCTGGTGATGATTTTGGGGGTCATCGGATTGATGACCTGGCAGCTGTGGCCCTACCTGAGCAGCGTCCTGGGTCGGTCCTTCTGATCAGGCTGCGGAGAAAAAGAACATGCCTTTGTTGAGTTTGGCAATTTGGTTGCCTGTCGTTTCGGGTCTCTTGGTGTTGTGGCTCAGCCGCGACGACCAGGCGCGGATGGTTCGCTGGCTGGCCTTGTTGGCAGCAGTGGTCAGTTTTGCGGTGACCGTTCCCTTGATCGTTGGTTTTGACAACAGCACGGCCGCCCTGCAGTTCCAGGAAAACCTGTCCTGGATTCCAGAGCTCAACGTGCGCTACCAGCTCGGCGTGGACGGCATCTCGATGTGGTTCGTGCCGCTGACCGCCTTCATCACCATCATCGTGGTGATCGCGGGCTGGGAGGTCATCACCGAGCGGGTCAATCAGTACATGGGCGCGTTCCTGATCCTGTCCGGGATCATGGTGGGCGTGTTCTCGGCCGCGGACGGGCTGCTGTTCTACGTTTTCTTTGAGGCCACGCTGATCCCGATGTACATCATCATCGGCGTGTGGGGCGGGCAGCGCCGCGTCTACGCAGCGTTCAAGTTCTTCCTGTACACGCTGGCCGGCTCGCTGCTGATGCTGGTGGCGGTGATCTACCTCTACATCCAGTCGGGCAGCTTCAACATCCAGGCCTGGCATCAGCTGCCATTGCCGATGTCGGCGCAGACCTTGTTGTTCTTCGCATTCTTCGCCGCCTTCGCGGTGAAGGTGCCGATGTGGCCGGTGCACACCTGGCTGCCGGATGCCCACGTCGAGGCGCCCACCGGTGGCTCCGTGGTGCTGGCCGCCATCATGCTCAAGCTGGGGGCCTACGGTTTCCTGCGCTTTTCGCTGCCGGTCACACCCGACGCTGCCACCCATTGGAGCTGGGTCGTCATCGCCTTGTCGCTCACCGCCGTGATCTACATCGGCTTCGTGGCGCTGGTGCAGCAGGACATGAAGAAGCTGGTGGCTTATTCGAGCATCGCCCACATGGGTTTCGTGACCTTGGGCTTCTTCATGTTCAACGAGTTGAGCGTATCCGGCGCGGTGGTGCAGATGATCTCCCACGGCTTCGTGTCGGCCGCCATGTTCCTGTGCATCGGCGTGCTCTACGACCGCATGCACTCGCGTGAAATCGCCAGCTACGGCGGCGTGGTCAACAGCATGCCCACCTTCGCAGCCTTCGCCGTGTTCTTCGCCATGGCCAACTGCGGCCTGCCGGGCACCGCCGGCTTCGTCGGTGAATGGATGGTGATCCTGGGGGCGGTGCAATTCAATTTCGTGATCGGCTTGTTGGCATCGACCACCTTGATCTTTGGCGCGGCCTACACCCTGTGGATGGTCAAGCGGGTGTATTTCGGCCCGGTCGTCCACCAGCAGGTGCGTGAACTCACCGACGTGAACGGCCGCGAAAAATTGATGTTGACGGTGCTGGCCGTGGCGGTGCTGGCGATGGGCGTGTACCCCAAGCCGTTCACCGACACGCTGCACGTGTCCGTCAACGAATTGCTGAAGCACGTGTCCGTGTCGAAGCTGCCTGCAGCGGTGCGTTGATTTGATGCCCTGCGTGGCTTTTTGAATGTGAATGGCGGGGGCGTCTTGTGGCCCCCGCACCGCACAGCCCCTTGAGCCGGGCGTGCCCTTGAACCCAGGTTGAACCCGATGAATATGCACTGGCCCTCTTTCTTCCCCGACCTCCTGCCTGAAGTGGTGCTGCTGTGCTGCGCCTTGGTGGTGACGTTGGCCGATCTGTGGGTCACCCACCCCCGCCGCGCCCCCACCTATTGGTTGACGCAGGCGTTGCTGGCGCTGGTGGCCGGCATTCATTTGTGGCTGTTCAACGCCGGCGGCGCGGTCTACGCGATGGACGGCATGGTGGTTTCGGATCCACTCGGCCACCTGCTGGGCTTCTTCGCCGCCGTCACTTTCATCATCACCCTGGTCTACACCCGAGGCTATGCGGTGACGCACGACATCTTGCGCGGCGAGCTGTTCTCGCTGACGATGTTCACGCTGCTGGGCATTTTCATCATGCTGTCGGCCAACAACTTCCTGGTTACCTACCTGGGCCTGGAGTTGATGAGCCTGTCGCTGTACGCCCTGACGGCGTTGCGCCGCGACCAGGCCAACGCCACCGAGGCGGCGATGAAGTACTTCGTGCTGGGCGCACTGGCCAGCGGCTTCTTGCTGTACGGCCTGTCCATGATGTATGGCGCCACCGGTTCGTTGGCCATTCCGGAGGTCTTCGCCGCCATTTCCACCGGCCGCATCAACCCTGCCGTGCTGGTGCTGGGCGTGGTGTTCGTGGTGGCCGGCCTGGCGTTCAAGCTCGGCGCCGTGCCGTTTCACATGTGGCTGCCCGACGTCTACCACGGCTCGCCCACCGGCGTGACCTTGTTGATTGCGGGTGCGCCCAAGCTGGCAGCCTTTGCCTTGACCTTCCGCTTGCTGGTGGAGGGCATGTCGGGCCTGGCAGGCGACTGGCAGCAGATGCTGGTGCTGCTGGCGGTGGCCTCGCTGGCCATCGGCAACCTGGCCGCCATTGCGCAGACCAACCTCAAGCGCATGCTGGCTTACTCCACCATTTCGCAGATCGGCTTCATGCTGCTGGGCTTCACGCCCACGGTGGTGGCCTTCGCCACCACTTCGGCGGCCAAGGGCTACAGCTCGGCGATGTTCTACCTGGTCAGCTACGTGCTGACCACCCTGGGCACTTTCGGCGTGGTGATGCTGCTGTCGCGCCAGGGTTTTGAGAGCGACAACCTGAACGATCTGAAGGGCCTGGCCCGCCGCAGCCCTTGGTACGCGGCGGTGATGGCGATCTTCATGTTCTCCTTGGCGGGCATCCCGCCGACGGTGGGCTTTTACGCCAAGCTGGCCGTGCTGCAGGCGCTGGTGTCCACTGGGCAGGCGTTCTACATCGGGCTGTCGGTCGCCGCGGTGGTGCTGTCCTTGATCGGGGCCTTCTACTATCTGCGCATCGTCAAGCTGATGTATTTCGATGAGCCCATCGACAGCCACCCAATCGTGGCCACCGGCGATGTGCGGGCGATGCTCTCGCTCAACGGCTTGGCGGTGGTGGCCTTCGGTGTGTTCCCGGGCGCCTTGATGGCCATGTGCTCCCAGGCGGTGTCGCGGGCTTTGAGCTCCTGAGCCCCGCAATGCGGCCTTGCCTCACCCCACCACTGGCCACCCGTGCCAACGGCCAGCGCCCATGACCTCGCCTGATGCGCACCTGCGCGAGGCCTCCTTGCGCAGCGACGTGGTGTACCAAGGTGACTTTCTGCAGGTCCGCCGAGACGAAGTGAGTTTGCCGGACGGCGCCCAGGCTTCACGCGAGTACATCGTTCACCCCGGCGCCGTGATGATCGTGCCGGTGTTGGACGACGGGCGCCTGGTGGTGGAGCGGCAGTTTCGTTTTCCCATGGGCCAGGTGATGCTCGAGTTTCCCGCGGGCAAGCGCGACGCGGCCGAGTCGGCGTTGTCTTGCGCCCGCCGCGAGCTGCTCGAAGAAACCGGTTACCAGGCCCGCGAGTGGGCCCGTGCCGGGGTGCTGCACAACGCCATCGCCTATTCGAATGAAGCCATCGAGGTCTGGTTTGCCCGTGGTCTGACGGCCGGCGCCCCGAAGTTGGATGCGGGTGAATTCCTCGAGGTGCACACCACCACCCAAGAGGCGCTCGAGGCCCAAGCTTGCAGTGGCGAACTGACCGACGCCAAGACCCTCATCGGCTTGTTGTGGCTGCGGGCCTGGCGCGAGGGCCGTTGGCCTTTGGCTTGGCAAGCGGCATTGGCGTGCTGACACGCAGGAATCGGACCCCATGAAAGTGCTCAACCTGCGCTGTGGACAGGACCACCGTTTCGAAGGCTGGTTCGCGTCCGACGCTGAACAACAGCGTCAATTGGCCCAGGGCCTGCTCACCTGCCCGCTGTGCGGCGATGCCGAGGTGGTGACGCTGCCCAGCGCACCCCATGTGCAGGTCACCAAGGCCGTGGCACCGCACGACCCGCTGTCGCTGCCCAGCGCCGGTGTGGCCTCACCTCCCGAGGCCGCCACCCCGGCCACCTTGCAAACGGTGTGGATGAAAGCCGTGGCCCATGTGCTGGCCAACACCGAAGACGTTGGCGACCGCTTTGCCGCAGAAGCTCGCCGCATCCACCAAGGTGAGGCGCAAGAACGCGGCATTCGGGGCCAGGCCACGCGTGACGAGCGCCAGGCCTTGCAGGAAGAGGGCATCGAGGTGGTGGCATTGCCGCTGCCGGCGGCGCTCAAAGGCACCTTGCAATAGGTTGCTTCTGGAAGACCAAAGAGCAGCGATGCAGCGGTCGAGCCAGACGGCCAGCACAGCAGGCCGGCGCCAGCGGCGTCGACCGATCGCCTGAGCTCAGGCCGGCTGTTCGGGCGGGATGGCGGGGGCCGGTTGGGCGTGGCTCAAGCGCCACCGCACATGCAGGGCGCAGGCCGCGAACAACACCAGGCACAGCACCACCTCCAACCCGGCGAGCCAGGCGCTGAGGCCTTTGTCGCCGCTGGCCCGCACGACGCCTTCGGTGAAATACAGCCACACCATCAGGCTCAACCAGCGGTAGGTGTACATGCGGTTCTTCAACAAGCCTGCCAGGGGCAGCGTCAACGGCAGCACCTTCAACGCCAGCATGCCGGAACCCGTGGGGGCCCAAAACAACTCCCAACCCAACCCCAAGCCGATCAGCCCCAACAGGCTGGACACCGCCATCAGGCGCGACAGCGCCACCGGCCGTGGCAAGGCGGGTGTCGAGGAAGAGACAGAAGATTTCAAGGGGGACGGCGAGGAGGGAGTCACGGGTGGCATCATACCGACCGATGCGCAGTCGCTCTTCTGTCTTCTCCCTTCTGGCGCCCATGTCCTGGACCATCCGCCGCGAAAAATTCGTTGACCTCTGGCAAACGCTGGAAGACTGGCCCTGGCGCGACACGGTCCGCACCTTGCGCCAGCGTTTCCGGGAAGACCGCTTGGGGTTGACGGCGGGCAGTTTGACCTTCACCACGCTCATCTCGCTGGTGCCCCTGCTCACCGTGATGCTGGCGGTGTTCTCGGCGTTTCCCATGTTTTCCAACTTCCAGCAGGCCCTGGAACAGTACTTCCTGCGCAGCCTGGTCCCCGAGGGCATCTCCAAACCGGTGTTGCGGTCGCTGACGCAGTTCTCGGCCAGCGCCCACAGCCTGGGTGCGGTGGGTTTGATCTTTTTGGTGCTGTCGGCGCAGGCCCTGATGCTGACCATCGACCGCACGCTCAACGCCATCTGGCGCGTGCGCAAACCGCGGCCCATCGCGCAGCGGGTGCTGGTGTACTGGGCGGCGGCGACCCTGGGGCCGCTGTTCTTGGGCATCAGTTTGTCGCTCACCTCGTACGCGGTGTCGGCCTCGCGCGGCCTGGTGGGTGCCTTGCCCGGGGGGGTGGCGTTCCTGCTGACGTTGATTGAAGTCGTCATGCTCACTTGCGGCATGGCGGCGCTGTTCCGGTACGTGCCCAACACCCACGTGCGGTGGCGCCACGCCTTCACCGGTGCCTTCGTGGCCGTGCTGGGTTTCCAGCTGGCCAAGCGCATGCTGGGTTGGTACCTGGGGTCGGTGGATGCCTACCAGGTGATCTACGGTGCGTTCGCGGCGGTGCCGATTTTCCTGGTGTGGATTTTCTTGAGCTGGGTCATCGTGCTGTTGGGCGCGGTGATCGCCGCTTACACCCCCAGTCTGCAGATGAAGGTGGTGCGGCACGCCGACGTGGCGGGCGCGCCTTTTCAGCTGGCCGTGGCGGTGTTGCGCCTGTTGGCCACTGCCCGCGCGCAACCGGGGCACGGCTTGAGTCTGGAGGCCCTGTCGACCCGATTGCGCATCGACCCCCTGCAGATCGAGCCCGCCTTGGACGTGCTGGTCCGGCTCGATTGGGTGGCCCGGCTGGACGAAGAGGGCAGTGCCCGTTACACCTTGATCTGCGAACCGGCTGCAACCCCCGCGGCGCCCTTGCTCAGGAGCCTGCTGTTGGCGCCCCTGCCCGAGTTGTTGGGCTTTTGGCACCAAGCCGGCTTCGAAGACATCCGTTTGCAAGCACTGCTGGAATCCTGAGCCGGCTGGCGCGCCGGCCGGCGCTGCGGGAAAATGGTGTACATATTGGCCATCGCATGGGGATTCCCACGGCCGTTTTCCATTGTCGGCCGCTGGTGCCCGGCTCTACCATTCAAAGGTTCGTCATGAAAGTCAGCGACATCCTGCGCGTCAAGGGCAGTGCCCTGTTCACCGTTTCCCCGGATCAGCCCTTGTCCTTTGCCATGGAGACCATGGCCGAGCTGAATGTGGGTTCGCTGGTGGTGATGGAACACGGCGACCTGGTGGGCATGCTGACGTTTCGCGAGGCCATCGCGGCCGTTGTGAAGAACGGCGGCACGGTGGGCACCACGCTGGTTCGCAGCGTGATGGACGACTGCCCGGTCACCTGCACGCCGGAAACCGACATGGACGAAGTTCGCCGCATCATGCTGGAGCACCACACCCGCTACATGCCGGTGCTGTCGCAGAAGGTGCTGCTCGGGGTGATGTCGTTCTACGACGTGGCCAAGGCGGTGGTCGACGCCCAGGACTTCGAGAACCGCATGCTCAAGGCCTACATCCGCGACTGGCCGGTGGACGAGGCCACGGCGCCGGCGCCTTTGTCGGTCAAGTGAGCGAACACCCTTTGGCCGGGCAGCCTGCAGGGCTGCCCGGGCCTTGTTTTTCCTGAAAGCTTTTTCCCATGTCCGGCAACACCGTCGGCCACTTGTTTTGCGTCACCAACTTCGGTGAGTCCCATGGGCCGGCCATCGGCTGCGTGATCGACGGCTGCCCCCCCGGCCTGCCGCTGAGCGAGGCCGACATCCAGCCCGAGCTCGACCGGCGGCGCCCGGGCACCTCGCGTTTCGTGACCCAGCGCAACGAGCCGGACACGGTGGAGATCCTGTCGGGCGTCTACGAGGGGCACACCACCGGCACCCCGATCGCCTTGCTGATCCGCAACACCGACCAGCGCTCCAAGGATTACGGCAACATCCTGCAGACCTTCCGGCCTGGCCACGCCGACTACACCTACTGGCACAAGTACGGGCGGCGCGATCCGCGGGGCGGTGGCCGCTCGTCGGCACGGCTGACCGCGCCCATGGTCGGTGCGGCGGCGGTGGCGCGCAAGTGGCTGCAGGCGCACCACGGGGTGCGTTTCAGCGGCCACATGACGCAGCTCGGCGACATCGAGATTCCGTTCGAGTCGCTCGACCACGTCCCGGACAACCCGTTCTTTGCCGCCAACCTGTCCGACATCCCGCGCCTGGAGGTCTACATGGACGCCTTGCGCAAAGACGGCGACAGCTGTGGCGCTCGCATCGAGGTGGCGGCCCACGGCGTGCCGGTCGGCTGGGGCGAACCCCTGTTCGACAAGCTCGACGCCGACATCGCCTACGCGATGATGGGCATCAATGCCGTCAAGGGCGTGGAGATCGGCGCGGGGTTTGCCAGTGTGGCCCAGCGCGGCACGACCCACGGTGACGAGATCACCCCCGAGGGCTTTCGCACCAACCGTTCGGGCGGGGTGCTGGGCGGCATTTCCACCGGCCAGGACATCACCGTGCGCATCGCCGTCAAACCCACCAGCTCGATCCGCACGGCGCGCGACTCCATCGACGTGCAGGGCCAACCGGCCACGGTCGAAACCTTTGGGCGGCACGACCCCTGTGTGGGCATCCGTGCCACGCCGATCGCCGAGGCGATGCTGGCCCTGGTGCTGATGGACCATGCGCTGCGCCACCGGGCGCAATGCGGTGACGTGCGGGTGGACACACCGGCTGTGGGCTGAACAAAGGGGCCTTGAGGCCGGGACGCCCACCGGCGCTTCGGGTCAATTCGGCGGGCGCAACAGCGCCCGTGCCAGGGCCCGGATCTGTTTGAACTGGCGCCGCAGGGCCCGCGCGGGGGGGCTGGCACCATAGCGCTGGCGGTCGAGCTCGCGCAGCGCCTGCCCCAAGGCCCGCGCTTGGGGGCCCAAGGCGTCGTCGACCCGGCGGGCCAAGGTCAACGGCGGATCGTGTTCCGCCAGGGTCACGCCCAGCCCGACCAGCTTGCGCCGCACGGCCGCCATCTGCGTGGTCCAGGGATCGAGCCGGTGGCGTCGCCACCACCCGGCGCCCAGGCCGGCCAGTGCCACCGAGCCACTCACGATCAACAAGGTCCAGGCCAGATCCTCCCAGCGTGGGGTGAGAAAGCCGATCTGCTTGAGCAGGTCCAGCTGCTGGCTGCTGGAATAACTCAGCACCCACTGGTTCCAGCGGTTGTTGACGGCCTCCAATGAGGTTTGCCAGCGGCTCAAGAACTCGGCCCCGCCCAGCGCATCACGCAGGGTGCCGACCACCAGGCCCGGCGGTGCTGCCAGGGTGGCACTGCGGTTGATGCGGTCCGGGGACACGGCGGCCGTGGGGTCGGCGCGCACCCAGCCCTCCCCAGACTGCCAGAACTCGGCCCAGGCGTGCGCCGAGTTCTGCCGCACGATGTGGTAGCCGTCGACCGGCAGCGGGTCGGCGCCCTGGTAGCCGGTGACGATGCGGGCGGGCACGTCCAGCGCCCGCATGACCACCACGAACGCGGTGGCGAAGTGTTCGCAAAAGCCTTCGCGGCGGTCGAGCCAGAATTCATCGATGGCACTGGACGGGTCGGTGACCCCATACAAGCCCGGGCTGAGGGTGTAGCGGAAATTCTCCGCGCGGATGTGACCCAGCACGGCCTGGACCAACATGCGGCCGTCCGCCTCTGCCAGCCCCGGCTGGCGCCGCAGTGCCGCCGCCCAGGCCAAGGTGCGCGGACTGGTGCCGGGGGGCAGCACCAGGTGGTCTTGCAAACCCAGCAGCCGTTCCGTGGGCCCATGCTGGAACTCGGTGTGCGCCACGGCACTCAGGCGCACCCGCTCCGAGAGGAGCCTGCGCCCCTGCCAGCGCAGGTCGTCGGTCAGCTGCAAATCCAGTGGCTGGCCGGCGCCTTCGCGCTGCGGGGGGCTAGGGGACGCTTCCAGCAGCGGGACCTCGCGCAGGTGCTGCGGCTCCAGCGTCACCTCGTAACGCAGGGGCCGGCCCTGCACCCGCAACTCGGTCTGCGGGGTCACCTGCGACGGAAAGGTGGGCCGAGACAGCGGGCGCCACTCGCTGCCGTCGAAGTGGCTCAACACCGGGCCTCGGAAGTACATGGCCGTGGGGGCCGGCGGCGGGTCGAGAAAGCGGATGCGCATGACGATGGCATCGCTCTTGGCCAGCTCGGCCACCGAGCCCATGCGCAGGTGGTCGCTCAAGCCGGTGTTGGCCATGCCGTCTTGCGGCACGCCCCACAGCGGGGCAACCCGCGGGAACAGCACGAAGAGCAGCACCATCACCGGGGCCCCGAGCAGGGCCGTGCGGGCGGCCAAGCCGGCGGCCTGGCGCAGTGCCGGCTGACCGACCGGCATGTGGGTCAGCACCAGGGCGGTCAGCAGCCCCCAGACCGACACGAGCATGGCCAGTGCCACGCCGATGGACTGGGAGTACAGGAAATGGGTCAGCACCAGGAAAAAGCCCAGAAAGAAAATCACGAACGCGTCGCGCCGCGCGCGCAATTCCAGGGTTTTCAGCGCCACCAGCGCCACCAGCATGGTGATGCCGGCCTGCTTGCCCAGCAGGGTGCCGAACGACCAGACGCTCAACCCCATGGCCAGCACCAACGCGCCCAGGATGACCCAGCGCCCAGGCAACACACCGCCCACCAGGGCCAACCGGGCGCGCCAAAACAGAATGCCGCCCGTCATGGCCATGCACCAGAGGGGCAGATGCGACAGGTGGGGTCCGACCGTCCAGGCGATGACCGCCAGGATGAACAGGGTGTCGCGCGTGTCGCGCGGCCAGTGGGGCAGGGCGAAGAGCCGCTTCATGGCCACAGCGCCAGAGATTGCAAGGTTAGGTGCCGGTGGGCATCGCCCGTGGCCGGCTCGAAAGCGCGGTCCGGCAAGCGAAGGCCGAAGGCGATGTCGCGCTGTTCCGCCAGCACCACCCAGGCCGCGAGGCGGGACAACCGCTCTTCCGTGGACAGCCCAACGCAGGCCTGCCATTCCAGCCACAGCTCGCAGGGTTGGGCAGCCTGGGTGTCGCGACTGACCAGCTCGGCCCCCGAGGCCATGGCCTGGGCGGCTTTTTTCCAGACGATGGCTTTGATCGGGTCACCGCGCCGGTAGGTGCGGATGCCGTCCATGTCGCCCCGGCCCTGGCGTTGCGCGGCGGCGCCGCCGCCTGGGCTGGTTTGCACGGCTGGCAGGGGCGGTGGCGTGGCTTCCGGGGCCGGGTAGACCAGCACCTCGGCCGCCGGGCGCCACACCGCCCAGGCGCGGAACAGGCCGAGGGGAAAGCGGGTTTCCACCGTCCATTGCGGCACGGACTGCCGGCCGCGTTCCTCGGGAACGAACGACAGCTGGGCGGTGGTGCGGCTGCCCGCGTTGACGTTCAGCCAGGTGATCGATTCGATCGGGGCACCGGCCAGCCGCAAACCAACGCCGAAGCGGTCGCGGCGGCTGTCGGTGGGGCCTTGCAGCGCCACGTCAAGCTGCGCCGGGTGGTGGGCGAAGGTGGGGGCGACCGGGCGCAGGTACAGGGTCAGGCCGTGCAGGGTGTTGTGGGTCAGGTGCATCGAGACCAGGGCACTGCCGGACAGCAGGAAGGTCAAGGCATAGCCCAGGTTGAGCTGGTAGTTGATCGACGCCACCAGCAGGGTGAGCATCGTGATCACGAACAGCAGGCCCGCCTTGGTGGGCAGGATGTAGATGTTGCGGTGGGTCAGGCGCTGGGTGTCGGTGCGCGGATGGCGTGCTTGCCACCAGGCGCTCAAGCGGCGGCGCACAAAAGAAGACGTTGGGGCTGACGGGCGGGGCATAGGGCCGATGCTACGGCGACCCGGGCCATGACAGACGTAAAAAAGCCGCGGGATCACCGCGGCTCTTTTGCCGGTTGGGCTTGTCCGTTGTTCTTACAGAACGCGGATGTTGGCTGCCTGCAGGCCTTTTTGGCCTTGCTTGACTTCAAACTCGACTTTTTGGTTTTCTGCGAGGGTTTTGAAGCCGTTGCCAACGATGTCTCTGAAGTGGGCGAAAAGGTCAGCACCGCCTGCATCTTGAGCGATGAAGCCGTAGCCCTTGCTTTCGTTGAACCACTTCACAATACCGGTTTGCGTCGTCATGAACTTATCCTATCTTTTATAACAATAAAAATAACGAAAAATGCGCAGCGCCATGCTGTCGCATACAGCAACGCTCAAGGTTCGACCTGGGGATTTCTAACGATGCTTGGCCCGAGAACCGGAACAAGAAGGAATGAGATCACGAATGAATAGCTTGGCATGACTGGTGGCAGCAATGTACACCAACGCCAAGAAAAAGAAAGCGCTTTCTCGCGGCCTCTTCACCCGGTGACAAATCCCACTTGAAATCGCCCGGCGGCGCGCAGCCGCCCTGCGGCACAATCTTTGGCGGTTGACGGAGAAGGTTTCATGACGGGAATACAGCAAATTGATTTTGTGCTGCGCGGTGAGCACATTGCCCTGGACGCCTTGTTGAAGGCCACCGGGCTGGCCGACAGCGGTGGGCGGGCCAAGGTGCTGATCGGCGAGGGCGAGGTGCGGGTGGATGGGGCGGCCGAGCTGCGCCGAGCTTGCAAGGTGCGCGCGGGCCAGGTGGTGGAGTGCGGCGAGCTGCGGGTGCACGTGCAGGCTGCGGGGTCGCAGGCATGAGCGCCTTTGCGCCCGAAGGCACGCTGCCCTGGGTGCCCTTGACCGGCTTGGCCACGGCCCTCACCGAGCGGGGTTGCGCTGTGGTGTCGGCCACGGCGTTGTGCGGCGCGTTGCGCACGCCGCCCGCGGCCCTGTGGGCCTGGAACGCGCTGTGGGACGACCTGCCCCCCGATGCCTACCTTCGCGACGGCGGGCGCTACCGCCGCCGCCGGCATGCCTGCTTCGTGGTGGCAGGCGAGCAGGTGGAGTGCATGCCGCACCGCCCGCATTGGCAGCCCGTCGCTTACAACGCTTTGCATGGGGGGTTGGAGCGCTGGTTCGAGCCCCTGGCCGACAGCCTGGTGAGCCAGGACCTGTGGGCGCAGCTGCTGACCACCCTGTGTGCGACCTGCTCGCAGGTCAAAGGGCCACAGCCCTGGTATGTCGAGGCACACCAATTCCGCATCGACACCACGGACGGCATCGGGCGGCCCACGCCCGAAGGGGCCCACCGTGACGGCGTCGATTTTGTGGCGGTGATCCTGGTCTCGCGCCAGGGTATCAAAGGGGGCGAGACCCGGGTGTTCGAAGCGGAGGGTCCGAACGGCATCCGCTTCACCCTGAGCGAACCCTGGACGGTGCTGATGATGGATGACGAGCGGGTGATCCACGAGACCACGCCGATCCAGCCGGTGGAGGAGGTGGGGCACCGCGATACCCTGGTGCTGACGTTTCGGCGGCAAGGGTTCCAAGGGCCTGGGGCCACCGAGCCCGACGACGCGACGCCCGCCCCCTAAAAGGGGGCTTCGCAGCGCAAGGCCAAGCGGTCTTGCCCATTGGGGTGGAGCATCTCGATGGCACAGGCATGCAGGAGCAGCCGATCGGCCTGTTGCACGACGTGGGGTGGTGCGTACAGCGCGTCGCCCAGGATCGGGTGACCGAGGTGGGCCAGGTGCACCCGCAGCTGGTGGCTGCGTCCGGTGAGGGGGG
Source organism: Pseudomonadota bacterium (assembly GCA_040385465.1). Lineage (GTDB taxonomy): Bacteria > Pseudomonadota > Gammaproteobacteria > Burkholderiales > Burkholderiaceae_C > CANHBY01. Next base: position 11,108 of record JAZKHH010000062.1, on the reverse strand, counting down.
TCAGCGCCAGGCGGGTGGTGCCTTGCCGGGCATCTCGGCCAATGACCTGGAAGCGGGTGAGGGAGGGCTTGCCTTGCACCCAGTCGATCTTCTGCCGGGGCCGCTGGGGCCAGTCGGCGATGAGGGGCGCATCGATGTCGCCTGCATCCGCCTGCACCTCGCCGGCCACCACGGCCACGTAGCCCTTGTGCACTTCCCGCGAGGCGAAGCGGTGGCTCAGGGTGCGCTGCGCCTGCAGCCCGAGCGCGAACAGCAACAGCCCGGAGGTGGCCATGTCAAGCCGGTGAACGACCTTGACATCGGGGTGGTCGCGGGCCAGCCGCTGCACCGCGCTGTCGTGGGCCAACTCACCGCGGCCCGGCACCGAAAGCAGGCCGCTGGGCTTGTCGATGGCCAGCAGGCTGGCGTCGGCGTGCAAAAGCACCAGGTCCGTGGAAAAGGGTGGATTCATGGCGGCTCCAGACCGGTTCAACCGCCGGTCGGTCGGCCGATACTGCAGGCAGGCTGGCTGGCGGTACAGCGAGCCGACTGGCCCAAAGCAGATGGTGGCACCATGATTGAAAAATTTTTCGTCCTGAGCATCTTTTTCATCTGCGTGGGGCTGGCCTTGAACCTGTGTTCCCGCGGTGCGTTGTTCCGCCAGGCCCGCCGGGTCGGCGCCCAGGTGCGTGACCTGCCGGCTGCGCGCCGGCGCCGGGCCTACATGGCCAACGACTTTCGCGCCACCCGCGAACGCGGCCGCATCCGCGGCCGCACCACCTCTACCCATTGAATCACGCCGCCTCAATGCGCCTGCGGCTCACCGCAGGCTCGAGGCACTGACGGCGCTGTTCGCCACCCTGCCGTCCGCCCCAGGTGCTTTGGCTGGGGGCGGCCAGTGTGCACGCAGGGCCTTCAGCCGTTGGCGGCTTTGGGCCAGCAACCCGCTGTCGAGCTGGCGCTCGCGCGCGGCGCGCGCGGCGCAGTACATGGCGTCGAAGAATTTGTCTTCGTCGTAGGCGATCAGCAGCAGGTCGACACCGGCGTTGAGGGCCTGGGGCACCGCCTGGCAAAACCCGCGGTTGTACACCGCCCCCATGGTCATGTCGTCGGTGACCAAGGCGCCTTCATGCTGCCATTCGCCACGGATCACCGTTTGGATCAACGCGCGGGACAGGGACGCGGGCGCTTTGGCGTCGATCTGCGGCACCACCACATGGCCCAGCATGATCAGCGCCTGCGTGCTCGCTGCGACGTCGCGGAAGGGCCGCCAATCGCGCTCGCGCAACGTCTGGGGATCGGTGAGCAGCTGGGCGCTGAAATAGTGGGTGTCGTCCACCACGTCGCCCAGACCGGGGAAGTGCTTGAGGGTGGGGAGCACGCCATGCTGCTGCAAACCAAGGCTGTAGGCCCGGGCCGTCAGCGCGGTCTGCATCGGGTCTGCCGAGATGGCGCGGGTGCTGATGAGGGTGTGGAAGTCCAGGAGGTGGCGGCCGCGTTCGACTTTCAAATCCACCACCGGGCTGAAGTTGACGTTCACCCCCAAAGCCGCCAGCGCGGTGCCTTGCTGGTGGCCGTGCTCGTAGGCCATCGCGGCCAGGGCCTGGTCGTCGGCCGCACGGCGGGCCAGGCTGGCCAGGGTGTCCTGACGCGGCAGGGGCGGGCTGAGGCGGGACACGGCACCGCCTTCCTGGTCGGTGCTGACGATGAGCGGCGGGCGGCCGGCTTCGCGGTTCAAGGTTTGCAGCTCGGCAATCTCGGCCTGCAGGACCTCGGCCGACCTGCCTTGGACGTTGCGCGCGGTGATGAACACCCCGCCGATCAGGCCCTTGGCCACCCATTCACGGATGACGGCCGGGTCGGTGTAGCCGACGATGAAGTGAGGCGCCAGCGCCAGCACCTCCGGTGGCTGGCTGAGGACCCATTGCTGGCGGTGGTGGTGGTGAAGCTGGCCCACGGCGGTCAACGCCACGGTCACGCTCACACCCCACACGGCCAGCCAGCGCCAGGGGCTTGGGCGCAAAGCCCAGGCGCCCAGGCCGCCTGCCGCCGACAGGGCCAGCAGCAGCGGCCATTCGACGTCGCGCAGCATCAGCAGGCGGGGGTCCTTCAGGTGCCAGGCCCAGGCCATGAGCAAGGCGGTGAACAGACAGAGTGGCAGGCCCGCGCGCCAGGCGCGCACGGGTGATGGGGTGGAGAGGAGGGGCAGGTGCATGCCGCCAGTGTGGTCAGCGCCGGTGAGGCGGGCGTGAAGTCGACGGTGAAGGCGGTGTGAAACTGCCGGCAGAAATCAGCGGGTGGCGCGGCGGCGCACGGCCTCGATGTAGGCCTGTCCGTCGGGGGGCAAACCGCTGCGCTGCGACGTCCACAGCATCTCGCCCAGGCATTCCATCACTTCATGGTGGGCCTCGTGCAGCGATTGGCGTTTGGCAGCCAGCAGTTCGACCGCCTGCTTGATGCCACGGGGCTGGTCGATGCTGAGCTGCTCGCTGATGCTCAAGTGCATCGACAGGTGCAAAAAAGGATTGGTGCGGCCGGCCTCCACCTCGTGCACGGCAGCCAGCGCGGCGGCCAGGTCGCCGAGGTCGGGGTGGTACTCGGGATGCTGCTCGATCCACTGCGCGGCCAAGGCCTCGGACGGGCTCAGCACCGAGCCCTCGCGCGTCTTGCGAAGGGCTTCGCAGAAGAACGTGCGGACATCGTGTTGGGAGGGTTGGAACATGGGGCGCGGCGCAGCGGCGGTGAAGGAGAAGAGGTGAGGGCAGCGGTGGGGGTTTCAAGGCGCCTTGGGCGCGGGAGGTGCGGCGTAGGGCTCGACTTTCACGGCGCTGAGCTGGTAGCCGCTCACGCCCATCTCGTTGTCCGACCGTTTCAAGGCCAGGGTGCCGGTGACCCACACCGCCGACATGGTGCGCACGTCGCTCACCGGCTTGTTCGGCAGCACGTGGATGATCTGGTTGGCCGGTGGCGGTGGCGAGTGGATGCAGGCGCCGAAATAAGGAACGAGCAGAAACTCCTTGACGCCGGCGCTGGTCTGCTCCAGCGGGACCAGGAAGCCGGGAATGCGGATGCGTGCGCCGGCCAAGGCCTTGTTGGTGGGGGCGTTGTCCCAGGTCGTGCGCAGCTGTTTGAGCAGCTTGGCGGCTTCGGGGTCGTTGTCTTTCAGGGTGCTCAGGTTGAGCCCCTGGAACTGTTTGAGAGGGTCCCAGTCTTTGGGCACCAATTCTTCCCAAGGCAGGTCGCGGAACGCGGTGGACGAGGCCGCGGCGGGCGCACTGGTTACCTCGGTGGGGCCGGCGGCCTGGGCAGGATGGCCGGCCAGCGCGGCCCAAGCCACGGTGAGACAGGCAATGCGGTAGAAGTGGAAAAAACGAGAACGCATGAGGACACCCAATCAAGGCGGTGGAGTGAGGCCATCGGCCAGGGACCATCGGTAGGCACGCCAGGCTGGCACGGCACTGGCCACCCAACCGGCCGCACCGACAGCGACCAGCACGACCAGTTGAGTGGGGGTGGGGGGCCAAAGTTGCAATGACACGCCCCAGGCGCTCTGCAGCCATGCCCCTGCGCCCACCACCAGCGCGGCCATGAGCGCCGTGCCGAGCAGCAGCCCCAGCAGTGTGATCCAGAGGCCTTCAAAGGCCAGCAACAGGCCGATGTGGATGGGGCTGGCGCCCACCGCCCGCAACACGGCCAACTCGCGGCGGCGTTCGTTCAGGCCGGCCAGCACCACCGCCATCAGGCCGACCAGGCTGACCACGGCCACCAGGGCCGAGATGCCGAGCAAGGCTTGTTCGCCTGCGCCGACAACCTCCCACAACTCGTCCAGTGCGACCCCGGGCAGGATGGCCATCAGCGGCTCGGGTTCATGGCCGGCCACTTCGCGTTGCACGGCGAACACGGCGTTGCGGTTTTTCAGGCCCACCAGGGCGGCGGTGACTTCTTTCGGCGTCAGGTCGAACTTGCGGGCCTGCTCGGCCGGAACGCGCAGGCCGGGCAGAGGGGCACCGGCCAACCAGTCGAGGTGCACGGCGCTGAGCGACTCCAGGTTCACATGCACCGTGCGGTCGGCCGGGGTGCCGGTGCGGGCGAGGATGCCCACCACTTTGAAGGGCTTGTCGGCATGGTCGGTGCCCAGGTCTTGCCCGCCGCCGTGGCGCAGCACGATGGGCTGGTCGAGCCGGTGGCCTTCGCGCTGCGCCACCTCGGCGCCCAACACGGCCTCGAACAGGCCATCGAGTCCGGCGTTGAAGGGTCGGCCTTGTGCCAGGCGCAGGGGTTGCCGGTCGCCGTGGCGGAAATGTTCAAAATAAGCCGGTTGCGTGCCGAGCACGGGAAAGCCGCGGTGCGAGTCGCCCAGCGAGAGGGGCACCACCCAGGCCACCGCGCGGTGGCGGGCCAGGTCCTGCAGGCTGTCCAGGCGGATGTTGTGGGTGGCCGAGCCGAGGCGGAACACGGCGTACAACAGCAGTTGCACCGAGCCGGTTCGGGGGCCGACGATCAGGTCGGTGCCGCTCACCGCTTGGCGGAAGCTGGCGCGGGCGTCGGTGCGGATGCGCTCGATGCTGAGCATCAACAAAGTCGCCAGGGCGATCGACACCACCACCCACAGCAGGGTGCCGCGCCGGCTCCAGGCACTTCGAGCGGCCAAGCGGTGCAGCGGCATCATGAGGGCAACCCCTGCGCTGCAGCCACCTGGTTCAGCGTGCCCAGGGGCCAGTGCACATCGAAGTGGCCGGCGAGCCGCTCGTCGTGGCTGACGAAGACCAGCGCGCGCTCGCCGCCGATGGGGCAGGCTTGCATCAACAGGGCCATGAAGTCGTCGCGGTGGCTGGCGTCGAGCGCCGAGGTGGGCTCGTCGGCGATCAGCAGGTCGGGCGCGCCCAACAACGCACGGGCCGCTGCGACGCGTTGTTGCTGACCCACCGAGAGCCGCACTGCAGGCCGCGACCACAGGTCGGTGGGCAAGCGCATTTGCGCCAGCAGGGTGTGGGCCGCGTGGCGCACGCTGCCGTGCGCGGCTTCGGCGCGTTGGCGTCGGCGGGTGGAAAACGCGCCGGGCAGGCAGACGTTGTCGACCGCGCTCAGGTAAGGCAGCAGGTTGAACTGCTGAAAAATCAGCCCGACGTGGTCGGCACGAAACCGGTCACGCCGCCCGCTCGACAGGCGCTGCCAGTCGGTGCCAAGCAGGCGCACTTGGCCCGTGCGCGGCAACAGCACTCCCGCCATCAGGCCGAGCAGGGTGCTCTTGCCGCATCCACTGGGGCCGTGCAGGAACACACGCTGGCCGGGGGCGATGCGCAATGCGGGGAGCACCAGCGTGTCGCTGGCGGCGCTGGGCCAGGCGAAGTGCAGGTCGTGGATCTCGATCATGTCGATACCACCGGCCTCAAAGACCCAGCCGGCTGCGCCACGCACCGCACGGGCTCATCAGTCGGCCAGCGTGCGCTGGCTGCGTTGGGCGAAGTAAAACCATTCGTTGCCGGGAAGGGATTTGGGGTTGGGAAAGACGATGAAGCCGTCTTGAGGCGCATGGATTTCGGTGCCGTTGTGGCGGCGTCCGATCAGCTCGCCGGACTGCACCGGGTCGTAGCTCGACCACTCGCGCGCGAAGTGGTCATCGGCATGCAGGCGGTCGGTGACCTCGGTCAGGCGCAGCAGCTCCATGTCCTGACGGGCCGCGGGGGCTGCCACTTCCACCAGCTGCAGGTGGGCCAAGGTGTTGCGGATGGCGCGGTAAGCCACTTCGGGGGCCTGCGGGTCGGCGTGCTGGCCGCATTCCAAGGTGATGGCGTAGCCGCCCTGGCTGCGCATGTACTCGGTGGTGCCGACCCCGTAAGCCGGGTCGGTGTTGAGGAGCTGGGCGCGCTCGGTGGCGGCTTCAGCGCTGCCCGACGCCACGCGCGCCAGCCGGTTCCTCACACCGGTGGCGTAGGTGTCGAGCCAGCCTTCGACGATGCGCCGCGGACCCAGGCGGCGCACCAAAGCCTCTTCTTCCGCAGCGCGTGAGAAAGGCTCCAAAGGACCTGTGTTGTCGCGGGGGCCCAGCATGGCAAAGGGCTCGCCCGGGGTATGGAAGGAATGCAGGTCCAGCAGGACGTCGTGTTGCGCCAGCAGCGGGCACAGGGCGTTGGCGACGCGGTCTTCGAAATCCTGCGGCTCGGCCTGGGGGCGCAGGTTGCGGTTGAGGTTGCGGTCGCCCGCGCGCTCGCCCTTCAGGTAGGCCAGCGGGTTGGTGATGGGCACGAACGTGACCCGGCCACGCACGATGTGCAGCAGGCCGGCGTCGAGCTCGGCCACCATGCGCTGGATGCCGCGCGTGCCGCAGGTTTCGTTGCCATGCACGGCCCCCAGCACGATCAGGCGGGGGCCTGGCTGCAGGGCGGTGTAGGTGTGGGAGCGCAAGGCGGAAAAACTCGGGGTGGCAGGGTAAGGCATGTCATCGCTCGCGGAGAAAGGGCAACGGCCGGCATGGTGGCACAGATACAAGTGCTTCGACCTCAGAGGTCAAGGGATGCCGGACGTGTCGTGCGTTGGCGGCTTGCGCGTCAACGCAGCGCAAGCCGGGGGGTCGGGCGCCGCAGCGTCTGCCGGCCTTGCCCACGGGGCGTGACGCGCTGCACCTCGATGCGCTTCAGGCCGTTGAAAGCCTCCCACACGCCCAGGTCCAGGTGGGCGGCTGGGTTGGCGCCTGTGCAGCGGAACTCGAAGTCGGCTTCCAGGTCGCCATGGCCGTCGTTTGGCGCCGCGGCGCTGGCCGAGGTTTCGGGCAGCCGCACGCCCAGCACCGGCGCATCGAGGCGGACCTCGTTGAGGGTGCAGCCAGCCGCCGGGTCGATGCGGAACAGTTGCTCCGCGGCCTTCAGGCGCGACACCATCGCCGCCACCTTGGCGCGCTGGGCCGCGGTGCGCGGGGCCTGTTCGAAGCCCACCAGGTTGTCCAGGGGGGACCGCATCGAGATGCTCAGCCGGGTGGGCTCGACGACGATGTCCAGGGACATGACGCCGTGTTCGTGGGCATGGCCGGGTGCGGCCGTGACGCCGCCGCACCCGAGCGCGGCCGCGGTGCAGGCGACCACGGTGCGCAGCAGGCCCGGAAGGCGGCGCAGCGGTGTCAGGGGTGCGGGCTTCATGGGGCCAGCGCGGCGCGGATGGCGTCGAGGTTGTGGGCCATCAGCTTGAGGTAGGTGTCGGCCGGGCCGCCTGGCGCAGACAGGGCGTCGGAGTACAGGGTGCCGCCCACCCGCGCGCTGGACTCGGCGGCGATGCGCTGGATCAGCCGCGGGTCGCTGATGTTCTCAACGAACAAGGCGCGCACCTGTTGCGTGCGGATCTGGCGGATGACCTTGGCCACCTGGCCGGCGGACGGCTCGGCGCCGGTGGTCCAGCCCTGGGGCGAAAGCAGGGTGATGCCATAGGCTTCGCCCAGGTAGGCGAAGGCATCGTGCGAGGTGAGGACCTTGCGCTGGTCGCGGGGAATGGCCTGCAGGCCGGCTCGGGTGCGTTGGTCAAGTTCTTCCAAGCGTTGAAGGTAATGTGCGGCGCGGGTCTGGAACAGGGCGGCTTGGGCCGGGGCGGCGGCGGCCAGGGCGTCGCGGATGTTGACCACGTAGGTGCGCGCGTGCGCCAGGTCGTGCCACGCATGCGGGTCGGCTGCGCCATGCAGGGTGCGCGGGCGCAGCCCCTTGGTGGCTTCGACGACCGGCCCTCGGTAGCCGGAGATGCGCACCATGCGTTGGAGCCAACCCTCGAAGTTCAGGCCGTTGACGAGCACCAGGTCGGCACCCGCCAGCTGCTTGACGGCGGCCGGGCTGGGCTCGAAGGCATGGGCATCGGCATTGGGCCCGACCAGGCTGCTGACGACCGCGGCCTCCCCGGCGACCTCCCGCACCATGTCGGCCAGGATGGAGAAACTGACCACCACGCGCAGCGGTGGGGTGTCGGCGGCGCTGGCCAGCGGGGCGACGAGCAGGCCCAAGATCAAGCTGGTGACGGCGCGGCAGCGGTGAAGCAAGCGGAGAAGGTGCATGGAAGTCTTGACGGTTGAGGCGGGGAGATGTTGAGCGATGGGCTGAATTCAAGCCACCCGGTGGGCGCGCAGCGCCAGGCGGCGGCTGAGCCAGCTGTCGCGCTGGCCCACCAGCAGCGACAGCAGGTACAGCCCGCCCGCGGTGAGCACGATGGACGGCCCAGAGGGCAGCTCGAAGTGATAGGAGATCAGCAGGCCGCTCCAGGCGCTGAGCAGCGACAGGCCAGCCGCCACCGCCGATAAGCGGCCGACGTCTTGTGCCCAGAAACGCGCGGTGATGGCCGGCAGCATCATCAGGCCGACGGCCATCAGCGTGCCCAGGGCTTGAAAGCCCGCCACCAGGTTGACCACCACCAGCAGCAGGAACAGCAAATGCACGGCAGCGCCGGGCCCGCCTGAGGCCCGCAGGAAGCCGGGATCGAAGCATTCCGTGACCAACGGGCGGTAGATGACGGCCAGCAGCACCAGGGTCAGGGTGGTGACGCCGGCCACGGTGATCAAGGCGTCGTCGTCAACGGCCAGCACGCTGCCGAAAAGCACGTGCATCAGGTCAATTGGACTGCCATGCGAGGAGATGATCATCACGCCCGCGGCCAGGGCGATCAGGTAGAACGCCGCAAAGCTGGCGTCTTCTTTCTGGCTGGTGATGCGGCTCAGCCAGCCGGCCAGCAGCGCCACGCTCAAGGCCGCCACGAAGGCGCCCAGGCCCATGGCAGCCAGCGAAAAGCCAGCCACGGCAAAGCCAATGGCGGCACCCGGGAGCAAGGCATGCGACATGGCGTCGCCCATCAAACTCATGCGGCGCAACACCAGCAAGGTGCCCACCGGGGCGCCGCCCAGGCTGAGTGCCAGGCAGGCGACCAGGGAACGCTTCATGAAACCAAATTCGGTGAAGGGCTGGATCAGCAGTTCGTTCAGGGTCATGAAGCGGTCGGGGTCGGTCAGGGCGTCAACGCGGTGTGGTCGGTGGCGGGCAGCTCGACCCGGCCGGCGGGTGCGGGCCGGTGGCAGTGGGCGGCGTTTTCGTCCCAGTGGGTGGCCATGTGCAAGGCGCGGTTCAGGTTCTCCGGCGTCAGCACCTCCGCCGTGGGGCCCCAGGCCACCGGTTCGCGGGCCAGCAGCAGGGTGTGCTCGAAATGGCGGCGCACCTGGGCCAGGTCGTGCAGCACCGCCACCACGGTGCGGCCTTCGGCATGCCAGCGTTGCACCACGGCCAGCAGGTCGTCGCAGGTGCGGGCGTCGATGGCGTTGAAAGGTTCGTCCAGCAGAATCAGCCGCGCGTCCTGCATCAGCAACCGGGCGAAGAGCACGCGCTGGAACTGGCCCACCGACAGTTCGCCCATCAGCCGGTTTTCGAACTGCGCCATGCCCACCGCTTCCAGCGCCGCCAGTGCCTGCGTGCGGGTGCGGGCGGTGGCGGCACGCCAGGCGCCCAGCCAGCGCCAGGCGCCCAGTTGCACCAGGTCGAGCACCCGGATGGGAAAGCTGCGGTCGACGTGCGACTGCTGCGGCAGGTAGCCCACGTGGCCCCGGACGTCGGAGGCCAAGGTGATCTTGCCGGTGGTGGCCGGCAGGCGGCCGACCAGCGCGTCAAGCAAACTGCTTTTGCCCGCACCGTTGGGCCCGACGATGGCGGTCAGTGAACCACGCGGCACGCTGCCGCTCAGGTGGTGGACCACCGGGTGGCGCTGGTGCGTGACCGTGAGATTGTCGAGGGTGAGGACGGAGGGCATGAGGGGGAAAGGCTTGGGTGAAGGTGGGCCGCGGCGGCCGGTTTAGTCTTGCAGGGCCCAGGCCACGGCGCTCCACAACACGGCCAGCAGCGCGCCGGCACCGAGCAGGCGTTGCCCAGCGCTGGCCATGAGCAGGCTGGGTGTGGCGCGGGCAGCGGGCGCCTTCGGCGTGGGCTCTGCTGCGGGAGCGTGCGTGTGTTTCATGGTGAACGGGAGGCTCGGGTGCGGGGGGGCTTTGGCATGGCGCAGTCTGCACAGCGGCCATGCAGGGTGAGGTCGTGGCTGACGACCTGGAAGCCTTGCGGTGCCAAGCCTTCCATGGGACCCGGGCAACCGTGGATCGGGAACACCTGCTCGCAATCCAGGCAATGGAAGTGATGGTGGTGGTCCAGCCGTGCGGCGACGGGGTGGGCAGCCGCGTCACCGGGGCCGTGCGCATGGTGGTGGGATCGGCCAGACGGCGTGGGCGCCAGGGTGGCGGCCTCAAAGCGCGCCGGCTGGCCCGGCAGCTCGACTTTCTTCACCCGCTGCTCGTCGACCAGGGTCTTGAGCTGCCGGTACACCGTCGACAGGTTGAGCGTGGGCGCCGCGCGCTGGGCCAGGGCTTGGATCTCGCTCGGGTGCAGCGAGCGCCCGCTGGCCGAGAGGGCCTGCAGGACGGCTTGCTTCTGACGGGTCATTCGTTCCATGGGCGGGTGGTGGGGCGGGGCGCGGGGCGAGTCGGTCGACGCACACGACAGGTGCCGGTGCAGGCCCGAAGTATCGCACTATTGCAAATGCACTTGCATTTGCGGCAGCCGGCGACAGCTGTTTTCGCGGCTCTGCCGGGACCCGGCCGTCAGTCGAAAGGCGAATAACGGTCCGACGCCGGGCGCCCCGGCGCAAAATTCAACCGCCGGCGCTCGACCAGTTTTTCAGGGCTGCCCCGGCCGGCCTGTGCAGGCAGTTGGCCTTCCACCAGTTCATAGCCCATCAGGGCCAAAACACGGTCGCCCAAGAAAATGGGCCGGGCGTTGCCATACCAGTCGACGCACGAGGCGCGGCAGCCATCATCGACTCGGGGCCGGGCCTCGGCGCTGAGGCTACCGAGCAGCGTGAAGCGGTTCTGCTGTCGGCGCAAAAACAGCACCGAGGCGGAGGCCGACGCTGGCGCCGCACTGCGGGGATCGTGCGGCCTGCCATGGCCCAAGACCGGAAGGCCCAGCAGGCCCTCACTGTCGTTCAGGGGCCGGTAGAAGAAACCATGGGTGCGGGTCTCGCCCTGCTGGACGCCGGCCTGCACGTGTTGACCTGTGGGCGTGGCGCCTTGGGCGTCGAGGCGCAAGCTGCTCAGGTGCAGGTCGGCGCCGCGGTTGCCGATCAGCACG
>JAZKHH010000061.1:9418-24496 GCA_040385465.1 Pseudomonadota bacterium | reverse complement strand
GTCATCAAGCAGTTGATGAAGCTGGGCCAGATGGTCACCATCAACCAGCAGCTCGACCAGGAGACCGCGATGATCGTGGTCGAGGAGATGGGCCACAACGCCCTTGCCGCCAAGCTGGACGATCCGGAAGCCTTCCTCGAGGAAGAAGAAACCACCGAGTCGCCGCATGAATCGGTGCACCGCGCCCCGGTGGTGACGGTGATGGGCCACGTCGACCACGGCAAGACCTCGCTGCTCGACCACATCCGCCGCACCCGGGTGGCCTCTGGCGAAGCCGGCGGCATCACCCAACACATCGGTGCCTATCATGTGGACACGCCTCGCGGCATGATCACCTTCCTCGACACACCAGGCCACGCGGCGTTTACCGCCATGCGGGCCCGGGGTGCCAAGGCCACCGACATCGTGATCCTGGTGGTCGCAGCGGACGACGGCGTGATGCCCCAAACCCGTGAAGCGATCCACCACGCCAAGGCCGCCGGCGTGCCGCTGGTGGTGGCGATGAACAAGATCGACAAGCCCGATGCCAACCTGGAGCGCCTGAAGAGCGAGCTGGTGGCCGAGCAAGTCGTGCCGGAAGAGTTCGGCGGCGACGCCCCCTTCGTGCCGGTGTCGGCCAAAACCGGGCAGGGCGTGGATGCGCTGCTGGAGCAGGTGCTGCTGCAGGCCGAAGTGCTGGAACTCAAGGCCCCGAAAGACACCATGGCCAAGGGCCTGGTGATCGAAGCCAAGCTGGACAAGGGCCGCGGCCCAGTGGCCACGGTGCTGGTGCAAAGTGGCACCTTGAAACGCGGCGACGTCGTGCTCGCGGGCTCCACCTACGGGCGCGTTCGCGCCATGCTGGACGAGAACGGTGCCAGCGCCACCGAGGCGGGCCCTTCCATTCCGGTGGAAATCCAAGGCCTGACCGACGTGCCGCAGGCCGGTGACGAATTCATGGTGCTGTCTGACGAGCGTCGGGCCCGTGAAATTGCCACCTTCCGCCAGGGCAAGTACCGCAACGTCAAGCTGGACCAGCGCCAAGCGGCCAACCTGGCAACCATGATGGAGCAGATGGGGCAGGGCGACCTGCAGACCCTGGCGCTGATCATCAAGGCCGACGTGCAAGGCTCGCAGGAAGCACTGACCTCCTCGTTGCTCAAACTCAGCACCGACGAAGTCAAGGTGCAAGTGGTGCACGCTGCGGTCGGTGGCATCACCGAGAGCGACGTCAACCTGGCCATCGCTTCCAAGGCGGTCATCATCGGCTTCAACACCCGGGCCGATGCCGGGGCGCGCAAGCTGGCCGACCACAACGGCGTGGACCTGCGTTACTACAACATCATTTACGACGCGGTCGACGAGGTGAAGGCGGCCATGACCGGCATGCTGGCACCGGAGCAGCGCGAAGAAATGCTGGGCACTGCCGAGATCCGCACGGTGTTCGTGGCGACCAAGATCGGCACCATTGCCGGCTCCATGGTCATGTCGGGGCTGGTGCGCCGCAACGCGCGCTTCCGCCTGCTGCGCGAGAACGTGGTGATCTACACCGGCGAAGTCGAGTCGGTGCGCCGCCTCAAGGAAGATGTGCGCGAGGTCAAGGAAGGCTTCGAGTGCGGCATCAAGCTCAAGAACTACAACGACATCGCCGAAGGCGACCAGTTGGAGATCTTCGAGGTGAAGGAAGTCGCCCGCACGTTGTAAGCGGCGCTGCCTGACCCGCAACCCCGCCCTCCGGTTCGATGGCGGGGTTTGTGTTTGCTGGGCGCCTGCACGAGTGGACTTGGCGGGGCTTTGCTCCTGCATGTTGGTATGTGAAGGCAGTGTCTGCGCATTGACCGGTCACCCGATGTCGCCGTTCGTTCGTGGAGGTGTGGGTGGGTTGGTCTTTTGATTTACTTTGATTGTTCATTGGCTCGTCCGTCGTGATTTCATGAAACACAAGCGTTCCATTCCCAACCGCAGCTTCCGCATCGCCGACCAGATTCAGCGCGACGTGTCGGAGCTGATCCGCGATCTGAAAGATCCCCGCATCGGCATGGTGACCATCCATGCGGTAGAGGTGACGCCGGACTATGCCCATGCCAAGGTGTTCTTTTCGCTGTTGGTGGGCGATCCGAAGGAATGCCAAGAAGGCTTGAACGAAGCGGCGGGGTTCCTGCGCAACGGATTGTTCAAGCGCCTGCAGATCCACACGGTGCCCACCTTGCACTTCGTGTTCGACCGCACCACCGAGCGCGCCGCGGAGCTGAGCCTGTTGATCTCGCAGGCCAACGCCACCCGCGCCAAGGAAGACTGAACGCGCGATGGACGCTCAGGTTCGCCCGCGCTGGATCAAGCGCGCCGTTCACGGCGTGCTGCTGCTCGACAAGCCGCTGGGCCTGTCGAGCAACGACGCCTTGCAAAAGGCACGCCGCCTGTTCCGCGCGGAAAAAGCCGGGCACACCGGCACGCTCGACCCGCTGGCCACCGGCCTGCTGCCCCTGTGTTTCGGCGCGGCCACCAAATTTTCCCAGGTCAGCCTGGACGCTGACAAGACCTACCGCGCCACGCTGGCGCTCGGGGTGACCACCACCACCGGCGACGCGGAAGGCGCGGTGGTGCAGACACGGCCGGTGCCTTCGCTGAGCCCTGCCGATTGGGCGCCGGTGCTGGAACGCTTCACCGGGGAGATCACCCAAGTGCCGCCCATGCATTCGGCGTTGAAGCACGAAGGCAAGCCCCTGTACGAATACGCCCGCGCCGGTGTGGAGGTGGCCCGCGAAGCCCGCCACATCCGCATCCACCGCCTGGCGCTGGTGGAAAGCGGGGGTGATGGCGACGGCACCCGCAGCAGCTGGACGCTGGACGTCCACTGCTCCAAAGGCACCTACATCCGCACCCTGGCCGAAGACATCGGCGAAGCCCTGGGCTGCGGCGCCCATTTGAAGGCCCTGCGCCGCCTGGCCAGTGGCCCGGTGAGCCTGTCGTCAGCCCACACCCTGGACCAGTTGGCCGCGCTGTCAGAGGCCGAGCGCGATGCGCTGCTGTGCCCGCCCGACAGCCTGCTGGCCGACTGGCCCCGCCACGAACTCGAGGCCCCCGAGGCCGGCCGCTTTCTCAGCGGCCTGCGCCGCCGGGTGCCCGACGCACGCGACATGCCCTGCGTGCGGGTGTACGGCCCTGAGCCGCACGCCTTCCTGGGCAGCGCCCACATTGCCGGTGGCGAACTGATCCCCTCTCGACTTCTCAGCCCACTCGAGGTGCAAGGCCTCCTGAACCAGGCTGCCCATCCTCCCGCTGTACTGAGCACACCATGAGCAATAGACAAATCCGAAACATCGCCATCATCGCCCACGTGGACCATGGCAAGACCACCATGGTCGACCAGCTGCTTCGCCAGTCGGGCACCTTCGCAGACCACGAAAAAGTGGTCGACACGGTGATGGACAACAACGCCATCGAACGCGAGCGTGGCATCACCATCTTGGCCAAAAACTGCGCTGTCAGTTGGGAAGGCACACACATCAACATCGTCGACACCCCGGGGCACGCGGACTTCGGTGGCGAAGTCGAGCGCGCGCTGTCGATGGTCGACGGCGTGGTGCTGCTGATCGACGCCCAGGAAGGCCCGATGCCGCAGACCCGTTTCGTGACCAAGAAGGCGCTGGCGCTGGGCTTGAAGCCCATCGTCGTCGTCAACAAGGTCGACAAGCCGGGCGCCAAGCCCGATGCCGTCGTCAACGCCGCCTTCGACTTGTTCGACAAGCTCGGCGCCAACGATGAGCAGCTCGATTTCCCGGTGGTGTATGCCTCGGGCATCAACGGCTGGAGCTCGTTGACCGAGGGAGCGCCAGGCGAGCACTGGGGCAAGGACATGTCCGCCCTGTTCAACACGGTGCTCAAGCACGTGCCGGCGAACAGCGGCGACCGCAACGCGCCGCTGCAGCTGCAGATCTCGGCACTCGACTTTTCCACCTTCGTCGGTCGCATCGGCGTCGGGCGCATCAGCCAGGGCACGATCAAGCCGGGCATGGACGTGCTGGTGATGGAAGGCCCGGACGGCAAGGCCGTCAAGGGCCGCGTCAACAACGTGCTGACCTTCCAGGGCCTGGACCGCGTGCAGGTCACCGAAGCCTTCCCGGGCGACATCGTGCTGGTCAACGGCATCAACGAGATCGGCATCGGCGTGACCCTCACCGACCCGATCACCCCGTCGCCGCTGCCGATGCTGAAGGTTGACGAGCCGACGCTGACGATGAACTTCTGCGTCAACACCTCGCCACTGGCGGGTCGCGAAGGCAAGTTCGTCACCAGCCGCCAGATCTGGGACCGCCTGCAGAAGGAACTGCAGAGCAACGTGGCGCTGCGCGTCAGCGAGACCGACGAGGACGGCATCTTCGAAGTGATGGGCCGCGGCGAACTGCACCTGACCATCCTGCTGGAGAACATGCGCCGTGAAGGCTACGAGCTGGCAGTTTCCAAGCCGCGCGTGGTGTTCCGGGACATCGGCGGCGTGAAGCACGAGCCGATCGAGCTGGTCACGGCAGACGTCGAGGAAACCCACCAGGGCGGCGTCATGCAAGCCCTGGGCGAGCGCAAAGGCGAGCTGGCCAACATGGAGCCGGACGGCCGTGGGCGTGTGCGCCTGGAATACCGCATTCCGGCGCGGGGCCTGATCGGTTTCACCAACGAGTTCATGAACCTGACCCGGGGCTCGGGCCTGATCAGCAACATCTTCGACGGCTACGAGCCCCACAAGGGTGACATCGCCGGCCGCAAGAACGGCGTGCTGATCTCGATGGACGCCGGTGAGATCTTCACCTATGCCCTGGGCAAGCTGGACGACCGGGGCCGCATGTTCGTCAAGCCGAATGATCCGGTTTACGAAGGCATGATCGTCGGCATCCACAGCCGCGACAACGACCTCGTCGTCAACGCCACGCGCACCAAGCAGCTGACCAACTTCCGCGTGTCGGGCAAGGAAGACGCGATCAAGATCACGCCGCCGATCGACCTGACGCTGGAGTACGGCGTCGAGTTCATCGAGGACGACGAACTCGTCGAGATCACGCCGAAGTCGATCCGCGTGCGCAAGCGCCACCTCTCGGAAAATGAGCGCAAGCGCGCCGGCCGCTGAACCGGCTGAGCGGCCGCACCTGTTGCCAGCCACGACGCTGATGCGCAGGGACGGCGCTTGAGATCGCCGGTCGACCACCGTCGTGGTGTCGTCGGCATGGTGATCGTGACCCTGCTGTGGAGCACGGCAGGGGTGGTGTCTCGCCAATTGGAGAGTGCCTCCACCTTCGAGGTCACCTTTTGGCGCAGCCTGTTCACCGCCTTGACCCTGGCGGTGGTCTGCGGATGGCGCGACGGACGGCGGGTGCCGGCCTTGCTGTGGCAGGGCGGCCCGGTGCTGTGGCTGTCCGGAGTGCTGTGGAGCGTGATGTTCACCTGCTTCATGGTGGCCATCACCTTGACCACGGTGGCCAACGTGCTGGTGACAATGAGCGTGTCGCCGCTGGTGACCGCCTTGCTGGCCCACTTCATGCTGCGTCAGCGGGTGTCCGGCGGCACCTGGGTGGCCATCGTGGTGGCCGGGGCTGGCATCGCCTGGATGGTCGGGCGCGGCGTCAGCGCCCACCCGGAAGACCTGCTCGGCACCCTGGTCGCTCTGGCGGTGCCGGTGGTGGCCGCCATGAACTGGAACCTGATTCGCCGCAGCGGTGCCCAGCTGGATCTGGTGCCGGCTTTGCTCATTGGAGCGGTGCTGTCGGCACTCGTCACCGCGCCCTTGGCCTGGCCGTTCAGCGCGTCGGCGCACGACGTCGGCCTGTTGGCGGGCCTGGGCATTTTTCAGCTGGCCTTGCCTTGCATCTTGGCGGTCGGCGTGGCCAAGTTGCTGAGCGCGCCTGAAGTGGCATTGCTGTCGCTGCTCGAGATCATCTTCGGCATTGCCTTGGCTTGGCTGTGGGCCGACGAGCGGCCGTCAGCCGATGTGCTGTGGGGCGGCAGTGTGGTGTTGACCACCCTGGTGGTCAACGAGGGCTGGGCTTTGTGGCGCAGCCGCCGGGTGCGAAGCAACCCGGTCATTGCAGGCGACTGAAGCGCTTGTTTCTCAGGCAGGGTGCCAAGCTGGTTGCGACGACTGGAATTGCATGATGTTTGTTCAATTCATCGGAGCAGGCTCTGGCTGCTCCGAGGCCCCAGTCAACTCTTCACAATCAGCTGGGTGAGCGAGGCCAGCTGCTGTGCACAGGCGTGCTCGGCGCGTTGCTCGATCTCACGGTACAACGCGATCAAGGCTTCGCCTTCCGGGGTCAAGAGGCAACCGCCCCCCCGCAACCCGCCTTGGCTGCAAGCGGTGGCCGGCTTGCGCAGCGAACGGTTCAGTTCGTCCAGCAGCAACCAACCACGGCGGTACGACATGCCGATTTCCCTGGCAGCCTGCGTGATGGAGCCGTGCTCGCGGATGGCTTCGAGCAGATCGATCTTCCCGGGGCCGATGGCGATGTCAGATCCCAGCGTCACTCGCAGCCGAAAACGGGCCTCAATCTTGGGCGAGGTCGGGGACGGTTGGCTGGGTCGGGGCATGGTCGGTAGGCCCGTTGGCACGGCGGGCGTTGGATGGTTGGCGCAAAGTGAATGGTGTGCCGAGCACGCGCTGCCCTGTCAGCCGACCGCTCGTCGGGACGGCCGGTGGGCCACGCGGCCCGCGTCGATGTGAATGACTTCGTCGGCGAACACATCGACGTCCGCCGGATCGTGTGTGATCAGAACCATGGGGATCGCCAGGCCCCGCTGCAGCTCGGTCAGCTCCACGCGCAGCTTTTGGCGCAGTTGGGCGTCCAGCGCAGCGAAGGGTTCGTCCAGCAGGATGGCCCGTGGCTCGCTGACGAGGGCCCGGCCCAAGGCCACCCGCTGGCGCTGGCCGCCGGACAACTCGTGCGGGTGGCGCTTGGCCAGCGGCTCCAGCTCAAAGGCCTTCAACCAGCGCTGCACCGCCGGATGATCGAAGTTCTTGCCGGGATTGGCCCAACCTCGCTTCAAACCGAAGGCCAGGTTCTGGATGACCGTCAAGTGCGGGAACAGCGCGTACTCTTGAAAAAGATAGGCCAGTGAGCGCTGTTGTGGCGGCAGGTCGATGTTTTGCGACGAGTCGTAGAGCGATTGGCCGTTGAGGCGGATGTGTCCGTGGTCGGGCCGCAGCAGGCCAGCCACGGCCTTCAATGTCATTGTCTTGCCCGCCCCCGAGCTGCCGAACAGCACCAAGCGCCGCGCGTCGCTGCGCATCACCACGTCAAGCTTGAACTCATGGCCACCATTCATCAGGCGGCGTTGGATGGCAATGTCCCAGACCATGTGGGTTGCCGCCTCAGCGGACGAGGATCCGAGCCGGCGCCAAGCGCCCAGCGAGCAGGAGCACGGCCACGCAAGTCACCGAGGTGATGAGCACGAGAACGTTCGCCACATCGTCCTGCCCGGCTTGCACCGCCTCGAACACCGCGATGGACAGCGTCTGCGTGCGCCCCGGGATGCTGCCGGCCACCATCAAGGTGGCGCCAAATTCGCCCAAGGCGCGAGCAAAGGCGAGCAGCATGCCAGCCAGGATGCCGCGCCAGGCCAGCGGGAGGCTCACGCGGAAGAAGATGCCGATTTCCGGCACACCCAGCACCCGGGCTGCCTGCTCGTACTGCGCATCCACGTTCTCAAACGCCGCCCGCGCCGACTTGCAGACGAACGGGAAGGCCACCACCGTGGCCGCGATCACCGCGCCTTGCCAGGTGAAGATGAGGCGAATGCCGAAGGCCTGCTCCAACCAGTGCCCCAGCCAGCCCTTGCGCCCAATGAGCACCAGCAGGTAGTAGCCCAGCACGGTGGGCGGCAGCACCATCGGCAGCAGCAGGATGGCATCGAGCAGTTCGCGGCCCGGGAAGCGCCAGCGCGACAAGGCGTAGCCCGTCGTCACGCCGAGCAGCGTCGCCAGGCCCGTGGCCCACAGGGCCACTTTCAGCGACAGCCCGAGCGCGATTCCTGCGGAGTCCATCTGGCTCTGTGCTCGCCGACCCTCAGGGCTTGCCGAAGCCGTACCGGGCAAAGATGGCCTGCGCGGGCGGCGACAGCACGACCGCCATGAACTTGGCCGCGTCGCCCGCGTTGGGACTCCCGGCGATCAAGGCAATGGGGTAGAGCACCGGCGTCTCGGTCGGCACCGCGAAGACCACCTTCACTTTGTCCGGCATGAGGGCCGCGTCGGTCGAATAGACGAACCCCGCATCAACCTCGCCGCGGGCCACATAGTCGAGTGCTTGGCGCACCGACAACGCTCCCATCGTCTTGGGCTCAAGCTGCGCCCAGAGCTGGGCTTTTTCGAGCACGCCCTTGGCGTAGCGGCCCACAGGCACGCTGGCCGGCGTGCCGATCGCGATGCGTGCAACTTTCGCCGCCAGCAGGTCTTGCAACGTCGTCGGCGCACTGGCTGCATCGCTTGGCACGATGACCACCAAAGTGTTGCGCACGAAGTTGTGACGGGTGTCGACCTGGATCAAATGCTGGGCTTGGGCCTGGTCCATGGTCTCCTGGTCAGCGCTGGCGAATACGTCGACAGGCGCTCCCTTGGCGATTTGCTGCAAGAGCGCGCCCGAGGCGGCGAAGTTGAACAACACCTTGCTGCCAGGGTTCTGCGCCTCGAAGACGGTGCCAATGTCTTTGATGGCGTTGGTCAGGCTGGCTGCGGCACTGACGGTCAGCTCGGCTGCCTGCACGGTACCGAAGGCCAGCAAAAGAGCCATCGCGCTGGCTGCACCGTTGATTCGAGACATTGCAAGCTCGCAGAATGAAGGACGATGGGCCGTAATATACGGTGAAACATGACGGCACTGGCGGACGCTGCGGCTGGCCGGCAACGCAGGGTCAAGGTTCAAGCGTGCCGCGCGCAGTTGGCCAACAGACCATGCAAGTGTCTCCTCGGCACCCAGCCGACTGCGCTGTGCGCTGTGATCGCCCCGACGTTCAGGGCGCTGGAAGCAGCCAGTTTGGCAGCCATGCGCAGCCCTCAGCGCCAAGCGTTGAATTGGCAACGCGAAGGGTCGCCGTGCAACGCCAACTCAATTCCGGGTCACAGGCGGTTCCGAGGCAGTGCGGATGTGCCCGAGCACGTGAGCCGTCATCGACCGGGCCAGTTCGCGATCGCCCACAAAAGCGGTGGCCTGGCGCTCGGAATGCCACCAGTCGGCCTCTTCGGCGCTGTGCACTCGCACGGCGATGTCGATCGTTGGATTAAGGGTACGGGCGGTTTGAACCATTGTGCGCACCTGCACGGCTTGTGGCACAGCAATCACCAGGGCCCGAGCGTCGCGGACATGGGCCTGGATCAGCACCGCAGGATCCGTGGCGTCGCCCCAAACGGCTGGAATGCCGTCGGCACGCAGTTGTTCCACCCGCTCGCGGTTTTCATCGGCCACGACGAAAGCGATGCCCTGGGTTTTGAGGACTTCGGCAATGCGGCGGCCCACCTGGCCCCAACCCACCAGCACCACTTGTTTGGACAAAAAGCGGGGATCGGTGGTGACTGGAAATTCTTTCAACGGGTTCTCGGCTGGCGCCAAGCGCTGCGCCAGACGGGGCCATTTCAACAACCCGCGCTGCAAGGGCCCGATTGCGCTGAACACCACCGGGTTGAGGGCCATGGAAAACAGGGCACCGGCCAGGATCAAGCTTTGGCCCTCACGTGGCAACAGGCCCAGCACCACACCGAGGCCGGCCAGAATGAACGAGAACTCCCCGATCTGCGCCAGGCTGGCCGACACGGTGAAGGCGGTTTTCACCGGGTAGCGCAAGACCAGCACCAGGACGGTGGCCGCCACCGATTTGCCCAGCACGATGATGGCCACCGTGCCGACCACCTGGAGCGGCCGCTCGACCAGCACCATGGGATCGAACAGCATGCCCACCGAAACGAAGAAAAGCACGGCGAAAGCGTCTTGCAAGGGCAGGGTGTCTTCCGCCGCCCGCTGGCTGAATTCGGACTCGCGCAGCACCATGCCGGCGAAGAACGCCCCCAGCGCGAACGACACGCCGAACAGCGCTGCCGACGCGTAGGCAATGCCCACCGCCGCGGCCACCACGCACAAGGTGAAGAGTTCACGCGAGCCGGTTTTGGCCACGTGCCACAGCATCCAGGGAAACAGCCGCCGGCCCACCACCAGCATGAAGGCAATGAAGCCGCCGACCTGCGCCAGCGTCAGGGCCACCGTCAGCCCCATGCTGCGCTCAGGCCCGGAGGGTGCGGCGCCACCCAGCGATGGAGCCAAGACCGGCAGCAGCACGAGCACGAGCACCATGGCCAGGTCTTCCACGACCAGCCAGCCGATGGCGATGCGCCCGTCGGCAGAATCGGTCATGCCTCGGCTTTCCAACGCCTTGAGCAACACCACCGTGCTGGCCACGGACAGTGACAAGCCGAACACCAGGGCGGCACCCCAAGACCAATCCCAGCCCAGCGCGAGCAGCGCGCCCAGGCCAGTGGCCACCCCCATTTGCACCACCGCGCCCGGCAGTGCAATTTTGCGCACGGCCAGCAGATCGTCCACGGAGAAGTGCAACCCCACGCCAAACATCAGCAGCATGACGCCGATCTCGGCCAGCTGAGCGGCAATCGCCGCGTCGGCCACGAAGCCGGGGGTGGCCGGGCCGATCGCGATGCCCGCCACCAGGTACCCCACCAAGGCGGGCAGGCCCAAGCGCATGGCCACGAATCCGAACAGCAAGGCCAGGGCGAAGCCCGCGGCGAGGGTGGTGATCAGGCTGACAGCGTGCGGCATCGTTGAGGGTCCTCAAGCGCGGTAAAGTGGTCAATCGATCGGTCTGCAGGACGCTTGACTGTAACGGTGGCCCGGCACGCGCCGGCCTTTGGCACCTTGATGAGTCGGAGACTGAATGGCCCTCAACCACCCGAACCCGCCGTCGAACGAGCCGGCATTGATCGACGTGGCCGAATTGGAGCGTGCCTTGCAGCGCTTCGCGGATGAGCGGGACTGGCAGCGGTTTCATTCGCCGAAGAACCTGGCGATGGCACTGACCGGGGAGGTCGGTGAGCTGGTGGAGCTTTTCCAATGGCGAAACGAGGCCGACTCTCATGCCGTGGCCCAGGACCCTGGCACCGCTCGCGCGGTGCGCGATGAGCTGGCGGACGTGCTGATGTACCTGGTGCGCCTGGCGTCGGTGCTGGGCGTTGATTTGAACGAAGCGGTGGTGAGCAAAATGGCCACCAACGCGCTCAAGCATCCCCGAAATGTCGGTCGATGAGGCCATGACGGAGCCGGCAGGAACCCGGTGGGTACCGCAGAGCACAGCTTGGGCTTTGCCCAGCCACAGCGCCTGACCGGACAGCACCGGCTGCCCTGCACCCCTTCGCGCTTGCCGTCGAGGCGACACCTTTCAGCGCGCCGGGGTGCGCTCAGGCACTGGGTGCGAAGGTGGTCTTTTTGTACAGGTTCATGGCCACCACCACCCGTCGCCCGTCGTTGGCGGGGACTTCGTGGTCCAGGATGCCGGGGAACAGCAGCAGCATGCCGGGGCGGGGCTGCACTGGGGCGTGGCCGGACAAGATCAACGGTGCGCACCCGGCTTCGGCCTCCAGGTAGACGACGGCGGCGAAATCGGCTGGGAAGTGGTTGTGCCGCAGCGCCGAGTCACCCGATTGGTACACAGCGCCCCAGCAGTCCATGACCGCCATCGACATGTTCAAGGCGGCCAGGTCGGACCCGCTGATGCCTTGCGCCCCCAGGCGGGCCAGGTTGGTGACGGCTGTGCACAAAGGCGTCAGCTTGGCATTCAAGGTGTGGCTTTTCCAGGGGCTCATGTACACCGCCTTCACATTGGACGGGGTGGATGCCGGGTGGCTGAGCTGGAGCTCCTTCACGGCCTGACTTGCTTGGTCCAAGGCGTCCTGCAAGGGAGACAGGTCGCAGATGAAGACAGGCAGCTGGGCGTTGATGAAGGTCTTGGTGATGGTGACGTTGCCATCGGTGGCCATGGCGATCGGTCCTGGGACACTGCAATTTCACGCAGCTTAAGGACTGCAGACACTGGTGTGGATCCGAAAAGCAGGAGAGAAGGGCGGTTTTTGAGCCGCAGGACCCACTGGGCGTGGCAAAGCAAGCTCAAGCTGAGCTCGGGCGTTGCATCACACGGTCAGCGCCGGCCCTCGTGAGAAGCGCCAATTTCCAGGCGGATTCCGGCCAATCGATCGGACGCTCCGCGTTCAGTGGCCCTGGTCGAGGCCTGTGAGGGAGGCCGCGAGTGGCCCGCTGAGCGGAACTGCCGTGCCCGTTGCACCGACTGCACTGTCGGCGGCCCCGTTGGTGGTGGCGGTTCGTGCGGCGCCACGCCGCGAGGGAACAAACAGCTCGTCTTGCAGCTTGGCGTCTTCCAGCAGCTCGGCAGGCAAGGCTTTGGACGGTTTGACGCCGAGGTCGCGCAGCAGGTCGGCCTGGCGGATCAGATTGCCGCGGCCGCTAGAGAGCTTGCGCTGGGCCGATTCGAAACTGGCCTGTGCTTGCGTCAGCCGCGCGCCCACGCCCTGCAAGTCGTCCACGAAGCCGCAGAGCTTGTCGTACAGCTCGGCGCCGCGGCGGGCGATTTCCTGGGCGTTGCGGGTCTGGGCCTCCTGGCGCCACAGGTGCGCGACGGTGCGAACGACGAACAGCAGCGTCGACGGGCTGACCATCAGCACGTTGCGGTGCCAGGCGTCCATGAACAGTTCTTCGTCGTGCGACAGGGCCTGCATGAAAGCCGGCTCGATGGGCACGAACATCAACACAAAGTCGAGCGACTTGAGGCCATAGAGGGCCTCGTACTTCTTGTCTGACAGGCCTTTGATGTGGGCTCGCACCGACTCCAGGTGCTGCCGCACACCGAGGGCCCGGCCTTCGTCGGTGCCGGCAGCGATGGAGCGCTCGTAAGCGACCAGCGAAACCTTCGCATCGACCACCAGGCGGCGCTCCTCGGGCAGGTGGATGACCACGTCGGGCTGTGCGCGGGTGCCGTCTTCGCGCTGGTGGCTGTGCTGAACGTGGTATTCCTCACCCTTGCGCAAGCCAGACGCCTCGAGCACCCGCTCCAGGATCAGCTCACCCCAGTTGCCCTGGGTCTTGGCCGAGCCCTTCAAGGCCTGGGTCAGGTTCTTGGCGTCCAGGCTCAAGGCCTGGTTGAGCTCAACAAGTTGGCGCACCTGCTCCGACAACGCCGAGCGGTCTTTGCCCTCTTGCACATAGACCTCTTCCACCTTGCCTTGGAACGCGGTCAGGCGTGTCTTCAGCGGCTCCAACAGCTGGCCCAGGCTGTGCTGGTTCTGCTCGGCAAACCGCTTGGATTTTTCCTCCAGGATGTCGCTGGCCAGGCTTTTGAACTGATCGGCCAGGGTCTCCTTGGCCTGCAACAACAGGTGCAGTTTTTCGTTGCTGCCCACGCGCTCCGCTTCCAGCCGGGCCATCAAGTCGGCCCGCTCGGCCTGGCTGTGGCTCAGCTCAGTGGCGGTGGTGACGAGGCGGGCTTGCAACTCGTTGCGCACCGACTCGAGCTGGGCAAGCTGCTCACTCAGGGAGCGCACGGCTTGGGCTTTTTGCGCCTCGCTGCTCGACAGGCGCAACACTTCGTCTTGGGCCAGGCGGCACAGCTCCGTGCTGCGCGCCACCTCGTCTTGCAAGGGCAACAGCCGCAAGGTGCGTTCGCTGAGCTGCGCACATTCGTCTCGGGCTTCGTCCAGCGCATCGCGCCAGCTGTCGGCCTGGCGTTGCAACGCGGCGTGCTGCGCGGCAACGCTTTGGCGATCGGCCTCGGCGGCATGCAAACGCTCTTTGACCTGGGCCAGCTCGACCTGCAAGCCGGCGTGCGCCTGCAGCACACGGGTCTCAGTTTGGGCCTGGAGTTGGGCGCGTGCGGCCCACCAGGCCAACACGGCCCCCACGGCCCCCACGGCCCCGCCCAGCAACAACAAGCCCACCGCCATCCATGTGTCCATTGAATTCACGTCTTTCGCTCGAAGCTGCACCTGGAAGGGCCCACAGCGCCGGAACGCGGTGGAACAGAAAACTGTGCTTTTATACAGCAATGTTGGCGGAGCGAGCGCGGTGAAGGCGAGTTTTCAACGGAAGGGCCAGCGGAGGGTGCAAGACGGCGGTGCGGCTCGGTTCAGATCACGTTCATTTGTAGGCGGCCAGCCACTGGTCCAGTTGCTCGATTTGTTTTTGTTGCTCGGCGATCAGCTTGCTGGCCATGGCTTTGAGTTCGGGCGATTTGCCCTGTCCAATCTCGGCTTGGGCCATCTCGATGCCGTGTTGATGGTGCGCTTTCATCAACAGCGCAAAATCCTTGTCGGTGTCGCCCGAGGGCCGCATGCCCTTCATGCGGTCCAGGTGGCTGGTTGTGGCCTGGTGCAGGGCGCTGGCGCCCGGTGCGGGCACGGTGGGTGCCGCAGCGGCGCGGGGGTCGCGGCTTTGCGCCTGGGTCGGCACGGCGGACCAGCACAGCAGCGCCGTGGCGGTGGTCAAGGAGGCGGCCAGTGCAGATCGGTTGATGCGCGGGAGGGTGAAGTGCATGGCGTGGTCTCCAAAGCGAGCAGGTGGGGCCGCCAAGGCGGCCGGGGTGATGGCAGGTGACTGAACACAACCCGTCCAGTGCGGCTGACAAGGTACCGGCACAGAAGCCCAAAGAACAGCACCTTGCCGGCCGTGAAAACGTAGGAGAAAGCGCAGGCCTGACCCGGCGTTCCGGCAAGCCACTGGATCATGCAAGGCTGGTGACTGCCCAACGCGGAGCGCGGGCTGCAAAGGTCACGCAGGTGCCCGACATGAAGCGGAACACCACCATTCAAAGCAGAGGAGGGCGACATGCCAGGTTGGACCGTGGCGGGGCTG
The DNA here is from genome assembly GCA_040385465.1 of Pseudomonadota bacterium. GTDB lineage: Bacteria > Pseudomonadota > Gammaproteobacteria > Burkholderiales > Burkholderiaceae_C > CANHBY01. The sequence continues at coordinate 9,620 of JAZKHH010000061.1, read as the reverse complement.
TGGGGCCTGTTGGCCGGAGGGGCGCTGGTGTTGGGGGCCGTGCTGGGGTATTTCTGCACCATTCCCAAACGGGTGGTGGCCGGCGTGATGGCGTTCGGCGCGGGCGTGTTGATCTCGGCCTTGTCTTTTGAGCTGATGGACGAGGCCTACCGGCAAGGCGGCATGGACGCGACCGCTCTGGGCTTTTTGAGTGGCGCCGCGG
>JAZKHH010000061.1:0-9408 GCA_040385465.1 Pseudomonadota bacterium | reverse complement strand
AAGTGATCAGCGAAATTTCCGCGCGCACCAATCTGCTGGCCCTGACCGCGGCCAACTGGTGGCTGGCGCGCCATGGCGCGCAGCACCGCAAACGCTCGGGCAAGTTGCAGCCGTCTGCGCAGCAAGACGCCAACAGCGGCTTGTCCATCGCCTTGGGCTCGCTGCTCGACGGCGTGCCGGAAGCGATGGTGATCGGCCTGAGTTTGTTGCAGGGCGGGGCAGTGAGCCATGTGGCCGTGGCCGCGATCTTTTTGTCCAACCTGCCCGAGGGCTTGTCGGGTGCCGCCGGCATGAAGGCCGCCGGGCGCTCGGCGCGCTACATCTTTGGCTTGTGGGGCGGCATTGCACTGGCTTCCGGGCTGGCCGCCATTGCCGGCCACGTGCTGTTCGCCGGCAGTTCGCCGAACGTGGTGGCGGCCACGACGGCGGTGGCCGCCGGCGCCATCTTGGCGATGCTGGCGGACACGATGATCCCCGAGGCGTTTGAAGAAGCCCACAACTTTGCCGGCTTCATCACCGTGGTCGGTTTTCTGGCGGCCTTCACCCTCAGCAAGCTGGGCGAAGGGTGACCGAGCCCATGGCGCAGGCGATCCCTGCCAGCCACCTTGCCCCAGCTCACCCCCACACGGCTGGCACTTGGCGGGCCCAGGCCCCTTCACGCGCAGTGGCTTACAAGAACCCCAAGCTGCGCGCGCCGCCAAAATTGGCCAGCCTCGGCAAGATCGTGTCGAGCTGTCCTTCGCTGGCGCCGAACCAGCGCAGCAGCGTGGCCGCGTACTGGTCCACGCTGCTGGTGGGGATCCAGCGGCCCAACGCATCGTGGGTCTGAGCGGCCACGTCGTTGGGACCGGCCAAGGCCAGCGTGGGATACCAGCCGTACGCGGTCTTGCCGCGCACCCCGCCGCCGAGCACCAGGTGGTGGTTGCCCCAAGCGTGGTCGGTGCCGTTGGTGCTGTTGGGCTTGAACGTGCGCCCGAAATCGCTTTCGGTGAACAACGTGACCTGCGGCCCCATGCCGATGTTCTTCATGGCCTGATGAAACGCCGCTGTGGCATCGGCCAACACTTTGAGCAGGTCGGCATGGTGTCCCATCGTGCCGTTGTTGTAGTACTGGCCGGCGTGCGTGTCGAAACCACCCAGCGAGGCGAAGAAAATCTGCCGGTCACCCTGCACGATGGTGTTGCTGGCGATCAGCTTGGCAATTTGGTAGAGCTGCTGCGCCAAGGGGGTGGTGATCTTGCCGTTGAGAGTGAGGGGTGCGAATGCCTGGTCCACTGCCGCGGTGGAGCCGGGTTGCCCTGGCTGGGCACGCACCAGGGTGGCCAAGCGGTTGGCCGTTTGCACGGCGCTCTGGTGCTGGCGCACGAAAGCGTTCAACAGAATGTTGCTTTGAGGCGCGGCGTAGATGCCGTCGAGCGCCACCTTGCGGGCGGCCATGGGCGCCCACTGCACATCTCGGGGCGACATGCCGTCGAGCTCGAAGCCGCTGCCGGGCGGCGGCAGGCTCATCGCCCCCGTCAGGCTCGACTGGCTGAAGCGATTGCCCCCGCTTAAGGAGATCACCGGGTTCGCCGTGCCGAGCACCTGCGCGGCGCGCCCGCCCCACCCTGTGCGCGCCAGCGACGTGATGTCCGAAGTCTCCCACAGGGTTTGTTGGTCGGAATGGGAGTACAGGTTGCTGGGGATCTGCGTCGAAGTGCTGGGCAGGGCGCGGAACTCGTCCTTGGTCAACGGGCGTGCCAGTGGGCCCACGTTGAACACCGGCGTCAGCGCGCCTTCGTTCCACGCGCCGGACAAGGCGGCCATCGAGGGGTGCAAACCGTAATCCAGGCCGCTCAAGGGGATCAGGTTGCCTCGCGGCACGGCCAGAGAACCGCGCACGGCGGCGTACTGGCTGTACCGGGTGTCGTCGGTCGGCACGACCATGTTCATGCCGTCGTTGCCGCCGTACAGGAACAGGCACACCAGGGCCTTGTAGTCTGCCGCTTCGGCGCGGCGAGGGGCCAACGCCAGGCCAGGCAGCATCGCGCTGCCCAGGGTGCCGCCCATCAGGTGCCGACGCGTCACAGACGCGGGTGACGACGAGGGCGAAACAGAAGAAGATGAAGAAAAAGGACTCTTGCGCATGGGGGACCTCACCGGTCAAAGGAAAACAATGCCTTCCGCCTCAGCGGACGACGTGGTACTGCGGTGTGGAGAACACGAGGTAAGCGGCACTGCGCACGCGGGACCTCAGGTAGTCGACCCCACCGGTTTGCGGCGTGAACGCGTTCACCGCGTCAATGACCTGCGCCCGGTTGGTCGGTGGCAGCAGTTCTCCCAGCGCCAGCAGTGACAAGCGGTCAACCAGCTTCGGTGGGTCGTTGGCGTCAGGGAGGAAATTTGCCAAGTCAACCTTGGTGCCCACGGCATTCGGAATGTTGGTGTTGACCGGTGCGCCCCAGTTGACGGCGTGGTGGACGAAGTTGATGCGCGCCAAGGCCGTGCTGGCACCGTGCAGCGCGAAGGTGGGACCCACCAGGTTGGTTTGCGGCAACGGGTAGCTGGGCGAGTAATAGTTGAACACCGAAGGCGCACGGAAGGCGTGCTGCCCCAACATGTCGCCCCACCACCAGCCCAGGGAGTCGCCATCGGTCTGGCCGTTGAGCGCACGGATGACGCCGAGGAACATTTGCACCGGCTCACGCAGGCGGCCCGCGGTGGGCGAGGTGGGCTCCTCGCGTGCTTCGGTGTCCAGCAGCACCGCGGCCACCGTGGCCTTCAAGTCGCCCCGAACACCGGTGCCGAAACCGGCGTGGCTGCCGCTGTTGAACGCGCTGACCACCCGGTTGACATACGCTGGCGAGGGGTTGCTCGTGACGAGGTGCTGAATCAACTGACGGCTGACGAACGGGGCCATGCTGGGGTGCCGCATCAGGCTCTCGATCACCGCATCGAGCGCCTGGGGCGCGGTGTGCCCGGCCGGCAGGTACAAGCCCGTCAGCAGGGTGCGCGCCTGGGTGTCATGCCGGGCGGGCTGGGCCACCATGTCGCCGTTGTGAAAGCGGCAGTGGGTGCCTTGCGGCCAGCAGCCCGAGGGCGACGAGCCACCGGGTGGGTAGATCCAGCCGGTCAGCGCGTAGGCATAGGCCCGCACTTGCTGGTCGTCGTAGGTAGGCAGGCAAGTGCCGCTGGCCAGTGTGGCGTCGTTGTTCAGGTGGCACGGGCCGATGGCGAACAACTGCAGCAGTTCACGGGCGAAGTTCTCGTTGGGCGCCGTTTTGTCGTTGTTGACGTTGCCAAGGTAGCTGCCCATCACCGGCGATAAAGCCACTTTCTTGAGCACCTCTCGGTAGTTGCCGAAAGCGTTCATCAACAACATGTTTTGATAGTTGCGCAGGCCGTACGTCGACTCGACTTCCACGTTCGACACCACCACCATCTGCGACAAGGCCCAGGCCACGCGCTGCCGAAGCTGGTCGGGTTGGGTGAGGGCGTTGCGGTAGAAGTCCCACAGCAGAGGTTGGTTCGACGACCAGTCGCGCCAGCAATGGGTGCCACGGGTGTCGCAAAACTGGCCCGGGCCGGTGAACTGGTGCAGCTCGGCGCCACCGCCGCTCACGTACCGCGAGCCCCCCGAATTGAACTGCTCGTACAGCCATTGCGACGGGGTCTTGGTGCGCATGTAGCCCACCAGCCACTCGTATTGCCCGAAAGTTGTTTGTTCGGCCAGACGCACGGCTTGGCGCTGCGTCAACACCGGGGCCACGGCCAGCAAGGCTTCACCGCCGGACACGCTGCTGCTCGGGGCCGCGGCCGCCGCTTCGGTGCTGCGGGCACGGGGTGCCTCAGTCAAGCGATCGGCTTGATCGCTGCCACCACCACCGCCACCGCATGCGGAAACAAGCCCTGCGACCAACGTCAGGGTCCCCATCAGGCGGGCACGCGAGCGCACCAAGCCTGGTTCATTCACCAGTTTGTTGAACATCGATTTCTCCGAAAAACCCCGTGTGTCACACACGGAGCAAGCTTTGTCATGAGCGCTGACAGCACGCGTCGGTACTGCTACGAGATGTGTCGCGCAACAACTTGGCAGCCGAAGGGAGTGCGTGAAAGCAGTCGATCGGCGCGCTTGACGGAGCACACCCAGGATGGGCGCAAGTTCAATGCCAAACAGACGTAATTAAAAGAAACGTTTCCAAAGGTTGCGGCGAGTGAGATCTGACGGCGTTCGGAGCCTCGATGAGGGCCGACGACCTTGTGCTTCCGGGATACTGCAGCATGTAGGCCGACACCCACGTCACGAGCCGGCGCTCGCCGATGGCATGCCTGTGCGGGGCGCCACACCATTTGGGCAGCTTTTCACCAGCACGACGACCGGTTTCCCACCCGCATCACCATGTACTTGCGCGGATTCAGCACAGCGACCCCCCAGCACCGCTACGGCAAGGCCGAGTGTTTGCAGGCGTTTCAACGGTCGCCCTGGTTCAGCCGACTGGAGCCGCGGGCGCATCTCATCGCCAGCACGGTGCTGCAACGCGACAACGGCATCGAAGCGCGTCGCTTGGCGGTGGACTCGCTGGACGAGGTTTTCGACATCGATCCCAACACCTTGGCCCGTCGCTTCTTGCAGCACGCCCCGGTGCTTGCGGCCGAGGCCGGCGCCCAGGCCTTGGCTCGGACCGGCCTGCGTCCCACCGACATCGACGCGGTCGTGGTCAGCACCTGCACCGGCTATCTGTGCCCCGGCCTGTCAGGCCATGTGGTCGAGCGGCTCGGTCTGCGCTCCGATGTGCGCGCATACGACCTGGTGGGGCAGGGCTGTGCTGCCGCTTTGCCCAATATGCAAATGGGTGAAGGGTTGCTGGCGGCACGCGGCGACGGGCACGTGCTGTCGATTTGCGTGGAAGTCAGCAGCGCCGCCATGTACCTGGACAACGACCCGGGGGTGTTGATCAGTGCCTGCTTGTTTGGTGACGGCGCCGGCGCGGCCGTGCTGTCAGCGCGCAAAGGCCCGGCATCGGAGCGACAACTGCGCTGGACCGACAGCGCTTCGTTGATCAACCCCAGCGAGCGCCAGGCGCTGATGTTCGAGCAGCGCGACGGCATGCTCCGCAACGTCCTGTCGCGTGCGGTGCCCGGACTTGCCGCCAGCCATGCCCACCAAGTGCTCGAGCAGGTGTTGGGCCGGGCCGGTCTGCTGCCGTCGGACATCAGCACCTGGATCATGCACGCGGGCGGACGCGACGTGCTGCTGGCCTTGGCCAGGCGCTTTGAGCTGAGCGACGATGCCTTTGCCCACAGCGCGGCGGCGTTGCGTGAGTACGGCAATTTGTCCAGCGCCTTCGTTTACTTCGTCATGGCGGCGGCTTTGGCCGCGAACGCGCCCGCAGGGTGGTGGTGGCTGTCGTCGTTTGGCGCCGGGTTCAGCTGCCACGGCGCACTGCTGCAGATGGAGGCCTGACTGTATGCACAGCGCCCGCATCGTTGAACAAGAACGGCTCGACGCGCTGCCGCCCGGTGACCCAGCGGCCCAGCGCTCACGCGCGGATTTGCGCCGTTTGCACCTGGCCATGGGCACCCGGTCCATCCTGTCGCGGGCGTTGCGTGCCGTCCGCTCGCCCCCAACTGGCCAAGGATCGCTGCGGGTGCTGGAGCTGGGAGCCGGTGACGGCAGCTTGATGGTGGGGGTGGCGCGCTCGCTGGCGCCCACTTGGCCACCGGTGAATTTGACGTTGCTCGACCGCCAGGCCTTGGTGTTGCCGAGCACGGTGGCTCAGTACGCGGCCAGCGGCTGGGTCGTCAGCACCCACACCATGGATGTCTTTGAGTGGGTGCATGACGTTGACGAATCCAAACGGCGGTGGGACCTGATCGTGGCCAATCTCTTTTTGCATCACTTTGAAGCCGCCCCGCTGGCCGAGCTGCTCGACGCCATCGCCGCCCGGACCGATTTTTTCTTTGCCTGCGAGCCCAGCCGTCACCGACTGGCGCTGGCAGGCAGCCACCTGGTGGGCCTGCTCGGTGCCAACGCCGTCACCCGTGAAGACGCGGTGCTCAGCGTGCGCGCCGGCTTTCGCGGCGATGAGCTGTCGCAGCTGTGGCCGCGGCCCCCAGAAGGCAGCCAGAACGCTTGGCGGCTGAAAGAGCGCCCAGCCGGACTGTTCAACCATTGCTTCCAGGCCGAACGAACGACAGGAGAACCATGATGCAAGCACCCCGTGACTTCGATGCCGTGATCATCGGCGCCGGCCCCGCCGGCTCCACGGCCGCCATTTTGCTGGCCCGCGCCGGCTGGTCGGTGGCGCTGGTGGAGAAGCAGGCCTTTCCGCGGCGCAAGGTGTGCGGCGAATGCCTGGCTGCCGGCAACCTGCCTTTGCTCGAAGCTTTGGGCCTGGAAGGCACTGTGGCCCAGGCCGGCCCCGCGCTGCGTCAAATGGTTCTGATGCAGGGGCACCAGCAAGTCAGTGCCGAGTTGCCGGCGGCCGACGACCGGCAACACCGGTGGGGCAGGGCGCTGGGCCGGGAAACCCTCGACACCGAGCTGCTCGAGCAGGCCCGGGCAGCGGGCGTGTCGGTGTTCCAACCCTGGACGGTGCAAGCGCTGGACGGCGGTGCCGGGCAATGGCGCTGCGCCATCCGCCGGCCCCTCACGGCTGAGGACGACACCATGGGAGCGGATGCATCAGCGCCCACCCTGGAGGCCGACGCCAGCCCCGCGTCAGCTCCGAGTTCGTTGACCTTGTACGCACCGGTGGCCATTGCGGCCCATGGCTCCTGGGAAGCGTTGCCCTCGGAGCGGCCAGCTCGCCGCAAGGCCCGCAAGCCCTCCGACCTGCTGGCGTTCAAGGCCGAGTTTCGTGGGGCTTCCCTGCCGCCTGGCCAACTGCCGGTGCTGTCGTTCGAGGGCGGGTACGGTGGCATGGTGGTCGGCGACGACGGTCTGCTGACCTTGGCGTGCTGTGTCCGCTCAGACCGGTTGGAAGCCCTGCGCCGTGAAGCCCCGGGAACGCGCGCGGGTGACGTGGTGGAGGCCATGCTGCAACGGGAGTGTCAGGGTGTTCGCACAGCGTTGACCAGCGCCGTGCGGCAAGGCGCCTGGTTGGCGGCGGGGCCAGTGCGCCCGGGGGTGCGACTGGGTGACAACGACGGGCTGTTCCGCATTGGCAATGCAGCGGGCGAAGCCCACCCCATCATCGGCGAAGGCATGAGCATGGCGTTGCAGTCCGCGTGGCTGTTGTGTGCCCATTTGCTGCAGGCGCCCAGTCCCAACGAGGCCGCCGATCCGCAGTGGCAGCGCCGCACCGCCGGTGACTATGCGGCGCAATGGCGCCAGTTCTTCGCCCCCCGCCTGCGCTTGGCCGCAGCGTTTGCGCACTTGGCCATGCGCCCGCGCATGTCCCACGCGCTGATGTCGCTGTTGCAACGTTGGCCAGGCCTGTTGACGCTGGGTGCGCGCTGGGCCGGCAAGGCGGACTGTGCGATCGATCCGCTGTCGGTCTCGGTGCTGGGCCGCGGCGCCCGGCCCGCCAGGCTGTTCACCGGAACAGCGCCGCAGCCAGCCTACCTCGCCGCCCGCCGGCTGACGGCCAAGACCCACACCCCATGACATCCCCCGACACTCCCCTCGGCAGCCCTGCTGGTGGTGACCCTACTTTCGACACCCTGAAAACCGTTCTGGTTCGGGATTACAGGGTGGCACCGGAGTCGGTGACGCTCGACACCTCCTTGGGCGACATGGGCATCGATTCGCTGGCCACCGTCGAGTTGTTGTGGTTCGCCGAGGATGAATTCAAAATTCAGTTGCCAACAGACCATGTGGACCTGCGCACGATGGGCGACGTCGTTCGCCACATTGACGCCACTGTCGCGGCGAAAGCCTTGCTGGGTGCCGAGGCGGCCAAGGCCGACACCGGGTTGCCTGCGTGACGACAACGACAACGGCGACGTCGGCGGTGCGGCGGGTGGCCATCACGGGTTTGGGCACCGTTTCGCCCCTGGGCAACACGCCCCACGAAGCCTTCGAGCGCGCACGCGACGGCGTGTCGGCCGTTCAGCGCTTGACGACACCCATCGCCGCTCAGCTGGCTGCCCCTCTGGCGGCCACGGCCCGGTTGAGCGGCGACAACCATTTCGATCCTGCCAAACTGCGCATGCTCGACCGCTTCAGCTTGTTCGCCTTGGTGGCGGCCAACCAGGCCATGGCCGACGCGCGGGGCAGCGAGCAGGTGCGGGCCGATGCCGAGCGGGTGGGGGTGTTCGTGGGCAGTGCCATGGGCGGCTCACACTCGATGGACGAGGCGTACCTGGCGCTCTATGGCGCTGCCGGCAACCGCATCAAGCCTTTCACCGTGTTGATGGGCATGCACAACGCGGCCGCTGCGTGGATCGCCATGGAGCACGGCATCCGCGGGGCGAACCTGACGTTTTCCACCGCCTGTTCGTCCTCCGCAGTGGCCATTGGCGAGGCGTGGCAGCGGGTGGCCCGGGGCGAGCTGGACTTGGCCATCGCGGGCGGTTCGGAAGCGCCCCTGTCGAACGGCTCGCTCAAGGCCTGGGAGGCCATGCACACCCTGGCCACCCCCGATCCGCACGACGACGCCACCTCCTGCAAGCCGTTTTCCAAGAACCGCAGCGGCATGGTGCTCGGTGAGGGCGCGGCCATGCTGGTCCTTGAGCCCTGGGAACAAGCGCAGGCCCGGGGTGTGCCGATCCACGGCGAGTTGCTGGGCTATGGCGTCACCAACGACCCCGGGCACGTCACCAAGCCCTCGGTCGAAGGTCAAGCGGCGGCCATGCAAGCGTGCTTGAAGGCGGCCGCACTGGCACGGGAACAGATCGACGGCGTGAACGCGCACGGCACGGGCACCCAGGCCAACGACGTGACCGAGACGTCCGCCCTGCGTGCGGTCTTCGGCCCTCATGCGCAGCGCCTCGCGGTGAGTGCCACCAAGGCCGTTCACGGGCACCTGCTCGGAGGGGGTGGGGCGCTGGAGTGCCTGCTGAGCCTGCTGGCCATGCGCCACGGCGTGGTGTTGCCGACCATGCACCTGCACCAGCCCGACCCCCAGTGCGACCTGGATTACGTGCCCAATACGGCCCGCCACGGTGTGGCGGTGCGAACGATGTTGTCGAATTCTTTTGCCTTTGGCGGGACGAACGCCGTGTTGGCCCTGGGAGCCGGCGCTGCGGCTTGAAAAGATAAGCAAAAGCGCGTGGACCGATTCCAGCCTAGGTCCGTGCAACGAAAGGCATGAACATCTAAAAAAGAGCGCTGCGACGTTCGAAACGAGGTTGAAAACAGGTCCAGAAACTCAGAATCCGTCTGCGCAGGTTTACATAATATACATCGTAGCGAATTACAGATGAGCGATCACAGGAGGGTTAGGGACCTGCCTCTCACTCCGCGACGCGTCCATGGGTCCGTTC
>JAZKHH010000060.1:0-1635 GCA_040385465.1 Pseudomonadota bacterium | reverse complement strand
GGTGTCCAGGATGGTGGTGAAGATGCGCATCGGATAGCAGTCTTTTTTATTTGAGCCATGAACCAACACAACGCATTCAGGGGGTGCGTATTCCCGCGCTTCCACCCCGCTTTGTAACACGGCGTGACGTTATGTATCAACGATTCACGTCGACCACCAGCCGCCCGCGCACCTGCCCGGCCAGAATGTCACTGCTCGAGGAGACGGCTTCAGCCAAGCTGATGTCCTTCGTGATGGCGGCCAGTTGCTCGCGGTTCAAGGTCTTGGCAAGCGCATCCCAGGCGGCCACGCGCCGGGCCATCGGTGCCAATACGCTGTCGATGCCGCAGAGCGTGATGCCGCGCAAGATGAAAGGCGCCACGCTGGCCGGCAGGTCCATGCCCTGGGCCAGGCCGCACGCCGCCACCACACCACCGTATCGCGTGCTCGCGCAGGCGTTGGCCAGGGTGTGGCTGCCCACCGAATCCACCACACCGATCCAGCGCTCTTTCTGCAGCGGCTTGCCGGGCGCACTCAGTTCGTTGCGGTCAATCACCGCCGAAGCACCGAGCGATCTCAGGTAGTCCGCCTCGTGCGGTCGGCCGGTGGACGCCACCACCGTGTGGCCCAGCCCGGCCAGCAGCGAGATGGCCACACTGCCCACACCGCCGTTGGCGCCCGTCACCAGCACCTCACCGCTGCCGGGGGCCACGCCTGCATCGCGCCAGTGGCGCTGCAGCGCCATCACGCACAGCATGGCGGTGTAACCCGCCGTGCCCACCGCCATGGCGTCGCGTTCGCTCAGCGTGTCGGGCAGAGCCACAAGCCAGTCGCCCTTGACTCGCGCCATCTGTGCGAGGCCACCCCAGTGGTTTTCGCCCACGCCGAAGCCGTTGAGCAGCACGCGATCGCCGACCTTCCACTTCGGGTGGTCGCTCTGCGTGACCGAGCCCGCGAAGTCGATGCCCGGCACCATGGGGAAGCTGCGCACCACGGGCGACTTGCCGGTGATGGCCAGGCCGTCCTTGTAGTTGAGCGTCGAGTACGCCACACGCACCGTCACGTCGCCCGTGACAGGCAGTTGCGCCTCATCGAGTTCGGTGAGATCGCAGCGGTAGCCGGTCTCGGGCTTGGTGATGACGAGCGCATTGAACATGGAAACTCCTAGTCTGTGGATGAGGTGCTGGCGGGGCGGTTCGGATCGGTCTCGCGCCAAAGGCGCACGGTCAGCCACCAGCCGATGAGGGAATTGGTGAGCGCAAACACGCTCACGACCAGACGGATGCCCATGGGTGGATCGTTCAGTTGAAGAAAGCCGATCATGAAGCTGGACAAGGCGTTGAATCCAAGCATGAGCCAGAACAGGCTGCGCCGGGGTTGCCAGAGGCGGTGAAAGACGTGAGCGATCGAGGGCATGCCGTCATTGTGCCGGCGGGGCTTTGCTGGTTTCCTGCTCTTGCAGCAGCCGCCACATGACCTTGCCGCTGCCGCTCTTGGGAAGGGCGCTGAGGAACTCCACCGTGCGCGGGCACTTGTAGACCGCCATGTGCTCGCGGCACCACTCCAGGATGTCCTGCTCGCTCGTGGTGGCGCGGTGCGATTCGCGCAGCACCACCAGCGCCTTCACGCTTTCGCCGCGGTAGGCGTCGGTGGTGG
>JAZKHH010000059.1:64626-68770 GCA_040385465.1 Pseudomonadota bacterium | reverse complement strand
TCGAGCCGGTCGAAGCGCCGGGCGATGTCGGCCAGCACCCGCGCGCCGGTGAGCACGTTGGTGCGCGGCTCGAGCAAGCGCTCGGTGGCCGGGCGCTGCTTTTCCGACAACGTGGCATAGCGGTCGGCCGTGTCGGGCATGACCTGCATCAAACCCAGCGCCCCCTGGGACGAGGTGGCCTGCGGGTTGAACCCCGACTCGACGGCAATCAATGCCGTCAACAGCAAGGGGTCGACGCCCGTGTGGCGTGCCGCCTCCCGCAGCAGCGGCTGAAGCGATTGCACCTTGGGCGCGCCGTGCAGACGCTGCCTCCATTCTTCGGCCGATTCGCCGCGTTTGCGGCCCAAGGTGCCGGGCACCGAGGCGGCTGGCGCCGGGGCTGCGGGCGCCAGCGTCGGCGCGTCGCGGCCGGTGCTGACCTGCTGGTAGCGGGCGTCCAACTGGGTGGGCGCGGTGTGCAGCTGGCCGTGCTCGTCAATGAAGGCCCACATGTCGGCGCGCGCGTCGGCCGCCATCCCCAACCCACCGGTGGCCAAGCCCACCGCCCACGCGGCGCCCAGCCGCACTGCATTGCGACGGTCCATCAGACGTCCACCTCCACCGAGTCGCCGTGCAGCTCCATCAGGTCGCGCCGGGCCTGGGCTTCGCCCTTGCCCATCAGCTTGGTCATCGACTCGACGGTGGCGGCAAAGCCGAAGGCGCCGTAGACGACCTGCACCAGGCGGCGGGTGTCGGGGTTGAGCGTGGTGTCCCACAGCTGCTCGGCGTTCATCTCGCCCAGGCCCTTGAAGCGGCTGATGCTCCAGGCGCTCTCGCGGGCGCCTTCCTTGCGCAGCTTGTCGAGCATGGCGCCGAGCTCGCCGTCGTCCAGTGCGTACAGCTTGGCCGCCGGCTTCTTGCCACGGGCGGCGGCGTCCACCCGGAACAGTGGCGGCTTGGCGATGTAGAGGTGACCGGTCTCGATGAGCTTCGGAAAGTGGCGGAAGAACAGCGTCAGCAGCAGCACCTGGATGTGCGAGCCGTCCACGTCGGCGTCGCTCAGGATGCAGACCTTGCCGTAGCGCAGGCCGCTCATGTCGGGGCTGTCGTTGGGCCCATGCGGGTCCACCCCGATGGCCACCGCGATGTCGTGAATCTCGTTGTTGGCAAACAGCCGGTCGCGCTCGACCTCCCAGGCGTTGAGCACCTTGCCACGCAGGGGCAGCACCGCCTGGGTTTCCTTGTTGCGGCCCATCTTGGCGCTGCCGCCGGCCGAGTCGCCCTCCACCAGGAAGATCTCGTTGTGCAGCAGGTCACGGCTTTCGCAATCGGTCAGCTTGCCGGGCAGCACCGCCACGCCTGAGCCTTTGCGCTTTTCCACCTTCTGGCTGGCACGCTGGCGCGTTTGCGCCTGGCGGATCACGAGCTCGGCCAGCTTGCGGCCCAGATCGACGTGCTGGTTCAGCCACAGCTCCATGGCCGGGCGAACGAAGGCGGCCACCAGGCGCAAGGCGTCGCGGCTGTTCAGCCGCTCCTTGATCTGGCCCTGGAACTGCGGGTCCAGCACCTTGGCGCTGAGCACGAAGCTCGCGCGCGAGAACACGTCGTCCGGCATCAGCTTGACGCCCTTGGGCAGCAGGCTGTGCATGTCGATGAAGCCCTTGACCGCGCCGAACAGGCCGTCTTTCAAGCCCGACTCGTGGGTGCCGCCAGCCACCGTGGGGATCAGGTTGACGTAGCTTTCGCGCAGCGGCGCGCCGTCTTCGGTGAAGGCCACGCACCAGGTCGCGCCCTCGCCTTCGGCGAAGTTCTCGGTCTCGCCGCTGTCGGCGTGGCGCGCACCTTCGAACAGCGGGATCACCGGGTCGGCGGTGAGCGACTGCATCAGGTAGTCGCGCAGGCCGGCCTGGTATTGCCAGCGCTGCACCTCGCCGGTCTTTTCCAACGTCAGGCTGACCTTCACGCCCGGCATCAGCACCGCCTTGCTGCGCAGCAGGTGGGTCAGCTCGGCGCGCGGGAAGTCGATGCTGTCGAAGTACTTGGCGTCGGGCCAGGCGCGCACCGTCGTGCCGCTCGGCCGGTCACCCGCCGCGGCCTTGCGCTTGCGCAGCGGCTCGATGACGTCGCCGCCACCGAACACCAGGCCGGCCACCTGGCCGTCGCGCCACACCGCCACTTCGAGCCGCTTGGACAAGGCGTTGGTCACGCTCACACCCACGCCATGCAAGCCCCCAGAAAAGCTGTAAGCGCCGCCCGAACCCTTGTCGAACTTGCCCCCGGCGTGCAGCCGGGTGAACACGATTTCCACCACCGGCACCTTCTCTTCTGGGTGCAAGCCGAAGGGAATGCCGCGGCCGTCGTCCTGCACGCTCACCGAGCCGTCGGCGTGCAAGGTGACGTCGATGCGCTCGCCGTGGCCGGCCAGGGCCTCGTCGGCGGCGTTGTCGATCACCTCCTGGATGATGTGCAGGGGGTTGTCGGTGCGGGTGTACATGCCCGGACGCTGCTTGACAGGCTCCAGGCCTTTGAGAACGCGGATGGACGACTCGCCGTAGCGTTCGCTGGTGCTGCTTTTGGAAGGGGGTTTGCTGGCCATGGGCGGCGATTGTAGGGATGCTGAGCCGGGGCCAGAGCATCCGATGGACTTGGGAGGGGCGGCAGCCGCCTGCAAAAAGAGGGCGAAGGTCAGGCCCCTGGCGGCGCGCAGCAGCGTGCCGAGTGGCTTTCTCACCCCCAACACCGTCTGGCCAGCCGGCTCATGCGCTCCCCGCCGGCATGCTGGAAAAGATCTACAGTTCACCGATGCGCGCCACCCTCACCCCGCCGGCCTCCCTGTCGATGGCCCAAGTGCTGCTTTGCGGCGCCCTGATCGTCACGCTGTCCATGGGCATCCGCCACGGCTTCGGCCTGTGGCTGCAGCCGATCACCCTGGACCGCGGCTGGACCCGCGAGACCTTCGCCTTCGCCCTGGCCGTGCAAAACCTGGCCTGGGGCGTGGCCGGGCCGTTCGCCGGCATGCTGGCCGACCGTTACGGTGCCTTCCGGGTGCTGGTAGGGGGCAGCCTCCTGTACGCCGGTGGCTTGGTGCTGATGGGCTTGTCGACCAGCGGTCTGGCCTTCACCGGCAGCGCGGGGCTGATGCTGGGCATGGCGCAATCCGGCACCACTTACGCGGTGATCTACGGCGTCATCGGGCGCCAGGTCCCGGCCGAGCGCCGCAGCTGGGCCATGGGTGTGACGGCTGCGGCCGGCTCCTTCGGCCAGTTCCTGATGGTGCCGGTGGAAAACTGGCTCATCCACACCGTCGACTGGCAAAACGCCCTCTTCCTGCTCGGCTGCCTAGCCTTGGCCATGGCCCCGCTGGCCTGGGGCCTGCGCGAGCCCATCGCCACCGACACCCACACCGGCCCGCGCCAGAGCATCGGCCAGGCTTTGTCCGAAGCCGCGCGCTACCCCAGCTTCCTGTGGCTGATGCTGGGCTATTTCGTGTGCGGCTTTCAGGTCGTTTTCATCGGCGTGCACATGCCCAGCTATTTGAAAGACCAGGGCCTGTCGCCCGAGGTGGCCACCACCGCCCTGGCGCTGATCGGGCTGTTCAACGTGTTCGGCACCTACAGCGCCGGCTTGCTCGGCCAGCGCCTGCCCAAGCGTTTTGTCTTGTCCGCCATCTACCTGCTGCGCACGGTGGCCATCCTGGCGTTCATCAGCACGCCCCTGTCGCCCTGGAGCGTGTACATCTTCTCGGCGGTGATGGGGGTGCTGTGGCTGTCGACGGTGCCGCTGACCAGCGGCGTGGTGGCGCACATTTTCGGCGTGCGCTACTTGTCGATGCTGGGCGGCTTTGTCTTCCTCAGCCACCAGATCGGCAGTTTCCTGGGGGTGTGGCTGGGCGGCAAGCTGTTCGACACCACCGGCAGCTACCAGATCGTGTGGTGGATCGCCATCGGGCTGGGCGTGATGGCCGCGCTGGCCAACCTGCCCATCAAGGAAGCCCCCATTGTCCGGGTTCAACCCCAAGGCGCTTGATCCATGGCCATGAGGACACCGCACCGCTGGGCGCTGAGGCTGCTGGCCGCGGCCGCCTTGCTGGCGGTGTTTCTGGCCTACCTGCAGCCCGAGTTCGCCCTGACCGCGGCGAACTGGGTCTGGAACTGTTTTTAGCCCA
>JAZKHH010000059.1:61297-64526 GCA_040385465.1 Pseudomonadota bacterium | reverse complement strand
GGGGGCTAGAATTTCCCGATTCCGAGGAGCTTGCATGAATCCCATAGTTGGCAGCGTCGTGGCCTTGGTCACCCCGATGCACGAAGACGAAAGCGTCGATTTCGACGGACTGCGTCGCCTGATCGACTGGCACATCGGCGAGGGCACCGACTGCATCGGCGTCGTCGGCACCACCGGCGAGTCGCCCACTGTGTCGGTCGAAGAGCACTGTGAAATCATCCGCGTGGCGGTGACGCACGCGGCCGGCCGCGTGCCCATCATGGCCGGCACCGGCGGCAACTCCACCCGCGAAGCCATCGAGCTCACGCGCTTTGCGAAAGAAGTCGGCGTCGACTGCACGCTCTCGGTGGTGCCCTACTACAACAAGCCCTCGCAAGAAGGCCTGTACCAGCACTTCAAGGCCATTGCCGAAGCGGTCGACGTGCCCCATGTGCTTTACAACGTGCCCGGGCGCACCGTGGCCGATCTGCTGCCGGAAACCACCTTGCGTTGCGCGGCGCTGCCCGGCGTGATCGGCGTCAAGGAAGCCACCGGCAACATCGAGCGCGCGGCCTGGCTCATCAAGCACGCACCCGAAGGCTTTGCCATCTACTCCGGCGACGACGCCACCGCCGTGGCGCTGATGCTGCTGGGTGGCCATGGCAACGTCAGTGTCACCGCCAACGTGGCGCCGCGCGCCATGCACGAGCTGTGCGTGGCCGCCCGCGAAGGCCGCGTGCGCGAAGCCACCGCGCTGCACATGCGCCTGCTGGCCCTGCACAAGCACCTGTTCTGCGAGCCCAGCCCGGCGCCTGCGAAATGGGCCTTGTCGCGCATGGGCTTGTGCGGCGGCACCTTGCGCCTGCCGATCACCCCGCTCACCGCCGCGGGTCAACAACTGGTGGAAGCCGCGCTGCGTGAAGCCGGCCTGTGGCAAGGCGCTGCGGCCTCTCATTGAACCCTGGCCGTCCGGCTGGGTCACCGTCTCGGGTGGCACCCAGTTTGGTCGCCGTTCCCTCCCCCCCCCCTTTTTTGCCCCATCTCGTCGGCCGCCCGGTGCGGCTGATGCTTCTCCCGGAGACCGTCACGTGAAATTCACCGTTCAAGCGCCACCCTCCCTGCGCGGCCTCCGCGTTCAGCCGTTGTCCGCCACTGTGCTGCTGGCCCTGGCCACGTTGTCGGGCTGCTCCACGGTGGGCGACATCATGGCCGGCGACAAGGTCGACTACAAAAGTGGCGCCAGCAAAAGCGCCACGCCGCTCGACGTGCCGCCCGATCTGACCCAGCTCTCTCGCGACACCAACCGCGCCGGCAGCAGCGGCAGCGGCAGCGGCAGCAGCGTGACCGCCTCTTCGCTGCCCGCCACGCCACCGCCCCTTGCAACGCCCGCGGTGGCCGCCCCCCCGGCCAACAGTGCGGCCGGCCTGCGCATCGAGCGCGCCGGGGAGCAGCGCTGGCTCACCACGCCCATCAGCCCTGAACAGCTGTGGCCGCAAGTGCAAACGTTCTGGAAAGAACGCGGTTTCAATCTGGACACCGAACAGCCTGAACTGGGCCTGATGGAAACCGAGTGGGCCGAAAACCGCGCCAAGCTGCCCCAAGACGTCATCCGCCGCACCCTGGGCAGGGTGATCGACAGCGTCTACTCCACCGGCGAGCGCGACAAGTTCCGCACCCGCATCGAGCGCACCGCCACCGGCGGCAGCGAGGTCTACATCAGCCACCGCGGCATGATCGAGGTCTACGCCAACAGCAAAGCCGACAACACCGTCTGGCAGCCCCGGCCCATCGACCCGCAACTCGAAGCGCTGTTCCTGCAGCGCCTGATGATGAAGCTCGGCGCCACCGAAGATCAAAGCAAGGCGGCCGTCGTCAACGCCCCGTTGCCGCCGGCACGCTCGCGCCTGATCAACCAGCAAGGCGTGGTGGCCATGCAGCTCGACGACAATTTCGACCGCGCCTGGCGCCGCATCGGGCTGTCGCTTGACCGCACCGGTTTCACCGTCGAGGACCGTGACCGCACCAAGGGCACCTACTTCGTGCGCTACGTCGACCCGGCGCAGTTCGCCAAGGAGCAGCCGGGCTTGCTCAGCCGGATGTTCTCGAAAGACAAGAACGCCACCAACGTGGCCAAGTACCGGGTGCTGATCAAGAGCGACGGCGAACGCAGCGTGGCCTCGGTGTTGAACGCCGATGGCAGCCCCGAGAACGGCGACAACGCCCGGCGCATCCTCGGCTTGCTGGTCGACGACCTGAAGTAAGTGCTGCCGGCGCCCGCGCACCTCAGCGCGGGTCGTCCGTGCTGTTGGGCACAGGCGGTTGGGTGCGTAAGCGACGCCATTGCAGCACCAGCACCCAACCCGCCCATGCCAACGCCAGCAACACCACCAGGGCACCCAGGCGGTGGGTGAAGGTGCCGATGCCTTGCGCGCCCCGCAGCCAGCCCAGGCTCTTGAACAGGAAAATCCAATCGTGGCCGCCCTCTTCACCGGTGGCCCCTGACAGCAGCATCAGCTGCGGATCCAGGGCGTCGTACATGTACGGCGCCACGTCGAGCACCGACACCCCCAACAACCAAAGACCCAGGGCGGCCCCAAAGGGGTCGTGGTTCTTGCGCAGCAGCGCCACCATCAGCACCACGGGCATGATCAGTTGCGCCAGGGTGCCCCCCAGCACCATCATCCAGGAACCCAGCATTGCAAAGATCACGTGGCCTGCCTCATGGAACACCAGGAGCGGTCCGTGCAGGAACGAGGTGTTGATCTCACCGGTGCGGTGGTCGAGTGCGATCAGGCCCATGCCCCACACCCCGAACCCGGCCCACAACACCAGGCGTGCCCACCAGTGGCTCCGCTCCACTGGCGCAGGCACGTGCAGAAGGAGCGCCAGCAGCGGTGATGAGGCCGCATCGGCCCGCAACGGGGCCCGTTGCAAGCGCAACAGGCGCACCTCATCAGCCGACAAACGCCGCTGTGCCGCCTTGGCCAAGATCACGCCACAGCCCGGACAGGCCGCAGGTGGTGCCTGCTCCAACGGCAAAGGCTGGTGATGGCATTTGGGGCAGCACTGGAGCATGCCCGGAAGTCTAGAAGCTGCACTGAGCACCGGCGCAGGTCGCAGCGTGGAGGAATGCTCACCACCCCGCGCTGCGACGGCGCTGCGTCGCCGTCATCCCTGGGGCGCTCTCACACGCCGACAGCCCCCCGGCGTGAGCAGGAGGGCTGGGGAGCCCCATCGCGTGGGGCCGGGG
>JAZKHH010000059.1:16823-61197 GCA_040385465.1 Pseudomonadota bacterium | reverse complement strand
GCCACGCTCAGGGAGCAAACCAAAGCCAAGCCACTGCCCAACAGCGTTGTGAGTTTCAACATGTGTGTCACCTTCGTTCAGAGTTGTGTGAGAGGTCGTCGTTGTTGCTTGCGTTCATCACGCCCCCTTTCAACGCCACCCTGCCGACCCTGGCCGACAGGGCTTTCGTAAAGAAGTGTTGCGCCGGCGTGAGCACCCCCAGACGCGGTACAACAGCGCACTCACACCACCACTTCAGACACCACCATGGGCCCACTCCACTCCTCCCGCTCTGTCTTGCTTGGCTTGGTTGCCCTGCTGGGCGTTGGTTCGGCCCAAGCCTGCAGCGTCATGCGCCGTCCGCTGTCCGACTACCTGCAACAGAAGGTGCCCCAGGCCGTGGTGTTTCGTGGCACCGTGGTCAGCGTGAAAGACAAGCCGAGTCAGGACGGCGTGCGCCAGCCGGACATTCGCTTTCGCGTTTCACACTGGTACACCGGTGCGCGGCCGAAAACCGTGACCGTGCAGGGCAGCGTGGGCAGCATGGCCGGCACCTCGTGCGAAGGCACCTTCGACTTCCTGCCCAAGCCGGGTGAGGAGTGGGTGGTCATCGGTCACCGCGAGCGCGGCCACATCGTGCCGGCGCCCTTGTCCAGCGTGAAGGTGGTCGACGGCACCGTGCCACCGGAAGTGGCCGAAGCGCTGCCGCGGCCCCGCAAACGCTGAACCGCACGAAGGCCGTCAGCCGCCCGCGGGCTTGGGTGCCGCCTTCGCCGCGGCCTCGCGCAGTTTGTCTTTCTTGCTGGGCCGCCGGCCTTTGACACCGCCGGTGGCCACCGCCTCGGTGGCCACGGCCTGCGGCTCGAAGCCGGCGACCTGTTCGCGTGGCACCCGCCAACCCTGGCGCTTTTCAATCAAGCGGAAGTGGGCCTCGGTGTCGGCGCTGATGAAGCTCACCGCCAGCCCCGGTGAGCCCGCCCGGCCGGTGCGGCCGATGCGGTGCAGGTGGTCAACGGCCGAGCGCGGCAGGTCGTGGTTCACGACCACCGGCAACGCCGCGATGTCGATGCCACGGGCCGCCAGGTCGGTGGCCACCAGCACCTGCAGTTCACCGGCCTTGAAGGCCGCCAGCGCCTGGCTGCGGGCGCCTTGCGCCAGGCCGCCATGCAAGGCAGTGGCGGTCACGCCCTGGCGGCGCAGCTTGTCGGCCACGTGTTCGCTGGCGTAGGTGGTGGCCACGAACACCAGCACGCGCTGCCAACCCTCGGCCTGCATCAGGTGGCGCAGCAACGGCGTGCGCTGCGGCGCATCCACTTCCACTGCGCGCTGCACGATGGCCGCCATCTCGCCCGGGGTGGGTGCGGTGTCGGGCACGTCCACGCGCACCGGCTCATGCAGCAACGCACTGGCCAGTGCCTGCACCGCTGGCGGAAAGGTGGCCGAGAACAGCACCGTCTGGCGCTGCGTCGGCACAGCAGCCAGCACCTGGTTCAACTCGTGCGCGAAGCCTGCTTCCAACAAGCGGTCGGCCTCGTCGAGCACCAGGATGTTCACCGACTGCATTTGCAAGGCGTTGCGCGCCGCCACGTCGAGCAGGCGCCCAGGCGTGGCCACCACCACCTCGGCGCCACCCCGCAGCGCCATCATCTGCGGGTTGATCGACACGCCGCCGAACAAGGTGGCCACCTTCAGCGGCGGCTGCAACGACGCGGCCAGGCCCCGCAGCACCTCGCCCACCTGGGCCGCGAGTTCGCGCGTGGGCACCAGCACCAGCGCATGGGTGCGCCGTGCCTCGCGCGGGCGGCGCACGCCGCGCAGTGCATCGACCCCCTGCAGCAGCGGCAAGGCATAGGCCGCGGTCTTGCCCGCCCCGGTGGGCGCCGAGCCCCACACGTCGGCCCCCGACAGCAGGGCCGGAATGGCCACCGCCTGGATGGCCGTGGGTTCGGTGTGGCCGCTGTCCAGGGCGGCGCGCACCAGCGCCGCCGACAAGCCGAGTGCGGCGAAGGGGGAGGCCGGGTCGCTCACAGCATCCGCACCTTGACGGCCCTGCCCTTGACCTTGCCGGCGTTCAAGCCCTGCAAGGCGGCAGGGGCCACCTCGCGGGCCACCGCCACGTAAGTCGAAAACTCATTGACGTTGATCTTGCCAATGTGGGCGGCGTCAAAGCCGAGGTCTTTGGTCAGCGCCCCCAGCACGTCGCCGGCGCGGATCTTCTCCTTGCGGCCGCCCAGGATCTGCAGGGTGGCCATCGGCGGGCGCAGCGGCGTGCCTTCCGTGGGCGTGAGTTCGGCCAGCGGGTGGAATTCGCTGGCGCGCCCTTGCATCTCGTCGATGCGGCCCACGCGGCCCATTTCCTCCATGCTGGCCAGGCTGAAGGCCCAGCCCACCTCGTCGCCACGGCCGGTGCGCCCGACGCGGTGGGTGTGCACTTCGATGTCGGGCGTGATGTCGACGTTGATCACCGCTTCCAGCTGGGCGATGTCGAGGCCGCGCGCGGCCACGTCGGTGGCCACCAGCACGCTGCAGCTGCGGTGGGCGAACTGCACCAGCACCTGGTCGCGGTCGCGCTGGTCCAGGTCGCCGTGCAACTCGAGCGCCACGATGCCCTGCCCTTGCAACACCGCCGCCAGGTCGCGGCACTGCTGCTTGGTGTTGCAAAACGCCAGGGTGCTGACAGGCCGGTAGTGGTTCAACAACAAGCCCACCGCGTGCAACCGCTCGCCCTCCTGCACTTCGTAGAAGCGCTGGCGGATCTTGTGCCCCGCATGCCGCTCGGTCAGCTTGACCTCCTGCGGGTCGCGCATGAAGCGCGCGGCCATCTGGGTCACGCCTTCGGGGTAGGTGGCCGAGAACAGCAGGGTCTGGCGTTGCTTCGGGCAGCTTTGCACCACGGTGGCGATGTCTTCGGCGAAGCCCATGTCCAGCATGCGATCGGCCTCGTCCAGCACCAGGGTGTTGAGGGCCGACAGGTCGAGCGTGTCGCGCGACAGGTGATCGAGGATGCGCCCAGGCGTGCCCACCACGATGTGGGCGCCGTGCGCCAGGCTGGCGATTTGCGGGCGCATGGTGCTGCCACCGCACAGGGTCAGAATCTTGATGTTGTCTTCAGCGCGCGCCAAGCGGCGCAGCTCCTGCGTCACCTGCTCGGCCAGCTCGCGGGTCGGGCACAGCACCAGGGCCTGCACCGCGAAGCGACGGGGGTTGAGGTTGGCCAACAGGGCCAGCGCGAAAGCCGCCGTCTTGCCGCTGCCCGTCTTGGCCTGGGCGATCAGGTCCTTGCCGGCCAGTGCCAAAGGCAGGCTGGCGGCCTGAATCGGCGTCATGTGGCCGTAGCCCAGGCGCTGCAGATTGGCGAGCACGGTGGGGGCCAGAGGCAAGGTGCTGAAAGAAGGCCCGGCAGGCGTGTCAGAGTTGGATGCGGTCATCCCAAATTATGCGGGACGGCGCCAAGCGGGTTGCCCCGGCAGGGCAGAATGCGCCCATGAAAGCTCCTCCCAGACTGCAAGCCTTGATCGAAGAAGGCCTCATCGACACCGTCGTGCGCCAGCTCATGAGCGGCAAGGAAGCGAAGGTCTACGTGGTGCGCTGCGGCGCCGAGACCCGCTGTGCCAAGGTCTACAAGGAAGCCGACCAGCGCAGCTTCCGCCAGGCAGTCGACTACACCGAGAACCGCAAGGTCAAGAACAGCCGCCAGGCCCGCGCCATGGCCAAGGGCACCCGCTTCGGCCGCGAGGCGGCGGAAGCCGCGTGGCAAAGCGCCGAGGTCGACGCGTTGTACCGGCTGGCCGCGGCCGGCGTCAGCGTGCCCAAGCCCCACAATTTTTGCGACGGTGTGCTCTTGATGGACCTGGTGACCGATGCGGAAGGGGCGGCCGCCCCCCGCCTCAACGACGTGCTGTTCAGCGCCGAGGAGGCCCGCCTGCACCACCGCACCTTGCTCGGCGAAGTGGTGCGCATGCTGTGCGCCGGCGTCGTGCACGGCGACCTGTCGGAATTCAACGTGCTGTTGAGTGCCTCGGGACCGGTGATCATCGACTTGCCGCAGGCGGTAGACGCCGCCGGCAACAACCACGCGCAACGCATGCTGCTGCGCGACGTCGACAACCTGCGCAATTTTTTCGGCGGCTTTGCCCCCGACCTGCTGCCCACGCAGTTCGGCGCTGAAATCTGGCACCACTACCAGCGTGGCACCCTGCGCACCGACACGCCCTTGACGGGCCGTTTCCAGCAGGCCCACGGCCCGGTGGACGTGGGCAGCGTGTTGAACGAGATCGACGACGCACGGGCCGAGGAAGCGGCGCGGCGCTTGCGCATGCAGACGCCTCCAACGCATTGAGTTGATCCCTCCATGGACCAGCCGACGCCGCCCCCTGCACCTGCACCCGGCCAGCCGCGCAACCCGCTGCACGGGCTGACCCTGGAGCAGATCGTCACCGCGCTGGCCGCCCACTACGGCTGGGACGGTTTGGGCGAACGCGTGCCGGTGCGCTGCTTCCTGAGCGACCCCAGCGTCAAGTCGAGCCTGAAGTTCTTGCGCAAGACGCCCTGGGCGCGCGAAAAAGTCGAAGGCCTCTACCTGTTCATGCTGCGCGACAGGCGCCGCGACGCCCACCGGCCCTGAGCCGGGCCGCACTGGCACTCAAGCCGCCCGCAAGATCCGAGGCATGGGTCGCACCGGGGCGTGTGTCGGTGCCGCACAGGGTGCCCATCAGCTTGCGATCGCCTACGGTCGTGTCGGCGCGAACGTCACCACGTGGTCCAACTCGGCGCGGATGCCGATGCGCTCACCGACCTGGTGGTCGTGGTGGCTGGGCACGTGGGCCAGCACGGTCTCCCCGCTGGCCAGCTGCAGGGTGTACAAAAACTCGGAGCCTCGGAAAGTCTTCTCGACGATGGCGGCTTTGAGCGGCGCGTCGTCGTCGTGCACGATGTCGTCGGCGCGGAACAGCACGTCGCAGCCACCGGCCGGCATGGCCGTGGGCAGGGGCAGCGTGCCCAGGGCGGTGCGCACCGTCTGACCCACGCCGGCGGGGCCCACGTGGCCTTCTAGAAACACGCCGTGCCCAATGAAATCGGCCACGAAGCGCGTGGCCGGCTGGTGGTACAGCGCATAGGCGTCTGCCCACTGTTCCAGCCGCCCCTGCGACATCACGCCGATCACGTCGCCCAGGGCAAAGGCTTCCATCTGATCGTGGGTGACGAACAAAGCAGTGGTCTGCGCCTGCTTTAAAATTTCACGCACTTCCTTGGCCAGGCGCTCGCGCAGGTCCACGTCCAGGTTGGAAAACGGCTCGTCGAGCAGCAGCAACTGGGGCTGGGGCGCCAAGGCCCGGGCCAAGGCCACGCGTTGCTGCTGGCCCCCGGAGAGCTCATGCGGATACCGGCCGGCACTGCCATCCAGACCCACCCAGGCCAGCACCTGGTTGACCCGCGCCGTTTTCTGCGCCCCCTCCCAGGTGTGCAAGCCGAAAGCCACGTTGCGCGCCACCGTCATGTGGGGGAACAGCGCGTAGTCCTGGAACACCATGCCGATGCGCCGCTGCTCGGGCGGCACGTGCACGCTGGCGCTGCTGACGGTGTGGGCCTGGATGCGGATCTCGCCCGCTTGTACCCGCTCCAAGCCGGCGATGGCACGCAGCAAGGTGGTCTTGCCGCAGCCCGAGGGCCCGATCAGCACCCCCATCTCACCGGGTTGCAGGTGCAGGCTCACGCCGGCCACCGCCGCTTGACGGCGACCGGGGTACTGCACGTGGAGATCGGAGACAAGCACAGACATGCGGCGGATTGTAGGAGTGCGAGGCTTTCAGGCGCCTGGAGGGGTTGTGCACCCCCAGGCGTTCATTGAAGCGCTGCACTGTCGGTCAAACCATTGCAGCCCGGGTGCTGTCTTCCGCCTGGAACAGGCCTGCAGGCCCTGCCAGCGGTGAGGGACTGAGAGCGTGTCAGGGACTTCAGCGGAACGCACCCCACAGGCTCAGGCCTACAATTTGGCGTGTCCTTTTCCCGCTCCCTGTTGTTCGTGCTTGTCATGCTGCTGGCCTTGCCGGTGGTGGTGGTCATGGCCGCGTGGGGCCAATGGGATGGCCAAAGCCTGCAGGTGCTGCAAAGCATGGCCGACACCGTGTTGCCCGAGTACGTGCGCAACAGCCTGTTGTTGTGCGCCTTGGTGAGCCTGGGGGTGATCAGCATGGGCAGCGTGTCGGCCCTGGCCGTGACGCTGTTCGACTTTCCCGGCCGGCGGGTGCTGGAGTGGGCCTTGCTGCTGCCGCTGGCGATGCCGGCTTACGTGGTGGCTTACGCCTACAGCGATTTCCTGCAGTTCAGCGGACCGGTGCAGACCCTGCTGCGCCAGGTGTTTGGACTGGAGGGCGCGCTGTGGCCCGACGTGCGCAGCCTGTGGGGTGCGGCCTTCGTGCTCAGTGTTTGCCTGTACCCCTACGTGTACCTGCTGACGCGCGCCGCGTTGTCCGACCGGGCCGTGCACCTGATGGAGGCCGCGCGCTTGTTGGGCGCAGGGCTGTCTCGGCGCATGGCGCGCGTGGCCTTGCCCTTGGCCCGCCCGGCGGTGGCCGCTGGCACGGCGCTGGCGTTGATGGAGACCTTGTCCGACTACGGCGTCACCAGCTACCTCGGCGTGTCGACTTTTGCCACCGGCATCTTCAAGGCGTGGTTGGTCATGGACAACCGGCTGGCCGCCGCCCAGTTGGCCACCGGTTTGCTGGTGCTGGTGATGCTGATGCTGTGGCTGGAGCAACGCGCGCAGTCGCGCATGCGGTTTGGCAATGCGCGCGGCGGCATGGCACGCGGCCAGGAAAGCCAGCCCATGAGGCTGCACGGCGCCGCCGCCTGGCTGCCTTTCGGGCTGTGCCTGATGCCGGTGTTGCTGGGCTTTGTCGCTCCCTTGCTGATCATGTTGCACACCTTGGCCACCAGCGGCACGGCCGAACCGCTGCCTTGGCGGCGCTTTGCCGGCTGGGCTTGGAACAGCCTGAGCCTGGGCGTGCTGAGCGCCGTGCTGGCGGTGAGCGTGGCGGTGGCCATGGCGGCCTTGCGGCGCGGCCGCCCGCACCGCCTCACCCGCGGGTTGGTGGGCCTGGCCGGCCTGGGCTACGCCGTGCCGGGCGTGGTCATCGTGGTCGGTCTGCTGCTGCCCGTGGCCTGGCTGCAGCAACGCTGGCCCGAGTCCCAGGTGGGGGGTTGGTTGACGACCACGGTGGTCGGCCTGGTGTGGGCCTACCTGGTGCGCTTTGTCGCCGTGGCCTTGCAGGCGGTCGAAAGCGGTTATGCCCGCGTGCCGCCCAGCCTGGACGAAAGCGCCCGCATGCTCGGCGTGCACGGGTGGGCGTTGCTGTACCGGGTGCACTGGCCGATGCTCCGACGCCCCGCTGCCGCGGCCGCCCTGCTGGTGCTGGTCGACGTGGTCAAGGAGCTGCCTGCCACGTTGCTGCTGCGGCCGTTCAACACCGACACCCTGGCCGTGATGGCCTATCAATTGGCGCGCGACGAGCGCCTTGGGGAGGCCGCGCTGCCGGCTTTGGCGCTGGTGCTGGTGGGCCTGGTGCCCGTGATGCTGTTGAGCCGCACCCTGCGCCGGTCGGCCTGAGCGCCTGACACCCTTTCCTGCCCACCGCCGCTTGCACGGCCTTGGTCGAGCAAGACCCCGCCATAAATAGGAATGATTCGTATTTGCTAAGATGTGCTTTTGGCTTCAGCGTCCCCGTGGCTTCCCATGCGTACCTCACCCTTGACCTCTTTGCCCCCGTCCGTGCGCCTTCTGAGCGCTGCTGTCTCCCTGGCCCTGTGCGCGGGCGCCGCCCAGGCGGAAGAAGTGCTGAACCTGTATTCGGCGCGCCACTACGCCACCGACGAGGCGCTGTACAAAGATTTCACCCAGGCCACCGGCATCCGCATCCAGCGTGTCGACTCCGACGATGCCAGCTTGCTGGCGCGCCTGAAGGCCGAAGGCTCGGCGTCGCCGGCCGACGTGGTGCTGCTGGTGGACGCCTCGCGCCTGTGGCGCGCGGAAGTGGACGGGTTGTTTCTGCCGGTCAAGTCGAAGGTGCTGGAAACCGCGGTGCCGGCGGCGCTGCGTGCCAAGCCGTCCGACAACGGCGGCACGGCCTGGTTCGGCCTGTCCACCCGCGCACGGGTCATCGTGTTCGACAAGCAGAAAGTTGCCAAGGAAGACATCGACACCTATGAAGAACTGGCCGACCCTCGCCACAAAGGCAAGCTGTGCATCCGCTCGGGGTCCCACCCCTACAACCTGAGCTTGTTCGGCTCAATGGTCGAACACATCGGCCCGCAAAAGACCGAAGCGTGGCTCAAGGGCATGGTCGACAACATGGCACGCGCACCCAAGGGCGGCGACACCGACCAGATCAAAGGCGTGGCGTCTGGCGAGTGCGGCATCGCCGTCACCAACACCTATTACCTGGCCCGGTTGATGCGCTCCACCAACCCGGATGACAAGGCGATCGTCGACAAGGTGGGCGTGGTGTTTCCGAATCAGTCGAGTTGGGGCACCCATGTCAACATCGCGGGTGGCGCGGTGGCTCGGCACTCGAAAAACCAGGCCAATGCCGTGAAATTCCTGGAGTATCTGGCCAGCCCTGCCGCCCAGAACCACTTTGCCAACGGCAACAACGAGTGGCCGGTGGTCAAGGGTTTGAAGTTCGACAATCCGGCCTTGCAGGCTCTGTCCGGTGGCAATTTCAAGAGCGAGCTGTTGCCCATCAGCGCGGTGGGCTTGAACCAGGTCAAGGTGCAGCAGATGCTGGACCGCGTCGGCTTCAAGTAAGGCAAGCTGGCCGCCAAGCGGCAGCCAGCTTGCTTCGACGCGGATCGGCCCGAGCGGCGAGAGGCACCGCCGCGTCCCCCGCTCAGTTCACTGCAAGGGCTTGAGCGGACCGTGGCCGCAGTGCCGACTCTTCGAGGCGCACGACATCGGGTTGCATGGCCGTCATGCGGGCCGGACCGAAGATCGTGGCGAAGGCCACGTCTTTGGCATCGCGCCCGGTGGCCACGCGCACGAGGGCATCGATCGGGGCCATGCGCGTCGGATCGAACAGCACCCATTCGCCGCCCAGATAGGCCTCGAACACGGCGTGAAAATCCGGCGGCGGCTCTTCGAACAGCACGTAGCCGCAGACCAGGCGGGCGGGAATGTTCAGGGCGCGGCAGAAGGTGATGCCCAGGTGCGCAAAATCGCGGCACACGCCGGCACGCTGCACAAAGACGTCGCGCGAGGTGGTGGTGGACAAGGTGGAGCCCACGCGGTACTCCACATGGTCATGGATCCAGTCGCTGATGGCTTGAACCCGGGTGTAGCCCGGGGCCACGTCGCCGAATGTTTTCAAGGCGGCGCCGCTGAGCAGGTCCGACTCGCAGTAGCGCGTGGGCAGCAGGTGCGGCAACACGTCGTCGGGCAACTCGTTGATGGGCACTTCAGGGGCGTGCAGGTCGCGCGGACGTTGAACGCGCGCCACGTCGGCCTGGTAGCGCAGCGAGAAAGGCCCCTTGGGCGCTTGCAGGCGAAGAATGCGGTTGCCGAAGCTGTCGGAGTGAAGGCGTGAATCGACGTTGGGCGTCAGACGCAGCTGCTCATTGACGATGCGCTGATCGGGGTGCTGGGCCACGTGCACCATGTAGACGAAATCGCAAGCGCCATCGAGTTCGTAGTCAAGCCGGCAATCGATGCCGTAGCCGAGCGACGGCCACCGCCCCGCCAGGGGAAGTGGCCGAGCGCTGGCCCGTGCCTCACCAGTGGGTGTGGAAGCGGGCTCAGTCATCAAGGGGCAGGACGCACGACGATGTCGTTGCGAACCGACTTCACACCCGGAGTGCCGCGAACGAGCCGCTCAGCTTGGCTCTTTTCCGTGGCTGATTTTGCAAAGCCCGACAGCTGGACCACGCCTTGCACGGTTTCCACGCCGATGGACATGGCGCCCACCGACTTGTCTTCCGCGAACTTGGCTTTCACGCGGGTGGTGACGGTGGCGTCGTCCACGTAGGTGCCCACCGTGCCGCTGGTGCTCTTGCTGTCTCGCTGGGTGTCCCGGTTGGTGTTGCTGCTGGTGCCGGTCGCGGTGCCGGTGTTGTCGGCCGCCTGGGCAGCCAGTGGCAGCATGGCCGCGCTGCTGACGGAGACGATGGCAGCCATGGCGAGTTTGAGGGTGGTTTTCATGGTGATCCTTTCAAGGAAGGGTTGGAAAGACAACGAACGGCACAACACGGAGGTTGGGCAAAGAAAACACAATGCATCACGGCGACGCCGCTGAGGCCAAGGCAATTTGGTTGTCGACAGCAACCACGCCTTCAACCCGGGAGGCCAGCACACTGGCATGGGCACGGGACACCGGGTCGGGTGCGGTGCCTGTCAGCAGCACCAGCCCTTGGTGCGCATCGACGCCGATCTGCAAGCTGCTCAGCCGGGGATCGGCCAGCAGCGCGCCGTGAATGTTCATGGCAATCACTGCGTCGCTCAGCTTGCCGACAGCCACGTCGGCCACCGCCATGACCGCTTCAGACGTCGGCATCACACCGGCTTGTTGAATGCGTGCCTGGGCTGAAGCGCCTGCCGTCAAAGGCTTGGCCGTGCCTTCCAAGCTCAGGGTTTGTTGATCACAGGCCATCACCGCCAAAGCCACGGCCGCCAACAAAATGTGTTGGCCCACAGCAGGGAAGCTGGAATTTTTCATCGCAAATGCTCCGTTGAAAAAATGGCGCTTGACCGGTGAGGTCGGTGGCGAAAGGATAGACAGGCTCATTGAGGATGGTCATAGGCGGTCATGGCGTTGCCCTGTCGGACAAGGCCCACACTGCGGTGCGCCGACGCTTGGCGGCTTCGCCCTACGCGGGAATCCCCCGCGGCCCTACAGTGAAACGCCCCCCAAAGCGCCACGATGTGGGTGTGAAATGAAACGAAACGCGCCCGTGGGTGAAGTGCCCTCGCCCATTTCTCTGTCAAATTTTTTCTTGCACATCTTTGGAGGTGTTTATGCTCAAACGCATCGTGTTGGTGGCCCTGACGTCCGGCTTGGCAGCCCATGCCGTGAAAACTTTTTTGCAGGGTGCCGAGCGGCGCTACCACCAACGTCATCGCTCCCATGTCAAAGGAGAGTTGAATCGCTGGGAAAACGAAGGCGGTCAGGTGATCTCGCCGGCCATGCCAGCCCGCTGAGCGGGCCGCGCTGGCGGGCAACCGCCGCGTCCAAAGGCCTGTGTGCCCCCTCTCGGAAGAACCCGCTTGAGCGGGTTTTTTCCATGGAATGGCGGCCGTTCGTTGTGGCCGAGGTCTTTCAGCCAGGTTCGCAAACCACTGCCAGCGGCTGCTTAAGGATCTAAATCAAGGGTCGCTCCGGCGGGCGCCCGTCGCCCCACAGGTCGGCCATTTGCTGCAAAGCCAACGGGTTGAGCAAGCGCAACCAGCCGTCTTCGATCACGTGCAAGCCACGCCGCTCGAGGCGGCGCAAGGTGCGGTGGGTGTGGATCAACGACAGCCCCAAGGCGTCGGCGATGTGTTGCTGGGTCAGGGGGAAGGGCACGCCCCGTTCCAACGAGGGCAGCAAGACCGCGACCCGCTTGTACAGCAGCAGGAGCAGCATGGCGACCCGCTCTTCCGCGCTTCGCCGTCCCACGGACAACAAATGGTCGTCGATCACCGATTCTTCATGGGCGGCCAGCCAGGTGATGTCGTAGCCGAGCTCGGGCGCCGCCCGGTGGATGGTCCACAAGGCATCGCGCTGGAAAGGACACAGCCACACGGGCGTCAAGGCCTCCACGCCGTGAACGGCACCGTCCACCAGGCGTTGCTGCAGGCCCATGAAATCGCCCGGCAAGAGGAAGTTGAGGATCTGGCGACGCCCGTCACTGAGCGACTTGAAGCGAAACGCCCAGCCGGCAAACAGGGTGTACAGCCGCGCATCGGCTTGCCCCTCTGCGATCAGCACGGCGCCCGCAGGGAACCATTCCTGCGGCTTGCGCAACGAGGCGATCAAGGCCAGGTCTTCACCGACGTGGGGCTTGAAGATTTCCACGCGGCGCAGCGGGCAATCCGCGCAGGCAACCGATTCCATGTCCAGCTCCCCTTGGCTACATCAAATGACGTTGCTGACCTTGGGGCAATGCCTAGAATCGACCGAATGACTTCACCGGTTTCCACCCTGCCCCCCGAAGATCGTCATTCTCCCAAAATTGGAGTCCTGTACTCGAGCTGGACCTCTCAGCCAGACAACATCGCGGTGGTCAGCGATTTGCTGCGCACGTCGCGCCTGCGCAATCACGATCGCGGCATCGACGGTACCCTGGTGTTCGACGGCGAGATTTTTGTGCAGTTCATGTACGGGGACAGCCGGCTCGTGAGAGCGCTGCAGGGGGCCATCTGGGCCGACACCCGGCATCGGGGCATCTTGCTGTTGCACGACGGGCCGGTGAAGCCGTCTTGCGTGCCCACCGCATGGCGTTCGGGGTGGGCCTCGCCCGACGCGTTGAAAATTTTCCGCCATGCCCCTTTGACCGACCGGGACAGGGTGGCGGAATTCCTGGCCCTTCTGCCGGCCTTCGATTTGCTGTGACGCCCAAAGGCCACCGGCCCGAAAGAGCGGGCCGGCGAGGGATTGGACCAGCGCGTCACAACGCTTCAGTCATCGGCGTGGGAGCGAGGACGCTGAGACGCCAGCACCGCCAGGCTGCCCACCAGGGCACCCACGCCGGCAGCAATCAGCAAGGCCTGCATGGGACGCTCACGCACGAATTCTCGGGTGTGGTCGCCGACGATTTCGGTCTCTTCCTTGACTGCCGCGGCCGCGTTCATGGCCGTGGTGGCGTAACGCTGCCACCACTCCTTGGCCCAATCGGTGATGCGGGTCACGTCGTCTGCGGCAGCCGAGGCCACGGACTGGGCGGCAGCGACTGCCTTGTCTTTGACGGCTTGCCCTTGGGCCAACGCTTCGTCCGTGGACGCTGGGAACAACGGGGCTTCTGAACGGCTCGAATGGCTGACGGTCATGGGGTTCTCCTGAAATGAATCGGGCACCGCGTGTGCGGTGCCCTGAGGGTCCATCGAATCGGTTTACCGGCGCCGAATGGTGTTGGCCACGAAAGCCACCACGGCAAAGACCAGAAACACCACGAACAACACCTGCGCGATGCTGGCAGCGCCAGAAGCAATGCCGGTGAAACCGAACAAAGCAGCGACCAGTGCGATCACGAAAAAGACAACGGCGTAATGAAGCATGGGAGTTCCTTTGCGAATGAGGGGTCAGCGACTGTGCTGATGGAGTGAGCGTAAAACCCGCTTGCCGCGTGGGGCATCAGGGCCAATCCCGTGCGCTCGTCATCCAACCGACCAGACCAGGGTAGGACGGCAGGAGCGCCGTCCCAGCCAAGCCGTTTCACGACCCAACCGTGCCTGCGGCGCTCACCCGCCAGATGGCATTGCCGACATCGTCCGCGACCAACAAAGCGCCCTGGCGGTCAACCGCCACACCCACGGGCCGGCCGTAGGCCTTGCCCTCCGGGCTGAGGAAACCGCTCAGCACGTCCACCGGCGGCCCAGACGGCTTGCCCTGCTGGAAGGGCACGAAAACGACGTTGTAGCCACTGTGCGGACGCCGGTTCCAAGAGCCATGCTGACCAATGAACATGCCCTGGGAAAAAGCCCCCGGCAGCTTCGTGCCCGCCGACCAAGTCAAGCCCAAGGGGGCCACATGCGAGCCCAGGGCGTAGTCGGGCACCAACGCCGAGGCCACGCGTTCAGGCTGAGGCGGTTTGACACGCTCGTCCACGTGCTGGCCGTAATAGCTGTAGGGCCAGCCATAAAACCCGCCATCGCGCACCGAGGTGAGGTAATCGGGCACCAGGTCACTGCCGATTTCATCGCGCTCATTGACCACCGTCCACAACGCACCGGTGGTGGGCTCCCAGCTCATGCCGTTGGGGTTGCGAAGGCCCTCCGCGAACAGACGGCGGCTGCCGTCCTTGAGGTTGATCTCCCAGATCGCTGCGCGGCCGGCTTCGGCGTCCATGCCGCGCTCGGCCACGTTGCTGTTGGAGCCGACGGTGGCATACAGCTTGGTGCCGTCCGGGCTGGCGATGATGTTTTTCGTCCAGTGGTGGTTGATCGGCCCACCGGGGAGGTCGGCCACGCGTTGGCCCGCGCCCTCCAGGCGGGTGGCACCTGGGGTGTAGGCAAAGCGCACCACGCCGTCGGTGTTGGCCACGTACAGGTCTGAGCCAACCAGCACCATGCCAAAAGGCGAGTTCAGTCCTTCGAGGAAGACGGTGCGCGTCTCGGCGCTGCCGTCACCATCGGCGTCGCGCAGCAGCATGATCCGGTTGGGGCTGGGCACGCCGGCACCAGCCCGCTTCATCACCAGTTTCATCGCCCAGCCTTTGAGGCCTTGGTCGCCCTCCGGCTTGGGCGGGGCATTCGACTCGGCCACCAGCACATCGCCGTTGGGCAACACCAGCACCCAACGCGGATGCGTCAGGCCGGTGGCAAAGGCTGCCACGCGGGTGCCCGCGGCCGCTTGAGGCAGCACGTCTTTTGGCCAGCCTTCGGCCGGGGCGATGTTGACCGTCGGCAACAAGGTCTTGACCGGCTCGGGCAACGACGGTTTGGGGCCGGTGCCGGCCGCGAAAGGCAAGGTGGCGGACTCGGAACAGGCCGCCAGGCCACCAACGGCGCTCAGCAGGCAAGCAAGACCGCCCCAGCGGCGCAGGGCGGCCGTTGAAGCGGGCGACAACAACTTCCAGTGGCGTGTGCTCAATGTCATGTCGTCAATCGGAGTTCGCCGCTTTCACCCATCTCGCTCGGGGTGGTGCCGGTCATGGCCGCCTTGGCCATCTCGTACATTTGGGTGAGCTTGTTTTCTTTCACGTCCCAGTAGTGGGCGTGAATGACTCTGACGCCCACCAACGCCAGGTCGGGGTCTTGCGTGCCACCTGGAAACCAGGCCTGCGACATCGTGGTCCACAACGCTTCCATCTTGGCGCGGTCTTCAACCACCTTGGCTTCGCCGGACACCGACACGTAGCGGTCCTGGCCTGGGTCGGCATACGCCACGTTGACCGTGGGCTGTGCGGCGATGGAGCGCACGGTTTCACTGCCGCGCGACATGAAGAACCACAAACGGTCATCGGCTTCGATGAGCTTGTTTTGCGTGGTCATCGGATGCGAGTGGAAATGCCCATTGGCATGACGGGTGGTGAACATGCCAAAGCGAATGTTCTTGATCAACGCCCACAGCTGGTCACGCGGATTTTTTTTGTCGTCCATGTCTGTCCTTTTGCTCGCGATGAGCCTTGTTGAGCCTATTCTCATCCTGGTGGACTCTGAGCCCGCCAGGCATCAGACGCCACGGGCGGGGCACGTAGGACAAGGTCACCTCTCATTTGCCCTGGGTCTTTCCTGCAGCGGACGCGGCCGCCACGGGTTGGAAGCAGGGCGACTCATCGGTCTCGCCCATGTCGATGAACGGTGCGATGGCAGCCACGGGCGCCACCACGGCCAGGGCCACACCGGCAGCCACACGGGCGGCGATGCTGCCCTTGTCGAGCTTGACGTCAGGCTGGGCGTACGTTCCCACAATCTGCACCGGCGAGCGCAAGCTGAACGGGGTGGCGTCTTTCGGCCGCACATTGGCGGTGAACTCCATTGATTCCTTGCGCAGGTCGGTGTGGCCCGACACGATGACCAGGCTGTCCCGCGTGTCCAGGGCACCCCGCTGCAGAATTGCCACGCCCTTGTCCACCACGAAATCGAAGGCCGCGCAGTTCAACGGCAGGTTGGCATCCCCCTTGACCAGCACCCCCAGGCTCTGGGCCAAATCAAACCCTGCCAGCTCCATGGCCAAGTGGGACACGGTGCCCTCCCTCACATGAGCCCGAAGGTGACCAGAGGCGCTGCCCAGGATCTCGGCCGTCGAGCGACCGGCGCCCCGCAGTTTCATTGCAGCCTGCATTTCGCCCGTCAGGTAGGAGCGCACCGGTGCACCTTCCTTGAGCGCCTCGCGCCGCTCGTTGCGCAGCCGTTGCCGGGAGCTGCCGGCGTTCACCTTGGCATCGTCTTGCCGCGCCCCTTTGACCCAGCCGGCCAGATCGACCCCCTTGACTTGCAGGTCGGCCCGCCATTGCGGGATGTCGGCGCGGGCGTCCAGCGAGGTCTCCCCCGTCAGACGCCCACCGGCGGTCTGGGCCACGATGTCGCCCACGGTCAGCACGCCATCTGCCAATACCACACGGGCTTTCAAGGGCCGCAAGGCCTCCAGGACGCCTGAGCCCAGGATCAGGCGGTCAAAATTGAGGGTGACGTCGGCGTTCATGCGGCGCAGGGAGGGCACATCGAATGGCTTGTCCGGCAACACGGTGTTGGGGGTCGGGTCGGGCTGGCCCGGCGGAATGCCGCCCACCGTCGGCCCAAAATCCGACAGCAGGAAGCCTTTGGACAACAGCGTGCCCGTCAACCGGGGCACGGCTGGTCCGGTGTCAAAAACAAAGTCGCCATGCAGCTCGCTCTCACCCAGCTGCGCGGTTTTCACATTGAAAGTCCAGCGGGTCTCGTCACGGGCCAGACCGCCTTGCAGCCGGAATGGCCCCGTGGAAGGCAGCGTGAGGCCAAAAGGTTCACCCAGCTTGGCCATGGACTCCCCCTTCACCGACACCGTGCCCTGCAGGTGCTGGGTGCCCAACAGGTCGCTGACCGTGCCGTCGAATTGACCGGTGGCGCCCCCGGCATCGATGCGCACGGTCAGGGGAGACTGCACTTGCGCTTGAGCGTCCATCAACGCCAACGGGGCGGGCGAGCCCATGCGGATCTGCACGGGTTGCTTTTGGTAGGTGCCGCGACCCTCGGCCTGAAAGCCGGGGGCCAGTTTTTGTGCCGCGCAGACTTCGGGCTGTGACTCGCACAGCGTGGCCGTGGCCTCCAAAGTCATCTGCTTCTCGTCTTCACGCACCTGAACCCGGGCCTTGCGCACCAACAGCCGGTCAATTTGGGGCCAAACGAACGGCCGCTTTTCTTCGGCCGCCGGCTCCTGGGCCGACAAGCCGGGAAAGGCCCAGCTTGCGGGCGCATTGGCGGCATGCAGGAACCGGCCGTCGAGTTCGTCAGCCTCCAACTGCTTGAGCCGAATCACGCCGTCACGCCGGAAGCGCCAGGCGTCGAGCCATCGGCCGGCCACCACCACTTGGGTGACATTCAACAGTTCGGACGTGCCACTGCCTTCGGGCGCGCCGATGACCAGGCGCGCCACCTTCAGCTCGGGCCCAAGGACGCGCAGCCTGAACGGCGCTTGAAGTTGCACAGGCACCCCCAGGGCTTTGGACGCTTGCTGCTCCAAAGGGCCGCGAAGGAAACGCCAGCCCAACACCTCGCCAAGCAAGAACAGGCTCAAAAGCACCACCAAAGTCCACAACAAGACACGCAACCAGCGGCGCCCTGCACCACGATGGGAAGGGGCGGTAGCGGCGGCGGCAGTGGAGTGGGCTTGAGACATGGGAGCGGTTCGAAGGGCAAAGTCAGCAAACAGTTTGAAAGGAAGCACTGCGCGATGATGTAGGCCGGCACCGCGTCGACGACTCCAGCCCATTGGGCGCAGCCAGCTCCCGAGTGGCACCACCATCGGTAGGAAAGAACGCACTGATGGCCCCGTGGTTTTCCGATGGTGGGGAGATGGCAGCTCGCTGACACTGTGGAGCCCGCGCTGTCCGGTGTGCGGCGACAATCGCGCCACGGCCCAGTGAGCCGCACCTCTCCCTTGTTTGGGTCACCCTGCCTGCCATGTCATCACCTGCTGTCCTGTCTGTCCCTCCCGTTGCGCTCGTGCCTGCAGAGCGCAGGGCCTTGGCCACCGAATTCGAGCGGGTTCGCCGACACAGCCTCCGAATCGCCGAGCCCTTGTCGCCAGAAGACCAATGCGTGCAGTCGATGCCCGACGCCAGTCCGGTGAAATGGCACCTGGCCCACACCACCTGGTTTTTCGAGCGGCTGGTGCTGCAGGTCTGGCAGCCCGCGTACACGGTCTTTGACGCCGGTTTCGATCGGCTGTTCAACTCATACTATGAATCGTTGGGCGAGCGCCATCCGCGCGCCCAGCGGGGCTTGCTCACGCGGCCGGACGCGGCTTTGGTGCGGCGTTACCGGGCCCACGTCGATGCCGGCGTGCTGGCCCTGATGGCCGAGTTGCCCGCGGCCGAGTGGGAGGCCTTGGCCGAGCGGCTCGTGTTGGGCCTGCACCATGAGCAACAACACCAAGAGCTGATGTACACCGACGTCAAGCACTTGTTGCACCACAACCCACTGTGGCCAGCCTATGCCACAGAGCCGCTGCCCGGTGTGCCGGCCCCCGCCGAGGTGCTGCCCGGCATGGCCATGGGTTGGACGCGCGTGGCCGCAGGGCTTTCGCAGGCCGGCCACGCCGGAGAAGGCTTTGCCTTTGACAACGAGTTGCCGCGCCATGCCACCTTGCTGAGCGATGCCTGGCTGGCAGACCGCCTGGTGAGCTGTGGCGAGTACCTGGCCTTTGTCCGCGACGGCGGGTACGAGCGCCATGAGTTCTGGTTCAGCGACGGCTGGGCCAAAGTGCGCAGCGAAGGGTGGCGAGCCCCCTTGTACTGGCACGACCTGGACGCGGCGCACCCCACGGTGTTCACCTTGAGCGGCCTGCGGCCTGTCGACCTGCTCGAGCCGGTGGCCCATGTGAGCTATTACGAAGCCGCAGCGTTTGCCCAATGGGCCCAAGCCCGGCTGCCGACCGAGTTTGAATGGGAAGCCGCCTGCACCAGGGTGGGGCCCGAAAACATGCCGGAGGCCATGCGGTCGGAGGCTGCGGCACCCCACCCGCGCGCCGCCAACCCGCGACGCATTGGCCTGCAGCAGATGACGGGCGAGGTCTGGCAATGGACCGCTTCGTCCTATGAAGCCTACCCCGGGTACCGGCCGCTGCCGGGTGCGGTGGGTGAGTACAACGGCAAATTCATGGTCGGGCAACGGGTGCTGCGCGGCAGCAGCTGTGCCACCCCGGCCGGCCACACGCGGTCCAGCTACCGCAATTTTTTCCCCCCTGAAGCGCGCTGGCAGTTCTCAGGCATTCGATTGGCCAAAAACGCATGACCGCCCTTCCGCTTTCATCTTCCGCTGCTTCCGCCACGACTGATGCCGAGGTGGCCACACGCTGCCTGCCGCCGCCCACAGCCCACGCCGAAGTGCACTCCGTGGTGGCGCGCGACCCGGCACGCCAGGCCTTCGCCAACGCCCTGCTCAACGCACTGACGCAAACACCGCACCGGATTTCGCCCAAGTTCTTCTACGACCAGGCGGGCTCGGCGCTGTTCGAGAAGATCTGCACGCTGCCCGAGTACTACCCGACACGCACCGAGCTGCACATCCTGAGCACCCACGCCGCCGACATGGCGCGCTGCATCGGGCCCCGGGCGGACATTGTCGAATTCGGTGCCGGCGCCAGCCGCAAGATCGGCTTGTTGCTGGAGGCGCTGGTGCAGCCGTTGCGCTACACCCCGATCGACATCAGCGGCGAGCACCTGACGCAAGCCGTGGCCACGCTGCAGCGCTCGTTTCCCCACATCGCCATGCAGCCGGTGACGGCCGACTTCACCCAGGCGTTCAATTTGCCGCCGCCGTTGGCCGGGGCCACCCGGGTGGGCTTTTTCCCCGGCTCCACTTTGGGCAACTTCAACCCGCCCGACGCCTTGGCTTTCTTGCGGCGTGCGGCCGGCCTGCTGCGCGGCGGTGGTTTGCTGCTGGGCATCGACCTGGTCAAGGAGCCCTCACGGCTGCACGCGGCCTACAACGACGCCGCACAGGTCACGGCAGAGTTCAACCTGAACCTGCTGCAACGGGCCAACCGCGAGCTGGGGGCCGACTTCGATCTCACCGGTTTCGCGCACCATGCGCCCTACGACCCGGTGCGCCAGCGCGTCGACATGTACCTGGTGAGCCGCCGGCCTCAGGCCGTGCGCTTTCTGGGCCGCGAATTCTTCTTGAAAGAAGGCGATTGCCTGCACACCGAGAGCTCACACAAGTACACCGTGGACGGCCTGCGCCGCATGGCCACCGAAGCCGGCTTCACCCCGGGCCCGGTGTGGTGCGACCCGGAGCGGCTGTTCAGCGTGCACTGGCTGCGGGCCCCGGCCGCGGATCACGCGGGGCGTTGAAGGCTCGCGAATGACCCAGGCTTTAAGGTGGTGCTCCAGCCCTCCCAGGTGCGAACCCCTGTGGCGGGCTTCAAGCCCAGCACTTTGGCCGGCCGGATCAAGGGCACATGCAAATCGGACCAGCCGGGCGTGATCACCCGCAGATCGGCGCCCCCGGGAACGGGCTGACGGGCCAGGCTGGCCAAGGCGTCGCGGTCGAGCAGGATGTCGCTGCCGGCCCGCAGACACGGGGCCAGGCGCACCAGTCCTGCCTGTTGGAGGCGCTCAAGCGCCGCAGGGATGTGCGACCACTCCACCAGGCCTTGGAACCATCGCTCCAGCTTGCGGCCTGACACTTGAAGCGGCTCTGCATGGCGGTCCCACTGGGCCAGGCCCAGCAGCAGCACCGCATCCTCACGCTGGCGACGCTGCAAGGTCAACCGCGCACCGAGGGTCGACACCGGCAAGTGCCACAAGGGGTCGGCCGGCAAGGGCTCCATGCGCCCCGGTTGCACCTGATGGCCGGCGGCATGAAGCCAGGCGGCAAACACGGGACCATCGATCGCGCACTCCACGGTGCGCTCGCCACTGGCCCGGGTGCGCACCAGACCCACCGACTCGAAGCGGTGGCGCGCACGCACCACGTCGACACTGGTCAGGCCGAAAATCTTCTCGAAGGTGTGCGGCGGGGCCCAGTACCAGCGCTGGTCCGACCGCATCACCGCCAGCCACCACAGGACAATGGCATCTTCCATGCACTCGCAGCGCAGCACGATCCGCCAAAACAGCTCATCACTCTTCATGGACACTCTCGCCGGAAAAGTACTGCATTGAGTCAGACAATCGCCCCTTCGTGGGGGGCCGCAACAACGTCTGGTGGGTCCGGGCGGTGGGTTGACTGAAACCGTCGGTGAGCCATGGTATCGGGAAACTTTCCCGAAGGGAACAGGAATCCATCCTGAAAGCGACGGGTTTTCGTCCCGGGTTTCGCGGCCAGCTTCCATTGAAGCCGATAATTCCTGCTCAACCATGACCTCGACGCCCCCTTCCCCTGCGCCGTCAGGGCCCACGCCCGCCTCCCCCCGCGTGATCCTTTGCGACGATCACGTGGCCATTCGGGCTGGCCTGCGTGCGATGCTGGAGCGCGACGGCATGCAGGTGGTGGGCGAATGCAGCACCGCGGTCGACCTGATGAACTTGGCACAGGCCCACCCTTTGGCGGTGGTGATCACTGACCTGGGCGTTGACGACCTGCAGTTTCCCGAGTTGATGGCGGCCTTGCGCAGCCACGCCCCGGGCTCCCGCGTGGTGGTCTACAGCATGCGCGAGACGCCGGCGATTGCCGACCTGTGCTACCAGGCGGGCGCCACGGCGTTCGTGCCGAAGAGTGCCGAGTTCGGCGAAGTCACCACCGCGGTGCGGATGGCTTCGCAGGGCCAGTCGTATGTGCCGGCGATGGTGGTCTCTGAGTTGATCACGGTGCGTTCGGCGCAGCGCAACCCGCGCACCTTGCTGTCGGCCAAAGACCTGGAGCTGTTCACGCATTACGCCGAAGGCCACACCGTGCCGCAGTTGGCCCAGGCACTGGGCCTGTCAGAGAAAACCGTGCAAAACCGGTTGACCCACATCTCCAAAACGCTGGCGGTGGCCCGCAGCGCGTTCCACGTGCTGGCCCGCGAGTACGGCCTGACCCACCTCTGAGCGTCCCGGCGCCGCCGCGGTGACGGCGCGCAGGACTCCTCACACCGGCAGGGTGATCTTGAGCTGGCTGCCGCCGGCGGCGGGGTCGCAGGCGAACTGCAGCACACCGCCCAAGGACGCCGTGCGTTCACGCAAGCTGGTGAGCAGGAACCGGCTGTCGCTGGGCAGCACACGGCCACGCGATTGCACGGACAGGCTCAGGTGGCCTTCCCTGCAGCCCATCTGAACCTCGACCGCGGTGGCGTCGCTGTGCCGCATGGCGTTGGTGATGCCCTCTTGCACCACCCGGTAGATGATGCCGGCGCGCCGGGCGTCAATCTGGTCGACCTCCTTGGACGCCACGAAGGTGAACTCGACCCGGGGCGCGGTGAGGCGCCACTGGGCGACCATGTAGTCCACCGCACCACGCAGGCCCACCACCTGGACTTCTTCCGGTTGCAAGCGGTTGACCGCGCGCGACACATCGGTGTAAGCCTGTTTCAGGATCACGCGGCCCTTGGCGCATTGCTCGGCGATCTGGGTGGCGACCGGCGTGTCGACCGGGCTGGCGGCACCGGTGTGCACCGTGCGCTCGATGGTGCCCAGCACCCACGAAAGCTGTGTCAGGGCGGCGCCCACGGCGTCGTGCAGGTCGCCGGCCACCTGGCGCCGCTCTTCCTCCAGGCGGGCGGTGGCCTCGCCCACCAGCCGGTCGCGCAACTGCCGCTCGCGGCCGATCTGCAACCCTGCGCGGATTGACCAGATGGCGCCGGCCCGCAGGGGCTTGGTGAGGTAGCCGACGATGTTCTGCGACACCGCAGGGTCGTCGAAGATGGCCTGGAAGGCAGGCTCGCCATGGTCTTGGGTGCACAGCAGGCAGGGCAAGGCACCGGCCACGCGGATGAAGTCGGCCCCGCTGCCGTCGAGCAGGTGCATGTCGACCACGGCCAAGTCGACCGTCTCCGTGCCGATGAGGTGGACGGCGGTCTCGATGTCCGGGGCGCTGAACACCCGCCACTGGGTCGGCAGGATCAGCGGCAGCGAGGCGCAAAACACCGGGTCGTCGTCGACGATCAGCACACTGGCGCTGGGCTGGGCCGACCAGGCCGCCAGGCTCAGCGGGGGAGGAACGACAGAGCTCATGGGTGCTTGCCTTCAAAGGTCACCGCGGGAACAACGGCCCAGCGGCGTGTGTCGTCGACCGCCTGCCACGGCGTGCGGGTGGCGCGCCAGCCCAGCAGCTGCTCGGCCCGCTGGCATTGCACCGTCAAGGTGGTGCCCATCACGTCGAGCCAGGTGTATTCATCGCGGTGGCCCAGCAGGCGGGCCACCCGCACCAGGCGCTGAACCCAGGCCAGCGGCAGCGGCACCACGCCACGGCGGCCGTGGCGCACCAGCGCCGGCAGCGTCACGACCTCGCTGGCCGCCAGGTTGAAGGTGCCGTGCACGTCGCGGCTCATCAGGCACCGGCACACGGCATCGGCCACGTCGTCTTCGTGCACCACCTGCAGCCGGGCCACGGGCGCCGGCGGCATGATGCAGAACCAGGCCTGGCACATCTGGCGCAAAAAGGGCTGGCTGTGGGGGCCGAAGATGAGGTGGGCGCGCAGGTGAACCACTTCGGGAAAGTCGGCCCGCGTGAGGCGCTCGATGCGCGCCTTGTGGCGGGCGTAGGTGAACAAGGGCGAGGGCTTCAGCGGCGCGTTCTCGTCGAGGTTCTCCCCGCTGCCGTACACCGAGACGCTGGAGATGTTGATCGTGCGCACGGCCCCCACCGCGCGGGCGGCCTTGAAGACCTGCAAGGCGCCGCCCACGTTGTTGGCATAGAGCTGTGCGTTGGACAGCTCGCGTTGCATCACCGCATAGCCGGCGTGCACCACGGCTTGGCAACCTTGCATCGCCTGCTCGAGGCCAGGAGCGCACATGTCGCCCTGCCGACACTCAAACTTGGGGTGCTGGAAGGCCGTGGGACGCAGGTCCAGGCCGACGACGGCGCTGACCGCTTCGCTCGCGCACAGGCGCGGCAGCAAGGCCGCCGCGAGGCCAGAGGACGAGCCGGTGACAAACACGCGCATGGGCTCAGCCCTCCAGGGGTTTCATGGTGTGCAGCAAGGTGGCCAGCGCCTCATGGGTGGCACGGAAGGCCTGGCGCACGCGCAGCCCGTGGGCGGCGGCGGTGGTGCTGTCGCCCTGTTGCGACCACTGCTGCATCTCCTGCGCCAGGGCCACGGCCCCGATCGTCAGGCAGGCGCTGCGCAGGCGGTGGGCCACGTCCACCAGCTCCTGGTGCGGCAGCACCGCGCCGGAAGCGGCCAGCCCGTGCAGGCGGTCGACCAGGGCGTCGAGCTGCGTCTGCACGGTGTGGCTGAAGCGCTCGCCCAGGCCCACCAGGGTGTGGTGCGCGGCCCCGGCGTTCTTCAACATCGCCAGCGGGCCGGGGTCGATGAAAGGGTGGTCGCTTCGGTAGGGCAGCAGCGAAGTGGGTGACGGTGCGGGCCGGGGGCCTTGCCCGAGCAGCTGCCGCAGCACCGCGGCGGTGGTGGGCTTGGTGACGATGTCGCTGCACAGGGGTTGCGCCGACGCCAGCAGCTCGGGTGTCACGTCAGCAGTCATGAGCACCACGCGGGTGGTCGAGGTGGGGTGCTCCTGGCGCAGGCGCTTGATCAAATCCAAGCCTTGGCCGCCCGGCAGCCGGTGGTCGATCAAGGCCACGTCGAAATGCGAGGGCGACACCCGCCAGGTGCGCTCGAGCTCATCAAAAGTCGCCACGTGCACCACGTGGTGGTGCAGCTGGCGCACGATGACCTGCACCGCTTCGGCGGTGATCGGGCAGTCTTCGGCAAGCAGGATGTTTAGGCAGGCCGTGGCCGTCGAGCTCACAGCCACCGCGCCCTCCGGCACCTTGGGGTCGGCACGCTCGAAGGGAAGCTGGCACTCGAACGTGCTGCCCTGCCCCTGCACCGACGACACCAGCCGCAGCGAGCCGCCCAGGTGGCGCGCCAGCTGCAGCGACAACGCCAGGCCGAGGCCGGTGCCGGTGTGGCCGGCGTCGGGGCCGCTGGTGACGAAGGCCTCGAAGATCTGGGTGTGCATGTGGGTGGGAATGCCGCGGCCGGTGTCCGACACCACCAGCGTCAGGCGCACCGGCTGCCCGGCCGGCGCGTCCACCTCGGCCAGCAGGCGCACGTGGCCCTCGCCGGTGAACTTGAAGGCGTTGGACAGCAGGTTGATCAGGATGCGGCGCAGCGAGGTCAGGTCGCCGCGCACGCTCAAGCCCTTGCACGCCTGGGCCTCGACCTCG
Source organism: Pseudomonadota bacterium (assembly GCA_040385465.1). GTDB lineage: Bacteria > Pseudomonadota > Gammaproteobacteria > Burkholderiales > Burkholderiaceae_C > CANHBY01. The sequence goes on along the minus strand of JAZKHH010000059.1, from coordinate 36,080 downwards.
AGCGTGGCCAAGGAGCCCTGGCGCAAGGGCCCCAGCAGCTGCACGGTGGCGGTGATCTCGGCACCGAGGTCGAAGTCTTGCACCAGGCCGGCGCCCACCCCGCCGGTGCGCGGCTGCTCCACGTCGAGCAGCAACAGGTTTTCCACCAGCTGCGACATGTGGGTGGTGATGGCCCGGGCGTTGCCCACCACCTGCGGCATGTCCTGGTGGGGGTTGAGGCTGGAGGCGTCGAGCAGCAAGCGCAGCGCGTTGACCGGCGAGCGCAGCTCGTGGCTGACATTGGCCAGCATCATGCGGCGCGCGTCCAGCGAGGCTTCCAGCGACTGGGTGCGCTCGGCGACCCGCTGCTCCAAGGTGCTGCGCTCGCTTTCCAGGATTTCACGCTCGCGTCGCGCGGTGCGGTCGAGCGCTTCGTTGCGCTGGGTTTCCATCAGCTTGATGCGGTAGGCCAAGGCGATGGAAAAAATGATCGCCTCCAGCACCGAGGCCACCATCACCGCGTGGCTGGTGACGATGTTCTCCGGCACCAGGCCAACGGTCTGCATGGCCCGCAAGCCCAGGGCGGTGCCGAAAATCGCCCAGCCCAGCGAGAACACCCGCGCGGGCGTGTAGCCCTGGTTCCAGCGCACCACGCCGGCCCACACCATGGCCGGCACCACCACCAGCAACAGGTAACTGAGGTAGACAAACGGCCGCCCGACGGGCTGGAAGAACGCGACACAGGCGCCCGCCACCAGCACCCACTCGAACACCCGCAGGTAGCGGTCGGTCCAGGGTGCCGTGGCTTTCAACGCCAGGAACTGGCGGGTGAACAGCACCATGCCGTGCACCGCGCCGTAACCGCAGGCGGCGAACACCTGCTCCCAGAACGGGTTGAGCCGCAGCAGGAACGGCGAGAAGCCGTAGACGTGGAAGAACAGCGCGGTGAAGCAGCCGAGGTAGTAGACGTAGTAGAGGTAAGCGCGGTCGCGCAGGTGCACGTACAGCGTGATGTTGTAGAGCCACATGACGAACAGGCCGCCGAAAAACAGCCCGTAGATCAAGGCGTGCTCATGCACGGCTTCCACCACACCCTGCGTGCCCGACCAAGAGAAGTCGGCCCGCACGTAGCGGGTGTGGGGGGCCAGGCGGATGTAGACCACCTCGGTGCTGGCGCCGGTCAGCTCGACCGGCAGCAGGTACTCGCGGACGCGGTAGGGCCGGCCTTCGCGGGGCAGCGCTTCGTCGAGCTCCAGCGTCTGCACGCCCTGCGGCGTGAGGCGGTACAGGCGCAGGTTGCCGATGTGCTCGTAGTCGTAGCTCAGGAAACCCCGGCTGCTGGGGTAGCGGCTGAAGTCCAGCGCCACCCGCAGCCACAGCGCTTTGTGGGGGTAACCGTAGCCCAGTGGCTTGTCAGCACGCAAAGGGGCGAAGTCGCCGGCCTGGCCGGAGGCGACTTGCTCGACCTCGAAGCGCCCCTCGGGATCGTCGAGAAATTCCAGGTAGGCGGCCAGCGACTGGCGCTGCTCGCTTGTCGGTTGGAACACGCGTTGCGGCGGGGTGGCCGCCGGAGTCTGTGCCTCTGCGCGCTCCGTGCTGGGCGGAGCCGACCCTTGAGCCAGCCGCGTGGGGCTGCCGCCATCGGCCATGGCAAGCGTCCAGCTCAGCAGCCAAAGGCTGCACACCACCCACCCTCTCAACCAGCGTCCCCATGGCGATCGGTGGGCCGCGGACCGGGCGGGTCCAAGGGGGGAGCAAAGCGCATGGTGCATGGTGGAGGGTGCTTCCTGTGATCGTCGCGAGCCCGCGCGTTGCAGCGCGACTTTGGGGCTTTCGGGCCTCCGGGCATCTGCATGGTCGGCCCGTCGGCGTCATGCGCCTTGGGAAGTTTAGAGGCTTTCCACCGATCACCCGCCCGCAGGTCGGTGCCCCTGCTGCAAGGCTGTAGGAATTGGCCGCTTCCTGAGGCTGCCCTCTCGCCGGCAAGACGACGCCAGCCTATCCTGAGCAGCGTGACCACTCACTGCCTGGTCCGGAGAATTTCATGACGTCCCTTCCGTTTCCTTCTTTCCGTTGCTGGGCCACCCTGGCTGCCGCGGTGGCAGTCTTGAGCCAAGTCGGCTGTGCCACCACGGTGGACGCTCAATGGAGCGATCCGCAACTCCGCCCCGCGGCGCTGCGAGGTCAACGCGTGCTGGTGGCTTGCGAGGCCGATGAGGCTGTGGTCAAGCGCCTGTGCGTCGACCAGCTGGCCGCGGCCGTCTCTGCCCGAGGTGCCACGGCGGTGATGGCGCCCGCCGAGCTGATCGACCGCCCCAGCGGGCCGAACCCGTCCGATGAGCCCTACCTGGCCGCAGCCCGGACGCAACGCGCCGATGCCTTGCTCACCAGCCGCATCACACCGAACGCCACCGCCCCCGGACGAGGCTTCAGCGTCGGGCTGGGTGGCTTCGGTTTTGGCAGCGGCGGCTTCGGCACCGGTGTGGGCATTTCAGCACCCATTGGGGGCGGAGACGCCAGCACCCAGTACGCCGCCAACACCCGGGTGATCGACCCGAACGGCAAGCTGCTGTGGACCGCCAAGGCCTCAGCGTCCCCACGCACGACCGATTTGCAATCGCAGGTGAGCGAGTTGACCCGATCGGTGTTCGACGCCATTGACAAATCGGGTCTGTTTTGAAGGTGGCGGTACCCATCGGCAAACGCTGCTGAGCCAGCACGGCACCTGAACAGGACGGCAGGACATCGTGGCGCGGCTCAATTCGATGGTTGAAGTGCCTTTGTCATCAAGTGCCCACAGCCGGTTGAACGGTCACCCCGGCGGCTTCCTGTGTGAAGGCGACGCAGACGCCGATGCCTCGACTCCAGCTTCAGGTGTGGCAAGGCACAAGTAGCTTTCGAAAAGCCGCCACCGATTCTGTTGGCATCGGAAACTGCCATCGGCAACGGTGCACTGGGGTGCGCGACGAATGGCTGGTTCGCCCCAACAAGGACAACGTTCAACATCCCTGCGCCGCCATGAGGGAACTGCTTCACGACACGGTTGACCCCTCGCGGGAGGGCGGCCTCGAGTTTGAAGGGGGATGCGAGCCGGCACTGCACGTTCCGTGGGAACTTGAAGTGTCAATGGGCTCGCTGACTGCCGCAAAAGCACGCCCAGTATTTTTTCGGGAACGGGGCCCGCATCGCCCTTGCGCAGCACCCGACCGCTTCGCCCTTCCCGCCTTTTTGTTTTGACCTTCCACACTTTCTAGGAGCAATTTCATGCGCCACCATCCTTTGGGCCGCACCGGCCTGTTCGTCTCCGAGCTGTGCCTGGGCACGATGACCTTCGGCGGCACCGGCGAGATCTGGAGCAAGATCGGCCGGCTGCAACAACCCGAGGCCGAGCGCTTGATTGGCCAGGCGGTGAACGCCGGCATCAACTTCATCGACACCGCCGACGTGTACTCGAACGGGCTGGCCGAAGAGATGACCGGCCGGGCGCTGAAAAACTTGAAGATTCCGCGAGGCCAAGTTGTCATCGCCACCAAGGTGTTCGGCGCCATGGGCGACGGGCCCAACCAGCGCGGCCTGACCCGCAGCCACATCCTGGACGGTGTGAAGGCGAGCCTGCGGCGCTTGCAGCTCGACCACATCGACCTCTACCAGGTGCACGGTTTCGACCCGGCCACCCCGATGGAGGAAACCCTGCGCGCGCTCGACCAGTTGGTGCGGCACGGACACGTGCGCTATGTGGGCGTGTCGAACTGGGCCGCGTGGCAGATCGCCAAGGCTCTGGGCGTGTCCGAGCGGCTCGGCCTGGCGCGTTTTGACACCTTGCAGGCCTACTACAGCGTGGCAGGGCGCGACCTGGAACGCGAGCTGATTCCGATGCTGCGCAGCGAAGGCCTGGGGCTGATGGTGTGGAGCCCGCTGGCGGGCGGCCTGCTGAGCGGCAAATACGACCGCCATCAAAGCCAGCCCTCCGACGGCCGCCGCACCGAGTTCGACTTTCCCCCTGTCAACAAGGAGCGCGCCTGGACCTGCATCGACGCCATGCGCCCCATCGCGGAGGCCCGCGATGTGTCGGTGGCCAGGGTGGCGCTGGCCTGGTTGCTGCACCAGCCGCAAGTGACCAGCCTCATCGTCGGAGCCAAGCACGCGCAGCAGCTGGCCGACAACATCGCGGCCACGCAACTGGTGCTCAGCGCCGCCGAGCTGCACCAGATCGATGAAAGCAGCCGGCTGCCGCCGGAGTACCCGGGCTGGATGTTCGAGCAGCAAGGCGGCCATCGGCGTCAGCAGCTGGCCGAGGCGGTTCGCCAGCGCGGCATCATGCCTTTGTGAGGCGCCGTGCCTGCGGGAAGCGGCTGCACGTCGGGGCTGCAGGCGGATGCCAGTTTCTTTGCTGAGCGCAGCACCAGCAACCTGTCTGGCTGCCGCTCACGCGCCCGGGGTCAAGAGGCCAGCAGGTGGGTCAAGCGTTCCAGGTCGGCGGGCTTGACGATGTGGTGGTCGAAGCCACTGTCTTTGGAGCGCTGGATGTCGTGGGCCTGGCCCCAGCCGCTGAGCGCAATCAACAGCACCTCGTGGCCGCCGGCGCTGGCGCGGATGCGCTGGGCGACCTCGTGCCCGGTGAGCGAGGGCAAGCCGATGTCGAGCACGGCGATGTCCGGGCGGTGGGTTTCGTACAAGGCCACCGCCGCCAGCCCGTCGTGGCCCACGACCGTTCGGTAGCCCAGGATTTCCAGCATTTCGGCCAGGCTCAAGGCGTTGTCGATGTTGTCGTCGACGATCAACACCTGGCGCTCGCCAGGCTCGCGGCTGCCCGCAGGCGCCCCCATCGCCCTCGACTGCCGCTGAGGCGCCGGCTCCGCTTTCAAGACCGGGTTCACCAGGGGCAGGCGCAGCGAGAAACAACTGCCCCGGTTGGCCCCCTCGCTGTCGGCCCGCACCGAGCCACCGTGCATCTCCACCAGCTTGCGCACCAACGCCAGGCCGATGCCCAGCCCCCCTTGGGAACGCTCCAACGTGCGGTCGACCTGGGCGAACATGTCGAACACGCGCGGCAGCATCTGCCGCGGGATGCCCACACCGGAATCCTGCACCCGCACCACCGCCTCGTCGCCTTCGCGCTCCGCCGTGATGCCGATGTGTCCACCCTCGGGTGTGTACTTCGCAGCGTTGTTCAGCAGGTTCGACAGGATCTGGCACAACCGGGTGGCGTCGCCGTCGATCCACAGCGCCTGCGCCGCAGGCGCCGACACGTTCAGGCGATGGTGGCTGGCGTCGATCAACGGCAAGCTCGTTTCCACCGCGGTTTGAATCACCTTGGCCAGGTCCACCGGGGCGCGCCGCAACACCACCTTGCCTTGGCTGATGCGGCTGATGTCGAGCAGGTCGTCCACCAGGTGCACCATCTGGCGCAACTGGCGCTCGACGATGCTGCGGGCTTTTTCCTGCACCGCCAGATCTGGAGACAGGCGCATGATCTGCACCGCGTTGCTGATGGGCGCCAAGGGGTTGCGCAGTTCGTGCGCCAGGGTGGCCAGGAACTCGTCTTTTTGGCGGTCGGCACGGCGCAAGGCCCCTTCGGCTTCCTTGCGCGCAGTGACGTCCGAGACGATGCCGGCCAAGCGATGGGCACGGCCGTCCGAGCTGCTGTAGAAGCTGCCGTGGGCCTCGATCCAGTGCACTGTGTCGTCCGGCCAGATCACCCGGCACTCGAAGTGCAACTCGGCGCGGTGCAGCCGGCTGTGCTCCAGCTGCAGGCGCACCACCTCGCGGTCGAGCTCATGGACCTGCTGCAACATCGTCACGCCGGTCCAGTCGTGCAGCACCTGGCTGTGACCGAAGCAGTTGGCGAACAGGTGCGACATGACGATCCGGTCGCTTTCCACGTCCAGCTCCCAATCGCCAATGGCCGCCGCATCCAGGATGAAGCGCAGTTGCGACTGGCTGTTGCGCAAGGCCGCGTCGACCGCTTCGCGCTCGGTCACGTTGGCCGCAATCGACAACACCGAGTCCACCTCGCCGGTCTCGGAGTATTCCGGCATCAGCCGGCTCTCGAACACCTCGGCGCTGCCCTGCGGCGTGAGGAAATCGAACTTGAGGGCGCGCACCTGGCCGGTCTCGAACACCTCCGACAACGCGGCATTCCAACGTTCGCACAGGGCCTCCGGCATGCCCAACTCGCGGTTGGTCTTGCCGATGTACTCGGCTGAATCCAGGCCGGTGTACTCGGTGACCACCGGGCTCACGTACAGGTGGCGCAGCTGGCGGTCCATGCGCGCAAAGATGTCGGGCGAATTTTCCACCAAAGTGGCGAACTGGCGCTCGCGCTGGGCCAGCGCGGTGGTGGCCGCGTGGATGGCGCGCTCGGCAGCCAAGCGGTCGCTCACGTCCCGGATCACGGCCATCGAGCCCACCACCTGACCCGCGGCATCGATCAGGTCCGACACCACGGCTTCGACGTGGATCGAGCGACCATTGGCCAACCGATGGGTGGAGACACGGCGCGTGAGGCTGGTGAGCGGCAAGTCGCCGAAATGCGACGCCCCAAACACATCCTCGGAGCTCACCGTCTCCACGAAAATCTCGGACTTCAAGCGACCCAACGCATCGGACGAGCGGCGGCCATAGCAGCGCTCAGCGGCGACGTTCATGAACACCACGTGTCCTTCGACGTCGAAGGCGAACACCGAGTCTTCCATCTGCGACAACACGTCCTTGCGCAACTGGTTCGTGGTGTCGGTGGCGCTTTGCAGCGTGTAGATGTCGTTGTGCACGATCAGTGCATCGACGTCGCCGCGCTGAATCGACTGCAGCGTGTCCTCGAATTCTTGCAGGCGCTGGCGCAGCGCTGCGTTGTCCATCCGCAGTCGCTGCAACTCGGTGGCGGGCGAGAGGTCGTCGGGAGGGGCTTCCAACATGCGGGACCGTCTAGGGTGAAGGGGGCGGCGCCAACTGGAGCATGTCGAACAGCCGGTCGATGTTGGACAAATCGCCAATGAACCGGCGCTGGGGCAGCGGTGACAGGCGAATGAGTGTGGGCGAAGCGATCACCTGATCCTGACGGGCCAGGTCCACGTTGTCGGCGATGTTCAAGATTTCCAGCGCATAGCGCCCCGGCAATTGTTCATCGAAAAAACGGCGGGCGTTGACCAGCGCCCGCGACGACACCGGCGTGACGGCACTGATGTACAGCCGAAAAACGTGGGGTCCATGCAATGGGTTGACGCTGGGCGCCACTGAAGGCGCTGGTTCTGGGTCGGGGGCGCGGTCTGTCGGCGTCATGCGGCGGGCTTCAGCGGACGCACGTCCAACCCGACCAGCACCCGTTCTTCGTTCGAGAGATCGCCGATGATCTTGCGCAGCGGTTCGGGAAATTTGCGCACCAGGGTGGGCACCGCCAGGATCTGGTCGCCGGCCGCCAACCGCGGGTTGACCATCAGGTCGATGACCTCGATGGTGTAGCGGCCGGCCAAATGCGTTTCACACACCCGCCGCAGGTTGGCCAGCGCGGCGACCGATTTGGCGGTGTTGCCGGCCACGTACAGCTTGAGTTGCCATTCAGCTTGGGGCACAGCGGGCGGCGGCGGGGCGCTGTTCACCTTGGAGGGCACCTTGGCGGTCGACTTGCTGCTGCTACTGCTCATGACTTCTTCCCTTTGCCCTTGCTGGCGGCGGCTTTGCTGCTGCGCTCCGCCACCAATGTGCGCACCCGCGTCGCCAACCCGGCTGCCTCGAAATTCTCACGGTCGATGGTAAACGCCACCTCGCCAGCGCGTTCTTCCGCTTCCAGATTCAGGGCAGCGATCTGGGAATCCAGGGCACGGCGCCGGTTGGCCAGGTCGCGCATGCGCCGGTCGTGGTCGCGCCCACGCAGCTCGGTGGCCGCATGTTCATGCGCCTCTTGGGCCACTCTGGCGGTGCCGGTCAAGACCCTGTCACCGTGCAAGAAGACGTCGACCAGGCCCACGCCGTCGTCGTTGAAAACGAACTCGCGAACCTGGTTGGAATGCGGCATGCCCCGTGATTTCAGCACCTGCAGCATGCGCGTGCGTTCGCCGTTGTAGGCGGCGTTCGTCAGCAGCAACCAGCTGTCCATCAGCGACGACACACCGATTTGCGACTCCGCCAACATGACGTCGCTGGTCAGGCTGGTGAACAAAGCGGTGATGCCGCTTTCCTTCAAAAAATCGATGAGCCGCATCAGCGTGGCCTTGATGCCGACGTCCTGGTCGTCCAACGTCAGGTTGCTGATGGGATCGACCGCCACCACCGCGGGCTTGAAATGGCGCACGACTTCGTACATGTGCACCAGGTGTTGCTCCAAGCCCTGCAACGTCGGGCGGGACGACTCCACCCGCAAAAGGCCTTGGTCGATCCATTGGTTCAAATCGAAACCGATCGACGACATGTTGCGCACCAACTGGCTTGGCGACTCCTCGTAAGCAAACAGGAGCGCCCGTTCGCCGCGCCGACAAGCGGCATCGATGAAGCTCACTGCCACGCTGGTCTTGCCCGTGCCGGGCGCCCCCGACACCAACAGGCTGGTGCCTTTGAAAATGCCTTGGGCATCCAGCATCTCATCCAGACCCGCCACGCCGGTGGACACCCGCTCGTCCGAGGCCGCGTGATTGAGCTTGAGCGAGGTGATGGGCAACACGGCAATGCCATTGCGGCCGATCAGGAACGGGTATTCGTTGGTGCCGTGAGACGAGCCGCGGTACTTCACCACCCTCAACCGCCGTGTCGACACCTGCTCGGACACACGGTGGTCAAGCAGAATCACGCAGTCGGCGATGTACTCCTCCAGGCCATAACGGGTGAAGGAACTCTCACCGCGCTCACCGGTGACGATCGCCGTCACGCCTTTGTCCTTCAACCAGCGGAACAGGCGGCGCAGTTCGGCGCGCAGAATCGCGTGGTTGGGCATGCCGGCGAACAGCGCCTCGACCGTGTCGAGCACCACCCGCTTGGCGCCGATGGTGTCGATGGCGTGGTTCAAGCGGATGAACAAGCCCTCGAGGTCGTAGTCGCCGTTTTCCTCGATCTCGCTGCGCTCCACGCGCACGTAATCCAACGAGATTTTGTTGTCGCGCTGAAGCTTGGCGAGGTCGTAACCCATGGACTGCATGTTGGCGGTCAACTCGGCGCCGGTTTCCTCGAACATCATGAACACGCCGGGTTCGTTGAACTTCAGCGCACCCTGCACGATGAACTCAGCCGCCAGCATCGTCTTGCCGCAACCCGCGGCGCCGCACACCAGGGTCGGCCGTCCTTTGGGCAGGCCCCCCTCCGTGACCTCATCGAGCCCGGTGATGCCCGTGGGTGACTTCGGCAAACTGGCCAGCGACGCCGTTGCGGCGTTCGACGATGCCGGCAAAGCAGTGACAGCCGGTGAGGAAACGGTGGGTTTGGATTTTTTGGCCATCTGATCGTGGGACGAAGCGGAACACAGGCATTCGGAGTGGCCCGACCGATCCAAGTCGAGCGCTGGGAACGAGCATAACGCGCCAACCCGCGTCACGGCTGAGCTCACAAGGCACTTAAGGCGTTGACCTACAAGGCCGAACTGGGATATCCGACAAGTGGAACGGGGCGGCGACCACTCGAGCCTTCAAAACGGCTGCCACGGCTTGCTCCCCAGCGCCATCGAGGTGTCAGTGGACGTTGTCTCTTGGAAACACCCCGTTTGCCAGCCGGTGGGCCCCGCCACCAACGCCGTCCGCGAGGTGCTCAGTTGTCCCAGCGGGGTCAGCTGCCCGTCGAAACCTGCCTCCGTGGCCTGGGCCCGATGGGACGCTTGCTCAAGCCCAGGGCTCGGCCTTCACCGTGCCGCGTGAAGCTGAACCATCGCTTGCACCACGGCCGGCCTGAAGCCCAGGGGGGCAACAAGTCGACGTGTTGCCTTGCGCGCATCCACCAGCAATGACGCCATTCGACAGGCGCAATGGCCATCTGAGGATCCACTCGTCAGAACGCGCTGCGGGATCGGCACTCGCAGCGCTGCAGAAAGCCCTGCAAAAAAATGCCCCGCCTTTATTACTCAGGTGCGTCCGATGGTCCAGGCAATGGTCACCGTGGCTGCCGAGGTGCATTGCGTGGTCAGGTCTCCGATGTCAACCGATCCGTTCAGCGGCTTCACATCTGCCGCAGCGACTTGGATCCGCCGTGCGAGCGCCTGCGTTCCATTGACGATGTTGGTACAAACCTCGGCAGGCACGCCGGCATACGACAACAGCGCTGTGCCTGGCGTGGTCAGGTTGTGGTCAACCAGCGTCACGGCACCCCCGAACTTGTTGGCCGCCACCGTCGCTGATGTGGCCATGCCGGCGGGAATGACCTGGCTGCCGACCGCTGCTGCGGTGGTCAGGCCCGCGTAGTTGTACTGGCCGAAGTTCTGCTTCGCAGCGCCAATGATGGAATTGATTTCGCCGACCGACGCTTGAACCGACGTCGCGCGCTCGGCTTCCTGGTATTGGTTCACGCCCACCGCCAGGCCAATGCCGCCCAACACCAACGCCAGCAAGGTGTACAGCAAGGCATTGCCTTGCTGCTTGCGTGAGGAGCCAGTCGTGCGGGAAACGGAAAGTGAGGGGGTCATGGTGTGCTTTCTTCAATGAAACAATAAAGTCGATGACTTCACGGCCGGCCACAAGGCAAGGTGAAGGGAAGGAAATCAAGGCGCGGGTGCAGACGCCGGGTGGGCTTTGCGCTGCTTGGCGTCATAAGCCGCCTTCAAGGCCATGCTGGTCGTGGGCTCCATCAAGGTCGAAAATTTCCCTGGCACGGTCATGGAGGCCATGCCCATGACCGCGGCCACGGCGGCCAAGAAACCGACGAGCGCCACGTTGGCCACGATCGCCGCGACCTTGACGCGTGCCAGCACCCGGGGACCTTCCTTGGTGCCCAACTCGATGAGCACCTCAGAGAAGGTGGACGCCGAGCGTTTGAGGGTGGCGGCGCGGGACAGAAGGTAAGGCGAAAGCAAACCGCGGCTGAAAGCCTCCAGGGTGGCGCTGGGGTTGTCATCCAGCGCGCTGAGCACGCGGCGCAGATGCCATCGCAGCCACCAGGACGACGCCTGGGAAATGTCCTCGATCGACGCTTTGAGCGTGCCGCCCGTTTGCAGCAGCATGGCCACGGAGGTGAACAGCAACCCGGTCTGGTAATCGCGGTAGAGGCTGAAGATCGGCCAACCTTCGAACTTCAGGCGGGTCAGCCCGCGCCATCGCGGCAACGACCACACCACCGTGGCGGCAGCCAGCACAAAGGCCGCCAAGGCCAACGGACCGTGTGCCACCGTGAACTCGGCAATCGCCTTGGCGACGCCGTTGAAGCCGCTCCAAAGCGCGTCCTGGACGTACGCCGGGGTGGTCTTGCGAATCGACACGATCACCTGGCTCAACACCACGATGAGCACGTAGCACAGGGGCAGCATGGCCAGGGGCATGGCGGCGTAGCCCCAGGCCAGGCGCTTCATCGCGGTCTGCTGGTCAACGGCCACGGCCAGCGCTTCGAGGGCTTGGGCCTTGTTCACGGCGCGGTCCACTGCGACCAACATCATCGCGTCGCATCGGGGCATCACACTCTCCAGCAGGTAGCCGATGCGCCCCGCGTTTTCTCCCGCCTGCAGACGGCGCAAGATTCGGTGCAGGGCCACCACCTTGGAGCGCTGGTGTGTCTGGTGCGCGTTGGCGATCTCACCTTCCAGGAAGCTCAGCAGGGGCTCGGAACGGCGAAACATCTCGGCCAGGTCCCGGTAAAAATCGGCACGCTGCAGACGGAAGGTCAACAAGCGCAGGCAGCGAAGGAAAGGCTGAACATTCAACATGCGCCCACCTGCCTGATGTGCCCGGGGGCCTGCAACACCTCATAGCGCCGGAAGGCTTCGAACTCTTCGCAGCGTCGCACGTCGATCTGCCCCTGCAAAGCTTTCCACATCGCGTGTTCAAACACCGTCTTGCCGGTCATGTCGTCACTGGCAAAGTCACCGTCTGAAAAACTGCGGTAGTGCAGCACGGCACCGTGGTCGTCGTTGTCCCGCACTGCGGAAAGCCAGCGCCGGTCGGGCTGGAACATTTCGGCCACCACGGTCTTGCCGCTGGTGCCACGCCCGTTGCAGGCCCGACAGCCCCCCACGTGTTCCCACCGCAACCGCTGGGTGGGCAGCTTGAACTTGTGGCGCAACAACTGTTCGATCTCGGCCACTTCGGTATCGCGGCGCACGGCCACGTCGGTGGCGTCGGCGCAGGCGGGGCACAACATCGGCACCAGCGCCTGGTAGACCAGCAGGTTGAGGATGTTGGGGCCGGTCAAGGCCTGCCGCGACAAACCAATCTGGTCGTTGGTCAGGCGCGGCACGATGTTGCTGATGAGGTGGGCGTGGAGCGTGCCCATCGCCAGGTGGCCGGTCTCGGCGATCTGCAGGCAGAACATCGAGGTGAGCTTGTCGCGCATCTCGCCCATCATCACGCCGTCGGGGTCGGACCGCAGGATGGAGCGCATCACCTCGGCGTAGCGGCGGTGGGTCTCGGCGTCGTCGTCGATGACGCGTTTGACCTCGATCTGGTGCGCGCCGCGGATCTCATATTCAATCGGATCTTCGACGGTGTAGATGGCCTTGCGGGCCAGGTGCGGCAAGGTCTCGATGAAACATTTCAGGCTGGTGGACTTGCCCGACCCGGTCTCACCCGCGATCAGCACCATGCCTTTGCCGGCACGGGCCGCTTCGCGCAGCAGCTTGAGGTGGCTTTTGGCGTATCCCGCGCGCTCGAAGGTGATGCGGTTGTCTTCGCCGCAGCGCAGGATGCGCAGCACCACCTTCGGGCCCAGGCGGCCTTTTTGGCTTTGGTAGCGGATCTGGCCTGAGACACCGCTGACGTTGATGTCGAGCATGCAGTCGACGAACCGGTCTTCGTCGAACTGGCTGTTGTTGTTGCCTTTGCGGGTGCTGTTGTAGCCGGCGGCGATCGCGTCGAGGGCGTCTTTGCGGGGGTAGCGGCCGCCGTTGCCGTCGTCAAGCGGCTCCAGGCTGCCGTCCACCCGGGCGCGGATCTGGGCCAGGTTGCCGTTGACGTCGATGTGCACGTCGGTGGCGCCGCTGAACACCCCGATCTCGATCCAACGCTCGAACAGCCGCAGCGGCTCACCCTTGCTGCTGGAGGCGCGTTGCGCTTTGCTGCTGTTGCGGATCACGTCGGCCAGCACCGGGGCCTGGGCGATCACCTCGTCGGCCACCTTGTAGCCCCGGGCCCGCAGCGTGCCGCGCAAGGCTTGAAGGTGTTGCTGGAGCAACGCGTGTTCAAACGCCGGCATGACCACCCGGACAATGAGTGCGCGCCGGCCGCCCAGATCAATGGCCAGCAGGCGGCGTTGCAGGTCGGGCGGCAGCGGGTACACCGCCTCCGGGCCGTGCGTCAGCATGGATTGGTATTCGGGCAGGTCGGCATACCGCTCGATCACCGAGGCCGCCGCGCAGGTGTCTGGCACGGCCGCACCCATCGAATTCACAGCGGGTGCGTGGACCGACAGCGGTGATGAGCCCAAGCCCGCTGGCGGTGCCCCGGCCGGGCCGGGGTGTCGGGTCGGCCCCCCGCTGTCGCGGGGTGCCGCGCCCACCGTCGGGCGCGAAGCCACGGCCGCCGCAGGCCCGCGCGGAGCGGCGCTGTGCGAGGCGCTCCAGGGGCCGGGCGCGGTGGTCGGACGCTTGTGAAAGGAGAAAAACGCCATGGCTCAGCGCCCCCGTTCGTCCACCTTCAGCGTGCGCACCTGCGCTTTGCCGGCCTTGAGCACCACGCGCTGAGCATTGATCGACGACACCACCCATGGCGTGCCGGGCACGGTGTCGCCTGGCAACAGCAAGTGGCTGACGCCGTCGCTGCGCAAATCCACCATCGAGCGCGTGGCCAGGGTGATCACGCCGTTGACGGCCATCCCCCGCTGCGGGGCCACGAACGGGCGCGGCATGGGAGGCGGCATCATGGCCGCCCCGGACACCGGCGCTGCGGCGGTGGCAGCGTTCGGTGCAGCGGGTCCACCCGGTGCAGCCGGCGTGATCACGCCTCCCGTGCCCAGGGCCCTTGCCGTGTTGCGGGCGATGTCCGCCTCCAACACGGCGCGCTGTGCGCGGCTGTAGTCGCTGATCGACTGCGCGGTGGCTGTGCCCAGCCCCAGCCACCAGCCGCAGCCCATTACCGCCAAGCCAGCGAGGCGGCCCTTAATTGCTCGAGACATAGTAATTTCCAGACACCTTGAAGTTCAGCCGGCTGCGCATGTCGCCATCCCCCAGCTCCACACGCAGTTTTTCCCATTGGACCCAGGGCGGTGCGGTTTCCAGCACCTCCTGGATGAAGGGCCCCGGGATGCCGCCCACCTCGATCTGCCCGCGCCGAACGGCGGACGGGTGGCGCAGGTCGGCCGGCACCTGAGGCACCGAGGGCCACAAGGCCGTGCCTTTGAGTTCGACGGCCAGCCCGGCCGTTCGCCACACCTGCAGCAGCGGTGCCAGGTCGGTCAAAGCGCGGTCCCCGTTGGGCAGCGACGGGGTGCCGTCGGGACCGACGTTGAGAAGGCCCTCGCGTGTCACCGGCCACGGCTCAACGGTGGTGGCCTGGTCCAACACCGGCACCTCACTGCCCTGCACGGTGACGGGCACCAGGGTGTGTGAGGGCAAGGCGGCCTTCAAGTCGTCGAAGGTGCCGCCCTTGCGCGTCCAGCTGGAAGCGCATTGCTGCGAGTGGGCCGTGCATTCCACGGCGGTGAGCTGCCACCCCGGGACCCTGACCTGCCCTCTGAAAAGGTCTTGCAGTGAATCGACCACGTCGGTGCGCCGGGTGGCCATGGACTGGGTGTGCAGCGACAGGGCGGCCAGGTACTTCGGGACCGGGTCGGCCTGGGCCGCGAGCCGCGCTTGCAAGCGGGCCTCTTCCGCTTTGCGCGCATTCTGGTAACCCCACCAGCTCACCAGGCCGATGGCCACCAGGCTGGCCAGGGCGACGACCGGCCAGGGATTGATTGGAATCGGCGCCAGGCGCGCGCCTTTGAAAACCCCGGTGGCCAACCAGTCGTAGTCGACCAACTCGCAGTTCGGGTACTTGGCATCGTTGTGGGCCCACATGGGCCGCTCTTCGCTGCCGATGGTGTCGCGCGCGGCCATCTCGTTGACGACCGCGTCGATGTGGGGCACCCCTTCATCAAGCACGACCACCAGGAATTTTTGCTCCTCGCGCTCGTCGCCGCTTTCGACCGGCAACACCAGGGCCGCGTTTGGCGCCAAGGGGCCCACCAAGCTGGCAAAACAGGCCGCCGCTGAGAGGGCGCCCTTGGGCAGCTTGGTCATCTCCTCGGCAGGCCGGGGCTTGTACAAGCCGTAGCGTGTCAGGCCCTGGGCCTCGAGCAATGCGAAATGGGTCGCCTCGGTCTGGTTCTTCGCCTCGTGCAGGGCGCGGGTGGTGTGCCTGCCCTGCGACGGCGGCCGCCAGTCGAGGCCGGCGAGCATGGGACCCGCCGGGGAGTGCGCTACGACGCGTTCGATCGCCATGTCGGCCTCACAGGATGGTGGGGCGGACAAAGATGATGAAATCCTCGCGCTGGCGCGACAGCCGTTTGCTGCCCCCGGCGGCGAGCGGCGAGTCTTCGGTCAGCGTGGCCTTGTCGTCGCTGGTGATGATGCGGCTCAGGCCGGTGATGACCAGGATCTGCCCCGACTTGAGGGCGATGGTCGACTGGTCGATGATGTTGGTCACCTCCGGCGTCTGGATGGTTTGCCCGGCGCTGACGAACGACGGCAGGTTGACCAGCGAGCTCAGGCCGATGCCGAACTTCAACACCACAGTGTTGTTGTCCATGATGTAGGGCTGGGCAAGGTAGCGGTCGCCGGTGGTGACCGTCGAGGTCTTGATGCCGGGCAGGCCGCCCGCACCGCCCAGCGCGGAGCTGGCCCCTGCGGTGGTTTCGCTGACATAGGCTTGCGAGCCCAAGGAGGCCTTGCGTGCCCACTGGCGGTTCAAGGTCAGCAGGCTGACCGGCCGATGCTGGGTGGCGGTGCCTTGCTGGCTCAAGAACGCCAGCACCGCGTTGGAATCGGCAAAGCGCACGGCGCGCGACGCATTGGTCTGGTCCGGCGTCAACACCGAAAAGCCCATGTTGCCAGCGCCCGACCCGGTGAGCGTGGCGGGCGAGTTGACCTTGAGCGCCAGCGCGTCGCTCAACGAGCGCAGCACCAGGCTCCAGTCCACCCCCCGCTCGTTCGACTCCGACGTGCGCACGGAGTAGATGTCGAACTGGATCTGGGCCTGGCGCAGCATCGCGTCGTTCTCGGCCCGCACAAAGTCGCGCACCTTGACCATCGTCTCTTTGGTGGTGGTGACGGCCATGCGCCCGGAGCCGTCGGAGCGCACGGTGCTGGAGCCCGGGACGTCGCGGGTGATCTGCTGAATGGCCGCCAGGATGGTGGCCACGGCACTGGCCTTGCCCTTCTCAGAGACGTCGGCGCTGGCGTTGTTCGAGCTGCTGGCTGCACCGCCACCGCCGCCGCTGTGGCCGGCTCCGGTGGTGCCTTGGTCGCTGGCGTTGAGCCCCATGGCGTAACTGGTTTCGCCTTCTAGGGAAGCGATCTCGAAGAACTCGGTCTTGAAGCGCTCGATCACGATGACGCCGTCACGGTATTCCCACGACAGGTTGGTCAAGTCGGTGATGTGGTTCAGGTAACCCTCGAGTGAGCCTTCCCACCGCATCGCCACGGCATCCATGGCCGGCTCAGACGGCGCCGGGTTCATGCCCATGACCGGACTGCCGGCCATGCCTTGGGGCACAGAGGCAGGCCCTGCGGTGAAGCCGGGCAGCGGGGGCAGGCCACCCATCTGGCCGGGCGCGGCCATGATGGCGGGCGCCGGTGAACCAGGGCCGCTCGAACTGGTGAGTGCGTCGGCCTTGACCCGCACGGGCACGCCGGTGGCGGCCGTGATGCGGTCGGCCACCTGGCGCAGGCCGACCTTGCCGGCCGACCTGTTGTCTTTGAAGGCCAGGCGCACGGGCTCCTGGAACACCGAAGGCAACTTCTCGCCGGAGCCCATGGGCACGGACACGGAGGCCACCCAGGGTTTGCTGGCACGCCGCAGCACCACCTGGGCGGATTGTTCGGCCGCACGCCGGTCAGCGTCTTGCGCACCGCCCGCCACTGCCCCACCGGCCTTGGCCCCCACGCCCTGCCCGTTAACCGCCTTTGACGCTGTGGCCATGGCGGCCTTGTTGTCTTCCACCACGCGGCTTTCCATGCGCGGCGACGCGCAACCGCTCATCGCCAGGACCATTGCCACCGTCACTGCAGAGAGTGACACTTTGGTTGAGATCGCATCCATGCTTCTTGATCCTTGTCGTCCTTCTTGAACCGGAGCCCAGCTCATTTCATGATTGCCTTGTGAGTGGGCTCACTGCGAGGCTGCAGCGCACTCGCGTGACTGCTCACCTTGGCGCGTGATCCGCACGAGCGGCGGCGTGTTGGTGTAGATGCACGCCTCGAGGGGGTAGTCCGACAGACGGATGCCAGCAGACGACAAGACGGTTTGAAGGGCCGACTCGAACGAGCCGGTGTAGACATCGGAGGCGCCGATCAAGAAGTTCCTGGAGGCATCCCATTTCAGTTTGTAGCCGGCGTTGGTGGCCCAGCGCTCCAAAGTGCGGGCCAGGGTGACGTCCGAGGCCTTCACTTCCCACTCGGCGACCGGCGCTCTGGCCGTGGTGCTCACCATGACAGGGGCAACCACCCCACTGGCGGCTGCAAGCCGTTCGCGCTCACCGGCGTAGGGGGTGATCGGGAGCTTGACGCCCGCGGGCCGCGCAATGATTTCGTCGCCAGGTCCGGCCGCTTGAACCGGTCCTGCTGTGATCAGCAGGCTCAGTGCCAGCCCGATCGCCGTGTTTACTTCCCTGCCCATGTTCCCCGCTCCTGCCTGGTCGGCTTCATTGTTGTGATGTTCTGGCGCGGTGGCGTGAGCACCGCTGGCGGCTGCGTCCGAACGCTGACTGACAGCACCGCCGCGGTGATGTTCGGCGTTCCGACACCGGCACGCGGGTTGGCACCATCAAGCTTGGCTTGGCCGGAAGCGACCTTTGGTTAGCGACGCTGCCCAGCCCGTCGGCGACGCCGCGCGGGACGCCATGGGTGACCGGTGAGGTGCTGAACCTGATTACCGTGTTTGGGCAGCGTGAGGCCTTGAAACGGCCTGAGGTGCTGCCACCGGAGACAGCGACAGCCACTGCCTGCTTGTAGGTTCTGTAGGTTCCAACCCGCCTTCTCATGCCATGCCCGCCTTCAATGAAAGGGGGATTTTCAACGCAAGCTCTGTGATTTCGCACCCCGCTGATGGGGGAGAAAACCGCGTTCAGCGTTGTTTAAAACAGGGGCAGAGACACACCCGTTTGTGCGGGTTCAAGCTTGCGGAAAAAGACGGCGCCGAGGCCGCAGGGGTCTTGCAGACGGGGCCATCGGGTAGAAGGCGCACCGCTGCGCGGCGGCAAAGCCGTTCGGTGAAAAGCTCGACCGACCCGGCTTGCCATGCAAACGCCAGCGGGCGATGCAGCCTTGCAAACGGGCGCTGCAAACCTGCCTCGCCGCAAGGCCACCGTGGCAACCGGCCTCAGGTCAGCTCTTTGAGCCCCGCTGCCACTGCATGCCCCAACCGTAGCGCGCATCCAGCTCCTGCTGACCGGAGAAGTACTCGGCCAACTTCGTCACCTTCAACTCGCCGCCGTCGTTTTCGATCATGGCAATGGCGCACAGCGAGCCGCGGTTGTCGGTGCCGTCCATTCGCACCTCCACCGGGGGATGCCCTGGCACCGTCAGCGTGACAAATCCATCGGCTTGTGCCCAGTTCGGTACGCCCTCGTAGATGAAGGCGTACACGCAGACCCGGCGGATTTCCTTCAGCCGGTCGCCGTTGATGTAGAGGAATTCGCCCTCCACGCTTTGCCCGGTCCGGTCGTCACCGGCCAGCTGGATGTAGGGGCGCTGGTCGTAGGCGCCAAACAACCCGCCCAGCGCCTGCACGACGGACTTGGCGCCGTCGGCCATCTCGAACAAGCACCCCAAGTCGAGGTCGACGCCGCCCGATTTGCCTTTGCCGAACAAGCTGCGCAGGCCAGTGGGCTTGGGCGCGTTGTCTCCGCCAGAGCGCCACCGCAGGTTGCACACGATGCGGCCGTGACCGGCGCTGCCTTTCTTCGCCAGGGACACCTTGTCGCCACGCTTTTCCAAGGTGATCTTGGACAGGGAGACCACGCTGGGGG
>JAZKHH010000059.1:0-16723 GCA_040385465.1 Pseudomonadota bacterium | reverse complement strand
TCGGTGGCCAAGGTCAACACCAAGGCATCGATCGACGAAGGCAACCGTGCCAAGTCAAATTGAAAGGTGTGGGGGGCCGTTTGGCGCACGGCACCGCAGGGGCTGGTCGGCTGGTTGAAAAACGTCATGTACCGCTCATCCGACAATTTGCGCGCGGTGTCCAGGCCGAAGCAGGCGGCGTCCAGCTCCACGCCGCTGGCGAGCGTCAAGGTGACGGTGAACACGGCGTCCAAACCGAGGGGGGCCAGAGGGGTGCGCTGACCTTGAGACAACTGAACTGTTTCTGACATGACCATCCTTCATGGTTGAACACTGCCCTGGCAGGCCGCAAACCGTTCGACTGGGCCTGCAAGCCTTGGGCCTGTGACCGGCGCCAGGGTGACCCGCGTGCGTTGAAGGCACGACTGGTTTGTCCAGCACGCACCGCAGGCCCACGCGTCAAAGCGTCCATTTTCACTCAGGCCACAAGGCCCCCTCCGATGGCCTGCGCCACCAGGGTCATGGTTGAGGCGCTGCGGCCGGACCGCGCTGCCGCTTGTTCATTGGCGAAGTACGGCCTTGTGGAGGCAGGCGGGACACCCCCGGTGCCGCTGCCTTCTCTACAATGCGGCCCCTTGCCTCAGCCTGGAACAAGCGCCCATGGACCTCGTCGTCAACGAAGAACTCAAGGCCTGCATCGACCCGCTGACCGCAGACGAGGAACAAGCGCTGGAGCGCAGCCTGCTGGCCGAGGGTTGTCGCGATGCGCTTGTGCTGTGGGGTGACGTGCTGGTCGATGGCCACAACCGTTACCGGATCTGCCGCCAGCACGGGCTGCCATTCCAGACGGTCCAAAACCCGCGCTTCCAGTGCCTCGCGGACGTGCAGTTGTGGATGATCGATCAGCACCTGGGCCGGCGCAGCCTGTCGGACTTTCAGCGGGGCGTGCTCGCCTTGCGCAAGCGGGAACTCGTGGCGGAGCGAGGGGCCCGTTCGCCCTGGACACCTGCCACGGCACCGACAGGGTCTGCGCCCGAGCCAGTGAGTGCCAAGACCATCGTGTCCAGCGACAGCGCTTCCGCGACGGTGCCATTGGGCGATGGGTTGACCACGCGAGAGGCATTGGCTAAAGCCGCGCGGCTCAGCAGCGGCCAAGTCGCGCAGATTGAAAAAATTCAAAAGCATGCGACACCCGACGTCGTGGCGGCGGTGAAGGCGGGCACGCTGTCGCTCAATGCCGCGGCGGCAGTCGCCAGCTTGCCGCCTGAAGAGCAGACGGCTGCGGCGGCCCTCGGCCATGAAGAACTCAAGCTCGCCGCCCGGCGCGTGCGGGAGGGCAAGCGCAAGCTGGCTGCGCAGGCACCGCCTCCCTCGCCGGCTGCCGACGGCTCGGCGTCAGATGAAACCTTGGCGTCTTTGCGTGAGCGCGTGGCCGCGTTGACGGCCGAAAACACCTCCCTGCGCGCAGAGCTGGCAAAGTGGCGGTCACAACCTGTGCCACCGCGGCCGGATGAAGCCCCCTTCAGTGCCTCCTCAGCCGCTGCCCTGCGCTCGATGGCCGAAGACGAAGCCTCGGGTCCGCCTTGGTGAGTCGACCGTGCCTGCGCTGAAGTACCTCAGCTTCGAACTCAGCGAGAGCGGCGATGACCTGTTCACGCTGGAGGCCATGGCCGCGACCGCAGCTGACCAGCATGCCGCGGTGATGAGCGAGGTTCAAACAGTGCTGGACTGGGCTTGGCGCCACTTTCCAGATGCCCATGGGCCGGTGGATGAGGGCATGGACTGGCACCACGACCTGCAACTGACCATGGACGGGCGCTGGCACTCGGTGGCCTTGACGCTGACCGGGTCACGCCGTTCACCGATGAATGTTGGCGCGCCTTTGGCGACTCGCCCTGCTGAGTTCTGCGGTGTGGCGGGTGGTACCTCATGCCTTTCAGAAGGTCGCCTGACCTTGCTGTGGAAGCGCCGGCACCCGTGACCAAGGTGTGACGGGGTTCCGACGACGGCGCCGTGTCGATCGGCGAGTGGCCGTCCCGATCGTCTGATGTTTCGAACATCATTTCCCGGCCTGTGTTTCGCCACAGGACAGGAAGCGGTGTGCCTGAAAGACGGTGCTGACACGCAGCGGGCACCCGCACCGAGGCCGTGAAATACCGGTAGGAATGCACACCGTGAACAACACGCCAGCTGGGGCGCGATCCGCGGTTTCAATGGCCAACAGCGCGCTGGTGGCGGAAACCCACCATTCCAAGGCGAGTCGCGGCCTGGCCCGGTGGGCAGGCTGCAGCCTGGCAACCCAGCAGCTGTCAGCGACTAATGGCGGGGGGATGGCACTCTTTTCCCGTCATCCGGCTGTCCGCTCCCTTGGTACGGTCAAGAAGCTGCCTCGCATGTCGGTGTGGGGGCCTCCTGCCGCTGTGCCGCGGGAGCGCGCGCTGGTGGTACAGCGCTTGTGCGGACGGCCCCTCCTCACCCTTTGAAGCGCTTCATGACCCCTTTCACCGCCGCAAACACCTCGTCTTGCTCCTACGGCATCGGCCCTGCCTGGGGCCGGTGGGCCATGGCCGCCTTGTTGGCCTGCGGCGGGGCAGCCCCGGTGCACGCGCAGACGTTGCCGACCCAGTTGCCGCCGGGCGCCGAACCCGGGCGGGAGGCGCCCCGGCCGGTGATGCCGCAATCGTCTCTGACAGCGCCACCGCTGCAAGTCCCGCAAAGCTCGGCGGTGGAGGTGCCGCCCGGTGCGAAAGACCTGCGCTTCGTGCTGACGGAGGTGTCCGTCGAGGGAGCGAGCGCGTTTCCCACCAGCACGCTGCGCCCGCTCTACGCTGGACTGCTGGGCAGCGAGGTGTCGGTGGCAGAAGTCTTCGAGGTCGCCCATGCCATTGAACTGCTCTACCGCAATGCCGGCTACATCACCTCGCGGGTGATCGTGCCGCAGCAGACCATCGAGACGGGCCGCTTTCGCATCCTGGTCGTGGAAGGCTTCGTGTCGGACATCGTCTACCAGGGCGACATCGGCCCGGCACGCGCCGCCGTCGAAAAACTCATGGCGGACCTGCGCACCGTGCGACCCATCAGCATTGCTGAGATTGAGCGCCGCCTGCTGTTGGCCAACGACCTGCCTGGGCTCACGGTGCGCGGCACGCTGGAGCCCTCACCGACCACCCCAGGGGGCTCGGTGATCCTGGTGCGTAGCGAGCGCAAGGCCCTGGAAGGCGCGGTGACGCTCGACAACCGCGCCTCGCCCTACCTGAACACCCGCCAGCTCAGTGGCACTTTCGCCTGGAATACCTTTGGCGCCCGCGCTGACCGTGTATCGCTGAACACGAAGACGTCGCTGCCAACCGGCCGCACCACCGCCATCGGCGCCAGCTACGACGCACTGGTCTCGGCGCAAGGCACGTCGTTCAGCTTGGCCGGCTCGCACGCGCGATCCAGCCCTGGACGCGAGCTGGAGGTGTTGGACGTGCAGAGCCAGGTCAGCAGCCTGCTGGGCACGGTCACCGTGCCGTTGATCCGCTCGCGCGGTGAAAACCTGCGCGCGGTGAGCCAGTTGGAGGCCCGCGATGTGGACACCGACATCGCCGGCACCACCTTCACCCAAGACCGCCTGCGCATCGTGCGCGCTGGCGCCAGCTACGACCGCTCCGACGAGTGGCAGGGCATCACCACCGTGCGCGGCATGCTGCACCAGGGCCTGTCAAGCCTGGGCGCTTCGGCCAACGGCTCAGCGCTGTCTTCACGCCTCAATGGCCGCAGCGACTTCACCAAACTCACCTTCGACCTCACGCGGCTGCAGCAAGTCTCGCCGCGCGTGAGCCTGGTGGGCAGCTTGACCAGCCAGTACACCCGCAAGCCGCTGCTCGCCAGCGAAGAGTTCAGCCTCGGTGGCGCCAGCTTCGGACGCGCGTTTGACGAAGGCGAAATCTCGGGCGACAAGGGCGTGGCCGCCACGGTCGAGCTGCGCTACCTGCCGGCCGGCCTGCCGCGCAACACGCAGTTCTACGGCTTCATCGACGGCGGGCGGGCTTGGGCGGCGGAGGGCGGCAACCCGGTGCCACGCGCCAAGCTGAGCTCGTTCGGCGGCGGTGTTCGCTCCGGGTTGAGCAACAAGGTGTTTGCCACCCTGGAAATCGCCAAGCCGATGAACACCGAAGTGCGCACCCGTGGCGACAAGGGCGCCCGCGCGTTCCTGTCGATCACGGCTCAGTTCTGAACCACGCCGTCGCTGCCGCCGCACCGTCCGCTCAATGAACCCCCTGGTTGCGAAACGCGCGCCCCGCGGTTGCACAGCACACACCACCTCTAGGAAGTCAGCCATGTACCCAGGCAAGCCGTCTCGCCAAGTTCTCCGTCGCGCCATCATCCGTGCGCGGCGCCTGCAGCGTTCTTTTCTGCGCAGGGGCCACGGGGTGGCACTGTCGCCGCTGGCGATCGTGGTGGGGTGTTTGCTCGGAAGTCCCCTGGCCCACGCCAACCCGACCGGTGGCCACGTGGCGGCGGGCTCGGCCACCATCGGCAATGGCGCGCCAGGCACGTTGAATGTGTTCCAGCAAAGCCAGCGCGCGGTCATCAATTGGCAGGGCTTCAGCATCGCCGCCGGCGAGACGGTGAACTTCGTGCAACCGTCGGCGGGCAGCGTCACCCTCAACCGCGTGCTGGGCAACGACCCCTCGGCCATTTTCGGGCGGCTGAACGCCAACGGCACGGTGATGCTGATCAACCCCAATGGCATTGTCTTCGGGCCGACCGCGCGGGTGGATGTCGGCGGCCTGGTTGCCACCACGGCCAACATTCGCGACAGCGATTTCATGGCGGGCCGCTATGAATTCACCCAGGCATCACCGCTCACCCATGCGGCCATCGAGAACCACGGGCAGATCAGCATTCGCGACAGCGGGCTGGCGGCCTTGGTAGCACCGCGGGTGCGCAACGCCGGCGTCATTCAGGCGCGGCTGGGGCGTGTGGCGCTCGGCGCGGCCCACACGTTCACGCTCGATTTCCATGGCGATGGGCTGCTCAGCTTCGGCGCCGGCTCGGCCATTGCCGAGGCGCCGGCAGGGAGCGGCGCGCTGGTCACGAACAGCGGGGAGATCCGCGCCGACGGCGGCAGCGTGCTGCTGACTGCGCGCGCCGTGAAAGGCGTGGTCGACCGCGTCATCAACACCGACGGCCTCATCAGTGCCACCACCGTCCATGGCGACAACGGCCGCATCGTGCTGTCAGGCGGCGACGCCGGCACCGTGGTCGTGGGTGGGCGCATCGATGCTTCGGCCGCCAGCGGCGGCCAGGGCGGCACCGTCGTGGCCACTGGCGAGCGCGTGGAGGTGGCCGCGGGCACCCGCATCGACGCCTCTGGCCGACATGGCGGTGGCGAAATTGCACTGGGCAGCGCAGGGCTGAGCGACCCAGCCAATCCCTTCGCGAACAAGTCTGCCGCCGTCAGCGTGGCGGCCGGTGCGGTGCTGAATGCCGATGCCACCGAGGAAGGCCGCGGCGGCAATGTCACCCTGTGGTCGACGCAGCAAACGGTGTTCAACGGCGCCATCTCGGCGCGTGGCGGTGCCCAAGGTGGAGACGGTGGCTTTGCCGAGATCTCCAGCCAGAAGAACATTGGCCTGACGGGCGACGTGAACCTAGGTGCCGACAAGGGCCGCACTGGCACCCTGCTGATCGACCCGACCGACCTGCGCATCACCGACACCGCTGCGGGCGGCACGCAGAACGCCAATGCCAGCGACGGCACGGTTCAGGCGGGCGACGCGAATCAGGGCGCGGGCGCTACGCTGAACACCGTCTCCCGCGGCTTGCTCGAAAGCCTTTCGGGCAACGCCAACATCGTGCTGCAGGCCACCGGCCAGATCACGGTGGACGCCATGGCCAGCGGCCGCGTTGACTTCCAGACCACCGCCGGCCGCGGCGTGACGCTGCAGTCCACGCAGAACGGTGGCATCCGCTTCGTCGACGCCAACACCGAGCTGCGCACACAGGGCGGCGCCATCACGCTTGAGGCGCTGGGCATCGGCAGCTCGCTGTCGAACATTGGCCAACTCACCACCAACGGTGGCGCCGTGGCACTGCGCGCCACGGGTGACATCCAGCTGGGCGGCGCAATCAACGCGGGCACTGGCACGGTGCAGGCGGTGTCCACGGTTGGCTCGATCACCAACGCCGGCGCCACGGCTCCCCTGCTCACGGGCAGCGCGGTGACGCTCACGGCCGGCGCCCACATTGGCGCGACGGGCAACGCCATCAGCACCCACACCCCGCAACTCAACCTGGAGGCCGGCGGCAGCATTCGGGCTGCCAGCGGCATGACCTTGAGCAGCCTGGCCCTCAACGCCCGGCACCTTGCCCCGGGCACCGCCACCTATGAGGTCAGCGCCACTGGGTTGACCTTCCAGGTGGCGGATGGCAGCACTGTCAGCGCCACCCAAGTTGAACAGGCGGGTTTGAACCTGACGCTGTCATCTGATCGGTCGATGGCGCTGGGCACCATCAACCTGGGCAGCGGCACCTTGCAGGCTGGCTCGACCGGAGGAAACCTCACCGGCCTGGCGGGCAACTTGTCCACCGCCGGCTCGGTGAACTTGTGGGCCCGCGGCAGCACGGGCAGCAACGGCGCCCTGGGCTCCAACGTGCAGGCGATCAACACGGCCGCACCGACCCTGTCGGCCACAGCCGGCAGCGGTGGCGCCTACCTGGCAAACACCGGCGCCTTGAACCTGTCGACGCTGAGCACCACTGGCAACGCCGTCGTCTCGACCACTGGCATGTTGACGGTGGGCAATGTGAATGCGGGCAGCGCCACGCTGGTGCTGGCATCCACCGGCGGCAGCATCGTCGACGACGGCGACGCCGCCACCCGCATCGACGCGGGTGGCTTGAACCTCAGCGCGGCTGGTGGCATTGGCGCACCCGGTGCTCGGCTGCAGTCCAACGCCTCGACGCTGCATGCCAACGCGGCGTCTGGCGACATCCTGCTGAATACCAGCGCCGCCTATTCCGTCCTGGGCACGGTGGTCGCGGGCAACGGCGCAATCGACATCACAGCCGGCGGCAATGTTGTTCTGGGTTCGCTCACCTCGTCGACCAGCAGCCTTTCCAACAGCATCACCGTGGCGGTCACCGGCAGCGGCAGCATGATTGTCGACAGCGTGAATGCCGGCAGCTCGGGCAACGTGTCGCTGTCCACGTCCAACGGCTCGATTGTCAGCAGCGGCC
This sequence comes from Pseudomonadota bacterium, assembly GCA_040385465.1. Taxonomy (GTDB): domain Bacteria; phylum Pseudomonadota; class Gammaproteobacteria; order Burkholderiales; family Burkholderiaceae_C; genus CANHBY01. The sequence goes on along the minus strand of JAZKHH010000059.1, from coordinate 9,517 downwards.
CCGGCTCCATCCAGGCCAATGTGTTGACCGCCACGGCCCCCGACAGCAACATCTTGCTGTCCAGCTCGGCCGCGCACCTGGACCTGCAGGCGCCCTCAGGCAGCATCACCGTGACCCAGTCGGGCCATGTGTCCTTGGACAACCTGGTCGCCAAAGCTTCAGGGACGATCGCCGTGAGCGGCAATGGTGACATGACCGTCGGCAACGTGAGCGCTGCAAAGGGGACGACGTCCCTCACGACCAGCGGCGGCGCCATTCTGGACGACGGCAACAGCGCCACCCATTTGGCCTCCGCCAGTGTGTCGCTCAGTGCCACAGCCGACGTTGGGTCCAGCGCAAACCCCCTGCAGACCCAAACCAGTGGGCTGAACATCAGCAACACGGGCAACGTGTACTTGAGCAACACCGACGAAACCCTGACCAGCCTGAGTGTGGTCAACCGCCATGCCACGCCCGGAGTGGCCAACACACTGCAGATCAGCGCTCCCTATCTGAGCTTTGACGTCACAGACAACGGCACGCAGTACCTGCTGAACCGGATCATCGGCGTGCCGCTGACATCGCTGACCTTCGTCGGCGACCAGACTGCCCAGATTGGGCAGATCCAGACCGCGAGTGGGACCGTCACCCTGGCGGCAACGAGTGGCAGCCTGTTCGATGACGGCAACGCGCAAAGCCGCATCACGGGGACCTCGGTGGCGCTGGTCGCTTCTGCGGGAAACATCGGCAGCGCGTCGAATTCAGTCCAAGTGGACACCGCCCTTCTGTCAGCCACCCTGCGCGGCGATCTCTATGTGGACAGCATCACCGACCTCGCCGCCCTGAACATTCACAGCTCACACCCTGACACCGTCACCAGCTTCGGCATGCAGGTCAAAGCGCCGTCACTCACCTTCGCCATCACAGATTCGGCCTCAGGCCACCATGTGCACGACCTGGTGGATATCAGCTCACTGAGTTTTTCGTTCAACAGCGACCGCCAGATCACGCTCGGCCAAGCCGACGTGGGCTCCACGGGCAGCCTCACCTTCAACACCACCGGCAACATCGTGGACGACGGCGACAAAGCCACACGGTTGCTGGCCAGCAACATGGCGCTGTCGGCAGGCGCGATCGGTGCCAGTGGTGTGAACCACCTCGATCTGTCGACCCGCAGTCTCTCGCTCGTCACCACCTCCGGCGGCGCCTACATTGACGTTCCCACACCGGCAGGCGACCAGAACTTCACCAACACCCTGACCGTGGGTTACGTGGCCGCTCAAGGTCCGGTGCACATCACCAGCCATGAAGGCGACATCGCGCTCGATGGGCACATCGAAGCGCCCAACCAAGCGGTCACCTTGACGTCGCAACGCGGCTCGATCCTGCAGCAGGGCGGGCTGATTTCTTTGGATGGTGGCTCACTGACGTTGAACGCAGCGGGCAGCATCGGCGGCCCCAGTCAAGAAATCACGGTCTTGGCCAACGGTGCCACGGTGAATGCACAAGCTGGCACCTCGATCGCCATCAACAGCACCGGCTCACTCACTTTGGGCACCCTGCATGCCACCTCAGGCGGTACGGTGGCCATCAACGCCCAGGGCGGCTCCCTGCTGGACGATGGCAATGCGGCCACCGCCGTCACCGGCAGCCAAGTGACCCTCTTTGCCCAGGGTGCGATCGGCACCAGCACGGCCGCACTCACCGTCGACACGCCCAGCTTGTCTCTCACCGCAGCCGGCGAGGTGGCCGTGAATGACATCGCCACCCTCACCGAGCTGAGCCTCACGCGCCTGCCCGGCTCTCAAGGCACGCTGGCGCTCACCGCAGGGGCCGGCCAGTCATTCGCCCTCAGTGAAGACGCTGGCTCGCACACCCTCACCCAGGTGAGCAGCAGCACCCCCCTGGCGTTCTCGTTCGTCGGCCAGCGCTCGGTGAACCTGGGCACCCTCAACGTCGGCGCGGCCGGCACGGTGGGGGTGAGCAGTGCCAGCGGCGACATTGCCAACACCGGCCCCGGCTCGTCCATCACGGCCGGCACCGTGGCCCTGACCGCTGGCACGGCGGGATCGATCGGCGACAGCGTGAGCTCCGTCGCGCTGCATGGCACCACCGACCTGACGCTGTCCGCCGGCCGCCACATGCACGTCGCCAGCGACACCACGTTGTCGAATCTGGCCCTCACCAGCACCAACGCCACCACCTCCGTGGGCACCGCCAGTGAGTTCGGCATCACAGCCGTCGGCCAGACCTTCGGCATCATCGACAGCGGCACCACCCAGAATCTGGATTTCAGCGGCGCCGCTTTGGGCAACTTCAGCCACACCAACCAAAAGAACCTGCAAGTCGGCAGCCTCACCGCCAGCGGCGACGTGACGCTCACCACCCGCGGCGGTGGCGCCAACTCCAACATCTCCAGCGACAGCGGCAGCGGCGTCATCAGCGCCAACCGGGTGCTGCTGACGGCCGCCTCCAACACCATCGGTGGTGGTTCGGTGGGCACCAGCGGCACGCCAATGCGCCTGAACACGCCGACCGCGCTGGTCACTGCCAGCGCCAATGTTCACCTCGACGACACACAAAACCTCACCACCTTGGGCCTGACGCTCTCGCACGGCACCAACACCACCTACACCTACGACGTCAACGCGCCCAACATCAGCAGCTTCAATGTCACCGATGGCAACACACAAAGCCTCGGCATGACCGTGAGCGGCGCCATGGATTTCAGCTACAGCGTGGACCGTGGGCTGAGCTTGTCCACGATTGACGCAGGCACTTCAACCACCGGTTCGGTGAACCTGACTTCGCGCAGTGCGCCCAGCGGCAGCAGCCCTCAGATCAACCGTGCCTCGGGCACCCTCACCGGCGGCTCGATCTCTCTCTCGGCCATCAACACCAACGGCGGCGTGGGTGCGGGAGCGACGCTCAGCACCAACACGCGGCGGCTGTCGATCGCCTCGGGCGGCAACGTGAGCGTGTCCAACGCAACCACACTGACGTCGTTGAGCCTGGACGCACGGCACAACACCACCGGCATTTCCAACCACACCTATTCCATCAGTTCGACCGGCCTGACCTTCAGCCTCAGCGATTCCATTGGCAACCCCGGCCTGACACTCAGCAACATCTCGCAGTCTGGGCTCGACCTCACCGTCAAAGCCGACCGCGTGCTGACCGCCGCCAACGTCAACACGGGCTCCGGCGGCAAGGTCCATCTCAGCAGCAACCTCGTGCGCGGTGCCGGCGCCAATGCCATCACCACGGGTGACCTGACGCTGACCGGCAGCTCTGTCTATGGCTCGCTCAGCCACCTCCCCCTGTACACGGTGGTGTCCACGTTGAGCAGCACACTGGCGGGCTCGCTCCACCTGTCGAATACCGGCAACCTCACCCTGCTCAACAACACCACGGTGGGCTCGGCCAGGGTGGCGTCGACCGGCGCGCTTTTGCAGGGCAGCGGTGGGCTGTTCACGGCACCAGACCTGATGCTGTCAGGGGGCACCCAGGTCGGCGCAGCGGGCGCAGGCAACACCGTGCAAACCAACACCCGCCGTCTGACGATTTACGCGGGCGATGACATCTTCGTCAACAATGCCACGGACTTGTACGGCCTGACCCTGTTTGCGGAGCACGCCACGCTGGGCACGCAGAACACCGTGTCCATCACGGCAGACCGCCTGGCGATGGTGTTGACCGACAACGGCACCGGCAGCCAGTACACGTTGAGCCAATTCACCGATCACAGCGGCATCGACTTCTATCTTGGCACCGACGTTGACCTGTCTGTGGGCACGGTCGATGTGAAGTCAGACCGGTCTTTGTACTTGTCAACCGGAGGCCATCTCCTCAACGACGGCAGTTCCCTGCTCAAAGGCAACCTCATCAATTTGAGCGCCAGCGGCTCGGTGGGCGCCGCCGGCAGCAGCTCCACGCGCCTGCAAACCGATGCCCGGCAGCTCACGGTGCTCACCGGGGCCAACGCGTACGTTGACAACGCTCAAGACTTGGCCAGCCTGACGTTGCACAGCGTTCAAGGCGTTGGAGGCGTTGCGCCGGTGTACCAGATCACCGCCCCGGCGCTGATTTTCGACGTGACCGACAACGGCACGACACAGATCAACAACGTGACCGACACCACTGGCCTGAACTTCTCGCTGAACACACTCCGCGGCCAGGCCATTGACGTCATCAACGTGCAAAACACCGGCACCGTGTCCCTGACCAGCAACGCCGACATTCTCGGCAGCGTCGACCTGACACACCGCGTCACGGCCGGCGCCACCACTTTGTTGGCCACCGGCGACGGCGTGGCCTTCGGCACGGTGGCCAACCCGCTGCGCCTCTCCTCACCCCAGTTGACGTTGACCCCGACCGGCGAGATCCACATCGAGTCAGACACGCACATTGACAGGCTGTCCATTTCCCACACAACCGCGGCTGTCAACCTCGGCGGTGCTCAGAGCATCGTGTCGGTGCCCGTCACCGGTGGCTCACCGTCCCTGCTCTACAGCGCCACTGACAGCGTCAGCGGCATGGCGCTGACAAGCCTGGTCGACAACGACGGACTGCGCTTTTACTTCGCGGGTGACAAGGCAATCTCCCTCGGCGACATCAACCTGGGCACAACCGGCACGGCATCCCTGAGCACCACGTCGGGCGGCTTCACCGACGACGGCAACACCGGCACCCACGTGCGCGCCGCCACCCTGTTCATGGCAGGGGAGTCGATCGGTGCCGCAGGCGGCGGCAATGGCATGGCCGTCACGGCGAATTCCCTCACCGGATCCGCCAGCAACGGCGGCGTGTTCCTGGACTTGCACGGCCCCACCACGATCGGCGGCTTGTCCGCTCAGGGGGACGTCAGTGTGACGAACAGCGCGGGAGACATTGCGCTGGGCGTCATCCAGGCCAACGGCCACGCTGTCAACGTCGACAACCAGGGCGGCTCGATCCTCAGTGGCAACATCTTCAACACAACCACCGTCACGCTCGCGGCCAACGGCTCGATCGGCAACGATGCGGCCGTGCTCCTGAGTGCCGCCGGCGGAGGCACCACCCTGCTCATTGCGGACGCGCAGGCGCTCAATGGCGCCACAGGCAGCATCAACATCTCCGGCGGCCATGGCCTGACGATCGACGCTGTCAGCGCAGCCGGCGCCATCACGCTCACCAGCACGCAGAACTTGGTCGTGGGCAGCATTTACGGCGGCGCCGCGGTGAGCTTGAACTCCGACCAGGGAAGCATCCTCGGCATCTCCAACAGCCATCTCGTTATCGGCACCAGCGTCACACTTGCGGCACCTTTTGGCACCGGCAACGGCATCGGGACCATCAACACACCGCTGCGCGTGTCCACCCCCGAGCTCACGCTCAGGACGCCGGGCAGCTTTCACGTCAACGACCTGCTGGACTTGAACTTCCTGGCGATCGAACGCGGCAACCACGCAGGCGTGAGCAGCTCAGGCCCGATGAGCGTGACGGCCAGCAACCTGACCTTCAGCGTCACAGACTTCGGCAATCTCACCACCTTCACCAACCTGACCGACACGACAGGGCTGAACTTCAGCTACCTCGGCATCGGCCAGATCGCCGTGGACACGATCAACGTGGGCAGCAGCGGCTCGGTGCAGCTGCTGTCCAGCCAGTTCGGTGGCAGCGGCCACATCAACGCCACCAGCGGCAGCGCGCTCGTCACCGCCGGCACGGCCACGCTGGCGACATCTGGCACCGCCGGCGGCATTGGCACGAGCAACACGCCGCTCGGCTTGGCAGTCAACGCCCTCAACGCCAACTCGGGCACGGGCGGCATGCACCTGACCCAGGCCGGCTCACTGAACCTCAGCAACCTGAGCACCACCGGCAACCTGTCCGTCAACGCCACCGCCGGTGACCTGACACTCGGCACCCTGTCCTTCGGCAGCAACAGCACCTTGAGCCTCACCGCCGGCGCAGGCAGCCTGCTGGCCGGCGGCGGCACGCTGACGAGCGCATCGTCGACCTCGGCCATGACCCTCAGCGCCGCCAACGGCATCGGCACCAGCGCGGCCCCCATCCTCATCGACGCCTCGGCGGGCAACACCGTCAGCGCCAGCGTGACCGGCAGCGGCTCGCTCCACCTCAGCAGCACGGGCACCCTGACGGGCGGGCTGACGACCTCGGTGGCCGACGGCGCCACCCACGTCACAGCAGCCGGCGACATCCGCCTGAGCGCCATGACCTCCGCCACCGACGCACTGGGCCATGACATCAACGTCACGGCCAGCGCAGGCACCATCACCGTCAACACCGTCTCGGCGGGGGCCGATGCGCGCCTCAGCCGCGTGAACCTCTCGGCCAACACCGGAAGCCTCGTGGCCGACGGCGGCAGCACGATCACCGGCTACGACGTCAGCCTGTTCGGTGCCACTGGCGTGGGCGACATCACCCAACGCGCCATCGTCAATGGCCAGCGCGTCCAGGTCGCCAGCGACAGCGGCGCGGTGTACCTGGGCACCAGCGGCCCGGCCGTGCTGAGCAGCGTCAACACCCATGGCGGCCTCATCGACATCAGCACCACCCACGACCTGATGTTGGCCAGCGCCACCTCAGGCGGCGGCGCGATCACAGTCAACGGCACCGCCAGCAACGTCGACCTCTACGCCGGCAACATCCAGGCTGGCACCGGCACGGTGAGCCTGGCCTCGAATGCTTCCGGTGGCACTGTGCAGGACGACGGCGCCGCACTCACCCGCATTGCCGGCAGCACCGTCACGCTCGCGGGCGCAGCCGGTGTGGGCACCGCCCTGCAGTCACTGCAAACCACGGCCACCACCTTAGCGCTGAGCAACACCACCGCGGTCAACGGCATCCACGTCGACGACAGCAACACCAGCGGCGTCACGCTCAGCTCGGTCACGGCCGGAGGCGGCGCCATCGTCGTCAATGCCGCCGGCCCGCTGACCGCCACTTCGGTGACGATGACCGCCGATGCCCCCAGCAACGACGTGAGCCTGAGCACCAGCAGCGGCAACCTCACCGTGACCAGCGTGTCGGCCGGCGCCAGCGGCACCCTCAGCCTGTCGGCCTTGGACGGCAGCCTGCTCGGCCCCTCGGCCACCTTGACCGCCAGCACGCTGAACCTCACCGCCGGCAACGCCATCGGCAGCACCAGCACCGCCTTCGACGCGACCGGCACCATGGTCAACGCGCAGGTCGTGGGCACTGGCCACATCCACCTCGGCTCCAGCGCCAGCCTAACCACCGGCACCCTGACCACCGCACAAGGCGACATCACCGTGACCTCCGTTGGCAACCTGCGGGCCAGCGGCACGGTGTCAGCCGGCCAGAGCGGCGACGTCTCCCTGACCTCAACCGGTGGCAACGTGACGCTCGACCAGGCCCACACCAACAGCGGCCCCGCCGCCAGCCATTCACGCCTGACCGTACAAGGCGCCCAGATCACCCTGAACGGCGGCACCTACGCCACCACCGGCGCGCAGCGCTACAGCGGCAACGTCACCCTCGGCGCCAACACCGTGCTCACCGGCAGCGCCATCACACTGAACCAAGGCGTTGACGCCACCGCCGCCGGTGCTCAGAGCCTCACGCTCAACGGCAATGCCGTGCTTGGCAGCGTTGGCGTCACCCAAGCGCTGTCCATGTTGACCGTGGGCGGCACCACCACCCTTGACGGCCCGGCGGTGGTCAGCACCGGCAACCAAAGCTACGCTGGCGCTTTCACCGCCAATGGCGATGCGACGCTGGCCAGCAGCGGCGGCTCCCTGGTCTTCGGCAGCACCTTGAGCGGCCCGCTGGCCCACACCCTGACCTTGCGCGCCGACGCCGGCGATGTGGACGTGGCGGGCGCCCTGACCGTCGGCAGCCTCCACCAGACGGCAGGCGGCGGCATCAGCCGCTTCCGCAGCACCGTGACCGCGCAAAACGACTTGAAGTTCACCGGCCACAGTTTCAGTTTCGACCAGGCGGTGACCACCACCCAAGGCGGGTTCTCGATCGCCAACAGCCACGCTGCTGGCACGGTCGGTTTCAGCGCTGGCTCCACGGTGCAAGCGGCCACTGGCTTCATCCAAACCGGCGGCTCAGCCGTGTACCTGCCTGCCACCGTGCGTGTCGCCCGAGGCCCCATCCGGCTTGAGGCGCCGGCCTACCTGCGTGCGGGCTTGGCCAGCATCGACACCGATGGCGACATCACGATGAGCGGCCTGCTCGGCCCGGCCTCGGTTTTGACCCTGAACGCCGGCCGCACGGGCCGGCTGGCCATTGGCTTGAACGACTCCCGTGCCGACCACAAATTCACGGTGGCCAACCTCGGCGTTCGCACGGCCGGGTCAGCCAGTCTTTACGGGTCGATCGGTGGCCAAGGTGGAGCGCTGGCCGCGTCGCGCGTCAACAGCGCCTTGGCCAACGCACCGTATTTCTTCAACGACACACCGTGGCGCCCCGTCGGCACGATCGCTGCCGTGGCCGCGCTCACCGCGCCCAAGAGCGTCGTGCCCACCACGCCAGGGCTGACTTCGCTGTTCAACCGAGACGTCCAGGCCTCCAACCTGGCGCCCGATGCGTTGTCCGTGTTCACCGATCCCGCCGTGCTGACCGTGCAAGGCTATGGCCCGTCACCTGCCCCGCTCGTGCAAAATCCACCGGCGGCGCAAGCGCGTGAAAAACCAGGCCAGTGAACCCCTTTCATTCGCTGTTGATCGCAGGCACATTGGATTCCCATGACTGAAACTTCGCTTCCGCTGTTCTACCAGTCACCCCGCGTGCTGACGCCCCAGGCCCATGGCAACCGGTCCCTGCGCGCCGCCAACGGCCATCGGTTCGCAGCCAGCACCAACGCCGTGCCGTTGGTGGCCGAAGAAATGCCAATGGCCGCGCGTCATTACCCGGTCGTCTTCAGCGATGAAGCGCAGCCCCACCCTGTGGCCATCCTCGGCCTGCGCGGCCAGGCCAACCTTTTCGTCGATGCCGCAGGCGCCTGGCGACCCGGCGTCTATGTGCCCGCCTATGTGCGGCGCTACCCGTTCATCTTTCTGGAAAACGAACCTCGCACCGAGCTCACGTTGTGCGTGGACGAGGCCGCCGATTCTTTCGTCGAAGGATCGGAAAACCCGTTGTTTGATGCCCAGGGGCAACCCACCGCCCTCACCCGCAACGCCCTGGTGTTCTGCCGCGACTACCAGGCTCAGCACCGCCTGGGCGCCGAACTCGGCCGCCTGCTGGCGCAGGCCGACCTGCTCATTGAGCACCGTGCCGACATCAGCTTCAACAACGGTCAGCGCTTGAGCCTGTCCGGCTTCAAAGTGATCGACGAACAGCGCTTCGCCAAGTTGCCCGACGACACCTTCCTCGATTGGCGCCGCAAGGGCTGGCTGCCGTTGATCTACAGCCATTTCTACTCGATCGGTGCCTGGTCGGCGTTGATCGACCGATCTGTTGAAGGCTGAGGGCTGTGTGCCCTCTTTCAAAGTCACCGCAGACCCGCCACCGAATGTGAATTGGGGTCTGTCGCTCACCAGGCAAGCGCCTCAAAAGTTCC
>JAZKHH010000058.1:3023-14836 GCA_040385465.1 Pseudomonadota bacterium | reverse complement strand
CCCAAAACCATTTTGGTTGTTGGAATCTCATGCCGGAGAATACGGCTGCTCGGCACGCTGTTCGCATCAAAGCCCTCAAACTTTGTAGCCAATTCCGTAGCGTGGCGCATTGTGTTAAATCTTCCAATCAATAAGATATATACGATCTACCAAATCATGCTCATGCCAAAAGCAGCCAATGAACCTCCGATGAAAGCACCTAAGGTAACGCACACGGGTGCACCTGGTCCACACACAAGCCCTGCCAAAGCTCCGCTGACCACGCTACCAGCAACACCCGCACCAGCGATGGCGCCTTCTTTTTTAGCAGCGTCAACTTTATCTTCTGCTTCAGCGATCTCATAGACAGAGATAGCCAGCGACAAAAAAATCAGACCGCGACCGGCATGGCGCAACTTCATCATTGTTCCAGTCACTTTGGGATTGGATTTGCCGGCCGATTTTACTATTTCAGCATAAACCGCGTTCTGTTGCATCGGCGAAAGCAACTCAAATCTGGCGTCTTTACCATACATCGTCACGGTTCGCCCGGCTAACAGTTCAGCGAGAGTCTTGCCCTCTGCCTTCAAGCTTTCAGCGAGCGCACGCGCTACTGGCGTCGTTCTAGATCGCGTGATTTCCATGATGGCGTTGCGCGCCTCCTGAGCCTCTGCCGCAGCTTGAGCCCAAGTGATTCTTCCGGCTTTAGCTTCTGCGCTAAGCTCATCTGACATGGCTTTAATTTGGCGCATGTAGGTCAAGCGAGCAGTCGAATCAACTGCCATATGAATACCTAAAGCAGCGACGTCAGCTTCAATCGCCTGTATTGTGTGATCGAAAATCTGTTGATCGTTAAAGCGGTTGGACATAGTAAATGTTTACTCCGTTAAACTCCAGCTCACCGATCAAAGCTCAGTGAGCTGGAAGTTAGAAACCCAAGCACGTTTTTTCATAACAGCGGCTGGGTTTCAACGTCTACATCAGGCCGCAGCCTTGTTCAAAGCCAAGTCCCAGCCACCCGAGTCACGCCCCACATTGGCGCTGCCATCGGCCTTCGAACCCTTGTGCTCCCAGACCACCTTGGCGAACTTCAAGGTGAAGGTCTCGGTGGGCAGGCCGCTCGGTGGCACGCTGGTCTGCACGCTGGACACGATGGTGTTGGTCAGCTTGATCGTCAGGTAGTTGGTGCGCACGGTGCCGGTGGCACGGAAGAACTGGATCTCGACGTCGTAGGCGTACGCCGCGGAGCAGGCTTCCCACAGGTACACGCTGGCCTTGTCGACGTCTTTGGTGAACAGCATCGGCGCGTGCTCGCAACGCTCGGCTGTGTGGCCGCCGGCCGTCGACGCGGTGGCCGAGTAGGGCTGGTGAATGCCCTGCGCCCAGGACGTGACTTCCAGCCAATCCTTGTGGTCGGAATCGGTGGACTCGCCGATGACGTCTTTGGAGTTGGTCTTCTTGGTGAATTTGACGTAGATGTCTTTCATGTCTTTTCCTTTGGATTGAAATGCTTGGCCGTCGCGAGGGCTGACCGGTCCGACCGCTAATCTAGGGCCGGCGGCGATGTTTCCTGGTGCTCGTTGCAGGCCGTTACGCCTGCGTGGGGTGCCCCCCCTCTTCTGGGGGACGTGGGATTTCCAAAGGTGCGGCGTGGGCGTGGTAGGCGCCAGTCCAGCGGGCCGCGGCAGGGCGCGCTCTATACTTGCTCTCAGCGCCGATTTGCTCCGGCTTGCGGGCGCTTCACCAAACAAATGCAGCTAAAGAGACGCGGGGGTGTGCTCATCGACGACGAGGACACCCGGGCTCTGCGGGGTTTCTTTGCCGGTCCACCCTGGGCCTCCTAGCCATGCCCTCCTCCAATCCGCTGTCCGTGGGTGACGTCCAACCGCAGTCGATGCACTTCGAGGAGCCGCTGCGCCTGCAAAGCGGCGGCGTGCTGGTGAGCCCCTACACCCTGGTCTACGAGACCTACGGCACGCTGAACGCCGAGCGCAGCAATGCGGTGCTGGTATGCCACGCCTTGAACGCCTCGCACCATGTGGCCGGCACTTACGCCGGGGTGCTCAAGAGCGAAGGTTGGTGGGACAACCTGATCGGGCCGGGCAAGCCGCTGGACACGGAGCGCTTCTTCGTGATTGGCGTGAACAACCTGGGCTCGTGCTTTGGCTCGACCGGGCCGATGCACCTGAACCCGGCCACGGGCCAGGCTTATGGGGCCGACTTTCCGGTGGTGACGGTGGAGGATTGGGTCGACGCCCAGGCGCGCTTGTTGGACCAGCTTGGGATCACGCAGTTGGCGGCCGTGCTGGGGGGCAGCCTGGGCGGCATGCAGGCCTTGAGCTGGTCGCTGCGCTACCCGCTGCGGCTGCGGCACTGCGTGGCGGTGGCCACGGCGCCCAACCTGTCGGCCCAAAACATTGCCTTCAACGAGGTGGCGCGGCGGGCGATTGCCACCGACCCGGATTTCCACGGCGGGCATTACAGCGCGCATGGGGTGGTGCCCAAGCGCGGGCTGCGCGTGGCGCGCATGATCGGCCACATCACCTACCTGAGCGACGACTCGATGGAGGCCAAGTTCGGCCGCCGGCTGCGGGCCGCCGCCGCGGGTGAGGTGGCCCCGGCCCAGCCGGGCGGGCCGCGCTACAGCACGCAGGACATCGAGTTCGAAATCGAGAGCTACCTGCGCTACCAGGGCGACAAGTTCAGCGATTATTTCGATGCCAACACCTATTTGCTGATCACCCGCGCGCTGGATTATTTCGACCCCGCACGGCCTTTTGCCGGCAACCTGCGGGCAGCGTTTGCCCAGGCGCGCTGCCAGTTCCAACTGGTCAGCTTCAGCACCGACTGGCGCTTCTCGCCGGCGCGCTCGCGGGAGATCGTCAAGGCGCTGCTGCACAACCGCCTGCGGGTGAGCTACGCCGAGATCGATGCGCCGCACGGCCACGACGCCTTCCTGCTCGACGACGCGCGCTACCACGGGCTGATGCGGCAGTGCTTTGACAACATCGCCAACGAAGCGGCTGCGGTGGCACAGGCCGGTGCGGGAGCGCAGGCATGACGAACTCCCGCGGTCGCAAGCGGGACCTGATCGCCGAGCTGGTGCCGCCGGGCTCGCACGTGCTCGACCTCGGCTGTGGCCAGGGCGAGCTGCTGCAGCACCTGCAGGCGCAGCGCCGCTGCACGGGCTACGGGGTGGAGATCGACGACGCCAACGTGCTGGCCTGCAAAGGGCGCGGCGTGGACGTGATCCAGCTCAACCTGGAAGAAGGCCTGAACCTGTTCGAAGACCAAAGTTTCGACGTGGTGCTGCAGCTCGAGACGATGCAGAACCTGCGCAACACCGAGCGCATGCTGCGCGAGACGGCGCGGGTGGGGCGACTGGGCATCGTCAGCTTTCCGAACTTTGCGCATTGGCCCAACCGCCTGAGCGTGCTGCGCGGGCGCATGCCGGTGACGAAAGTGCTGCCTTACCAGTGGTACGACACGCCGAACATCCGGGTCGGCACCTTCGCCGATTTCGACACCCTGGCCCGGCGCTGCGGGCTGCGCATTCTGGATGCGTTCGGCATTCAGAACGGCGCCATCGTGCGCTGGGCGCCGAACCTGCGGGCCAGCGTGGCGGTGTTCAAGTTCGAGCGGGGCTGAGCGAGCGCTCGGCCGCCGTTGTCACCGTCACCTCCGACGAGATTCAGAACGGCAGCAGGTACAGCTCTTGGCAGTTGGAAGACCCACAGGTGCTGCGCTTGAACAAGGCGACCGCTTGGCCGCTGCGGCTGACGGCGAGGGACTCGATGCCGTTCACGCCAGGGGTGGTGGTCCAGGCGCCTTGGGTGAATTTAGACACCCACTGTCGCGCGTCTCGGCAATTGCTGGCGTTGCCGGTGCAGGCCTGCCACGACACGGCCAGGGTGCCGCGGGGGCCCTCCTGCAAGACGGTGGCCAGCGCCACGTTGCCACCGGCGGCGGCTTCGGTGGTCAATGCGGCCGGGGTGGTGAAGGTCAGGCTGGTGGGATCTTGGCGGCTCCATTGAATCCGGCTGGCGGCGCCTTTGACCGCGGTCTCGGCCTCGGTCCAGACGGCCACGGTGCCGCCGGTCTGGTCGGTGCTGAAGTTGAAGCTTTCCACGGAGCGCCGCACGTCGTTGACGCGGACGTTGTTGACGTACAGGTCACAGCCGGTTTGCGCGGCGTTCACCCGGGTGAAGGCGGTGGCGAAGGTGCCGGCGCCGCCGGAGCGGGTTTGCACCGCGGGGGTGGCGCGGCAGGCAGCCCGGTCGTTGCTCAGCACCAGCGGCTGGGTTGAAATCTGCACGGGTGCGCTCAGTTGGCCGCTGGTCAGCGACAGGGTGGTGACGAACGCGTGCACCGGGCCGTTGGCCTGCGTTTGGGCCACCGAGGCGCTCAAGGCGGTCGGCGTGACGGCCTCGAGCGAGGAGACCTGGCTGCTGACGACGGTGGCGAACGGCTCGACGCTGGGGGTGAGCAGTGTGAGGGTGGCTTCGCGGCCCAAGCTCACCACGGGAAACGGCGCCGGCTGGTTGGGAACCAAGGCCCACAGCTGATTGACGTTGGCCGACAGCAGCGGCACGGTGGTGCCGCGGGGCACTTCCAAGGCGGCGCTGGGCAGCGCCACGGGCGCGGTCGCGTTGGGCACCCCGGCAGCGGGCAGATCGACGATGGAGGCCAAGGCCCGGGTGTTGTCGGTGGCGAGCAGGTAGAACGCGGCGAAACGGCGGGCGCTCAGCGGCTCGATTCGGGTGTTGGCAGGGTTGGTGTCGTAAGGGGAACGCACCGCCCCAGACACCGCCAGCGAAGCGGCCCCGGCGACACGGGTGGCGGCCATCAAGTTGGTGGCGCCGCTGGCGGCACCACTTGGGTATTCCTGCCAGAAAACGGTGGCCTCGCCGTTCTCGTCCATGAACACCCGTTTGGACACATAACAGGTGCTGCTGACGCAGCTGCCGGAAAACTTCTTCACCAACACCGCGCTGGACGGCGGGGGGGCGTTTTCATTGGTCGTGCCGCCGAAGACGTCGTCGAAGAAGGGGTCGCCACCACCACAGGCGGCCACGGACAGCGCCGCCAGCAACACGATGCCGGCGCGCCGCGCGGGTCGACCCAAGGATTTGCGTGACACCGCACTCGGAGAAAGACGGACCTGCAGAGACGGAGAGGACAACACGGCAAACCTTTCGATGAGAGGGCGTGATTGTCTTGCAGGAGTGGGCGGCCGTCCACACCGGGGACCCCCGGAATGAGGGAGTGGCGCGCGTACTTCAGGCCAGCTGTGCGTTCGCTGCCTTGGGCACCGGCCACACCTGCCGCAAGCGGGCGAGGCCCTGGCGGCACAGGCGCCGCGCGCGCTGGCGACGCTGCCCTTGGATGCACTCGACGCGCGTGCCTTGGCACAGGGTCAGCACCGGGCCGTTCGGGCCTTCGTGGGCCCACCAGGTCATGGGCCCCACCCAACGGGTGCGGCAGGGTGGGGTCGAGGGTTGGCGGGGGTCATTGTTCATTTTTAAAAACTCCTCGGATGTTCAGTGCGGCCAAACAAACCTGCAGCACGATCAAGGCAATCGCCCCCGAGACCACACCCCAAAGCACCCACAAAACGTTGCTGAGCAGAAAGGCCCAAAAGCCCACCTTGCGGCGTTGTTCTTTTTGGGAGGCGACCAGCCACGCCGCGGCCACGGTCACGGCCATGGCGGGCCATTGAACCCAGTTCAGATCCATCGGTCGACGGCTCCAACGCAAACGCGCGGCAGCAGGGTGCAAGGACGCAAGCGGCAGTTGACCAAAGACAGGAAGGACATACGCATACGCAGGGATCAGAAAGTTGAGCACTCATGGTGGCGCTCAGCCCAGCCATTGCCCAGTCGTGTGCATCGCGCAGGTGCGTAGGAGGGCGCCTTGTGGTGGAGCACATTGCCCAGTTCCGCAACTTGTTGCGCGATACACCAGCTCCCAACATGGCCCAGCTGCTTATTTCGACTCTCGCTGGCGGTGGTAGGTGGCGTCGGTGACCGGCGAGTAGCTGGTGTCTTGCTTGCCTTGCGAGGCGTCTTCAAACGCCTTGCGGGCGGTGGGCTCGGAGGGTGTGGCTGGCGAGTCGGCCTGGCTGTCGTCGGATTCGTCGCGCTCGTGCGGCAGGCGCGGCACGGGCTGGTCGACGGTGTGCTCGCCTTGCACCGGCTGGGTCCGGCCGTCGGCAGGACGGGTGGTGCCTGGCGGGGCCACCACGGCAGCGTCTTCGGTGCCGACTTGGCGGGTGGGAAAGGATTGTTTGACGGCCATGGGAAGTCCTGACATCGTGAAAGCCGATGGCACTGCCGCGCAAGGCATCCGGATCTGGATGCGCGGCCTTGACCATCAAACGTTGGGTTTCATTGTTGGAGGGTCCTGGCGTGCAGGGTGTGGGACAACGCGCCGGGCCGGTGTCTGGCAACGGCGGGTCTCGCGGCGGGCCGGGATGGCGGTGCGGGCGGACTCAGGCCGAGCCGGTGGCCACACGTGCCCAGTCGAGGCCAAAGCGGGCCAGGTACTTGCGCAAGCGGTCGGCATCGTTGACCACGCTGCGCTGTTGGCGCGACACGTCGAACAACGCCCTGCCCGCCTCTGACAAGGTGCGGCAACCCCGGCACACCTGCAGCACGGCCTGCAGCTGCAGGCGGTCGAAGGTGTCGAGCTCGCTCAGCACCTTGTCGTCGAGCCAGTCGGCCAGGTCGACCGGCTCATGGGGGAGGCCGGCTGCTGCGCCGCCAGGCACCGACCGCTCCCATTGCCAACGCAGGCGCGCGCACTCGGCGGCCACCAGGCCGGCGGTGATGCGCCCGCTTTCGGCCAGGGTGGCCAGGCGCGTGACGCTGCCGGCGAGGTCGCGGAAATTGCCGGTCCACACCGCTTCGGCCGAGCGCGCGAACTTGAGGTAGCGCGACAAGGCTTCGCCCTGGAAACGCACCGCATGGCCGACCTCGGCGGCGGCCTTGCGCAACAGGTGCTCGACGTTGGGCTCGAGGTCTTC
This sequence comes from Pseudomonadota bacterium, assembly GCA_040385465.1. Taxonomy (GTDB): domain Bacteria; phylum Pseudomonadota; class Gammaproteobacteria; order Burkholderiales; family Burkholderiaceae_C; genus CANHBY01. Next base: position 7,833 of record JAZKHH010000058.1, on the reverse strand, counting down.
GGGGCGCTGGGCCAGGCCGGGCAGCGCGAAGGACCACAGGTTGATGCGGGCAAAGAGGTCGTCGCGGAAACGCCCGGCGGCGACTTCCAGGCGCAGGTCGCGGTGGGTGCCGGCGATGAGCTGGAAATCGCTGCTGACCTCGCGGTCGCTGCCCACCGGCAGGAAGCGCTTTTCTTCCACCGCCTTGAGCAGCATGGCCTGCTCGTCCAGGCCCAACTCGCCGATCTCGTCGAGGAACAACACGCCTTCGTGGGCGGTGCGTAAGAGACCGGCCCGCTCGGCCGCCGCGCCGGTGAAGGCGCCCTTCTTGTGGCCGAAGAGGCTGGAGGCGGCGGTGTCGCCGTGCAGGGTGGCGCAGTTCACTTCCACGAACTCGCCGCTCACCTGGTGGCGCGACTTTTTCAGCTCGAACACGCGCCGGGCCAGGTGCGACTTGCCCGCGCCGGTGGGCCCGGTGAGCAGCACTGGCGCCCGCGAGCGCACCGCCACCCGCTCGATCTCGTCGATCAGCGCGTTGAATTGCGGGTTGCGCGTCTGGATGCCGCTCTTGAGGAAGGTGATGGCGTCGCTGTGTTCGCGCTCGAAACGCTGGGCCATCGCGTCGTAGCGCGAGAGGTCGAGGTCGATCAGCGTCATGTGGCCCGGCCCGCCGCTGCGTTGGGGCTTGGGCGGGGCGGTTTGCAGCAGCACCCCGGGGATCAGCCGCGACTCGACCAGCAGGAACAGGCAGATCTGCGCCACATGGGTGCCGGTGGTGATGTGCGCCCAGTACTGCTCTCGCGCCGTGTCGAAGGGGTAGCTGCGCACCCAGTCGTACAAGCGGGCGTACATCTCGCCGAAGTCCCACGGGTTGTCGATGGCCATCTCGATGAGGTTGACCACCGTGTGGGGGGCCTTCTCGAGCAGGTCGGCCTCAATGCGCTGGGCCAGCAGCAGGTGCTGCGGCGAGTAGAGCAGCTCCACCCGGCCCACAGGCTGCTCGGCGTGCTGGACCAGCGACACCGTGGGGCGCCACTTTTCCCATCGGCCGGCGCCTCGGCCGTCGTCGAGTTGGGAGCCGAGGAAGCCCAGCACCACGGTGGTCTTCATGAGCGGGCTCCTGTGTTGTGAGCAGTCGGCAGTCGACGGTTCGCGGTCCAGGGTTGGAGCGGCAAGGGCAAGGGCAAGGTCACGTCAGTCAACGGCATGAGCTTCACAGCTAGTTTCATAGATTTCATTCTAGTCTTTGCCATGCAAAGAGCGGCATTTCTGCTTCTTCGCCGCTGATTAGAAATGAATATTTTTCATTTAAATCAATGGCTTAGGAGCCATCTCGACCGCACCGGCTCAGCCTTGGCACGCTCGTTGCAGACACTCAGCTCAGAAACCTGATTTGAACTGAGCGCTCAGAAAGCGCTGAAGCAAATCACCCGCTGTTGAATGCAAAGGAGTACCCCATGGTCAACACCCAACTTTTCTCTACCCTGCGTGGCGCCTCGTTGCCCCAGGCGAACGACCGCAACCAATCGGGCAGCGCGGCTTATGCGTTGAGCCCGCGCCACCGCCTGGCCCAACTGGCCGCCACGGGGTGCTTGAGCCAAACGTTTTATGCCGGTGGCGAAGATCAACTGCAAGCCGTGCTGGAGCTGGCCCGCACGCTGGACCCTGAGTTCGTGGCCAAGACGGCGATGCACGCCCGCCAAGCCGGCTTCATGAAAGACATGCCGGCCTTGTTGGCGGCCACGCTGGCGGTGCGTGACGTGGCGTTGCTGTCGAAGGTGTTCGGCCGTGTCGTGGACAACGGCAAGATGCTGCGCAACTTCGTGCAGATCCTGCGCAGCGGTGCGGTGGGTCGCAAGTCGCTGGGCACGCGTCCCAAGAAACTGGTGCAGCAGTGGCTGTGCCAAGCCACCGAGACGCAATTGTTGAACGCCTCGGTGGGCAACAGCCCTTCGCTGGCCGACGTGGTGAAGATGGTGCACCCGAAGCCTGCGGAAGCATGGCGTGCGGCGTGGTTCGCCTGGTTGATCGGCAAGCCGGTGGACGAGGCGGCGTTGCCACCGATCACGCAGGCCTTCGAGCGCTTCAAGCAGGGCTTGGCCCGGGGTGAGTTGTTGGCGGTGCCGGAGGTGCCGTTTCAGATGTTGACGGCACTGCCGTTGACGCCGAACCAGTGGGCCCAAATGGCGGTGAACGGGTCGTGGCAGATGGTGCGGCAGAACCTGAACACCTTTGCGCGCCACGGCGTGTTCGAGCAGACGCGCCACGTGAAGACGGTGGCAGCGAAGCTGCGCGACCCCGCCGAGGTGGCACGGGCCCGGGCGCTGCCCTACCAGTTGCTGTCGGCCTACAAGGCCACCGGCGACACGGTGCCAGTGGCCGTGCGGGAGGCGCTGCAGGATGCGATGGAAGCGTCGCTCGTCAACGTGCCGGCGCTGACCGGTGCGGTGGTGGTGTGCCCCGACGTGTCGGGCTCGATGAGCTCGGCAGTGACGGGTGCCCGCGGCTCGGCGACGTCCAGCGTGCGTTGCATCGACGTGGCGGCGTTGATGGCGGCGGCGGTGTTGCGCAAGAACCCTCGGGCCCGTGTGCTGCCCTTCGAGCAGAAGGTGGTGTCGTTGTCGTTGAACCCCCGCGACTCGGTGATGACGAATGCCGAGAAGCTGGCCGGTGTGGGCGGGGGTGGCACGAACTGCAGCGCACCGCTGGCCTTGTTGAACCAGGAAAAGGCGCAGGCCGACCTGGTGATCTTGGTGAGCGACAACGAGTCGTGGGTCGATGACCAACGACACGGTGCGACGCAGACGCTGCGCGAGTGGACGGCGTTCAAGCAACGCAATCCGCAGGCGAAGCTGGTGTGCATCGACATCCAGCCCTACGGGAGCACGCAGGCCCTGGAGCGGGCCGACATCTTGAATGTTGGCGGCTTCTCGGACGAAGTGTTCAAGGTGGTGTCGGCCTTTGCGGCCGGCGCGCTGGGGCCGGATCACTGGGTCGGCTTGATCGAGGCGATGCCGCTGGTGCAGTGAATGAGTGAGCGCCGCTGAAGGAAAGACACATTGAAAAGGAAGGTGTCGCGGGCGAATGCCTTGCGGGCGTACAGCCATCAGGTCGAGCGGGCCTGCAAACCCGCCACCGGGCAACCGGTGAGACCACGCTCGTGAATTTTGGTCGCTGGCGACACCGACCCACTTGTGTGAATGAATGAATGATTGATTGAACTGTTTGTGGTGCGAATGCCAGCAGGACTACATCCAATCGTCTGCGCCGGGAAACCGGCGTACGAAAGACGTCTTGTGATTCCTTGTCGCGCTTTTTTGAATTTGAATTTCTCGGTTTTGTCTGCCTTGTGCGAATGCCGACGGAAGTACAGCCTTTGTAAGCTCGTGGTCGCGGGTTCGAGTCCCGCCGGTCCCAATCAGGGGGGCCGTAGCTCAGGGGATAGAGCACGTAATCCCTTTCGTCACTTTGGTCGCACAGGGTAGACAAATCTATAGACAGACAGATGTATGTTGAATTGAAGTGAGTGGAAGAGCGAATGCAGGTGGAACTACATCCTTATCCCAAGGTCGCGGGTTCGAGTCCCGCCGGCGCGCGCGATGCCGCCGTGGCTCAGTTGGCAGAGCAGGGGAATTTGTTTCACCCACACCTTGCCGCCCCTCCACTCACCCTTTAAGTTCCGATCCTGCAATGAGTGCATGGATGGACAGCCAGATAGATAGACAAACCGATTTTTTGGATGAATTGCCATGAACGTGAACTACAACACTGAAACCGTCGACGGTGGCGTGCCCATCAAGATGTGGACCCGCGGCGTGCCGGTGGAGCCGGAAGCCATGGCGCAGTTGGCCAACGCCGCGCGTTTGCCGATCGTCTTCAAGCACGTGGCGGCGATGCCGGACGTGCACCTGGGCATCGGTGCCACGGTGGGCTCGGTGATCCCGACCTTCAAGGCCATCATCCCGGCCGCGGTGGGCGTGGACATTGGCTGCGGGATGATGGCCTGCAAGACGACCTTGCGCGCCGAAGACCTGCCCGACAACCTGGGCCCGCTGCGCAGCGCGATCGAGCGCGCCGTGCCGCACGGCTCGGTGCCCAAGCGGCAAGGGCGTGACACCGGCTCGTGGGAGAACCCGCCCGAGGCGGTGGACGCGGCCTGGTCGCAACTGGCACCGGAGTTCGACGCCTTGTGCGAGCTGCACCCGCGCTTGAAGAACACCAACAACCGCAAGCACCTGGGCACCCTGGGCACGGGCAACCACTTCATCGAGGTCTGCCTGGACCAGGACGGCTTCGTGTGGTTCATGCTGCACTCGGGCTCGCGCGGCGTGGGCAATGCGATCGGCACGATGTTCATCGAGCTGGCCAAGCAAGACGCGATGCGCCACCAGGCCAACCTGCCCGACAAGGACCTGGCGTACTTCGAGGAAGGCTCGCAGTACTTCGGTGACTACGTGCGGGGGGTGGGCTGGGCGCAGACCTTCGCGCAGCTCAACCGCGAGGTGATGATGACCAACCTCATCAAGACGGTGAAAAAGGTGATCACCAAGCCGTTCGAGACGCACCTGGAGGCGGTGAATTGCCACCACAACTATGTGCAGAAAGAGACCCACTTCGGCCACGAGGTGTTTGTCACCCGCAAGGGGGCGGTGAGCGCCAAGAAGGGCCAGCTCGGCATCATTCCCGGCAGCATGGGCGCGCGCAGCTACATCGTGCGTGGCCTGGGCAACCCGGAGAGCTTTGAGAGCTGCTCGCACGGTGCCGGCCGCGTGATGAGCCGCACCAAGGCGAAGAAGCTCTTCACCGTGGAAGACCACGCCAAGGCCACCGA
>JAZKHH010000058.1:0-2923 GCA_040385465.1 Pseudomonadota bacterium | reverse complement strand
GCCGCACCAAGGCGAAGAAGCTCTTCACCGTGGAAGACCACGCCAAGGCCACCGAGGGCGTCGAGTGCCGCAAGGACGAAGGGGTGATCGATGAGATCCCCATGGCCTACAAGGACATCGACGCCGTGATGGCAGCGCAGAAAGACCTGGTCGAGGTGGTGCACACCTTGAAGCAGGTGGTGTGTGTAAAGGGGTAGACAGGCAAGGCAAAGCGAAGCGAGCCGACTCGAAGTCCCCCGTTGAGGCGATGAGCTGCGGGGCTGGGAGCTTGAGGGTTGCGGCGAAGCCGTCCGGGACCCCTGTTTGAGGCCGCAGGCCGAGTTGGGGGTCATCGGCCCTCGGGCTCCCAGCCCCGCAGCGCACCCTCGCGCAGCGAGGGGCATCGACGTCGGGGGTCGCCTTTTTTGCTTACTTTTTTGGCGAAGCAAGAAAGTGAGTGCCCCGTCGGGGGCAGTCCCGACCTGCAGGCAAACCACCGCAACATCCTGAAAAAAACCGAGAAGCCAACATGACCCCCATCCTCAGCGCCCACCCCGTCTCCGCCGAGATGCGCAAAACCATCCTCACCTGCCTCCTCGACATCGAAACTCAGCACAACGTCACCATCCTGTTCGCCTGCGAATCCGGCAGCCGCGGCTGGGGCTTTGCCTCGCCCGACAGCGACTACGACGTGCGCTTCATCTACGTCAACCGGTTGCCCTGGTACTTAAGTGTGGAGCCGCAGCGCGATGTGATCGAGCAACCGATCAGCGGCGAGCTCGACGTGGGCGGTTGGGATGTGCGCAAGGCCTTGCAGTTGCTGCGCCAGTCGAACCCGACGCTGCTGGAGTGGCTGCGCTCGCCCATCCTTTACCGGGAGGACCCGGTGTGGATGGAGCGTTTCCGTGCGCTGGCCGAGGCTGGATTTTCCACGGTGCGCGGCTACCACCACTACGTCTCGATGGCGAAGAAAAACTACCGCGAGCACCTGCAGGGCGAGGAGGTGCGTTTCAAGAAATATCTGTACGTGCTGCGGCCGCTGTTCGCGGCGCGCTGGATCCGTGAGGGCAAAGGCGCGCCGCCGATGCGCTTTGCGGAGCTGGTGGAGGCGACCTTGAAAGACGGGGCCTTGCTGAGCGAGATCAATCGCTTGCTCGAGGTCAAGATGCGAGCGGGCGAAGCGGCCACCAGCCCGCGTTGGCCGGTGCTCAACGACTTCATCGAAGCCGAGCTGGCCGTGGCCCAGGCGCAGCCGCCCCGCGAGGCACTGATGCCGCGCAAAGATGCGCTGGACGCGTTCCTGCACGAGGTGGTCACGGGACACGCAAACGCGACATGAAGCTCAAGAGCAACAAACAGCGCCGTGCCGAAATCATGGCTGTGCGCCGGAAGCGGGCGGACGCGGCTCAGGCGGCTTGGCGCGCATCACCCCACTCGGGGGTTCCTTCAGGGGCAGTGGCCACTGACCGCAGCGTACTGGCGCTGCGCAATCCTGAGCGCCCGCTTTTCGATTTACCGAACCTCTACCTGGACAAGATTTTTGCCTGCAGAAATTGCAAAGTCGAGTGCGTGTGGACAGCCAAACAGCAGAAATGGTGGTACGAGCTGGCAGGCGGCTCGCTCTACACCCACGCGGTGCGCTGCCGGCCCTGTCGGCAGGTGGAAAGAGACCGGTTGGCACACGCGCGTGCTTGCACACAAGCTGGCCAAGACAAAAGAACAACGAAGAATTCCAAATCATGATTGAAATCGACGGCTCTGTCGGGGAAGGCGGCGGGCAGATCCTGCGCACCGCCTTGGCCCTGTCCATGTGCACCGCACAGCCCTTTACCTTGCGCCACATCCGAGCCAAGCGGCCCAAGCCTGGCTTGATGCGACAGCATCTGGCGTGCGTGCGCGCAGCGCAGGCGGTGTCCGGCGCGACGGTGCAGGGCGCTGAACTGGACTCCATGACTCTGGTGTTCGAGCCGGGCGCCGTGCGCCCTGGCGAGTACGCCTTTGACGTGGGCTCGGCAGGCAGCAGCACGCTGGTGCTGCAGACCGTGTGGCCGGCCTTGCTGCAAGGCGATCGGCCGACGTCGCTGCAGTTGACCGGGGGCACGCACAACCCGTTGGCGCCGCCCTTTCCGTTCATCGACCGCTGCTTTGCGCCGTTGGTGCGTCGGCTGGGCGCGGGTGCGAACTTGACGCTGAAGCGTCATGGCTTTGCACCGCAAGGTGGGGGCGTGATCGAGGCTGTGCTGACACCGGCCGAGACGTTGGTTCCGTTTGACTTGCTGCAGCGCGGTGTGCTGCGGCAAGTGCAAGCGCAATGCGTGGCGCCAGGCCTGGGGCAGGAGGCGGCGCTGCAGGCGTTGGTGCCACTGCAAGCGATGCTCAGCGACGTGCTGGGCCCAGAGGGTGCGGCGCTGCTGTCGCTCGAGACGCCTTGCGTGCCGGCGGACGAGGGGCCCGGTCGGGCGCTGATGGTGACGCTGACGCATGCGGAAGTGAGCGAACTGGCGACGTTGCTGGTTGGGCGTCAGCGCCGTGGCGAACGTGCGCCGACGCTGACCAGCTTGCGCCGCGAAATCCAAGCGTACCAAGTCAGCGACGGCGCGCTGGGCGAGTACCTCACCGATCAATGGGCCCTGCCCCTGGCTTTGGCGGTGCACCAGGCTGGCCGATCCGTGGCCTACAGCGCCACGGTGTTGAGCCTGCACTCGCAGACCAACTTCGAGGTGATCTCGCGGTTCCTGCCGGTGCGGTTTGAGACGGCGCCGGTGGGACGTGGATGGCGGGTGGCGGTGGCGCCCGGTCGGGATGCGCCCTGATCGATTGGACGCCCATGTTGCGCGTCATCCGCTCAGACCATCGACGTCAGCCCGGAGGGGCGCTGCTGCTGGATGCCCGCTCATACATTGAGAAGTCCACCGCCATACCGTTGCGTCAAGCGATCGATCAA
>JAZKHH010000057.1:0-23156 GCA_040385465.1 Pseudomonadota bacterium | reverse complement strand
CAACGCCTTGCACAACGGCGCCATCGCCATCGACACCGAAGGCCGGGTGTCCATCGATGACAGCAGCCTGCCGCGTTGACACACACAGACCCGTGAGAACCATGCCATGACCCACATACACGCCCGGGGCGCCGCGACCCGCACACGCCGTGCGCTCGAACATCCTGCCCATCAAAGTGACGCCGAGGCGCAAAAGGTGTCCATGGCCTGGACGCAGCGCATGCTCTCTGCGCAGGGGGGCCAGCCCGGTGGGCTCGCACAGAACATCCGGCAAGCCATCCAGGCCGACAGCGGCCCCGGCACACGGCCCTGGAGCCCAACCGACCCTGAAAGCGGCACCCTGCTGCAGCGCCTGCTCGCGGAGGCGGTCTACGGACTGCCGCGCTCAGAACTGCTGGCGTCGCCGGCGTTGCTGTCGGCGGTGCAGGCCGGTTTCCAGACCGAGGGCGGCCGGCAGTTCGCGCTGGACGCCAACGTCATCGAAGCGGTGCTGGTGGGCGATTTGTCGCAGCCGTTGGCGCCAGCGGGCCATGCGCAGCCGCGTCGCCGCCTGATGCAGGCCGACCACCGCGCCGAGGTCGACGCCACGTTCGTGCGCGGTGCCGAGGTGCCGCCCGAACAGTGGGCCCCGGTGGAGAAGATTCTTTATGCGCTGGCCGAAGAGTCCCCGGATTTCCGCAATGTGATGGCGCGCGCGCGTGCGCTCAACCGGGGCCGCCGGTTCACCATCGTCGTCGATGGTCGGCTCCGTGGTGCCCGGCTCAATCCCCGCGACGGGGCCATCGAGCTGCCGACCTTGGCCGATCCGCGGCGCGCCGCCTCGCTGGTGGTGTTCGAGGCCAACAATGGCGCACTGGTAAACGCCTTTGCGCGCCGCTCGGCGCGCCTGCGACAGCGCACGTCTTTCACCCCGGCACTCATTGCCCAACTCGATCCCCTGGGCGCGAGGATGCTGGCAGGCGGCCTGCGGCGCGACCCTGCGGCGTTGGCGGCTTACGTCGAACAGGAACTCCACCGGCCACCGGCCCAGTCGATTCTGCAAGGTCATTGGCAGGCCGTCCGGGCAGAGCACCCTGCTGCGTCGGCGTCAGAACAGTGGCAGCTGGCGGTGGCGCGAACCCGGGCACAGATTGCCAATCAGGCGCTGACCCGACCCGAGTCTTTGATTCCCTACATCGAGCGCACCTTCGACACGCCGGAAAAGCGACTGGATTTTTATGCCGCCGTCGAGTACGCCAACGACTTCGAAGTCACGGAGATGGACACGGCGCTCAACCACCACCGTATTTTCGAGAACGTGTTGTCGAAACGCCAGAGCGTGCCGCCCACAGCTAACACCTTGGCAGTGCTCGACGACACCTCGTTGCAAGCCATGGACTTTTATCAGGATTTGCCGCACGTCCAAGTGGGCACCCTCGAGTCGGCCAGGACCTCCCTCTACCGGCAGATCGACACGGGGCATTCCATGATCTACCTGGAGCAGGGACTCAAGCTGCGCGGGCAGCCCCCGTTGGTGAGCCCGCCTCCCGGTGCCGAAGACCCTCCGGTCGAGGTGGTGCACGAGAGTGAGGGCGCCGAGGCCGGACAACGCGTGCGCGCGTCAGTCGATGCGGCCGTGGACGCGCAGGGGCCGAAGGGCGACCCCGTGGCGGCGCGGGCGACCGTGGAGGCATCGTTGCGCAAGGAAAGCCTCGGCCTGGCCGAGCGAATCTTGGCCTCGCCGGAGATGGCGGGCGTGGTGAAGGTGCTGGGCGTGGCGGCCACCGCGGCGATGGTGGCACAGCTGGCGGAGGCGATCTACACCGACGTGTCCCATGGCGACCACGAGGCGCATGCCACGCGCAAGGTGCTGGCGGAGCTGGCCGGCGGGCTGGTGGGCGCCGATGTCGGCGCGGGCCTGGGCGCTTGGGCGGGTGCGGCGATTGGCAGCCTGGTGTTGCCGGGGGCAGGCACGGCGGTGGGGTTCTTCGTGGGCGGGCTGTTCGGCAGCCTGGCGGGCTTTGCGGTCGGCGCGGCGGCGGGCGATGCGGCCTACGGCTTCACCCGAAAGCCGATCGACGCGTTGATCGACCGGCTGATGGCCGACGGTGGCCCTTCGCCGGGCGCGGGCGTGCTGGGCAATCTGCTGGACCACCCGGAGCGCCATGCGGCGCGGCTGATCACGGCGGGTTCAAGCCACGACGCGCAGGTGAACGCGGGCGAACTGCTCGATGGGCTGCAGGCCTTCGGCTACCGGGTGGACGGCAGCGACGACAAAGCGCTTGGGCGACTGATCGATGCATATGACGCCGGCGGCGACGGGGCCTTGACGGCCCAAGAGTTGGCAGCAGCGATCCGGGACAAAGCGCTGGTGGTGCAGCCTGACGGGCAGGTGACGCTGGACGCCACACGCTATGTCAGCCGCCCGGGTGAGGCGCGCTGGCGCACGCAGGCCGGGCACATCGCGGGGCGGTGGATCGGGCTCGACACCGCCCGGCACGAGGGCGCAGGCGACGGGCGCATCAATGCGTCCGAGCTGGCCGACAGCCTGCACGCCAGCGGCTACCGCTTGGCCAAAGGCACCGACGAGGCGGCGCTGTCGCGCGTGCTCAACGCTTATGACCGTTTCGGTCAGGGGGCCGTGAGCCAGGCTGACTTGACGAATGCCTTGAGCGACGGGGCGCTGGTCATCGACGCCGAAGGCGGAGTGTCGGTAGACGGCAGCCGCATTCGAGGCCTGACCGGTGGGCAGGCGGCCAACATCGCGCTGCGCCTGGTGCAGGCAGACGAGGACGGCAGCGATCGCGATGGCTGGCTGAACGCCGAAGAAATTCGGAACTGCTTGCAAGCTGTCGGCTACGAGCCGCAATTGAGCGAGGCCGACTGCGAGGCGCTGGTGGCACGCTTCGGCGCCGACGGCCTGATTGGCGCGAAAGGCCTGCAACAAGCCATCGGCAGCGGGGTCCTGGCGTTCGACGCCAACGGCACTGTCACACGCACCCTGCCCGAACTCCAGCTGTCTTGAACCCTGCGCATGGCTTAGGTGCCTCGGCAGCGGCCGGTCAGTGCGCGGCTCATTGAGGTGACTGATGGGCCCTGCGGCCGTGGCTTTGATGGCCGAACTCGCAGCGGAGGAACAACCGTCTCAGCGTGCCGGTTTTGTGGTCATCGACGACAAATCCTGCGCCGTGTCCGCCCCATTGCCCCGCTCAAACGCCCTATTTGGCCTTCATGATCAAAGGGTAATCACTTATGATGTCCGCCGTCAGATGATTTAGGACGGCACCTGACCGGGTTGAGGCAAGAGCACGCGCGAGAGCCTCCACCCTTGCGGCACGGTTGCTCATCCAGGTGAAAGCCCCAGCGGACAAGGGTTGGCAGCCGGCCAGGGTTTGCCGGATTCGGCCAGCCCGCCCCCCGAGAGCGACCATGTTTGCCTAAATTGACATTGCCTACGACAGATTCGGTCGTGTGCCATGTGGTCCTTACGGTATTCACCACCCACCTGTTTCGGCATCATATTTTTTTCGCCATTGCTTGCGCGCCCTGTTTTCTCCCACCCCATTCCGCTTTTGCCGTGCACGTTGCCCGGCGCCACCCTTTCCGAAAGGTCACTGCCATGTCCGACGTCTCACTCCTCGAATCGCCCGCCACCCAATCCCGCCCCGCCTTTGAACCGAAATCCCGCCAAACCGACACAGCCCAGGCCATCGCCATGGCCGGAACACGGCGCCTGGTCGACAGCATCCCCAACGATGCCTCGGGAGCGGGCTGGAGGCACTATGACGGCGCAGCGGCTCAGCCGCGCACCGCCGTCACCAAGAACAAGGTGCGGCTGGACTCGCACACCACCACCGTGGCGCCGGGCCCTGCAGCGCCCAGTGCCGAACAGGACGCGGCCCTGGCAGCGGACATCCAGGCCGCCACCGTGAGCCAGCCCCAGGCCGGCACCACGCCCTGGGACCCGCTCACGCCACTCACCGGCACCCCGCTGCAGCGGCTGCTCGATCAGGCGGTCAATGGCCGCACCCTGGAGCAGCTGAAGTCGTCGCCAGCCCTGCTGGCTGCGGTTCGCGCCGCTTTCCAGACCGAAGGTGGGCGCCAGTTTGCGATCGATGCCAACATCATCGATCCGTCACTGGTGGGTGACTTGTCACTGCCTGTCACGCCGGGCGGCACGCAGCAGGCCCGCACGCTGACGCAGGCTGAACTGGCGGCCGATGTGGACGCCACGTTCGTGCCGGGCGCCGACCTGTTGCCGGGCGGCTGGACGGCCACCGCCAGGGTGCTGCGCGCGATGGCCCAGAACTCGCCGGAGTTCCGCAACCTCATGGCCCGCGCCCGCGCGCTCAATGGCGACAAGCCGCTGGTTGTCGACGTCGACCCAAAAGCCACCCAGGCGCGCTTCGACGCCGCCACCGGCACCATCTGGCTGCCCACGAGCGGGTCGGGCGATCCTTCCCAGGCCGCCTCGTCCATCGTGTTCTACGCCAACCAGGGCTCGTCGCTGCCCCCGATGCCGGCCGCAGACGCCACGGGCCAGCCCACCGACTTCACGGAGGAAGAGGCCGCCCACCTTGACGAGATGGGGGCACAGATGTTGTCGGGCGGCTTCCGCCAGGATCCGGCGGCGTTCAACGCCTACATCGACGATGAGATGAGGCAACCCAACCGGGGCGGCGGCAGCACCTTCATTCAAGACCTGCAAGCCATCCGCAACGCGAACCCCACCTGGACTGCCGAGGAAATCCGTGACTACTACGTCGAGCAGATCCGGCTGGGGTTTGCCGACCGTGCCCTGGCGCGACCCGAGTCGCTGCTGCCCTTCATCGCGCGCACCTACGACACGCCAGACAAGCGCTGGCAGTTCCGCATGGCCGTGAAGGCCGCTCACCGGCAGCAACAGACCGAGCTGCAGGCCACCCGCAACCACCACCTGGTGTTCAGCGGCTTGCAGTCGGACAACCGCACCACGCCGCTCAGCGGCGACGCTGTCGGCGTGCTCTCGGACAGCGCGCTGGAGGTGATGGACCGCTACCGCAACGCGCCGGCCGTCGAGCAGGGCCGCAGCAAGGGCTTCAACAACGTCCTGGGCTCGGCGTTTCGCAGCGGGGAGGGGGCGGTGTACCTGGACGAGGCCGTGCGCGCACGCGGCTTGACGTCCGTCTTCGTCGGGTTGCCCCCCAAAGCCGCCAATGGCGGCCAGCCAGGCGACGGCGCCGGCTTGATCGAAGCGGCGGGGTTGGAGGCCGGTCTCAAGGTGCGCATGGCCGCTGAAGACGCCGTCCAGGCGATGGGTCCCGAGGGCGAAGCGGCCACGGCCCAGTCCGCCACCGATGCGGCGTTGCGTGCTCAAAGCGCCACCCTGGCCGAGACCATCCTGGCCTCACCGGCAGTTGAGTCGCTGGTGGAGGCGATCGGCCCAGCGGCGGCCGAAGCCCTGAAGGCCCGGCTCGCCGAAGCGATCTACGCCGATGTCAGCCAGGGTAAACGGGGTGCCCCAGCCACGCGGCAGGTCCTCCAAGAAAGCCTGACCGCTGGTCGCAGCGCTGCGACCTTCGCTCCCGGCTCGCCTGCCCGCACGGTGCTCGATGGCGTCTCCGACCAGGCCAGCCTCGCGGTCCAGTCCTTCGTGGACCACCTCTTCGGCGCCGCGCCGCGCGTGTCCGCCGGCCAGTTTCCCTTGGACCTCGGCCCCACGCCCGTAAAGACGCTGGTTGACCGGCTGATCGCGGTGCCCAGCACCATGCCGGTCGCTGTCGATCCGGACCAACCGCTCCCAGACGAGCAACGCATTGCCTTGCGCATCGTGGACGCCGGCTCCGACATCGACCTGTATGCCAACGCTCCCGAACTGCGCGCCGGCCTGGAGGCCGACAACTACACCGTCCAGGCCGACGACCGCGAGCTGGGCCGCATGATCAACGCTTACAGCAGCTCCGGCAACGGAGCCCTCAGCCCCGAAGACCTGGCCCTGGCGATGCATGACAAGGCACTGGTGATCCAGGCCAACGGCACGGTCACCCTCGACCCTTCGCGCTACACCTTCAACCTGGGCTCCGGCGATGGCAGCCAGCGCCTTCAGGCCAACCGCATCGCCGGCCGGCTCATCAACCTCGACTTGCAGAAAAACGAGGGTGTGGGGGATCGGCGCATCAACAGTGCCGAGCTGATCGACAGCCTGGAAGGCTCAAGCTATGAGCTTGCCGACGGCACCGACGAGAAGTCGTTGGGCCGGGCCCTCAACGCCTACGACCGCCATGGCGATGGCGCCGTCGACCAAGAGGACCTGACGAGGGCCTTCACCGATGGCGTCCTGTACATCACCGCCAACGGCGAGGTGGTGGTCGACGCCGACCGCATCGTCGGTGTGGCCGAAGGGCAGGCCGCCAACATCGGGCTGCGGATCGTGCGGGCCGACCGTGACGGCGCCGACCGCGACCTGTTCGTCAACGCCGATGAGCTCAACGACTGTCTCGAGGCCGTGGGTTACGACTCGAAACTCAGCCAGGCCGATTGCGAGGCGCTGATCGCCCGCTTCGATCCCCAAGGCCGCGTCTTGATCAGCAACATTGGCCTGCAGCAAGCCATCGAGCAGGGCGTGATCGTGCTGGACGACGACGGCACCGTGACGTACAACGCCAACGCTTGAATCCGCCGCGTCAGGCCGCTTGAAAAAAGAAGCGGGGCGGCCTGATGCGGATGTTGTCCGCAGTACCTCAAGGCGGTGACTGGCTTGCCAAGAAAGGCGTGTCGTTCATCAGGAGGCTCCTGTGTGGGGAGCACCCCCCGGCGCAATCGAGGCGCAAAGCGCAGACGGGGTGACAAAAGCCCACGTCGAGCATTTGCACCGCGGCGTGAGCCTAGGGTGGTCCCCACCCAAAGGGCTGGCTGCGGTTTGCGCCTCCCGCTGCGCCCTTCAGGGCGCCAGCGGGAGCGGCCTCCTGGTGGAATGACACGCCCTGAACAAGGCCGCTGACGCTTGCCTGCCCTTGTTCAGCCCGTTCAACCAGAGGCTTGCCATGAGCGACGTTTCCCTTCTTGACCACCCTTCCACCGCGCGCCCTGTGCCGCACTTGCCCAACCTGACCGCCGACCGAACGGCGCAGCTGATTGCCATGGCCGGTGTCCGGCACATGGTGGCCGCCATTCCCGACGATGCCTCCTTGGCGGAGCCTCAGCAGGTGCAGGCCAGGCTGTTGAGCACAGCCACCACCGCCTGGGCATTCGAGCCACAGGCGGCCACTACTGCGGCCGAGACCAAAGCCCTGGCCGACCAGATTCAGGCGGCCATCCTCAGCGGGTCGCAGGCCAGTGCAACCCCTTTCGACCCCTTGGCACCCGAGACGGCCACGCCCCTGCAGGTGCTGCTGGACACCGTGCTCAATGGCCGCACGTTGGCTGAGCTGGAGGCGTCTCCCGAGCTGCTGGCCGCCGTGCGCGCGGCGTTTCAGACCGAGGGTGGCCGTCAATACGCCTTCGATGCCAACATCATCGATGCGTCGCTGGTCGGCGACCTGTCGCAGCCCTTGGCAGCGCCCGGCACCGCTCCCGTCCCTCGGGTCTTGAGCGAAGCCGAGCTCGCAGCCGAGGTCGACGCCACCTGGGCTCGAGGCCCGTCGGTGTCGCCCGAGGCCTGGGCGCCGGCGCGCCAGCGGCTGTTGGCCCTGGCGCAGCATTCACCCGATGTCCGCAACGCCATGGCCCGCGCCCGCGCCCTCAATGGCGGCAAAGCCTGGGTCATCGAGCTGGACGCCAGCGCCACCGGCGCCCGCCTCGACACCGCTCGCGGCGCCATCGTCCTGCCCTCGTTGGCCGACCCGCAGGTCGCTGTCTCGTCAATTGTGTTTCAGGCCAACCTCGTGGCGCCGCCGGCGGCCGCACCGGCGGCGGACGACACCTCGCCTCGTGCTGCCGCCCTGTGGGCCCTGGGTGCCGAGATGCTGGCCGGGGCGTTGCGCCGCGATCCGGCAGCGCTCAACGCCTACATCGACCAGGCCATCAGCCAACCGGACATGACCTACGGCTCGCTGATCGACGACCTTCAAGACGCCAGAGCCCTGCAGCCGGACTGGACTTTCCTGCAACTGCGCGACTACCTGACACGCCAGACCCGGATCACCCTGGCCGACCGCGCCCTGAGCGACCCGGCTTCCCTGCTGGTGCCTTACCTGAACCGCACCCTCGACACCCCTGAGAAGCGCCTGGCGTTTCGCACCGCCGTCGACAACGCCCACCGCGCCGAGCGCACCGAGTTGCGCGCGGCCAGCAACCACCACCTGATCTTTGACACGCTGTTGGACCACCCTGCGGGTGCACCCGCCTTGGCCGGCTTGCCCCCCGCCACCTTGCAGGCCATGGACCGCTACCGTGAGGCGCCGGAAGTGCAACGCGTCGTCGCCGAGGGCTACAGCGCCGCACTCGACTGGCAGGTGCGCAGCGGCGACGCCGCCGCCGGCCTGCCGCCCGGCGCACTGCCTGTGCCGGTGTCAACCGAGGTCGCGCCGGGCGGTACCACCGCCGATGACGCCGTGAGAACCTTGTTCGAAGCGGCCGGTGCGGACGCCGGCATTGGGGCTCGCCTGCGTGCCGAGGACGCCGTGGCGTCGCCCACCACGTCGCCCCGAGAGGCCGCGGCCCGCGAGGCCCTGCTTCAAGCCATCAAAACGGAAAGCCAGGCCTTGGCCGAGCGGCTCGTGCGCTCGCCCGAGTTGGCGCAGTGGGTCCAGGCCCTCGGCCCGAAAGCGGCAGCCGAACTCGTGACCTCACTGGCCACCGCCATCGAGACCGACGTCGTCAACGGCGACCGCACCGGCCAGGCCACCCGCACGGTGCTGACGGCGGCCCTGCAAACAACGCCAGCGCCCGCGGAGCCCCCCGCGGTGGTGCCCCGCCCGGGCAGCCTCCACCGTGAGGTCTACGACGCCCTGATCTCAACCGGCATGAGCGTCAACGATGCGGCCACTTACGCGCCGACGGTGGGCAGCCTGGAAATTCTGTCGCCGGCGTTTTTGGACATCATTGGGCAGAAGGTGGCGGGAGGCACGGTGGCCGGTGAAGCGATTTTGTGGGGGCGGTTTGACGGGCTGGCCACGCCCGAGGAGCTGGCCGATCCCGTGTTCATGAAGCACATCGCCCAGGCCGGCAACCTCGGGCATGGCGGGTTGGCGCATCAGGCGTTGACTTACGCCCGGGGCCAAATGGCCGCGGGCATTGCGCCTGTCGAAGCGCCGGTGGCGAGCGCTCTCGACATCGAGGCGGCGTTCGCCCAGGCGGTGAACGGCTTTGTGGGCAGCCTGTTCGACGGCGTGCGGCGCTTCGAGCTGCCCGCCACCCCGGGGGAGGAAATCGATGGCCTGGGCGACCAGCCGGTCAACGCCTTGATCGACCGCTTGATTGCCGCCACCCGGCCCATGCCCGCGCGGGGCGACATGGGCAACCTGTTGGCGCAGCCCGAAAACAGTGCGGCCCGGGTGATCAAGAAGGCCGGCTCCACGGACGGCAACGACTCGGTCACCGCTTCTGAACTGCGCGCTGGTTTGCAGGCGACCGACTACCTCGTCGACCTGAGCGATGACGCCTTGGAGGGTCTGGTCAACGCCTACAGCCAGGCGCGCAACGGATCCTTGTCGCAAGCCGACTTGGCGGCCGCCATCCGCGACCAGGCCTTGGTGGTGCAGGCCGACGGCCGGGTCACGCTGGATCCAGCCCGCTACGGTGCGGGTTCGGGCGCCTTGGGGTGAGCACTGTCAGCGCCTCTTCTGCGGGGCAGGCTGACCGCATTGGATGCCTTCGCGCTGACTGAGCAGGCCTCTGCCTTGGCTCAGGGCCCTTGAACCGGCGTCGATCCCCGCCAAACTGCTTGAACAGGCGCCGATCCGTGTCGCTGACGCAGCGTTATGATGGTACTCAATGAGTCCTGACTGACGAGGTGAACCCATGGGTATGCCACTGGCAAAAAAGACACTGGCCGAGTTTTTGGCTTGGGAAGAACATCAAGCCGACAGGCACGAGTTCTATCGCGGTGAAATCTTTGCCATGGTCGGAGGCAGCGCACGCCACAACCGCGTCATCATGAACCTTGGCAGCCGCATCGCCGATCATTTGGACGGCACGGGTTGCCAAGCGTTTACAGAGAGTATGAAGGTGCAGATCGCCGATGGCGTTCTTTACCCCGACATCGTTGTGACGTGCGGCAAGGCGTTGGCGGGTGATGAGCAGGTCGTCACGGACCCGAAACTCATCATTGAAGTGTTGTCGCCGTCGACCAAAGGGTACGACAAACGCGACAAGTTCATCCTCTATCGCTCATTGGCATCGTTGCGCGAATACGTGCTGATCGACCCCTCAGAGCGCCGCGTCGAGGTGTTCACCTTGGCAAAGGCGGACGCATGGACGTTGGTGGACCAAACCAAGGCCACCCCACTTGCCCTGAGCAGTATTGACCTCAAGCTGCCGATGGCACAGGTGTTCAAAGGCGTGGAGTTGGCAGCGTGACGATCATCGAGCAGGAAAAGGCCCAGCAAGCGTTTTTGCATGAGGCAAAAGACCTTCTTGGACTGACGTGGGACCAAGTGGCAGAACAGGCCGGCATTGCGCCGCGTGCCCTCAAGAACTACCGCATGCCCGACGGCTCGAAGAACCATCATGGCATGCCCAGCCTGGCACGACGTGCCATTCAACAGCTGCTTGACAAGCAAGTCAAAAAGAATCGAAGCAACTGACCTTGCTCCGCACAATCGGACACGGCCTGTGTGCAATTCGCCACCTCGATGAGCAACCTGAGATCGGCCTGTTTGACGCAGTGGCAGCGCGCGTTCGCGCGGCCAGCCGAGCCACGTCCGGGTGTGATCCTCCGACGCTGTGCGCCTGGCCAGGCGCTTGCAGACGGATCGTGCGGCCAAAGCGCAAGACGGGCCTGCCCGTCCCTGCCACTTTCTCCTGACCGTGGGAAAAACCGGGGTTGCGCTTACAACCATCAGAATCGGGGCGGTCTCCGCCTTGCGAGCAGCCGGCATGCGCCGAGCGGACAGACCGGTTCCTCCATGGGGGGATGATTTACCCCGCCTTTGCGCGATGCCCTCGATCCGTACCAACGCTTCCCTACCAAACGCTGAGCGAGAAAACCACATTACTTTTCATGATTCCCGTTTTCGCACCGTCCATCTGGTTGTTTGCCCTTCTGGGCTTGGGCATGGCGGCCCCGGCGGTGCTGGTTGCATGGGGTTTGGCTTTGGCGGTGTCCAAAAGCGCCCGAGCTGCTCACCGGCGCCATTGGATGCTGAGCACCTTTGGCATGGTCGTGCTGGCCGTGCCAGCGGTGTTATACGCCCTCATGCAGTACGAGTTGCTGCGCATGAGGCAGGCGCATGCGCAAACGGAGCAAGCCCGCCGGCTCACGTTGGCCCAACCGCAGTCGCTGGACGGCATCGCCATGCCCACCGGAACGCGCCTCCACATGCTGCTGCCGAACCAACCGGACAGTTTCGAAGAAGCGGTTTTTCCTTCGCCGACGGTGGTGCGTGGCCATCCCGTGCAACGGCTGACCCGCACCGTGCGGCACACCGGGGAGGCGGGTGGTTTCCGTGTGCACGGGCTGTCCCTCACGCTGGCCGGGAATGCCCCCGCCCAAGTGGGCAGCGGGTGGCGTTGCGATCCCGCAAACCCTCTGGAGTTCAACCTCGATCACGACAGCGGCGACATGCGATTCGCCTCGTGCGCCCTGGCCCCCGGTCAACAGGTCGACGGCGTGTCCCTGCCGGCCGGTGCCGTGCTGCGTGCCAGCAGGGGCACGCTCTACCTCAGCGGCGCCCGTGACACAGACCGCTGGGTCGTCATGCCCGAAGACGGACCCGACAAGCCGCCTGTGGTGGTCCAGGGCGTGGCGCTGCGCAGTGTGCGCCTGTACTTCGACGCGGCGCATCGCTTGGTGCACCTCAGCGACGGCGTGCTGAGCGAGCCGGTGGCCTGGGGCGCCCTGCGCTACCCCGCTGGGACACGTGTGCAGACCGTGCCGATGTTCTGGCGACAGCGCCACCCCGGGAGCTGGATTTTTTCGCCTGTGGAGCCGACCCCTTACGCCAACCGTCCCGACGTGTTGCCAGGGCAATCGGTGGTGCAGATGCCGAGTGGCGACGTCAGGGCCATCGTGCCGAATGCGCAGGCGGGGGTGCTCGAGTTCGCCAAGTTCAAGGTGAATTGAGGCCGGCCCATGACGGCTGCACGGTCAGCGTCCGGCCCCATCATCTGGGATGAGCCGGTGCTCAGGCCGTTGCTGGTGAAGCGGCGGCGCGGAGCACGCAGCGCAGACCAAAAAAATTTGACGTCTGGCCAAGACGATCACAATCACGCTGTTCCGTTCGTCGGCCTGTGCCTCAGTGACTCCGTTGCCCGCAACCCATGCCGACACAGTGGCAGCGATGAGGGCGGCCAAGGAGTGGCGACGACTGAATGGAACGAACAAACCGGAAAGAAGCGCGGCTGCGAATCAGCCGAGGCGACGTTCACAGTTGCGCCGCAAGGATCACCGGCTCCCCACACCACCCATGGACAACAACATGACTCAATTTGTAACGATCAAAAGCGCTGTCTTCTACACGCCTGGAGATGGCGTTCCCATCGAAATTCCGCAAGGCCGCGCCGAAGTCGCCTTGTCGTTCGACAGCGCGACGCTCAGCTGGGAGGCCGCACCGGACACCGCAGGGGTGGCCGCCATTCCGCGCACGGCGTTTGACGAGTATGTCAAGGGCGGGAAGATCACGCTCGAGGATGGGCACAGCCACGGTCATTGACCGTGCGTCCCACGGAGAGCCACTGGAGGCTGACGCGCACGATGGCGGGGCGTCAGGCCAAGGCAAGCTGTGCGAGGTGACAGCCAACAGCGCGGCTGCCACCGAGTCGGGAAGTGCGGGTCACGACGGCGTCTGGCCAAGCTGGGCCGCAAGGCCCCTTGTCGGGCCCTCGCTCCTCTTGGCGCGGGGCTGGTGGCACAGGCCAAAAAGCCCGGTCCTCGGCTCACTCGGTGGGCGCTCACCCTCCATTCCGGCCCGGGGCACGGTCCAACGGCTGGCCCCGGAAAAGCGACTGGCGGGCAAACGCAAAAATCGTTCGAAGCCTGCGTGAATTGGCCTCCGCAAGCTAACATCAATGCCTTTTGCAGAAAAAAATCGAACTTGTGGCGGGAAGTAAGCAAATGCACAAACTGACCAATTTTGAAAAGACCTTAGATGACCTGAAACGGGCAGTCGAAGCATCCAAATCACACGCATCTCGTTCCACGCGGACGGAGTCCGGCCCCCCCGTTGTCACGGCCTCAGGCCACTTGGACACCACTGCCATCGCCTTCGGCGTTTTCACGCAGTTGCTGGCGACCGACGGAATTCGGGCTGCACTGTATGCGGTGTTGCGGCAATCAAATTACCGCTTCATCAGCATTTTCCGCTTCCAGGACGGTCAGGCTACCTCGGTCGTTCACGTCGACAGAGAGCAACTGGCTGTCACCCAAGTCGACGAGGTACCTGAGAACACCACCTACTGCTTTTTTGTGAGCGATGACAAGCAGGCGTTTGTCACCGCTGACGCCACAACCGACGAGCGCACGCAGGACCACGTGGCCCGCGATACCGTCCAGTCGTATTGTGGAATTCCCATCCTCGAGCCGGAAGGCGGGCTGATCGGTGTGCTATGCCACCACGATGTGGTCCCCCGCGACCCGGAACAACTCAACCTCGAATTGCTGGTGCAGGTCAGTAGCGCGCTGGGCCAGTCGGGCCTGGTGCCGGACTACCCGGACCTGCGCGAGCTCGTCACATCTCAAACAAAAAATCCTCCCATGGTGGACGCCTGACCGTCACCTGGTAGCCCACGGGGTCACCCCGGTCGGCGCTCACCCCATGTGGCCGCGTCCACCTGTCCGACGCCCTGGAAGACGGGCCGACTGAACAGGTAGCCTTGCATCAGGCGGATGCCCGCATCCAGCATGAAGTCGCGTTCGCCCGCCGTTTCGATGCCTTCGGCGATCACCTCGACCCCCAGGTCCTGGCAGATGGCCATCATCCCGCGGACGATCGCTTGGCGCGGTGCGTTGGTATCGATGTGGCGCACCAACCCCATGTCGATCTTGATCAGGTCGGGCTGGAAGTCTGCCAGCAGGGCCAGCCCCGCATAACCCGCCCCGAAGTCGTCTATGGCGGTCAGGAAGCCGCACCGCTTGTATTCACGAAGAATTTCCGCCAGCCAGGGGCCGTCTTCCACCCGCTCGCCTTCGGTCACTTCGAAAATGATGCTGTCCAGGGGGAAGCCATAGGTCTGCGCCGCCGCCAGCGTGGTTCGGATGCACAGCTCCGGCTTGTAGATGGCGTTGGGCAGGAAATTGATGGAGACACGCTCCCGAATGCCCAGCGCGGCCGCACTCTTCAAGGCTTTGACCCGGCAGGCTTGGTCAAAGCGGTAACGGTTTTGGTCGGTCACCTGCGACAGCACCGTCAAAGCGCCTTCGCCTGCGGGCCCGCGCACCAGCGCCTCATGGGCGTAGACCGTGCGATGGACGACGTCGACGATGGGTTGGTAGGCATAGTCGAACAAAAAACCCAACCGGTCCGAAGATCCGCAACCCAGGCAGTCGCGCTCCGCGTCCTCCAATCCAACGAACTCGGACGCGCCCAGCTTGATTTTCATCGTCGTTTCCTCATTGAATGAAAATGCCACGGCCACGCACGGCGGGCCTGCTGACCAGGCCGGGCACGAGGCTCTTGCTCAGCGTATCGCCAATTTTTGCGGATGGGAACAGGCCGCGCGGTGCGCTTGTGCCAAAGTGCCGCCCGCTCGCCAGCACCGTTGCGCCAGCCCCACCCAACCTGAAGCCCGGGCAGCCTGGTGCAGGCCTGCCCAAGGCCTTGAAACTGCCCGGTGACAGGGGCCGGCTTCGCTATCATCAGGCGCTCATGCGCTCGACTTCTCTTTCGCCCGTTTCAGGGGCCGGTCTGCACCCCGCCATGCGCCGCCCGGCACGGCAGGCACGGCGTGCCGCACACGCCCACCCGACGGGCCCCGCTTTCTGTTTCCGCCGCTTCGCGCATGCACCACCTGCTGCCTGAGCCTCCCGAGCCCGGCACCGTGGGTTGCCGACGCCTGGCACTGCAGCGCTTGATGGGTGCATTGGCGTGGTGCGCGGCCTGGCCCGCCGCTGCGTTGGCTTCCGACCCACGCCCTCAGCCAAGACCCCCGGCGTGCCGGGCCTGGCCGCTGTGGCAGGGCTTCCTCGACAAGTTCGTGCAGGCCGACGGCCGGGTGATCGACGACCAGTTCCAGACCCGCTACACCACCTCCGAAGGGCAGGCCTATGCGCTGTTCTTCTGCCTGGTCAACGACGACCGGCCGCGGTTCGACACCCTGCTGCGTTGGACGGAGACCCACCTGGCCGGCGGCTCGCTTCAGGCTCGGCTGCCGGGTTGGCGCTGGGGGCGTGACGACCGCGGCGAGTGGCGCCTCATCGACAGCAACCCGGCCTCCGACGCCGACCTGTGGCTGGCCCACACGCTGTTCGAGGCGGCGCGGCTGTGGCAGGCACCGGCCTACCGGGACACGGCGCAGGCCTTGCTGCGCCAAGTGCAGGACACCGCCGTGGTCCAGCTGCCAGGCTTTGGCGCCATGCTGCTGCCCGCACCGGCCGGGTTCGCGCAGGACGGGGCTTGGCGCCTCAACCCCAGCTACCTGCCGTTGCACCAGCTGCGCGCCTTCACCCGGGAAGATCCCCAGGGACCCTGGGCCAAGTTGGCGGGTCACACGGTGTCGATGCTGGAGGCCGTCACCCACCCCACGGGGTTCGCGCCCGACTGGGTGGCCTACGCGCCGCCGCGCGGTTGGCATGCCACCGACACCAGCCCGGCCCTGGGCAGCTACGACGCCATTCGCGTGTACCTGTGGGCCGGGCTGGTGCACCCGTCTGATCCGTTGCGGCCGGCGCTGCTCTCCGCGGTGCGGGGCATGCGCAACTGGCTGGCGCGGGGTGAGGCCGGCCCGCCGCAGCAAGTGCGCACCGACAGCGGCCAAGGGCAGGGGCTGATGCCCGGGCCGGTGGGGTTCTCAGGGGCGCTGCTGCCTTACTTGAACGCCACCGGGCGCAGCGCACTGCGCGCCCGCCAAGCCCAGCGGGTGGCCACGGCCCTGCGGCACGGCGCACCCCAGCCGGCACCTGCCGGTTGCAGCGGCGGGGCCACCGCGGTCGCGTCGGCCTGGGTGGGCGAGTCGCCGACCTATTACGACCAGGTGCTGTGCCTGTTCGGCGTCGGGGCGGTCGAAGGGCGTTACCGCTTCACCGCCGACGGCACCTTGCAGCGGCCCACCGGCGTGGGATCGACATGGGCGTGAGGGACCGAGGGGCTTTGCCTGTCGGTTCGAACGACATCGCCGAGCCCCGTGACCTGCCGGTGGGGTCGCCTGCCTGAATCAATCAATAGGTCTTCGACAAGGCCACGCCCACGTAGGCCGCGGTCTTTCCGTCTCGCGCCCGTGCCTGGCCGGCGTTCAAGTCCAGGCTCATACCGTTGCTCAAGGAGGTACTGGCGAACACCCCCCGCTGCAGGCTGCGGTAATCGGGTCCCGCCACCTGCACGCCTTCCACACCGATGCGCCAGTTCGGCACCACCCGCGTGCCCAGCCGGCCACGGGCAAAGCGGCCCTCGGTGCCGAAGCTGTACGACGCCAGCACGTCGGCGTCGAGCCAGCGGTTCAGGTCTTGGCGAATGAAGCCCTGCGGGGTGAGGGTGAGTTCGGTGCCGCGGGTGCCCGCGGTGCTCACGTCGGGGTCCAAGCGGGTGTGGCGCGCGCCGATGCTGAGAGACACGTCGGCCGCCCGGCCCGGCGCGTTCCACGCATACCCCAGCCCGCCTTCGATGCCCGGGGCCTGGGCCCGAACCGTCACGTTCTGGCCGGCTTGCACGGTGTCGAAGCGGTAGGTGAGCCAGCTGGCCACGGTTTTGCGAAACCACCCTTGGCCGAGCGTGCCGCCCCACATCGGCACCAGGGTGCCAACGTAGCTGTAATGGGTGTCCGACGAGCCTTGGCTGCCGGCAATCAGCAGGTCGGGAGACGAAGAAGCGGCCTGGGCGGTGCACAGCGCCGGGGCGGTGAGGCACGCGCCGATCCATGCCAGTCGTTGCAAGGAGCGCATGCCGTGGGTCCTCGGTTGGTTCAGTGCAAACTTCATTTGGCGGCCTCCAGCGGGTCCACGGCAGCCTGCGTCGGCATGTGGCGTCGCCGGTAGGCCGACAGCACCACCCGGGTCAGGCCGACCAGCGTGGCCATCAACAGCAGCAACAGGCCCAGGGCCGACCACGGGTACTGGGACACCCACAGCCCCAGGCCCCCGCGCAAGGAGTAGGCGGTGAACGGGGCATCGCCTTCGTCGATGGTGCGAAACGCCGCGTCGCCCGGACGCCATTGCGCCATCCCGCCTCGCAGCTGGCTCCAGCGGCCGTAGTCGACGATGTCGTGCAGACCCGCCTGCACCCCGGCGGCGGTGGGGGCGGTGAACACGGTGACGGGCAGTGCGTCCATCAACACCGTGGCGGCCACCACGTGCTGGAACTCGGCCTGCGACAGCGAGACCCGCGCCGTGTCGTCTTCCGGCAAAACAGGTTGGCCTTCCAGCGCATCGCGCAGGCGGCCCAAGGTCTCGCCGCCCTCCAGCACCGGCACCTGCACCGAGCGCGACACCGGCACGGCGGCGTGCAGCAGCAGGCCGGCCTCGTCGATGCCGGCCGCTGCGCGCACCGCGTCGGGCAGGCGGTCGGTGGCGCCGACCCACAGCCGGTTGCCGGCCTTCGGGTCGTCGCCCACTTTCAACACCGTGGGCAGCATCGAGCCGCTGAACACCTGGGCCAGCTTGCCCGTCAGCGTCAGGCCGGCGCCCACGGTGGTGTCTTCGGCATCGGTCAGCAGCACCGACATGCCCGCTCCCACCGGCGCCGAGGGGGTGGGCCGGCCTTCGGCCGCCAGCAACGCCAGGTCGGGCCGGCTCAGCAAGCTGCCGCCGAAGGCCTGCACCGTGCTGTCGTCGTACACCGTGACCGACAGGTTGCCGGGGAAGAAGGGTTTGCAGTCGCCGCCACTGGGCAGGGGCACCAGCGCGGGTTGCAGCTCCAGGGTGTTCCAGCCGGGCTTGAGCGCACCGGCCGGCACGCTGATGGCGTAGTTCTCGTAGATGCCCCCGTCGGGGTTGCTCAGCGGAATCGAGCCGTGCAGCACGCCGTTGGCCAGCACGTTCAGGGCCGACTGGGGCGCCATGCCGCTGGCGTAACTCATGTGCAGCCGCACCTGCAGGCGGCCTTGCCAGCTGCCGTTCCAGATCTTGACCGAGGCGCCTGGGCCGCGCTGGCCGGTGTAGGTGGCGGTGCGGTAGCGCAAGGCGCTCAACGGGGCGGCCCGGGTGGAGGGCAGCAGCGTGCTGTCGCCTTCCGGGGCGCCATGGGAGGCGGGCATCTTCAGGTTGCGCACGGCCACCCAGGGCGCGTCGGGCCAGGGCATGCGCTGCAAGGCGAAGGCGGCGGCGGCCAGCGGCAGCTCGGCTTCCGTGGGCGCGGCCAGCAGCAACACGAAGCGCGTCGGGTCGCCGGGCAAGGGCCGCAGCGCCACCACCGGGCCAGCGTCGGCAGGGATCTTCAAGCCCCCAAGGTAAGGCGAGAGTTCGGCCAGGGTGCCCAGCAGCACCGCACCACGCGCGCCGGCCGGCAAGGCAGCGCCGAGCGCAGCCGGGTCGGCCGGCCAGCGTCCGCTGGCCAAGCGCGCGGGCACGTAGTCATAGCGCAGGCCGATGCCTTGGGCCGCCAGCCCCATGGCGCTCAACACGTCGGGGGAGGGGGTGTTGGTGCTGAGCACCGGCACCATCGGGGTGTCGCCGAGGTTGGCCTTGTCGAACAGCGCATCGAGCCGGTCGAGCCGCAACGGCACCGACTTGCTGGAAGCCCCGATGAGGAAGCGCGATTGCGTCAGGTCGATCTGCGTCCAGAGCTCGGCTGCCAACGGGTACTCGCAGCGGTCGGTGTAGTGCTGCGCCACGCGCAGCTGCACGTCGTTGAAGCCCGCGCGCAGCAGCGTGACGGGCACCGCCACGTCGAAACGGAAGTCGCCTTGCTGGCCGCTGAGCGCCATCTGCCCGACCACCCGGCCGTTGACGTGCACTTCCAGTTGGGACGACCCGACGAGTGCGCGCGAGGCGGTGCCCGTCAACATCAGCTTGACCTCTTCGGGCTGCCACAGCGCCGGCAGCGGCAACGACAGGCGGAACTCGTCGGAGGTGCCTGCCAGGCGCACCGGGCGATCGTCCCCGACCAGCCGCGACAGCGGCACCGTCCAGCGTTTCTGGGCAGGGCCCGGTGTGGCAGCGGCCTCATGGCCTGTTGCGGGGCCTGCGGTCGGTGCGGCCCAGGCCGGTGAGAGTGCCAGCAGCGACGCCGCGCCCACCACCCCAAGGGTGTGCAGGACCACAGCGGCAGCGCCGGAACAACGGTGCGACGACCAGAGTTGAAAGCGCATGGGAACCCGTTTGAAAATGTTCACGTCAAGTTCGGCGCACGGTGCGCGCCCACTGTTGCGAGGCCAGAAACGCCAGGTGCCCCAGGCCATGGGTGAACGCATACTGCCCCAAATAGCCGAGGCCGCCAAGCGTGCTGCGGCCAGCGTGACGCCGTTTGTTGTTGTCCACCAATTGCCGGCTGGAGCCGAAGGCCAGCCCGACGGCCAGCCGTGAGGCGGCCTCGTCGCCCTCGGCGTATTTCAGGCCCAGGCGCCACTGGGCGCCGCCCGCGCGGCGAAACGAAGTCACCGTGCCTTGCAGGCGGGCTTGGCGTTCGGGGAAGTCCAACGTCACGCGGGCGCCCACGTGCAAGGCCGCCGCCGCCGCGGGCGTGACGCCTTGCAAACTCAACCCCAGCCCGGAGGTCGAGGCGTTGTGCGTCAGGCCGTTGATCCAGCCCCCTTCGGCCTCAACGCCCGCCTGCAGTCGCACCGGCTCTTCGTGCCGGGTGCGGGGTTCCGAGCGCAACTGGCGCTTCTCGAACATGATGCCCAGGGCCGCCAGCAGCAACAGCACGTCCAGCACCGCCCAGAACTGCACGAAGGCGATGGCGCCCTGGTTATTCGGCTCCGCCGCCATGCGATACAGGCCGGCGCCAATGCTCACCAAGGTCAAGGCCAAGAAGGCGTAGAACGGTTTGGCCAAGGCGGAGATGAACTCGCGGTCCAGCACCTCGCCCTTGGGCGTGACCTTGAACGAGGGCGAGTGCGGGTTGCGCACCACCTCCACCAACCCCATCACCACGTAGACCGACTGGATGATCTCGTACAGCTGCGACATGAACGGCCAGCGCACCCGGCCGAAGAAGAACTGCGTGGAGATGAGCGAGGCCAGCAGCGACGGCCCGGCATACGCCAGCAGCTGCTCCGAGGTGGTGTCGCACAGGTTGATGCCGAACAACAGGTAGGCGGGCGGCGCCAGCATCATGATGATCCGCGCCACCGCAAAGCCCCAGTAAAACGCGAAGTTCGTGTACAGCACCCGCTGGATCAGCGTCAGCCCCGGCTGCTTCCACGGGTTCTTCAGCAGGAAGATCTGCAGCATGCCCTGGCCCCAGCGCACCCGCTGCACGATGAAGCCGGTGTAGGTTTCCGGCTGCAGCCCCGAGACCATGGGCCGGTTGTAGTAAGCCGACTTGTAGCCCAGGGCCAAGGCGTCCAGCGTCGTCTCGGCGTCTTCGGTGATGGTCTGCCCCGACACGCCGCCCAGCTGGGTGACCACACTGCGCCGCAGCACCGCGGCCGAGCCGCAGAAGAACGAAGTGCCCCAGAAGTCCAGGCCCGGCTGCATCACGTCGTAGAACAACTCGTTTTCCGCAGGGGAGCTTTCGAAGGTCGCCAGGTTGCGTTCCAGCGGATCGGGGCTGACGAAGTTGTGCGGTGTTTGCAGCACGAAGAGCTTCGGGTCGGCCAGGAAGAAGCCAACGGTGCGCTCCAGGAAATCGGCCGTGGGGATGTGGTCGCAGTCCAGGATCAACAGCAAATCGCCCGAGGTGTGTGACAACGCGCTGTTGATGTTGCCCGCCTTGGCGTGCTCGTTGCGCTCGCGGGTCAGGTAGGTGGCGCCGAAGCGCTCGGCGATTGCTTTCAATTCCGCCGCCCGCTCCCGGGCGCCGGCTGCCTTCACCGGGTCTTTGTCGTTGCATTTCTGGGTGGTGCCGCCGTCGTCCAATAGGTAGACATGGAGCTTGTGCTTCGGGTAGCGCATCTGCGTGGCCGCGATCACCGTGGGCCGGATGATCGAGGCGTCTTCGTTGTAGGTCGGCACGTAAACGTCCACGTGCGGCAGCGCGTCTTCATCGGTGGGCAGGGCGATGGTGCGCCGCACGAAGGGCTCGCTGTTGATGAAAAAGCCCAGCAGCATGTTGACGAAGCCGTAGGCCTCGGCCAGGAACAGCAGCAGCCCGCACACCATCGACACCAGGCCGAACTGCAGCGGCAGCGAGTCCGTCACTCGCCAGTGCATGTAGCGCAACGACAGGAAGACGCAAATGATGATGATCGCCAACCGGGCCAGGCGCACCGAGCGCATGGTGCGCAGCCGCTTGGCATGGCGGTAGCAAATGGCCAGCAGCGCCAGCAGCACGCCCGACAGGATCAACTGGAAGCGGTGGCTGGTGGGAATGAAGGCCAGGTAGACCAGCAGCGCCGTGCCGATCGTCCACAGCACCATCTGCACCCGCTGCCACGATGGGCTGGGGGGCGGGGGGAGGGTGGAGGGATCGGCCCGCCGTTCTTGCGCTGGGTATGCCATCGGCCACTGACTGACTGGGTGCTGCTCGGAGCTGTGGAACTGCGTCGCGCCTCTTCTTTTGGAAAAAGGCGCCTCACGCCACCGGGGGTGGTGGCCAGGGTGCGCCTGGCCGCGCTTGCGAGGTGATCGTAGGGGAACCGGACCCTGAAGGGCCCACCGAAGTGGGGCCGTCAAGGGGGTCAGTTCGGGTGATCAGTGACGCAATGCACGGCTGGCGGCCAGCCACGCCTTGGCCTGTCGGCAACGGCGCAACAGCGGCAACGCCCGTCGGTTGAGTGGCCATCGATTCGGAAGATGTCGACGTGAACCCGCACACGCTGCCAGACCTGATTCGCGCCGCCGAGCGTGGCGGGCTTACCCGATCTTGCGCGCGACGACCGCACCGTCACCGCCCGGGCGATGAAAGCGTGCCTGGAAAATGACCGTCATGACGCCCAGGTACTCACTGCACGCCCAACGACCGCCAGGCCTCCACCACTTGCGATGGCGCAATGTCCGTCAAGCGGCTGTGCTCGCCGCGCTCGCCGCCCAACGCGATCACCGGCGCGCTCACCGTGCGCGGCCGCCAGCGCGCGGAGCCGAACACCGAATACAGCACCACCAGCGGGCAGTTCATCGCCCCCGCCGCATGCGCCGGGCCGGTGTCGACGCTGACCATGCTGTGGGCTCGTTCCGCCAAGGGCAGCAAGCGCTCAATCGGCAGGGCGCGGGCCAGGTTGTGGACGCGGGCGTCGCCGGTGAGGTCGATGATTTCCTGCACCAGGCCATGTTCGCGCGGCGAGCCGCACATCAACACCCGGCTGTTCGGCAGGTGGGCGCGCACGCCGCGCACCACCTCCGCCCAGTGGCTCGCCGGCCAGTGCTTGGTGTGCTCGGCGGTGCCGATGCGGCCGCGCTTGTGGGTCTTCTTGTGGCCGGCCTGCACCAGCACCAGGGGGTCGTGTTGCCAGCCTTGGCCCTGCAGCCAGGTCGCGCAGTCGGTGCGGGCAGCCTCGGTGATGAAGAGCTCGGGGCGCGCCGGCACCGTGCCGGCAGGCAAGGGTGGAGAGTCGGCAAAGCCGGCCGGGTTGCGGTTGGCCACGTCCAGCCACCAGTCGGCCCAGTGCACGCCGTCGCCCGGCCAGTCGTCCCAAGGCTTGTCGATGTGCTCTGGCGGCAGGCCGGCGCGGGTCAGCAGCTCGCTGCCGAATGTATCGCGCTCGCAAAAATACACTGGCCCCGGGCCACGGCGCCGCAGCCACGACACCGCCTGCCATTGACTGGGAGTGAGCCAGTAAGGCGCGCGCCGGCTGCGCAGCAGCTGGATGCGGCCGACGTGGGGGTTGTGGGCAAGGAGCCGCGGCGTCCAGGC
>JAZKHH010000056.1:0-35056 GCA_040385465.1 Pseudomonadota bacterium | reverse complement strand
CCTAGGGCCTGTTAGCACGACGCCCTGGCTAGCGTCGTGTTAACAGGCCCTAGCCGGGGTTCGACCAGAGGCGGATTTGGGGGAACAGAAGAACCGGCCTAGACCGCCGGTTTCTTCCACGCCGTGTTGCCAGCGGGTCAGGTCGGAGCAGCGCCTGCCATCGGCTGGCCGCAGTGCGAGCAAAAGCGCGCCGAGCCGGGCACCTTGTGGCCGCAGGCGGCGCAAAATACAGGCGCTGCCTCCAGCGGCGGTTGACCCGCGGACGACAGTGCCGCCGCGGTGTGCAGCTCGCGGCCCAGCTCGGCGGCCGCCGGCCCTGACTGCGGCGGCGTGAGGGCCCGCTCGCCGTGGTTGAGCGCTGCCATGCGGGCCTGGTCTTCACCGCTGACGGCGGCCACCAGCACGCTTTGGGCGCGGGCGAAGGCCATCAACCGCTCGCTCAAGGCCTTGGACTCCTTGTCGGTCGAGAACATGGCGGTGATCTGGCGTTGCGCGTCTTTGCCGAACACCACCGACTCGATGCGTGCACGCCAGACCCGCAGCGTCATCGACTCGGTGCGCACCACGTCGTTTTGGGTGTTCATGCGGCTGGTGAGCTGGTTGCCGGTGCCGATGCGCGAGGTCTGGTAGTTGCCGATCAGCTCCACCCAGGTCAGCACGGATTCGAAGTTGAAGCGGCCCCACAACCGGCCGGCTTCCTTGAAGCAGTAGCTGGCCACCAGGCCGAGGATCACCGAGAGGCCGAAGAAGGAAAAATTGTTGCGCTCCCAGCCCCGGGCCGGGTCGAAGCTGTGCACGAAGAACAAGGCGAAGCCGGCGGCGGTGATCAGCAGCGCCGTGGCGTAAAAATCAAGCAGCAGCAGCGCCCGGTGGCGACGGGTTTGCAGGGCGGCGGTGAAGGTCAGGGCCACGGTGCCGCTGATGGGCAGCGGCTGGGTCTCTTCGAACAGCTCGCCGGCGAAGCTGCCGCTGGGGGTGCCGGCGGGGGTCAGCGGCTCGATGCGGGCGTAGCGGCGGTTCGGGATGCGCTCGGTCCACTCGCTTTGCAGGATGCGGTCGAGTTCGTCCAGCAGCATGGCCGGCGGGGCGCTCATCGACAGGCGCTGCTGCTCCACGCTGGTGTGGGTGCTGGGCAAGGTGCCGTCGGTCTGGCCCAGCACGGCGGCCATGCCCAAGGCACAGGCCACCAAGGCGGTGAGCAGCATCACGAAGGTCTGCACGTTGAGTGAAAAGCCGCGCAGCGACGGCAGGTGCGGGCTCAGCCAATGCACGATCACCGGTGCCAGCAAGGCGCTGGCGATCAGGCCGATGAGCGAGGCCGCTGACAAGCGGGCGCGGGCGTTCGACAGCACCGGCCGCATCAAGAAGAAAACGCCGAACAGAAAGTAAAGGATGCCGATCCAGGGCCGGGTGCGTTCGTCGCCAAACACCCACCACGACACCAGGAAGCTCACACCGGTGGCCAGGAAGGCAGCCAGGTTGAACAGGTTTCGGCTGGCCAGTTGCTGGACGGTGATCGGGGCGGTGATGAGGTGCGGCACCCAGTGGTACAGCAAGCCTTCCACAGCGCCTTGGGGCTCGGGATAGGTGAGGGCGCCCTGGCGCAACAAGTCCTTGACCTGGTCGGCCGCGGGCGAGCCGCCGGTGGTGCCGGGGGCCATCTCGGGCACCAGCGAGGCGGGCCGTCCGCGGCCGAAGAAAAAACGCAAGCGGGTGGCCGCCTGGGCAGCGCAGCCCAACGCAGCGCCCACGATCAACAGCCCGGCCACGAGGGGCGCGGCCACCTGGCCCAGGCTTTGCCCTTGCAGGGCCTGGCGCGCCCACCACAGGCAGGTCAGGCCAGCGGCCATCAACAAGACGGCACACAACCACAAGAGCCTGTTCTGCAGCCGGTAGGGGTTGGGCAACTCGAGCCGTTGGGACTCTGAGCTGTAGTCATAGGACATGGGGAAAACCTCCAAGGGACAGCGGGTGAGTTTAGAGGTGACTGGAACAGGCGGCGCGCCGGGCGACGACGACACCATGCGCGGTGGTGAGGATGACAGGTCTCATGCAGGGTTTCCATCTACGTGCAGACGCGGACCTCGACTGCGAGATGCAACGGATGTTTTTGGCGAAGCGATTGCACACACTTCTCCTTCATCAACAAACGCAAGCAGGTCAGACCCAAGCGGTTTGAAGCTTGCCCAGGAGACCCCATGAATCTCATCAAACGCCACTTGATTTGGCTCGCCATTGCGTTGGCGGGCGCCTTCGCGTTGTCAACGATTGCCCTGGGCCGGGGGGAGACCATCAGCGCGCTGTGGGTGGTGGTGGCCGCGGTGTGCGTCTACCTGATCGCCTACCGTTACTACAGCCTGTTCATCGCCAACCGGGTGCTGTCGCTGGACCCCCAGCGGGTCACGCCAGCCTGGGCGCACAACGATGGGCTGGATTACGTTCCGACCCACAAGAACGTGCTGTTCGGTCACCACTTCGCGGCCATCGCCGGCGCAGGCCCGCTGGTGGGCCCGGTGCTGGCGGCGCAGATGGGTTATTTGCCGGGGTTGTTGTGGCTGCTGGCCGGGGTGGTGTTTGCCGGAGCGGTGCAGGATTTCATCGTGCTGTTCATTTCCTCGCGTCGCGACGGCCGCTCGCTGGGCGACCTGGTCAAGCAGGAAATGGGCGTGGTGCCCGGCCTGATCGCGCTGTTCGGCGCCTTCATGATCATGATCATCATTTTGGCGGTGCTGGCGTTGATCGTGGTCAAGGCCTTGGCCGACTCACCCTGGGGCACCTTCACCGTGGGGGCGACGATTCCGGTGGCCCTGTTCATGGGCGTGTACGTGCGCTATGTGCGGCCGGGGCGCATCGGCGAGGTGTCGTTGATTGGTTTCGTGCTACTGATGCTGGCCATCGTGGGCGGGCAGTGGGTGCATGAGAGTGCCACGCTGGCGCCGCTGTTCACCTTCGAAGCCACCAGCTTGGTGTGGCTGCTGATCGGCTACGGTTTCGTGGCCTCGGTGCTGCCGGTGTGGTTGCTGCTGGCCCCGCGCGATTACCTGTCGACCTTCCTGAAAATCGGCACCATCGTGGCTTTGGCGATTGGCATCGTCTTCGTGGCGCCCGACTTGAAGATGCCAGCGTTCACCCAGTTTGCCCAGGGCAACGGCCCGGTGTGGTCGGGCAGCTTGTTCCCCTTCCTGTTCATCACCATCGCCTGCGGCGCCGTGTCGGGCTTTCACGCGTTGATCTCGTCCGGCACCACGCCGAAGATGCTCGAGAACGAAACCCATGCGCGCTTCATCGGCTACGGCGGCATGCTGGCCGAGTCGTTCGTGGCGGTGATGGCGCTGGTGGCGGCCTCGGTGATCGAGCCGGGCGTTTACTTCGCGATGAACAGCCCGGCGGCCCTGGTGGGCAACACGCCCGAGGCGGTGGCGCAGACGCTGTCGACCTGGGGCTTCGTGATCACGCCCGAGGTCTTGACGCAAACCGCCAAGGACGTGGGCGAGAACACGATTCTGGCGCGCGCCGGCGGTGCGCCCACCCTGGCCGTGGGCATGGCCGAGATCCTGCACCAGGCGGTGGGCGGCAAGGCCATGATGGCCTTCTGGTACCACTTTGCCATTCTGTTCGAGGCGCTGTTCATCCTGACGGCGGTCGACGCCGGCACCCGGGCCGGGCGCTTCATGCTGCAAGACCTGCTGGGCAGTTTCGTGCCGGCCTTGAAGCGCACCGATTCGCTCCCGGCCAACTTGATTGCGACCGCGTTGTGCGTGGGCGCCTGGGGCTACTTCCTCTACCAAGGGGTGGTGGATCCGCTGGGTGGCATCAACACCTTGTGGCCGCTGTTCGGCATCTCCAACCAGATGCTGGCGGCCGTGGCGTTGATGCTCGGCACGGTGGTGCTGTTCAAGATGAAGCGCGGCCAATACGCCTGGGTGACGGCGCTGCCGGCGACCTGGTTGCTGGCCTGCACGCTGACGGCCGGCTGGTTGAAGATCTTCTCCGAAGACGTCCGGGTGGGCTTCTTGGCCCATGCCAACCAGTACGCCGATGCGTTGGCACAGGGCACCTTGTTGGCGCCAGCCAAGTCGCCCGAGGCCATGGCCCGAGTGGTCTTCAACGACCGGCTGGACGCGGCCTTGTGCGCGCTGTTCATGCTGGTGGTCGTGAGCGTGCTCGTCTACAGCGTGCGGGCGGTGCTGGCGGCGCGGGCGAGTGACAAGCCCACGGCGCAGGAAACGCCGTTCCGTGCCCTGGCCGCAGCGAGGCCGCGATGAGCGAGCCGGGCGCCGGCACCGCAACCACCACGGCGGCGGTGGTGGTGCCGGCCGAGCCCTCGGTGTCGCTGACCCGCTCGGTGACGCGCGAAGTGGGCAAGGCCGGGCGCTACCTGGGTCAGGCCCTGCGGTTGATGGTCGGGCTGCCCGACTACGATAACTACCTCAGCCACATGGCAGCCACTCACCCCGGTGGGCCAGTGATGAGTTACGAGGCGTTTTTCCGCGACCGTCAAAGCGCCCGCTATGGCGGGCGCACCGGCCCGTGCTGTTGAGGCGAAGGCGGCGGCAGGGTTTGTCTCACGCCGCCTTGGAAAACTCCTGCATCGCAAAAACGCTGCCAAAGCGGTTGGCCAGGAAGTCGGCCAACGGCACGTCTTCCTGCTTGACAAAACCCTGCGTGGGCAGCTGAGCGCTGGCCAGCAGGTCGAGCATGGCGCACAGGCTGCTGGCGGTGGTGATCTGGATGGCGCTGCGCATCTTGCCGGCCAGCACATGGCTGTAGATCTTGCGGGCGTAGGTGTCCTGCAGCAGGTGCCCGTCTTTCATGCCGGAGACGGTGACGAAGACGATCACCACGTCCTGCATGGTGGCGGGCACGGCCTGCTCCAGGATGTCTTTGAGCACGTCGCGCCGGTCGCGCAGGCGCAGATCGTGGAGCAGCGCCTTCATGATGGCCGCATGGCCGGGGTAGCGGATGGTGCGGTAGTTCAGCGTGCGCACCTTGCCCGCCAGCGTTTCGCACAGCGTGCCCAGGCCGCCTGAGGTGTTGAACGCCTCGTACAGCACCCCGTCCAGCGAAAACTCCTCGCGCTCCTCCAGCGGGGGCACCTCGCGCCGCGCGCCGTTGACGATGGCTTCGCACGGCTCGCAGTATTCGTTGATGACGCCCTCGGTGCTCCAGGTGAGGTTGTAGTTCAGCGCGTTGCTCGGGTAGGCCGGCAGTGCGCCCACGCGCATGCGCACCGAGTCCAGGGTGTCGAATTGGCGCGCCAGGTCGGCGGCCACGATGGAGATGAACCCCGGCGCCAAGCCGCATTGCGGAATGAAGGCCGACGTGGCGCCCACCGCCAGCTCGCGGATGCGGCGTGTGCTGGCCACGTCCTCGGTCAGGTCGAGGTAATGCACCCCCAGCTCGCGGGCCACCTCCGCCACGCGCGTGGTCAGGTGGTAGGGCGCTGCACTGAGCACCGCAAAGCGGCCCGCCAAGGCCGCGCGCAGGGCCGGGGTGTCCTGCACGTCCAGGCACAACGTCTTGGGGATGGCGTGCGCGGTCGTGCCGGGGTTCAATTCGTCCAGTTGCTGGGTGCTGCGGTCGGCCACGGTGACGGCGTAACTGCCGGATTGGCACAGCAGGTCGGCCACGACCGAGCCGATCTTGCCGCCGCCGATGACAAGGATGTCTTTCATGCGTGCCTCGCCTGACTGGTCCCGAAAAAAGGGGGGCCTGGCATGGATTGTGGGAGGCCCCGCGAGAGGCGGCAAGCGGAGATGCCACGCATTGACGGCTTATTTCAGCGCCTCACTCAGGGCCTTCCAGTTTGAGAATTTAGTCGCGGTTTTGACCGTGGTGGTGTCGTTCGGCCTTTGGGAGCCTCAAGTTTTCCTGAGGTTTGTTCGATAGAAGCAGATGGCCGCTCATTCGGCGTGTGCCTGCAGGGGATGTGACGCATGAAAGAGATTCAGAGTTTGCCCTTCATGGACGTGGACGACCTGCGCGTGGGCGTGTTTGTGCACCTGGACCTGGGCTGGATGTCGCACCCCTTTCCCAAGTCCCAGTTCCGCATCGGCTCACCGGAGCAGATCGCCACGCTGAAGGGGCTGGGGCTCAAACGGGTGCGCTGGAGCCCGCTGGAGAGCGACTCTGACGTCGGCCAGGCACCACCGGTGGTGCTCAAGGGCGTGGTGCCCCCCGAGCCGCCGCCCGCGGTGCCCCCCAGTGCAGGCTCGCTCCTGGCCGCGCAGCCTTCCGCGGTGGGCCTCTCCGACCCCGCCGTTCGCTTGCGGGTCAAGCTGAGCGAACAGCGGGAGCAGCTGCTGGTGTGCGAGCGTCACTTCGCTCATGCCACGGCGGCCGCTCGGCAAATGACCGACCTGGCCGTGAAAGACCCGGTGAAGGCGGCCCAGGAAGCCCGCAGCCTGACCCGCAAGCTCGTCACCGACATGGCCGGCGACCAAGACCTGTGCATCCGGCTGCTGACCGAAGCCGCCGGTGACAAAAGCTCGGCCCACGCCATCAACGTGACCCTGATGTCGCTGCTGCTCGGGCGGGCCATGGGCTGGGGCCCGACCGACATGATGGAGATGGGCATCGGCGCCTTGCTGCACGACATCGGCAAGCTCGACGTGCCGGAGCGGCTGCACCACAGTGAAAGCCATTTCAGCCCGTCGGAGAACAAGGTTTACGAAGAGCACGTGTCCCACGGCGTGGCACGGGCACGCAAGATGGGCCTGTCGTCGATCGCCACGCTGGTGATCGCGCAGCACCATGAAATGGGCGACGGCACCGGTTTTCCCATCCACCTGGTGAACGACCGCATGAGCATGGCGGCGCGGGTGGTGGCGCTGGTCAACCGGTACGACAACCTGTGCAACCCGCACCTGTTGTCGCGGGGCCTGACACCGCACGAAGCCATTGCGCAAATTTATGCGCAGGCTCAGCACAAATATGATTCGGTGATTCTGGCGGCTTTCATCAAGATGATGGGCGTGTACCCAGCCGGCTCAATGGTGCAGCTCAACGACGGCCGCTTTGCCATGGTGGTCGGGGTCAACGCGGCCCGCCCGCTGCGGCCCAACCTGCTGGTGCATGAGCCCAAGGTGCCGCGCCACGAGGCCCTGATCCTCGACATGGAGCAGCACCCCCAGATGAGCATCCGGCGCAGCGTCAAGCCGCTGGCCTTGCCCTCCGACGCCATGGTCTACCTGTCGCCGCGCCAACGCGTGGCCTACTTTTTCGAGCCGGTTCGCAGCCTCGACGCCGAGGCGGAGATGGCATGAGCGGCCGCCACCCCGCGTTGTCCCTGGAAGCGCCACCACTGGTGTGTTCGCTGATCGAGGGGCTGTTGGACGCGGTGTGGCTGGTGAGTGCAAACGACCTGCGGGTGGTGGCGGCGAACGCGGCGGCCGGTGCGTTGTTCCGGGTCGACGCCTTGGAGCTCACCGGGCGGCATGCCCAGGAGCTGTGCGGGTCGCCCGAAGACATGGCCTTTTGGCTAGAGGTGGCCGAGACCCGGTCGGCGCCGCAGGGCGGCCTGATGGCCAGGGTGCCTGCCATTGAATCCGAGACGCTGGTGCGGCGCTTCGACGGCAGCACCGTGCCCGTGCTGCGCCGGGTGCGCAGCCTGAACCTGGGGCTGGGCCAGTGCTATTTCATGGTGGCGCTGCACGACCGCAGCGAGCAGCAGCGCATTGAGGACGAACTCGAAGAACGGCTGGCCGAACTGGCGGCCACGCTCGACTCCACCGCCGACGGCATCCTCGTCACCGACCTCTCAGGCCGCATCCGCAACCTGAACCAGCAGTTCGCCACGCTGTGGGCGGTGCCCGACGCCTTGTTGAGCCGGCGCGACGATGACGCCCTGCTGGCCTGGATGCGCCAAAGCGTGGTCGACCCCGAGGCCTACGACCGCGAGCTGGCCCGCATCGACGACGCCACGCGCTTTCAAACCGCCGACACCATCGTGCTGCGCAGCGGCCGCGTGCTGCAGCGCGAGACCCTGCCGCAGCGCAGCCGTGGCCGGCCCATCGGCCGGGTGTTCTCCTTTCGTGACGTGACCGAGCGGGTCGAGTCGCGGCGGCGCATCGACGCCTTGTCGAGCACCGATTCACTGACCGGCCTGCCCAACCGCACCGTGCTCGACGAGCGGGCGGCCGCCGCGCTGGTCCGTGCGCAACGCGACAACACCCCCTTCGCGTTGATGGTGGTCGACCTGGACCACTTCAAACACATCAACGACACCCTGGGCCACGGCTTCGGCGACCGGGTGCTGGTGGAGGTGGCCGAGCGCTTGAAGGGCTGCCTGCGGCAGCTCGACACCGTCGCCCGGCTGGGTGGTGATGAATTCGTCATGCTGGTGCACCAGGTCGACAACAAATCGGCCGACGCCACCGGCCGCCGGGTGCTGCAGGCCATGGGCAAGCCCTTCCGCCTGGCCGACATCACCTTCACCGTGACCTGCAGCATCGGCATCGCCGTGTGCCCTGACGACGGGCTCAGCCTGGAAGACCTGCTGCGCCGGGCCGGTCTGGCCATGAAGGCGGTCAAGCAAGCCGGGCGGGCCGGCATGCGGCTGCATCAGCCCGAGCAGGGCAACGAAGAGGCCCAGCTGCGGCTGCGCCGCACCATGCGCCTGGACCACGCCATGCGCCAGGCCCTGGCCGACCAGCGCTTCCGCCTGCACTACCAACCGCAGGTGGACCTGCGCAGCGGCCGTGTGCTGGGCGCCGAAGCGCTGATCCGCTGGCACGACCCCGAGCTGGGCCCGGTGCCCCCGGGTGACTTCATCCCAGTGGCCGAGGAGAGCGGCTTCATCGTGGCCATCGGCGACTGGGTGCTCCATGAAGCAGTCAAGCAGGCCGCGCAGTGGCACGCCGAAGGCCGCGGCCTGGTGGTGTCAATCAACGTGTCGGCGGTGCAGTTCCACCAGCCGGGCTTCGTCGATGGCGTGGCCGCCGCCTTGCACCGTGCCCAATTGCCCGCCCACTGCCTGGAGTTGGAGCTGACCGAGTCGATCCTGATCCAGCAAGCGCAGCAGGCCCTGGGGCGCCTGCAGGCCCTGGCCAAGTTGGGCGTCAAGCTGGCCATCGACGACTTCGGCACCGGTTACTCCAGCCTGGGCTACCTCAAGCTGTTGCCCATCACCCGGCTGAAGATCGACCGCAGCTTCCTGCGCGGGCTGCCCGGTGACCGCAGCGACGTTGGCATCGTCAACGCCGTCATCAGCCTGGGGCGGGCCTTGGACATGGGCATCGTCGCCGAAGGCGTGGAAACCGAAACCCAGCGCCAGTTTTTGGAAGACGCTGGGTGCGAGCAGTACCAGGGCTTCCTGTTCGCGCCAGCGCTCGACGTGGCAACGTTCACTGCCCGCCTGGACGCCCAGCACCTGCCGCAGGCCGCTGGCAGCGCCTTGTCGTTGCCGCCGGCCGTGTAAAGCCAGGGTTTTGAGATCGCGGGGCCGGGGGCGCAAAGCGCCACAATGGCAGCCTGCCGGTTCACCCTCGCTTACCACCATGATCTACAAATTCAAATCCCGCGCCACGCCCGACCTCATCATGATGGGCCCCCACGGCGACCACCTGCTGCAGCTGATCGGCAAGACGCCGGCCCCCCAAGGCATTGTTTCAGTCGCCCAATTGCCGGCGGCCATTGAAGCCTTGAAGGCGGCGGTGGCCGCCGACGAACGCCAGCGCGCCGAAGGCAACAACCCGCCTGAAGGCGCTGGCGAGGACGAAGAGGCTGACGACGGCCCCCAGCGCGGCGACCCGGTCGGCCTGCGGCAGCGGGTGTGGCCGATGGTGCTGATGATGACCCACGCCCTGGCCGAGCAGCAAGACATCGTCTGGGGCGTTTGAGCGCCCGCCGGTTGTGGTGCCCCTGTCCAGCCCGAGGTTTTCTCCCATGTCCGAGCGCAGCACCCGTGTCGTGGCCATCCGCCATGGCGAGACCGCCTGGAACGTTGAAGGGCGCATCCAAGGCCACCTGGACGTCCCGTTGAACGCCGAGGGCCGTTGGCAGGCCGCACAGTTGGCCCAGGCCTTGGTGCCCGAGGGCATCGACGTCGTGTACACCAGCGACCTGCGGCGGGCCTTGGAAACGGCCGAGGCGGTGGTGGCCGTGGGCGGCCAGCCCTTGGTCACCGACGTCGGCCTGCGCGAGCGTGATTTCGGCGAATTCCAAGGCCAGACCTTCCGGGAGGTCGAGCAGCAACTGCCGGCCCAGGCCGAGCGTTGGCGCCTGCGGGATCCCGAATTTGAGCCCGGCGGTGGTGAGTCGCTGAACACCTTCTATGCCCGCTGCCTGTCCACCGCCACCCGGCTGGCCTGCGCCCACCCCGGGCAGACCATCGCCTTGGTGGCCCACGGCGGCGTGCTGGACTGCTTTTACCGCGCGGCCACGCATCAGGCTCTGCAAGCGCCCCGCTCGTGGCAGCTCGGCAATGCCAGCATCAACCGCTTGCTCTACACCGGCGAGGGCTTCACCCTGGTTGGCTGGGCCGACGTCCACCACTTGGAGCAGACCAGCCGCGACGACGATGGCCCAGGCCGCGCGGGCGACCGGGTCGGGCCGCTGGCCTGACGCAGAGCGGGGGTCCTGCAGCGGCTTCTCACCGTGTGTCAGGGCAGCCGCTCGCCCTGCTGCCCTCTTGTAAGGCGAGGCTCAGCCGGGAAACCGGTCGTCCCGACGGCCTACTGGGAGCCCTCGGCTGCATAGACCAAAGCGTCTCCCAAGTCGCACAGGAGCTTGAATCGCCTTCCGTCAAAGGCATCACCCTGCGCGAGGGTCAACCTGGACTGGCGGTCGTCAGCCAGTTCTGAAGCGCTTTTGGGATCCATGGTTTTCAACATGTGGTCGAAAGCACCTTGAGGCAATGAGCCCGGTGACTTGGTGTGCGTGACCACAAAGTCGATCGGGCGTTGGTAGTATTTTCGGTGACCTGCCAAATTGTTGAAGGCGACCGAGATGGACGCATTGGGCGCACTCAGTGAATTGAATTTAGTTTGGACGCGGTAGTCGATGAACACGTGGCCGGACCAGACTTTGGTGTCG
Organism: Pseudomonadota bacterium; assembly: GCA_040385465.1. GTDB lineage: Bacteria > Pseudomonadota > Gammaproteobacteria > Burkholderiales > Burkholderiaceae_C > CANHBY01. Next base: position 24,022 of record JAZKHH010000056.1, on the reverse strand, counting down.
ACATCCAGGCAAGCGGACACTTTTTCAGACAGATCCAGAGGGGCCTGCGATTTGTGGTCGATCACAAAATAAGCAAGGTGATTGAAGGAGTACCGGTCAATCTTGTGTTGCAGCCAGGCGTTGTGGAGCATGTCTCCAAAGAGAAGCATGGGAATCAACGCCAACACGGGAATGCCGATGCGTTGGCGAGACCACCAAATGCTCCCCAACAACAGCACAAACGAAATGGCGGAAAAATACAGTACGCCACTTTGGCCATTGCTGACCGTCAGGAACAAGTAGCCCATGATCAGCGCCGTCACACCCGTGATCAGTCCCAGTTCCCGCCGCTGCGCCCCTTGTCCTAAGACAGGTGCCAGAAGGCCAACGAAAAGGAGCGACAGCGCGATGAGGGTCGGCATGCCATTGAAGAAAATGTCGTAAAAACGTTTGAAGGGCTGGGCAAAAGAGATGTCCCCCCGTTTCGTCACTTCGTAAAAATGCGACAGCGTGGTGAAGTAATCGTGCGCCACCGAGTTGTTGAGCGGGTAGGTCAACAGCCCAGGGTTGGTGAAGACCATCAACAGAAAGACAAAGACGGTGAAAACCACGACAAAGTCCACCAAGAAACGTTTGAGCGTCGTGTACTCGTATCGGAGAATCACCAGGAAAAACACCAGCGGCCCCACCAGAAGGCCCGTCAACTTGACGCCGCCTGCCACGGCCAATGCCGTTGCAATGAGCATGCGCCCTTTGGTCGTCGAGGGGGTGTCCTGGAGGGCCAGGTAAGTGCTCAGGATGGTGAAGAAAAAGACCTGGCTTGTGGTTCCAAAATGCAGTGATGCATACCCAAAGGTGGGGAAAAGCACAAGAATCAGAACAGCCACCGCCGCCACCCATTCCGGCTGACGTTGTGTCAAAAATATCTTTCTCAACACCATGAGCGTCAAGACACCGAATGCCAACGACAACTGCCTGGGCGCCGCGACCAGGGGCCAGGCGATGGCGAAGTGGTTGTTGATCAAATACAAGGGGTAGGTGAGCAGCGCAACGGGAAACCAAAATGCCCAGCCATAACCGTAGTCATTGATGAAAAAAATCTTGTCAAGATGGCCTTGCGACAAGTCCACGTGCACACGTTTCAAGGTGGCATGAAAAGCGACATCGTTGATCTCGCGAAAGGACAGTATGTCGAAGCCAGACGAGAACAAAAAATTCTCGAACACCATGACGGCCAGGAAGCAGGCAGTGAGGCCGTAGGCCACGCCGGTGATCATCGTTGCCCTGCGCGGCGACAGGCTGTGTTGGTGTTTCTCTATGCTGATCGTCTGCATTTTTCTACTCAATCACCGGCCGGTCTATTTGCCGTCCGGATCGTCTGTTCAATCTGGAGTGCCAAAGACCCTTGGCGCGATCTACTTCGACATTTGGATTCTGTATTTTTCAGCATCCCAGTTCAAAAGCTCATCGACCTGGCTTGTCGACAGCGGGTTCAAGCCGGTCGGAGATCGCTGGCGCATTAGCACTTCCGCATAGCATTGAAGTTGCTCGGCTTTGCTGCCACTGAAGGTGGGCTTCACATAAACACCATCGCCCAAAATGAAGATCAAGTCAGGCGACTGCCCACCGTCCAAGTCTCTGTTGTCCTGGAAGTCTTGGGCTGAGGCGCAGGTGTGGGGTGCCGAGCCTAAAAACACCACATGGTCCGGGTACAAAGCCCAGCAGGGTTCCAGCATCGCAAAGAGAACAGGGTTCAAAGCCAGTTGTTGGACGACCGGGCTGCTCACACGTTGGTAGCCATCAATCTTGGGTGGCATGCCCACCAGGGTGGTGCTCTTGTCTTCCACGTGTGCCCGATCGCGGTCGCACAACGTCACCATGGACTGAATGATGTCTTCCGCTTCGGCAATGGAATCTGCGCCAACGACCACGCCATGATTTTGCAGAAACAACACGCCCGAACCGGACGCTTGCTTCAAAGCTTGGCTCACGCCTTCGGCGAGGTGCAGCCCTGGTTTGTGATAGCCGACAAGGCGCCAGGAAAAGGCTGACCCAATCAGCGATGCGAGTGCCATTTCACAATCGCGTCTGACCAGAAGGGACAAAACTTGAACGGGATGAAGATGCACCACCAACGGGTGGGGCATCAAGGCATGCAGCAAGGTCTCGATGGACGGCTTCAGTGAGGACTCGTCCACCACGTCGGGCACCACCGAGAAATTGCTTTGAGCGATGGCGTTTTGCAGATGGGGCAGGTTGACCGGAACGAAGATCTCTTTCGACGCCGCATCGGCCAAGCGCATGCCAGAGGCTTTGACCCACAGAACACCGTCGTCTTTCCAGGAGACGTTGCCACCTGCGCCTTGCACCAGCAAGGAGTCGGCACCGATTCGCGCGCAGAAAGCCTTGACGTGCGCAGCGAGCGCCGCGTTCGAGTTGCCCATCATTGCGTCCCCAGCTTGACGATCAGTTGGCGAAGCTCGCCAAACTGGTTGAACACCCCGTCTGCTTCGTTCTCGTGGGTGCCCACCTCCACGCCACCATGGATTTTTTGCAGCGTCACGGCGTTGATCTTTTCGCGAGCCCCGCGGATGTCGTTCAGCGGATTGTCCCCGATCATCCAAATGCAGTCGCCTTTCGGGCGCATCTTGTCCAGGGCGATTTGAAAGGGAGCCTCGTGTGGTTTGTCGAAACCCGCTTCCTCGCTGGTCACGATGTAGTCGAAGTAGTGGTCCAGGCCGAAGTACACGATTTTCCTGAATTGAATTTGTGCTGTCAGGTCGGTGACGATGGCCGTTGGAATGCCCAGCAACCGGATGTCATCCAGCAGCTCCTTCACGTCGTCAAACAAGACCGCATGGCTCAGGAACGTTCGCCAGTAGGTCTGTTCAAAATCAAGGGCCAACAGAACCTGCGATCCCAGACCCATGATCTCGAGCATGCGCTGCAGGTACAACAAGCGGCTGTGTGAGGAGGCGGTGTGTTTAAGACGGAGTTTGACCTGTGTCCTGGCTTCCAGAAAAGTTTTGTCAAAGACTTCCGGTGCGATGGAGAATGTTTTGGCCACCTTGTCCCGCACCGCTTTCTGAGCGGCCGCATGCGCGGGCTCGTAGGCGTACAGCGTGTTGTCTGTATCGAACAAGAAGGCGTCGGGGAGTCGGTTGAATCGCTCGCGATGGTTGATTTTCACTAGATGAACCGCCTTGTCAGGGCCTGGTTGATATGGGAAACCGTGATCAACTGCATCAGGCCCAACATACCATCCTGCCACTTGGGTTGAATGTCCAAGAACTCGAGAACGCGTGGGCACAGCATGTCGGCCGCCATCGCAATGTCAGCGGACGACGCTTCGCCCTCGATGGTCAATTGGACTTCCGCGCCATCGTTGCCCACCACGATGTCCACGTGCAAACCGCACACGCCCACCAGAACCCGGTGGATGGAGAGTTCGTTGAACCCGCTTCGGCTGACCACGACGAGCTTGAGCCGAAGGGGGTGCTTGTCGTCCAGGCCCTCAAGCATTCTGGGGTGAATGGGTTGCAGGGAAAGGACCAGGTCTGCATGCCGGGCTTGCGGACGGATGAAGCGCTCCGCGTCGGGCCCTCTTTTCTCGATGGAGCCGAGAACACGCTCAATGGCATGACCGCGTTCATGCACATCGCGCTTGAGCTTGAAATGTCGCCGCAGCCCTTCATCGATGTCGAGGTACACCTTCAGGTTGTAGCAAGCCCGCAGCACGGGAAGGTAGAGCGCATGCAGGCCGCTGGCCACGATGAAATCATTGCTGTGCATCTGAGAGGGCTTGCTCATCTTGCCCGTCTGATGATCGTAATGTCGGGACATCACGCTTTTGCCGTCGGTCAGCGACAAGAGGTCGTTGCAGAACCCCTCAAGGTCGTTGGCCATGGGATTGAGGTGGGTCATCACCTGCCACAACGGCTTTTGCCGGTCCCACAGGTGGTAGTCGTCGCCCGACAGCTTGACGATCGAATGCCCGCCGAACAGTCCGCTGATGGCATCGGCAAACGTGTCTTTGCCAGCGCCCGAGTCGCCCGCCACGCCCACCACGAAAGGTTTTCGACTGAGCCGGAAAAAGTCGTTTCGGCTGATCGCTTCTCGCCAGATCCTGATGGCCAGCACCAAGCCGATGGCAATCATCGCGGTGTGCAGCACGGAGGCCGCGTGGCTTTCCAACTGCCCAGGGACCTGGAGCAAAGCACCCAATGCAAATTCATGGCCGTTGGCCAACTGGAGCTGCGTGACGAGCAGCGTGCTCAACACGTAGGCTCCTGAAAACAGCGTCACCAAGAGGACCGCAATGCGGCCGCTCATGGCTTGATAGAGCGCCAGGAACGGCAGACACCACACGAACCAGCCAGGGGCCGCGGGGGTCAACAACACGATCAACAGGAACGCCATTCCCGTGGTGGCTTGGAACAGGTCGAAGTTGAGGCGTCTGACGCGCCAAGTCAGGTAGAGCATCACCAGGTAGGCCAGGGGAACCACGTAAATCGAGATGTTCCCGGCCAGGCCAATGGCCAGCCGATAGATCTTGCCCATCTCCGGGTTGCCCAGCACCATCTGAAGCCCCTCCCCGGAAAAAAGAAAGGGCAGGCCCAGGACCAACGTGCTCAAGGCAAAACCCGCCAAGAACTCCTTGGCGTGTTGTCTCAGCGCTCGGTTGTTGAACAGGTAGATCGCGAAAAAAGGCAGTGCCACCACCATGCTCAGCTTGGCCGAGATGGCCGCGGCCAAAAAAATGCCAGCCAGTTTGAGCTTCACCTGCCGCACGAAGACGATCGCCAAAACCAGCAGCAGCGCGGGAATCAAATCATTCACCCCCAACCCATAACTGGCCAAGATCACGATTGGCGACAGCCAGTAGGCCAGCAACAGCAAACGCTGGCGATGGGGAAGCAGGCGATCGAGTGTCAGCAGCAGAAGGAAGTCTGCTGCCAACAGCGTCAGGTGATACGCGGACAGCAGTGATAAGCCCATGAATTTGGCTGCCAGCGCCAACGGCAGGAAAGCCAACCACATAGCGTACCCGTAAGGGAAGGCCACAGGCGTTCCACCGCTGGCAATCCAGGCCGACCAGGGGTCCAAGCTGGGCGCCGACGTGCTGACTTCTAAAAAGGGCGCAAACCACTGTGTCACGGCCAATGGCGCCATGCCGACAATCAGAATCAAACGGATGGCCAGCCCTGACATGAACAGGGGGTGAAGACAAAGCTTCTTCATCGAAGTGCGACCGCCGCTTCCCACAGGTCGGGGCGCTTTGTGCAAACCGCCTGCGCCACGATGCTTCGCTGTGCCAGCAGCGAACGCAGTTGAGGAATTTCAAGTTCGGCATCACGCCCTTGAAGTTCCGGCGACACCAGGCAAAGTTTGAAGCTGGCGTCTTGCAGCCGTCTGGCGTCTTGCTGGCTCAGGGGAAAGTGGGTGAAGCAGTCTACCCACACCCAATCCACCTGGCCCGCCAAGCTCAATGCGGTGTCAATCGACTCAAACTCTGAAACTCGAACAGCGCACCGACGCTCCTGTGCGCGGGCCCATTTCACCAAAAATGGGAAAGATTGGTCTAGAAAGAAATAATCTTCGATTCCCCGGGACTGCATCAAGGCAATCAACCTTGATTCAAGGCCCTCTTCCTTGACATTGAGAATCAGCGTTCCATGGCGGTATTCAGCGATCCAGTCGTCAAAAGACTCCCCGGGCGCAAAAGGGTCGTGATGGATCATCAGCCGACCCCCATCGCTTCTGACATCGACCTCCACGCCGTGTCTGGGGTCGGTCGCCAAAAGATCCAACAGCGTATTGCGGCGGTGCGAAATGACGTTCATCTGGCAATCTTCTTCTTCAGTTGAAGGCTGAAATCAACCGTTCGGCGAATGAACTTCCGTTTCGCGGCCCAGTTGACGTTCCAGTGTGAAACGCCATGAGCCCTTTTGCCGAACAACACCGGGAACCGGTGCACCTTCAAACCGCTGATTCGGGCCTGATAGTAAGCGTACAAATCCAGCGAGAAGTCATCAGGGGGCGTCACCCAGGTGTCAAAAAACCGCTTGGAAAACATCGTCGGCTGGGCATTGATGTCCCACAGGGGCTGGGCAAGCAAAAGCGTTTCGAACACGCTCATGCCCACGGTGAACACAACGTCCATCAGGGGCCGGCCATGGCGGCGGCCTTTGACGAAAATACCGTCGCCGTGCTTGTCAAACAAGCGTAAGCCCTGCAGCACGTCTTGAGGATCGGTCTGCAGGTCCGCATGGGTCCAGGCCACGATCGTGCCGCGCGCTGCCTTGAGCCCAGCCACGATCCCAAAGCCATAGCCCTGGTTGGTCTCGACGCGGACGCTTCGGCAGCCCGGACAGTGCGGCAGTGAATTCAACAGCACCGCTGGCGTGCTGTCCGTCGATCCGTTGTCGACCAGCACCACTTCGATGTCGGGCCGAGCGGCCAACGCCTTGCAACGCTCGAGCAGCAACGGCAGGTTCGCTGCTTCGTTGTAGCAGGGGATGATCAGGGAGAGCTTCACGCCAATGTCTCTGACACGACGTACACCGCGCCACCCATGCCGTAGGTGAACACGTGGCGAACCTCGATTTTGGTTTGATCGATGAATTCAGTGAATGCCCGCTTGACGCCTTTGTGCTTGCTGCCTTTGTAGGAAAAATAATCATCCAAGACGATAAAGGTGCCTTCTTGTACCGTGGGGGCACAAAACGTCAAGGCTTCATTGGCACTGGAATAAGTGTCGCTGTCAATGAAAATGATTCGCGACTTTTGAATGCCCATCTGGCTGGCGCCATTTTTCAGCGAATCGCTGAAAAAGCCGGGCACCAATTGAAATTTGAGGCTGCCAGCGACACGCCGCGACCTCTTGTCGACTGCAGGCAGGCTGGTGGCGAAGTTTTCATCCGTGTAAAACGGGTGTTTGTCGTCCTCCGCCAGGGTGCCGAAGCCGGAAAATGAATCAAAGCCATAGAACTTCGTGTTAAGCATTTTGGGGTTCAGCTTGGCCAATTTTTTGCAGCAGCGCAATGAGTGGCAAAAAGAGCTGCCCGTGAACACGCCAAATTCCAGGTAGTCTCCCTCCACATCCTCGATCGCGGAAAGATAATGCACTTTCTTGAGTGTGTGGTATTTTTCCAGATTGTGAATGATGGCAGGATTGACGCCTGCCAGCAGTGCAGAAGCCCAATCCTGCAAAAACTCGAACTTTGCGAGAAATCCAAACTGTGTCGCCATTATTCTTTTAATCCTTTATTAAAAACCAATTTTTTCAATCCAACATAGTTGTTGATGACCGCGAAACCGGCGCCCACGACCCAGCTGAGTGCATGATTCCACTCAAAGTACTTCACCATCAACTCGATGATGAGGCTCATGCCGATGCCGCCCATGGCGTACACGGCCAAAAACCGAACCAGGTTGCTCTTTTCCATCTCGAACTTCCGGCCAAACACCCATATCCTGCCGAAGTGATAAGAAAGCAGGAGCCCCACGGCATAGCCTGCAGCCGACGCCACAAACAGCGGAGCGCCAATCGAATAAAGCAGAAGGTAGGTTGCAAAGTTGAGGAGGTTTGAGCCAACGCCGACCGTCAAAAACCGAAGTAAATCAGCATTGATGAATTTCATTGCGTCTTGGTGGCTTTTGAGGCGCAACAGCGGCGTATTTGGTTTCGAGGTCTCGCAAAGCTTCCGCAGGGATTCTTTGATCTTTCTCAAGGCGGTAGGGGTGTGCGATCCACTTGTGAAAGCACGACTGCCAGTACTCAAAGGTGCGCAGATCGGTGGGGGTGCCCCAACAGAGGTAACTGGCGACGTTGAAAAGACGGCATTGCATCCCAAGCGCGATCGCATCGTTGATGAGCGCGTCAATGTAGAACTCTCCATTGATCCGGCCGTCGCGCGCGATCAGGCGGTTCAAGGCGCGTCGAAAATCCTCTGGCCGGCGGAAAGTGAAGGTGCCCAAGACAATGGGGTCAGAGGCTGGATTGGCCAGGGGTGACTTGACCGAAACCGAACGCACCCGGCCGTCTTCGGCATCGATCCAGCCAAACATGTGCGGATGACGCGTGGCGTTCGGGTAACCGCGAACGCCCCACACCACGACATCCACCGCTGGGTCGCTTAGCAGCGCGTTGAAGGCGTCCACATCGTAAAGCGCGCCGCTGTCACAGGCGCCGATGGTGACCGGCGACACGGTGGGCTTTGCAAGGACACTGACGTTGGCTTCCAATGCGTCCAAGCCAATCAGCGCAGTGCAAGCCTGACCTTCGGTCAGCTGCTCGATGGTGGTGATGATCGCGTTGGGATACAGCATTCCCAATTCGTTTTTGACTTGGTCGTGCCCGGCCATGTCTGCCCGGAGCACAAAGACATGCTGACTGGCGGCGGGCAGGTCATGGGCGGCTTGGGCCACCATCGGCAACCCGGAAACGGAAATCAATGGCTTGGCCAGCGCATAACCTTCATTGACAAAACGTTGACCCAGACCTGCCATGGGGATGATCAGGGCTCCTTTGGAATGGGCCGTGAGAGCCAGTGCCGACGGCCTCGCCAGTCCTTGAAAAGCTGTTGACCAGGTGTTGTATTCGGCAACGTCTTCGGGCGTTCCCCACTGCATGAAGTGTTGAAGCGGGTAGACGGCCACCGCTTGCCCGCTGTCCAGCATCGGCTTGTAGGCCAGACTCACGTAATACTCACCCCCCACATTCAGATCTTGCTCCACGGCGGCGCCAAAAGCTTGGCTCATGATCTGCGCTGATGCAAAGTAATAAGTTCCACTGGAGGCATATTCCTCCATCCGGTCATCGGTGTAAGGCTTTTTCTCCTGGATGTCTTGAACCCATCCCTCGGTTTCACGCAGATAAGCGTAATTGGTGTTGCCCAGCGAATGAGGATGAAAACCTTTGTAAGCCGGAATGGCGCCTGCACAAGCAGTGTCTTGAACATAACGCTTGAAATGGTTCCAGTCCCAATAACAGGTGAAGTCGCAGTAGTTGACCACCACCGGTTGACGAGGGTCCAGCAAATGTTCTACCTGGCGCACGGCATTCACGGGGCCGAGCTTGTGGGCCGGGATGCCAATGACCCGTCCCGAAGGGCAATATTCCCTCAGAATGGCTTCCATGCGAAAGGCCGGCTCGTTCAAGTGGGCCTGGTTGCAAATGAAGATGAAATCTGTTTCGCCGGGAAACATGTCGATGACATGCGCCACAATGGGCTTGCCCTCAATTTCGATCAGCGGCTTTGGAACGGCGTACCCTGCGCGACGAAATCGCTCTCCAAAGCCGGACATGGGAATAACGACTTGCACGAAGACCTCTCCTGTTGGAACTCGTTCTAAGTTTTTTTACTGGCTGTCCGATTTTCGTCCCGAGGCTCGTGAACCTTGCGATTTTAAACTCCAATGCCGAAACGTCACTTTTTTTCCATCGCCTGCATTGGAGACACGCGCCACGCGCGCTGGTGACTTGGCGTCACGGTCTGCTGACGATGGGAAGTCCACTGCGCAGTGGATTGCACACCTTTTTTCCATTGGCAAAAGGCCCAGCCGCAGCGGGCGTGGTGCTTTCGGTGGGTGCCCCTCACCCAATCGCTAGAACAAAGAAAGACCGATGAAAAAGACTCAGACCAAGCTGCTGAACAGCTCCCCATGACCCTTGGGCGGCGTCACGCCGAGGTGCCGGAACGCCGCCAAGGTGGCGATGCGCCCGCGCGGCGTGCGTTGCAGGTAGCCCTGCTGGATCAAGAACGGCTCGATCACGTCTTCGATGGTCTCGCGTTCCTCGCCAATGGCGGCAGCCACGTTGTCCAGGCCCACGGGCCCGCCGTCGAAACGGTGGATCACGGCTTCGAGCAATTTGCGGTCCATCACGTCGAAGCCCTGGGGGTCGACGTCCAGCATCGCCAACGCCAGGTCGGCCACGCGGCGGTCGATGTGCCCGTCGCCTTTGACTTCGGCGTAATCGCGCACCCGGCGCAGCAACCGATTGGCAATGCGCGGCGTGCCGCGTGAGCGGCGGGCAATCTCGAAGGCGCCTTCGGTGTCGATCGGCACGTTGAGCAAACCGGCCGAGCGCCGCACGATGCGCTCGAGCTCCTGCGGCGTGTAGAACTCCAGGCGTGCCACGATGCCGAAACGGTCGCGCAAGGGATTGGTCAGCATGCCGGCACGGGTGGTGGCGCCCACCAAGGTGAACGGCTGCAGATCGAGCTTGATGGAGCGGGCGGCCGGGCCTTCGCCGATCATGATGTCGATCTGGTAATCCTCGAGGGCTGGGTAGAGAATTTCCTCCACCACCGGGCTCAGGCGGTGGATCTCGTCGATGAACAGCACATCGTTCTTTTCCAGGTTGGTGAGGATCGCGGCCAGGTCCTTGGGTTTTTCCAGCACCGGGCCGGAGGTCTGCCGCAGGTTGACGCCGAGCTCGAAGGCGATGATGTGGCTCAGCGTGGTCTTGCCCAGCCCGGGCGGGCCGAAGAGCAGCACGTGGTCGAGGGCCTCGCCGCGCTGCTTGGCTGCGCCGATGAAAATGCCCAACTGCTCGCGCGCCTTGACCTGGCCCACGTACTCGGCCAACCCTTTGGGCCGCAGGGCCCGCTCGATCGCCTCTTCCTGAGGCGAGGTCGGGGCCGCGCTCACCACACGGCGGGCGGGTTCGAAGGAGTCGGTCTGGATGCTCATGCCCTGCATCATGCCGCACTCGGGCAGGGCTGCCGCCGTGCCATTTCCACGCGCAACTGCCCGGTTTGCCAGCGCTGTTCAAGCCGTCAAAGCCCGCCACCATGACGTAGACTCGATCGCATGCGGCACTTGCGCCCCTTCCTCCGTCACTGCACCTGGCTGGTCCTGTTGGCCGCCGTGCTGTGGAGCCTGGCGCCCAGCGTGGCGCGGGTGGTGCAGGGCCAGGACAACCCCTCGTTCTGGCTGGCCGTGTGCAGTGCCTCGACCCGGGGTGTTGCCGCGTCGGCCAAGAGCGTCACGGTGAGCCAGCCCGCGCCTGCTGCGCCTGCTGCGCCTGCCGACGACAATGCTCATTCTCAGCACTGCCCCTTGTGCGCCAGCAGCGGTGGTGAGGGCTCCGCCTTGCCCCTCATGGCCACCTGGTCGCTGCCGTTGCAGGTGCGCCAGGAGATCGGGTTCCCGCGCCTGTTCATGCAGGCCCACCGGGTGCTTTTCGCCTGGGCTGCGCCGCCTTCGCGTGGACCGCCGTCGTTCATCGCTTGAACCTCCGTTCAGTGGGCTGCAGCCTTTCTGCAGCCCAGCGTTGAAATTGCTTTGCACCGTGGCTGGCTGCCGTGAAGGTTGGCCCGCACGTGCAGGCTTTGCGAGCCGTGCCCATTCCCATGAAAAATTTTGTCACCTTGGCCCCGTTTCGGGCCGTTCCCCCTTTGGCGCCTGAGCGTTTGGCCAGTGCGCTGCTGTTCAGCGTGGCCTTGTGTCCTGCCGCCTGGGCCCAAACCAGCGAGGCGCGCACCCTCGAGCGCGTCATCGTCACGGGGGGCCGCCCGTCCAGCCTGCCGACCCAGATTCCCACCACCACCGAGGGCGTGCGGGGCGAGCAGGTCGAACAGGCCATCAACGCGACCGACGCGCAGGACGCCCTCAAATACCTCCCCAGCCTGACGGTGCGCAAGCGCTACATCGGCGACCACGACCATGCCGTGCTGGCCACCCGGGCTTCGGGCAGCGGCAACAGCGCCCGCTCGCTGGTGTACGCCGACGGCCTGCTGCTGTCGAACCTGCTGGGCAACGGGGCCAGCTTCACGCCGCGCTGGGGGCTGGTCACCCCCGAGGAGATCGACCGGGTGGACGTGCTGTACGGCCCGTTCTCCGCCGCCTACCCGGGCAACTCGGCCGGTGCCATCGTCGACTACGTGACCCGCATGCCCCAGCGGTTCGAAGCCCATGTGAAGGTCCAGGCTTTCAGCCAGCGCCATGACCTGGCGCAAACGCACGAGCGCTACAACGGCCACCAGGGCAGCGCCTCCTTGGGCAGCCGCGACGGTGCGCTGTCCTGGTGGGTGAACCTGAACCGGCTCGACAGCGACGCCCAACCCATGGCGTTTGCCACGCGGCAGGTGTCGCAAGGCACGCCCGGCGCTGCGGGCACACCGGTGACGGGCGGCGTGGTGCAGAACAACCCGCGCCAGCAGCCTTGGGTGCTGTTCGGCAGCACCGGCCAGACCCACACGGTGCAGGACCACGCCAAGCTCAAGCTGGCCTACGATTTTTCGCCCACGGTGCGTGCCGCCTACACCCTGGGCCTGTGGCGCAACGACGCCGACCGCGCCTCGGCCAGTTTCCTGCGCGATGCGGCGGGGCAGCCGGTCTACAGTGGCACCGTCAATCTCGACAACCGCAGCTACACCCTGACACCGGCCGACCTGGCACCCAGCCAGGCGCGCCTGGAACACGTGGCCCACGGGGTGAGCGTGAAGAGCCACACCCGCGGTCTCTGGGATTGGGAGGCTGCCGCCAGCCTGTACGACTACCACCAGGACCAGGTGCGCACGCCCACCGTGGCTCTGCCAGGCGCCGAGCAAGGCGGCCCCGGTCGCATCACCGACCAGGACGGCACGGGCTGGAACACCCTGGCCCTCAAGGGCATTTGGCGGCCGCAGGGCCTGCAGGGCCCGCACATCGTCGAGTTCGGCGTGCAGCGCGACGCCTTTGCGCTGCGCACCCTGGTCTCCAACACCGCCGCCTGGATCGACGGCGTGCCCGGTACCCGGGTCTCGGCCTTCACCGGCGACAGCACCTTGAGCAGCTTGTGGGTGCAAGACGCCTGGCGCTTCGCGCCCGACTGGAAGGCGGTGCTGGGGGGACGCTGGGAACACTGGCGCGCCGACAACGGCAGCGTCTCGGGCGCCAGCGGCACCGTGGCCCTGGGCGCGCGCAGCGAGTCGCACCTCTCGCCCAAGGCCGCGTTGTCGTACCAGCTCACCGAGGCCTGGAGCTTGAAGGCCTCGCTCGGCCGGGCCGTGCGCATGCCGACCGTCTCGGAGCTTTACCAAGGCACGGTGACGACCAACCAAATCGTCAACAACGACCCCAACCTGCGCCCTGAGACGTCCTGGACCACCGAGTTCAGCGCCGAGCGCGAGTTGGCCGAAGGCAGCCTGCGCGGCACGGTGTTCTTCGAACGCAGCCGGGACGCGCTGTACGCCCAAACCGACACCCGGGTCTCGCCCAACGTCACCAACATCCAGAACGTCGACGCCGTCCGCACGGCGGGTCTGGAGGGCGCCTACCAGGCCCGCAACGTCGGCTGGAAGGGGGTGGACCTGACCGGCAGCCTGACCTTCGCCGATTCGGTCATCACCGCCAACGCCCGCAACCCCGACAGTGTGGGCAAATGGCAGCCGCGGGTGCCACGATGGCGCGCCGGCCTGCTGGCCAGTTATGCGCCCACCGAGCGCTGGAACGCCAGCCTGGGGGCGCGTTACAGTGGGCGCCAGTACGGCCAGCTCGACAACAGCGACACCGTTGATCAGGTCTACCAAAGCTTCAGCCGCTACTTCGTCACCGATGTGCGAATGCAGTACCGGGTCGACGCCCAATGGCGCTTGAGCGCCGGCATCGACAACCTCAACAACCGGACCTACTGGGCCTTCCATCCCTACCCGCAACGCACGTTCCACCTGGAGCTGCGCTGCGATTTGTGAGCGATGGCAGGGGAAGGGGGCGACCCTGCCCACCGTGTCGTCGTTGGTTCTTTTTCTTTTCTTTTCTTTGTCCATTTTGTTCACGCAGGAGCACTGTCATGAAACCTCGCCATTGGATGTGGGGGGCCGCCTGCCTGGCCCTCAGCTGGAGCGCCTCGGCCCATCAATACACCCTGGGCCCGTTGGCCATCGGCCACCCTTATGCACGGGCCACCGTGCAAGGCCAGCCGGTGGGCGGCGGCTACCTGAAGCTCGTCAACCAGGGCCCGACCGACGACCGCTTGATCGGCGTCAGTGCCGAGGTGTCTCAATCGGTGGAGCTGCATTCCATGAGCATGGACGGCAGCGTGGCCCGCATGCGCCAGGTCGAGTCGATCGACGTGCCGGCGGGGCAGACGGTGGAGCTCAAGCCCGGCGGGCTGCACATCATGTTCCTGGGCCTGAAGGCGCCGCTCAAGACGGGCACCCGCTTTCCCGCCACCTTGAAGTTCGAGAAAGCCGGCGAGGTGAAAGTCGATCTGGTGGTGCAGGATGTTCTGGCACCGGCGCACACGCACACGCACTCAAAGTGAGCGGTTGAGCCGCGGGCCCGCACGGGGCAAAGCCGGGCGGCGGCCCCGCCTGCCACCGGCTACTTCGTCAGCGCGCGCAACGCCAGCTTGATGCCGTCGCTCACGCCGACGTCGGCCGGCAGCGCCTTCAATGCGGCACCCGCCTCCCGGTCGTTGTAGCCCAGCGCCAAGAGGGCTTGCAGGATGTCGCTTTGGGCGTCATTGACAGGGTGGACCGTGGTCGCCAAGGTCAAGGCGTCGGCGATCTTGCCTTTGAGTTCCAGCAGCAGGCGCTCGGCGGTTTTTTTGCCGATGCCGGGCACCTTGACAAGCCGGCCGCTGTCTTGCTGACTCACGGCGCGCGCCAGGTCCGACACGCTCAGGCCCGACAAGATGGACAGCGCGGTCCGCGGCCCCACGCCGGAAATTTTCACCAGGGTGCGAAAGGTGTCGCGCTCTTCGGCGGTCAGAAAACCGAACAGCACGTGGGCGTCTTCACGCACCACGTAGTGGGTGAGCAGGGTGACCCGCTCGCCCAGGCCCGGCAGGTTGTAAAAGCTGCTCATCGGCACGTCGACCTCGTACCCCAGGCCGTTCACGTCGATCAGCAGTTGCGGGGGCGATTTGTCCGCGATGAGGCCCGTCAGTCGTCCGATCATCGGCGCATTATCGGCGCCGAACGCGCCACGGGCGCGTGCCGATTGACGCTCAACGGCGGAACAAGCCCAGACGCTGCGCTTCCAAGGCCGCTTCCGCGCGCGAGTTGACGTTGAGCTTGCGGTAGATCTGCTTGACGTAGTCGGCAATGGTGTGGCGCGACAGGTTGAGCTGCACGCCGATCTCTGGCAGGGTGAAGCCCTTGGCCACCCGCAGCAGCACCTCGTTCTCGCGGTCCGACAGGGCCACGTGGGTGAGCGCCTGAGCCTGCGCCTGCGGCTTGCTCTGGGCGGCAAAAAACGAGATCACGCGACGGGCAATCGACGGCGACAAAGGCGGCTCGCCCTGGCTCATGCGCTTGAGCTGCTCGGCGATGAGTTCGCGGGCCTGCTCTTTGAGCAGGTAGCCGAACGCGCCGGCCTGCAAGGCGGGGAACAGGTGCTCGTCGCCGTCGTGGATCGTGACGACCACCGACTGCACCTCCGGCTGCAACTCGCGCAGCGCGATCACCACGTCCACCCCGCTGCCGTCAGGCAGGCCGAGGTCGATCAGGGCCAGGTTGAATTTTTCGTTGCGAACCAGCTGCAGGGCATCCTGCACTCGCGCCGCTTCGGACACGTTGGCGTTGGGAAACACCTGCTGGATCAGCGTTTTGAGCCAACTGCGGATTTCCGGCAGGTCTTCGAGCAGCAAGATGTTGGTCATGAACGACTCCGGCAATCTCAGTTGAAAAACAAAGCACAGGCGATCGCGTGGACAGAGCCGTTCGGTGCACACACCTCGATGCCTGCCCCACCGCAGCACCAGCGATCCTAACCGGGAGTGGGCACCTCCCAACCCCGGACTTACATGGGCGCGGGCAGGTTTTCGAAGGGAATCGTGAGCCTGATCACAGTCCCGAAGCCCGGCGCCGACTCCACCAGGCACTGGCCGTTGAGCTGCTTGGCCCGGTGCTTCATGCTGGCCATGCCGTGCCCCCGGTCCAGCTTGGCGTCGGACTCGACGGGAATGCCGCCGCCGTTGTCTTGCACGCTGATGCTGAACTCGTGCTCGTCGAAGGTGCAGCTCACGGTGCACAAAGACGCCCCGCTGTGCTTGATGACGTTGCTCACCGACTCGCGCAGCACGCGCGTGGTCTGCACGTACATCCGGGCGGTGAGGGCCTGCTCGGTCTCGTCGGTGGGGTGGCGCCAGTCGGCCTCGATGCCGGCTTGGCCCAGGCGCATGACGATTTCGGCACGCCAGTCGCCCAGGGCGTCCAGCAGTCGCATCGGCCGCCCGGTCAGCCCGCGCACCGACAGGCGCATTTCCTCCAACGCCTCGCGCGCCAGGCTGGAAATGCGTTCGCTCTCGCTGGTGTGCACGATGGTGAGCAATTTGGCACCCAGGTCGTCGTGCAGGTCGCTGGCGATGCGTTTGCGTTCGGCTTCCGTGACCTGTTCCACCCGAGCCTCGGCCATGTGGGCGTACTCGCGCTCCATCTCGGCGGCATTGGCGTGGGCTTGCTGCTCCACCTGGTTGCGCGCGGTTTCGGCGGCCCGCAGGGCCCGCGTCAGCGCCAGCAGCAGCATCAGAAACATCAAGATCAACAGCGCGCTGGGCGCCACGTCGACCGGCGACGGTGCCTGGTCGATGAGCGCCGAGCTGTACTGCGTCTTGAGCTCCAAGGCCAACAAGGCCATGGCAATCGGCAGCAGCACGGCCATCGACGGAAAGTCGGTGCGCCGGGCCAGGTAGGCCAGCCACAGATAGATGCCCATGGCCACCACCACCTCGGCGGCCATGATGGTGTACCAGGCCCGCGCCACGAAAAACAGGTGGTCGGGGCCCACCAGGGTGAGGGTCACCGGCACCACCAGGCACTGCATCAGCAAAATGGCTTCGAACAACCGCGAGCGCACCCCGGCGTAGCTCAACAAGAACTGCACCGCGAAGGCGCCGACCACCGGGAAGGCGGCGGCCAGCAGCAGCTCGTAGCGGCCCGACTCCAGCGGCGGGTTGTGCCAGGCCAGGCCGGCCGCCACCAGCGCCCAAGAGGTGCTGAGCAGCCCGAAGTAAAACAGCGACGCCTCGCGCCGGCCCAGCACGCACAAAGCGATCAACAGGCCCCCCAGCACCGCCACGATCATGCTGCCGGCGCGGGCCCAGGTCATGCCCCAGAAACGCCGCACCTGGTAGGTGGGGGCCAATGCGCTCGGCGTGCCCAGGTCCACGGCCGACAGGCCGGCCGCCCGTTGCCGGCTGGCCACGCTTTGCAGCTTGATGCCGTGCACCTTGATGTCCAAAAGGTTGTCCTGCGGCAGCAGCAGCCCGGAGGGCAGGGCCAGGAACTGCGAGGCATGGCAG
The DNA here is from genome assembly GCA_040385465.1 of Pseudomonadota bacterium. GTDB lineage: Bacteria > Pseudomonadota > Gammaproteobacteria > Burkholderiales > Burkholderiaceae_C > CANHBY01. The sequence continues at coordinate 6,807 of JAZKHH010000056.1, read as the reverse complement.
TTGCGAGTCACCGGCTCTTGCATGCGGCCGCCGGTGTAGATCAGCTGGCCGTTGAGCTGCACCTCCAGGTTGCTGCAGACCCGGTCGATGTAGATCACCAGCAGCTCGTCGGGCACGGTCGTGGTGGGCCGGTCGAAATGCAGGCGGTACCAAATCGGGCCGCTGTAGCCGGGCCGGCTCACCGCCCAGTCGTCGGGCAGCTTGATCAGGGAAGAGGGCAGGTGCGCAGGAAAATGGGCGTCGTTGCTCTCGACCGTGCGGGCCTCGGTGAGACGCACCAGGGTCTGTGCGCTGGCCGGCCCCGGCCACCCCATCACCGAGGCCACAACGCACCCCGCACCCAGCAGACCCAACAGGCGCACCCACAGCGTCCAGGCGGCCAGGTGCCAGCGGTGAGGTCCCCCGGAAATCAAACCAACGTCCATGGGCGGCGATTGTGCAGGAGGGCATGCCCGCTGCGGCTCAGTGTGGACCCGCGACGCGACAGATTCCCGGAGATGTCCCACGGTCTGGGCGTCGGCGGGCGTTTTGAGCGGGTGTGGGGCGCGCGATTCTGCGCCGCAGCCGTTTGGACCGGTCTCGTGAAGGGGCTGCTCGACCCTGTTCGAGCCCGTCAGACCCTCCGAGGCGACAATACCGGCCTGTTCGATCGCCTGGGGCCACTGGCGCCCCCCACTTGCCGTGATTCTGCGCCACGCCTTCATCCCCATCGACAACCTGCGCCTTGCCCACCTGTGCGGCGGCATGGACGCTCATCTGCGCGACATCGAGGCTGCGTTCTCGGTGCGCATCACCCGACGCGGCGAGTCGTTCCGCGTGGAGGGGCCCAAGGCCCAGGCCCAAGCGGCTGTGGGCCTGCTGCAGACCTTGTATGCCCAGGCCCGCAAGCCGATCCCGGAGGAGTCGTTTCAGCTCAGTCTGGTGGAGGCGCAGGCCCATGTGCAGCCCTCGCACCGCGGCATCGGGGCGCCGCCCGCGTCTGAAGAATCCCTGGTGTTGCGCACCCGGCGCAACGACCTGGTGGGCCGCACGCCGAACCAGCACCGTTACCTGCGCAACATCCTCGACCACGACATCACGTTCGGCATCGGCCCGGCTGGCACTGGCAAGACCTTCTTGGCGGTGGCTTGCGCCGTCGACGCGCTGGAGCGCAGCGCGGTGCAGCGCATCGTGCTCACCCGTCCCGCCGTGGAGGCCGGCGAGCACCTGGGGTTCCTGCCCGGCGACTTGGCGCAAAAGGTCGACCCCTACCTGCGCCCGCTCTACGACGCCTTGCACGACTTGATGGGGGCCGACAAGGTGGCCCGCGCGTTTGAGAAAGCGCAGCTGGAGATTGCGCCGCTGGCGTTCATGCGCGGTCGCACCTTGAACCACGCGTTCGTGATCCTGGACGAAGCGCAGAACACGACGCCGGAGCAGATGAAGATGTTCCTCACCCGCCTGGGCTTCGGCAGCAAATGCGTGGTGACCGGTGACGTGAGCCAGATCGACCTGCCGCGCGGCACCGAGAGCGGCCTGATCGATGCCGAGCGCGTGCTCAAGCGTGTCAAGGGCATCGCCACCACCCGCTTCGACGCCACCGACGTGGTGCGCCATCCCCTGGTGGCGCGCATCGTCGAAGCCTACGACGCCACCCGTCCGAGCCGGCCTCTGCGCTGATGATGGGCACCGCGGCCTCGTCACCCGCCGCCGCCGGGCGGTTGCTGCGTCTGTCGCTGCAGTTCGCCCGCACGCCGGCGGTGCGCCCCCACCGCGACCACCTGCCGCGCCCGCAAGTGATGCGCTGGCTGCGCGCCGCCTTGAGCGGCCCGGCCGAGATCACTGTGCGCATCGTCGGCGAAGCCGAGGCGCTGGCGTTGAACCGCGACTACCGCGGTCAGGACCACGCCACCAACGTGCTCACCTTCGACTACGAGACAACCCCCGTCGTGGTGGCGGACCTGGTGCTGTGCGCCGAGGTGGTCGAGCGCGAGGCCTTGGCCCAGGGCATCACCCTGGAGGCGCACTACGCTCACCTGTTGGTCCACGGCGCCCTGCATGCCCAGGGGCATGACCACCAGACCGAGGCCGAGGCCGCTGTCATGGAAGCGCTGGAAAGCGAGCTGCTGCAGAGTTTGGGCTTTGCCGATCCTTATGGCCACGCCGGTTAGCGTCTTCTTCTGCAAACAATGAGCTGCGCTCGGTTCAGCGCGAGCCCAGGTAGCGTTTGCGCCAGAAGAACACGCTCAACCCCGTGCCGATCAACAGCATCAGGCCCACCACGACCCAAAACCCGCGCAGGCTGTGAATCAAGGGCAGGCCCTCGAAGTTCATGCCGAAGAAGCCCGTCACCAGGTTGAGGGGCAGGAAGATGGCGGTCAGCACCGTCAGCGTGCGCATGATGTGGTTGGTGCGGTTGCTCTGCTGTGAGAAATGCATCTGCACCGCGCTCTCGGCCGAGCTTTCCAGGCGCCGCACGTGGCCCAGCACCCGCTCGATGTGTTCGAGCACGTCACGCGAGCGAACCCGCAGCAGCTCGCGTTCGCGGCGCATGCCCGGGTCGGCCGTGTCGGGCCATTCGTCGAGCGCGTCCATCCATTCGGCCATGGCGCTGCGCTGGTCTTCGCAGATGTCTTCCAGCAGGTGCAGGGCGTTGCGAGAGTCCAGCAGCACCGTCCAGTTGGCGAAGTGGCCGTTGGGGTTGAGCAGTTGCTGCTGCAGGTAGGTGAGCTGGCGCGTGAGCAGGCGGCGCAGTTCCAGGTAGCTGTCGACCATGTGATTGACCATGCGCAGCATCAAGTCGGCCGGGCTGGTGGGCATGCGCGCACCGCCGCGGACCTCCAGGCTCTGGCTTTGCTGCTGCAGCCGGGTGGCAAAGAATTCGCGCACCAGGCAGTCGGTGGGGTGCACCGTCAGCAACACGTTGTCGAACAGGGCAAAGCCCACTGGGCTGGTGTCGATGGCGTTCAACGCTTCGCGCGCCGAGCTGGCCGTGCCTTTGCTGTCGTCCAGGAACAGCGGCGCCGTGCCGCTGCCGGCGGCCAGGCGGCGGAACACCAGCACGTCGTACCAGGAGGTGTAATCGAAGTGCGACGGCAACTGGTTGTTCAGCAGGTCGGTGACGTGCAGGTCGACCAGCTGCCCGCCGGTCCACGTTTGAAACGCGCTTTGCAGCGTCTGGATCTGCACCTCGAATTCCCGCCGGGCGGCGCCGATCCACAGGTAGCCGGCTGCCGGGCGCTCGGCCGGCAGGGTGTCCAGTTCGACAAAGCGATCGCCGGTGATGTGAAAGATGCGCATGCCGGGTGGGCCGCTCAGGGCCGGTGGAGCAAGGCGGCCACGTCCAGGGCCGCGTAGGTGAGCACGCCATCCGCGCCGGCCCGCTTGAAAGCCAGCAAGGTTTCCAGCAGCACTGCGTCGTGGTCGAGCCAGCCGTTGGCCGCTGCCGCTTTGAGCATCGCGTACTCGCCGCTGACCTGGTAGGCGAAGGTGGGCACGTGGAAGGTGTCTTTCACCCGCCGCACGATGTCGAGGTAGGGCATGCCGGGTTTGACCATCACCATGTCAGCGCCTTCCTGCAGGTCCAGCGCCACTTCTCTCAAGGCCTCGTCGCTGTTGGCCGGGTCCATCTGATAGGTTTTCTTGTGGCCTTTGCCCAGCTGGCCGGCCGAGCCCACCGCATCGCGGAACGGGCCGTAGAAGGCACTGGCGTACTTGGCGCTGTAGGCCATGATCAAGGTGTGAATGAGGCCCTCGCGCTCCAGCGCCTGGCGGATGGCGCCGATGCGGCCGTCCATCATGTCGCTGGGGGCCACGATGTCCACGCCGGCCTGGGCCTGCAACAGCGCCTGGCGGCTGAGCTGGGCCACCGTGGCGTCGTTGACGATGTAGCCGCTGTCGTCCAGCAGGCCGTCCTGGCCGTGGCTGGTGTAGGGGTCGAGCGCGACGTCCGTCATCACACCCAGTTCCGGAAAGCGCTGTTTGAGCGCCTGCACCACGCGCGGCACCAGGCCGTCTGGGTTGAGGGCTTCCTGGCCGTCGGGCGTTTTGAGTTGCGGGTCGATGACCGGAAACAGCGCCATGACCGGGATGCCCTGCGTCACGCAGGCCTCGGCCAACGGAAAGAGCCGGTCCAGGCTCAGGCGCGACACGCCGGGCATCGACGCCACCGCCTGGGCCTGGCCCTGGCCTTCCAGCACGAACACCGGCAGGATCAGGTCACGAGGGCTCAACCCGTGTTCCTGAACCAGCGCCCGCGAAAAGGCCTGGGTGCGCAGCCGACGGGGCCGGCTGTGCGGAAACGGAGCAGGGTGGGGGATGCTGTGGGCCATGGAAACCGGGGGTGTCGCAGCGGGACAAACGGCGTCCCGGCGCAGATCAAAGGGAGCGCAAAAGCGTCTGCTAAAGTCGTTGCCGGATGATAGCCGCTGGGCTGTCGTCCCCTGCTTTTCCTCCCTGAGCAGGCATCCCTTCCGTGATGACAGCGTGAAGGATTTTGCAGCCCTGGTCAGTGGACCAGGGCTTTTTTTCCGGTCTCACTCCCTTGGCGGCACTTGTCGAGCCGCAAGCGGTGCGCTGAGTGGACAGCAGCGCACCGCCCCATGGCGCGTTCCCGGCGACAGGTCCGGGGTGAACAAGGATTGAACAGGCCTTAAAGCCCCAGGGTGGTCAAGCCGGGGTGCTCGTCGGGCCGGCGGCCCAACGGCCAGTGGAACAGGCGCTCCTCCTCGCGGATGGGCTGGTCGTTGATGCTGGCGTGGCGGTGCGTCATCAGGCCCTGCGCATTGAAAGCCCAGTTCTCGTTGCCGTGGCTGCGAAACCACTGGCCTTGTGTGTCGTGGCACTCGTAGACGAAGCGCACGGCGATGCGCGCGCCGTCAAACGCCCACAGTTCTTTGATCAGGCGGTAATCGAGCTCACGCTGCCACTTGCGCTGCAGGAACTCGCGCACCGCCCCGTGCCCGACCGCAAACTCCGCGCGGTTGCGCCAGCGGGTGTCGGGCGTGTAGACCGGCAGCACGCGCTCGGGGTCGCGTGTGTTCCAGGCGTCTTCCGCCCGGCGCACCTTTTCCTTGGCGCTGTCGAGGTCGAAGGGGGGCAGGGGCGGGCGGGTGGCGTCCATGGGCGCAGCCCGCCTCAATAGCTCTTGTAGGGCAGGAACTTGCCCGACATGGCGATGTTCACCCGGTCGCCCTGGGCGTGGGCCTCGCGCTTCAGGTCCATCTTGAAATCGATCGCGCTCATGATGCCGTCGCCGAATTCTTCGTGGATCAGGGCCTTGAAGGTGGTGCCGTACACGCTGACGAGCTCGTAGAAGCGGTAGATCAGCGGGTCGGTGGGCACGGCGCTGGGCAGCGAACCCTTGTAAGGCACCACTTGAAGCCACCGCTGTTCCGCCTCCGACAGCCCGAACAGCTCGCCGACCACGCCGGCCTGCTCAGGGGTGAGGGTCATTTGGCCCAGGCAGGCCGCCGTGACCCACTCCTTGCTCAAGCCCACCCGGGTGGCCACGTCGGCCCACCGGATGCCTTTGGCGACCTTGGTGGCAATGATTTTCTCGGTAACGTCCAGTCGGCTCATGAGGGGGTCTCCTTGCAGTGGAATGAAATGGGAATAAGGGCGTGACGGGTTCCGACGCGCTTCTTGCGGCTGGCGCTGTCAGGCGTGGCGTTCTTTGAAGGGCAGCACCGCGCCTGGGCCGCGCTCCGGCAACGGCCCGGTGTCGTCCAGGCCCGGTGTCACCACGGGTGGTGTGACCGGGGCGCGGCCGTGCGACAAGGCCTTTGAGCGGGCCACCAAGAAGTCCACCAGATGGTTGCGGATGCGGTAGTACTGGGGGTCGTGGTGCAGTGTGGCCCGCTGGCGTGCGCCGTCGGCCTGGCGCGGCAGGGTGTTGTGCACGATCTCGGCCACGCGGGCTTGCGGACCGTTGCTCATCAGGAGCACCTTGTCGGCCAGCAGAATCGCTTCGTCGACATCGTGGGTGATCATGAAGACCGTCTGGCGCGTCTGGGCACAGATGCGCACGAGCTCGTCTTGAATGGTGCCGCGCGTCAGGGCGTCGAGCGCCCCAAAGGGTTCGTCCAGCAGCAGCATCTTGGGCTCGATGGCGAAGGCCCGCGCGATGCCGACCCGCTGCTTCATGCCGCCAGACAGGGCGGCAGGCTTTTTGTCGATGGCGGCCGTGAGGCCCACCATGGCCACGTACTTCTCGACGTGCGCACCGACCTGGTCGCTCGACCAGGCAGGCCACTTGCTGCGCACGGCAAAGGCGATGTTCTTGCGCACCGACAACCAGGGCATCAGCGCGTGGCCTTGGAAGACCACGCCGCGCTCCAGACCAGGGCCGACGACCTCCCGCCCGTCCATGAAGACATGGCCGCCGCTGGCTTTCTCCAGCCCGGCCAGCACGTTCAGGATGGTGGTCTTGCCGCATCCCGAATGGCCGACGATGCAGACGAACTCGCCGCGCTCAATCACGAAATTGAGGTTGTCGAACACCGGCTCGGCGGCGCCGCCGTCGGCACCGGGGTAGGCCTTGGACAGGCCCTCGACCACCAGAAACACGCCGGCCGCTGCAGAGGGCTTTGTGGGTCCAGCGGCGGGTTCAGTCCACATAGGTGACTCCCCGTTGCAGGCGGGCGAACAGCAGGTCCAGTGCCATGCCCACGACGCCGATGACCAGGATGGCGAAGACCACGTTGCTCAGCGACAGGTTGTTCCACTCGTTCCACACGAAGTAGCCGATGCCCGTGCCCCCCACCAGCATCTCTGCGGCCACGATCACCAGCCAGGCGATGCCCATGCTGATGCGCATGCCGGTCAGGA
>JAZKHH010000055.1:0-2414 GCA_040385465.1 Pseudomonadota bacterium | reverse complement strand
CGCGACAAGGCCTGCCGCGACGTTCGCCAAACGGCCTCCATCGCCTTCAACGACACCCGCAAGCTGACGGAGCAGTTGGGGTACCTGGCACGCAACGAGCTCTCCATCGAAAAAGCGCGCGACGCCTACCGCCAGCAGTTCGACATCGGCCAGCGCAGCCTGCTGGACCTGCTCAACGCGGAAAACGAGCTCTACACCGCTCGCCGGGCGCATGTGAGCGCGCAGCACGAACTTGGCATCGCCTATGCCCGCACCCATGCCGCCTTGAACCAGTTGAACGCGCAAGTGGGCCTGGCCAAGCCGCTGGGCGACACCAGCGACGCCGAAAGTTGGAACGCAGGCGACGACGGCCCTGGCCGTTGCCCTGGAGAAGCCGTGGAGGCGCCTTCATCCGACCGCGCCGTGCTGGATGCCCGGGCCGAGAGCATGACCGTGCCGGTGCCTGCGCCGACCCCGGCACCACCACCCGCACCCACCCGGCCAGTCAGCCCCAGGGCGCGCTGACCGCACCGGCGCTGCTGCACGCAGCGGCATGGATCTTGCGCAGAGCTGGGGGTGTTCATCGATCCCAGGTCTTCTGACCATGCCCCCTCTTCGGGTCCTTCTGATTGACGACGGCGCACGCCATGTGCAGCTGATCCGCGACGAGCTGACCCGCCAGGGTCACTTGGTGGTCGGCGTGATCGACTCCGCCACCCTGGTGCACGACTGCGTCTTGCGGCTCACACCGGACATCGTCATCGTCGACAGTGAATCGCCCACGCGGGACACGCTGGAGAACCTGGCAACGCTGTCGTCGCGCAACCCTCGGCCAGTGGTGATGTTCACCGACGACGGCGGCACCGACCCTTTGAGGCAGGCCCTGCAAGCAGGCGTCAGCGCCTACGTGGTGGCGGGCCTGCAGCCCGATCGGCTGGCGCCCGTGCTGCAGGTGGCAATGGTGCGCTTTGAGCAGGACCGCGCGCTGCGTCAGCAATTGGCGCAGGCGCAATCTCAACTCAGCGACCGCAAGACCTTGGAGCAGGCCAAAGGCATCTTGATGGCGCAGGCGCAACTGAGCGAAGCTGAAGCCCACCAGTACATGCGCAAGCTGGCCATGGACCGGGGGCAAAAACTGATTGCCTTAGCCGAACAGATCATTGACGCCCACCAGTTGCTGCGCCCACGCACCTGAGTCGCTTGTTGCACCGCACCAAAATCGGGCTGAATGGGCGTTTGCAGTGCATGCGCAATGAGCACGGTTGAAGGCCATGGTGAAGGGTGTCGCCCGACCCCTCCGGGCTAACCTGGCACAGGTTCTGCTTTAACTCTGACGAGCCGGCACAACGAGGTGCAGGTTCTCGCAACAACAACACGGGCAATGGCGTCCGGCAGGTGTGCTGAGGTGACTCAGGGCAGACCTTGCCGCGACGCCTTTTTTGTTTTTCCGTTTTGCATCACAGGAGCAAGCATGGCAGCAGACACCCCCCAGAGCGCAGGACAGGCCGACCCGCAGCGCCGGCGCTTCATCCAGACGTCGGCCGCCATGGCGGTGGCCACCGGCGTGCACCCGGGCGTGTGGGCCCAGGGCTCGGATGCGCCTGAGAAGAAGGAAGTGCGCATCGGCTTCATTCCGCTGACCGACTGCGCCTCGGTGGTCATGGCATCGGTGCTGAAACTTGACGAGAAATACGGCATCAAGATCATCGCCACCAAGGAGGCCTCCTGGGCCGGTGTGCGCGACAAGCTCGTCAACGGCGAGCTCGACATGGCGCATGTGCTGTACGGCCTGGTGTACGGCGTGCACTTGGGCATTGGCGGGCCGAAAAAAGACATGGCCGTGTTGATGACCCTGAACAACAACGGCCAGGCCATCACCCTGTCGAAGAAGCTGGCCGACCAAGGCGCGGTCGACGGCCCCAGCCTGGCCAAGGCCATGGCCGCGGACAAACGCGAATTCACTTTTGCCCAGACTTTCCCCACGGGCACCCACGCGATGTGGCTCTACTACTGGATGGCCAGCTACGGCATCAACCCGCTGAAGGACGCCAAGGTGATCACCGTGCCGCCGCCGCAGATGGTGGCCAACATGCGGGTGGGCAACATGGACGGCTTCTGCGTGGGCGAGCCCTGGAACCACCGCGCCATCATGGACGGCATCGGTGTCACGGCCAACACCACCCAGGACATCTGGAAAGACCACCCCGAGAAGGTGCTGGGCACCACCGCCGACTTCGTCAAGAAGTACCCCAACACCACCCGCGCCGTGATGATGGCCGTGCTGGAAGCCAGCCGCTGGATCGACGCCGGCCTGCAGAACAAGATGAAGATGGCCGAGACGGTGGCCGACAAGAGCTATGTCAACACCAGCGTCGACGCCATCAACCAGCGCATCCTGGGCCGCTACCAGAACGGCATGGGCAAGACCTGGGACG
>JAZKHH010000054.1:0-5282 GCA_040385465.1 Pseudomonadota bacterium | reverse complement strand
CGTGCACCACGCGTCGGTAGGCGCCGCTGGTCCGCGCCTGCGCCACCATGGCCGCAGACAGGTCCACCCCCTCCACCGTCGCGGCCTGGGCCTGGATGAGACGGCCGCACAGGCCGGTGCCGCAGCCCAGGTCGAGCACACGCTCGAAGCGCGTGCCGCTGGCACGCAGAGGCGCCAGCAGCGTCGTGTGCGCCTGGTAGTTCAGCCGCTCGACCAGATGCGTCTGGAACTCGTCGGCGTATTCATCGAACAGGGCTTCCACATACAAGGCGGGCGGATGGGCCGGCGCCGCGCCGCCTTGCACCGACGACAGGTAGAAGCGGTTGAGCGTTTCGTCGCCGCCGTTGGCCAGCGCCTGCTCGTAGCAGCGCGCGGCTTCTGCCAGGCGCCCGGTGTCGCGCATCAGGCTGCCTCGCTGGCTCCAGGCTTCGGCCAGGGTGGGCTCGATGGCAATGGCCTGGTCGAGCGCTTGGAGCGCCTCGTCGGGCTGCTGCAGGCGCATGCGGCACATGGCCAGCGACAGCCACAGCTGCCCGGTGTTCGCCCCGAACCGAATGCCCTGTTGCAGAGCTGCTGCGGCCTCGCTCCATTGCGACAGCGCTTCGTGGGAGAGCCCGAGGGCGACCCAGGCGTCGCGGTGCGACGGGTCGGCCTTCGTGGCTTGCTTGAGCGTGGCCACCGCTTCCAGCCACCGGCCCAGGCGGCACTGCGTCACCCCGAGATTGGCCAACACGGAAGGCCGCCCGGGCACCAGGGCCAATGCCGCCAGGTACTGGGCTGCGGCGTCTTCGAGCTTGCCGGTCTCAAAGAGCGCGTTGCCCTCGAAGAAGTGGATCTTGGCCTGTTCGGTGGGGTCGGAAGTGCTCACTGGTGTTCCTTGGGCTTCGCCTGCGGTGCGAGCTTGCTTGGGGCGGCCCGGCGCGGTGCTCATGGCGCGACACCTTACACCACCGCCCTCACCTGTTCGGCCACCGCAGCGGCGAACAAAGGATCGTTGATTTGTTGCGGCAGCTTCATCAAGCGGTGCGTGTCGCTGGTGATCAACAGGCGCTCCAGCGTGTGGAACAAAACCGCGTCGGCCACCGGATCGTGAAAGGCCTGACCGGGCGCATCGAGCATCGACACCCGCCCAACGGCAACAGCAGCCGCACGGGGCCGACGGCGCGGTTGAGTTGCTCGGCAATCGTTTTGCCGGCCCCGTTGGGTCCGATCAGGGCGTGGATACTGCCTTCGCGCACCGACAGGTTCACGCCGGAGACGGCGTGAAACCCGTTGAAGGTGCGCGAGAGCCCCTGCGCTTCGAGGATCGCGGTCATGCGCGCTTCAGCGCTTGACGAGGTAGCAGGTGCTCTGGGCCAGCGGCATGAAGGCCTGATCGGCCGGAATGGTCTTGATCAGCTTCAGGTAGTCCCACGGACCCTTGGACTCGGCCGGGGTCTTCACCTGCCAGAGGTACATGTCGTGCACCATGCGGCCGTCTTCGCGGATCTTGCCGCCTTTGGCAAACATGTCGTTGATCGGCATCTCCCGCATCTTGACGGAGACCGCATCCGGGTCGTCCGAGCCGGCGGCCTGCACGGCCTTCAGGTAGTGCATGGTCGACGAGTAGGCACCCGCGTGCGCCATGTTCGGCATCTGGCCACCCATGCGCTGCTGGTAGCGCCTGGCAAAGGCGCGCGTCTCGTCGTTCATGTCCCAGTACCACGCGTTGGTGAGCTGCAGGCCCTGCGCCGTGGGCAGGCCGAGCGCGTGCACGTCGTTGATCCACAGCAGCAGCGCGGCCAGCTTCAGCGCATGGACGCGCTCATCGGCCACGGCTGGCGCCTGGTGCTGGCGCCCGGTCAGGCGACCGTCTGCAACACCCGAGTCAACTCATGGATGTCGGCCGGCTTAAGCAGGTGGTGGTCAAAGCCGGCGTCCATGATGCGTTCCCTGTCGGTGGCCTGGCCCCAGCCGGTGAGCGCGATCAGCACGGCGCCGGCGATGGCAGGGGTCGCGCGGATGCGGCTGGCCAGCTCATAACCGTCCATCACAGGCATGCCGATGTCGATGAAGGCGATGGTCGGAACGTGGGCCACCATGGCGGAGAGGGCCTCACGGCCACCGTAGGCCACCGCCGTTCTCGCGCCCATCAAGCTGAGCAGTTGCGCCAGCGAATCGGCGGCGTCGCGGTTGTCGTCCACCACGACGACGTGGTGCCCGCTGGCGACCAGCCGGTCGATGGCGGACGGATCGTCGGCCTGCGAGCTGGCCTGGGCATGCGCCAGCGGGAGCTCCACCGTCATGATGGTGCCCGCCCCGGCACCCTCGCTGGCAGCCGTGACGCGGCCTCCGTGCAGTTCCACCAGGCTGCGCACCAGCGTGAGGCCGATGCCCAGACCGCCCTGTGCGGCGCGCGATGTTCCGCTGACCTGCACGAACATGTCGAACACCGCCTCCAGCATGCGCGGCGGGATGCCGATGCCGGTGTCCGTCACCTGTACCGTCACGGTCTCGCCCTGCGCGCGAATCGCCACCACGATTCGGCCGTCCGGCGGCGTGTATTTGGACGCGTTGTTGAGCAGGTTGGTGAACACCTGGGTGAGACGCACCGCGTCACCGTTGACGGTGCAGGGAGTGCATTGCAGGTCCAGCACCAGTTCCTGCCCGGCTGCCGCAATCAGCGACTTGCTCACTTCCACGGCATCGAGCACCACGCGGTCCAGCGCAACCGGCAATGGCTGCAGTTCGATCTTGCCGCGTGTGATCCGCGAAACCTCCATGAGGTCGTCGATGAGACGCACCATGTGGCTCAGTTGCCGGTCCATCATGGCGTAGATGGACTGGGCCTTTTGCGGGCTGGGCTGCATTCGCGAGAGGATGGTCAGGCCGGTGCGCAAGGGTGCCAGCGGGTTGCGCAGCTCGTGCGCGAGGGTGGCCAGGAACTCCGTCTTGCGCTGATCAGCCTCGTGCAGCCCCTCCAGCGTGGCGCGCAACTGGTACTGCCGTTTTCTGGCAGCCAGCGCCGTGCGCACCGAACTCACCAGTGAAGAAGCGCGCATGGGTCGCTCGAGCACGGTGAGGTTGGCCAGTTGTTCCACGGCTTCGGTGATGGCGATCGAATCCACTCCCGTGCGCGCAACCACGATCACCGGCAGGTCGGACCAGGGTGGCTGCGCTCGCAAGGCCAGCATGACGCGACCGAAACCCGCGTCTGCGAGTATTTCTTCGGCAATCACCACGGCGCCGGCGCCTGCGGACATCTCACCTGCCAATGCGGCTGCATCGGCACACGACTCGGCCAATATGCCGGAGCGCGCAAGCAAGCGGATGACCATCGTGGCATCTTTCGAGGTCACCATCCGGAGCAGAACGCGCAGCTCATTGGACTGCGCTGGCGATTCCGTCATGAGGGCTCGGTGTCCGGGATGTTTCCGCCCCCTTCAAGAGGAACGGGTACACCGGTGAGGATGCCGCGAAACTGCCGCAGCGGCGGCCCCAGCGAAATGCCTTCCGATCTGATGCGGAAGCTGCGGATGCTGCGTTCGTGCTCGCCGCTGCGCTTCTTCACCACCGAGATCGCCTGGCGAACTTCACCTTCTGCTTCGTAGTAACGCATGAGCACAACGGAGTCTGCCAAATAGCTGGCATCGACAGGTGAACTCATGTGCGCGCCGATCAGCCCGTGCTGGGCACCGATCAACATCGACGCCACGCCGGACTGCCCAAGGAAGGTCAGCAGCTCGTGCAGCTGTATCACCAGGAAGCGCTCGTCCGGCATGGCATTGAGATACCCGTTCAGGCTGTCGAGAATGACAACCTTGGCATGGTGTTCGGTGACGGCCTGGCGGATTTCGTAGACGAATTCCCCGGGCGAAAGCTCGGCCGGATCGACCTGGCGCAGGCGAATGTGCCCGCTTTCGATGTACTCATCGATCGGCAGCCCCATTCCCGCCGAACGGGAACACAAGGTGGCGATGCTCTCGTCGAAGATGAACAGCGCGGCACACTCGCCACGCTTGGCTGCAGCCACCGCGAACTGCACCGCGATGCTGGACTTGCCGGTTCCGGGCGCGCCCACCAGCAAGGTGCTCGTTCCGCGTTCTATGCCGCCGCCCAGCAGATCGTCGAGCTCTTTGAGGCCACTGGGCAGTTTGCGATGACTCACGGGCTCCACGTGTTCGGCCGCCACCAGCCGCGGGAACACCACCAGGCCGCCTCGCGCAATCTTGTAGTCGTGGTAACCAGCCCGGAACGACTGCCCCCGGTACTTGAGCACGATCAGCCGCCGCCGGGAGCTTCCGAAATCCGGGTGGATCTGCTCGAGTCGGACCACCGCGTGGGAAATGCTTTGCACCTGCAGGTCGTGCTCGACAGCGGTCATGTCATCCAGCAGCAGCACGGTGCAGTTGCGTCCGGCAAAGAATTGCTTGAGCGCCAGGATCTGGCGCCGGTAGCGCAGCGAGCTGCCAGCCAGCAGGCGCAACTCCGAGAGCGAATCGAACACCACCCGCGTCGGGTTGATGCGGTTCACATCTTCAAGAATTCGCACCGTGGTTTCCCCCAGCTCGACCTCGGAAGGGTGAAAGATGGTGTACTGCTCGTCCGGCGAAAGGGCGTCCGTGCCAGGCAGCATCTCGCGCAGATCGATGCCGTTGAGGTCCCACCCATGCGATTGCGCCACGCCCTGCAGTTCTTCAGCGGTTTCGGAGAGGGTGATGTAGAGCACGCGCTCTCCCAGGCGCACGCCCTCCAACAGAAATTGCATGGCAAGGGTGGTTTTGCCGGAGCCGGGGTTGCCTTCGATCAGGTACAGGCGCCCTCGGGTGAGGCCACCGCCCAGAACGTCATCGAGACCGGGTACGCCGGTCTTGTGCAGCGGTGGGTCGTGCCGTGCTGCGGCGGTCGAATGCTCACTCATGCAAGTCCTCAAGCTGTTGCTCAAACGATTCTGGCGTGTCGCCGGCGGGTCGTTTGTAGGACAACATCCCGTCCGGTCAACGCGTGATCATCCAACACCGGCGACGGGCTGGCTCGGCGCTTTTTCAATCCCGGGCGGCAGACATGGGCCTGTAGGTTCACACCTTCGAGAAATCCGGCTTGCGCCGCTCCATGAAGGCGCCAAAAGCTTCCTTCGCCGCCGGCTCACCCAGCATGCGCCCAAAGCTCGCGCTCTCTTCGGCCATGGTTGCCATCACCTGCTGGGTCTGACCCTTCTTCATCAGGCGCTTGGTCTCGATCAGCGAGCTGATGGGCTTGGCGGCCATCTTGCGCGCCGCGGTCTGCGCATAGCCGGCCACTTC
>JAZKHH010000053.1:0-6419 GCA_040385465.1 Pseudomonadota bacterium | reverse complement strand
GCCAGACCGACGGGCTGGACTACCACTGTCGCGTGGAACTGGCGCCTGGGCGTGCATTGCGCATCCGCGCGGTGGTGGCGGCTTCCGGCGCGGTCGTGCGCCTGCTGACGGTGGAGGCGCGGGAAGAACTGCCGGGCGGCTGACGTCCGACACTTGTGACGTTTGCTCACAAAAAGGGTGGCAACGTGTCTCCCGTCTGAAAGACCTGTCGCCCGATGCCAGCCCCCACCTTTGGGGGTCGACCAAACCAGCCGAGTGGTCGTATGCTCGCGCGGTCGATAAATACCCGATTGGAAAGTTCCTGCCGCGTCAACACGCTGCACGGAACTTGATGGCGCGCTTTCACCGTTGCGCCTTCCTGGTTCGGGAACGGTCATGAACCCTTTCAGGCAGTTGAACATGAACAATTCGTCGCGCGCTCCGCGCCGGGGCATCCCTCTGGCGTTGTGGTCTCTTTGTCTGGTGGCCACGTCCTGGCTGAGCGGTTGCGGCGGACCAGCCGACGCGCAAGGCGGCCCACCCCAGGCCGCGCCGGTGAGCGTGGCCCCAGCGGTGGCCCGCACCGTGTCCGACAGCGAGACCTTCAGCGGTCGGCTGGAGGCGGCTGAATTCGTGGAACTGCGGCCTCGCGTGGGCGGGGTCGTGGACAAGGTCCACTTCACCGATGGCGCGCTGGTCTCCAAAGGCCAGTTGCTGTTCACCATCGATCCGCGCCCCTTCCAGGCCGAGGTTGCCCGCGCCGAGTCGCAGCTGGCCGCCGCGCGCTCGCGCGCCGAACTCGCCACCACCGAGGTGGCCCGCGCGCAGAAACTGCTCGATGCCAAGGCCGTCTCGCGCCAGGAGTTCGATCAGCTCTCTTCCAGCTCGCGCACCACCGACGCCGACATCAAGGCCGCCCAGGCCGCCTTGCGGGTGGCGCAGCTCAACCTGTCTTACACCGCCGTGCGCGCACCGATCGCCGGGCGTGCCTCACGGGCCAACATCACGGCCGGCAATCTGGTCAGCGAGCAGAGCGTGCTCACCTCGATCGCCGGTGTGTCGCAGGTGCACGCCTACTTTGACGGCAGCGAGCAGACATTCCTGCGCATCCGCGCGGCCAACGAGAAGAAGCCCGCCGTGCGCATGGGTCTGGCCAACGAAGACGGATTTCCCCACGTGGGCACGCTCGATTTCGTCGACAACCGCCTCAACCCACAGACCGGTGCGATCCGCCTGCGCGCCAGCCTTGACAACAGCAAGGGCCAGTTCGTGCCCGGTCTGGCCGCGCGCCTGACCATGGTCACCAGCGCGCCCTACGCGGCGGTGATGGTGCCCGAGCGCGCCATCGGCACCGACCAGAGCAAGAAGTTCGTGGTGGTGGTGGGCGCCGATGGCCAGCCGCAGTTTCGCGGTGTGCAGCTCGGTGCCTTGCAGGGCGGCATGCGCGTGGTGGGTGGGGGGCAGATCAAGGCCGGCGAGAACGTGGTGGTCGACGGCCTGCAGCGCATCATTCCGGGTGTGCCGGTGGCGCCGCAGGTGCTGCAGGTGGATGCCCAGGGCATGCCGATTCCGGCCGCACCCGCGGCGCCGGCCGGTGGTCCGCCGCCCACGTCGCAGCGCGCCACCGACGCCCGCGCGGCCTGAGCGGAGCGCCCCATGGACATCTCACACTTTTTCATCGACCGGCCGCGCTTTGCCGCCGTGTTGTCGATCTTCATCTTCCTCATCGGCACGCTGGCCATCTTCCAGTTGCCGCTCTCCGAGTACCCCGAGGTGGCGCCGCCACAGATCGTGGTGCGCGCGCAATTCCCTGGCGCCAACCCGCGTGTGATCAGCGAGACCGTGGCCACGCCGCTGGAAGAGCAGATCAGTGGCATCGAGAACCTGCTGTATTTCGATTCGCAGGCCACCGCCGACGGCGCCATGACGCTCACCGTCACCTTCAAGATCGGCACCAGCCCCGAAGCCGCTGAAACCGCGGTGCAAAACCGCATCAACCGCGCGCTGCCCCGTCTGCCCGAGATCGTGCGGCAGATCGGCGTGACCACCGAAAAGAGCAGCCCCAACCTGACCATGGTGGTTCACCTGGTGAGCCCGGACAACAGCCGTGATGCGCTCTACCTGCGCAACTACGGCCAGCTCAATGTGCGCGACGATTTGCTGCGCATACCGGGCATGGGCTCGGTCATTCTGTTTGGCGCGGGCGACTACGCCATGCGCGTCTGGCTCGACCCCACCAAACTCGCCGCGCGTGGTCTCACCACGGCCGAGGTGATCGGCGCGATCCGCGAGCAGAACGCCCAGGTGGCCGCCGGCACCGTGGGCGCGCCGCCCGCACCCACCGGCACCGAATTCCAGCTCGCCGTCAACACGCAGGGCCGCCTGACCACCGAGGAGCAGTTCGCCGACATCATCATCCGCGCCGAGCCTGCCACCGGCGGCATGATCCGCATCCGCGACATCGGCCGGGTCGAGCTCTCTGCCGGCTCCTACGCGCTGCGCAGCCTGCTCAACAACAAGGAGGCCGCGGCCATCGCGGTGTTCCAGGCGCCAGGGTCGAATGCACTCGCGCTCTCCAACAGCGTGCGCGAGGCCATGGAGCGGATGAAGGCGAACTTCCCGCCCGGCATGAGCTACAGCATCGTCTACGACCCCACACGTTTCGTGCAGACCTCCATCGAGAAAGTGGTGATCACGCTGCTGGAGGCCATCGCGCTGGTGGTGCTGGTGGTCATCGTCTTTCTGCAGACCTGGCGCGCCTCGCTCATCCCGCTGCTGGCGGTGCCCGTGTCCATCGTGGGCACCTTCGCCTTCCTGTTGCTGCTCGGTTATTCCATCAACACCCTCACGCTGTTTGGCCTGGTGCTGGCCATCGGCATCGTGGTGGACGACGCCATCGTGGTGGTGGAAAACGTGGAGCGCAACATCGAGGAGGGCCTGTCGCCGCGCGACGCCACCATCCAGGCCATGCGCGAGGTCTCGGGACCCATCATCGCGATCGCGCTGGTGCTGTGCGCGGTGTTCGTGCCGCTGGCCTTCGTGCCCGGGCTCACCGGCCAGTTCTACAAGCAGTTCGCCGTCACCATTGCCATCAGCACGGTGATCTCGGCCT
Source organism: Pseudomonadota bacterium (assembly GCA_040385465.1). Classification (GTDB taxonomy): domain Bacteria; phylum Pseudomonadota; class Gammaproteobacteria; order Burkholderiales; family Burkholderiaceae_C; genus CANHBY01. The sequence continues at coordinate 3,328 of JAZKHH010000053.1, read as the reverse complement.
TCAACTCGCTCACGCTCAGCCCGGCACTCTCGGCGCTGCTGCTGCACCCGCACGACCAGTCGCCCGACCGGCTCACGCGCGCCATGGACAAGGTGTTCGGCCCCTTCTTCCGCTGGTTCGACCGCGTGTTCCACCGCGGTAGCGAAGGTTATGGCCGCCGCGTGGGCTATATCGTGCGGCACAAGACAGCCTCGCTCGCGGTCTACGCCATCCTGCTGGCCGCGACAGCGCTGCTGTTCACCCGCATCCCCGCCGGCTTCGTGCCCGCGCCCGACAAGCAGTACCTGATCGGCATCGCGCAATTGCCCGCGGGCTCGTCCATCGACCGCACCGACAAGGTGATCCGCGAGATGAGCGACATTGCCTTGAAGGTGCCCGGCATCATCGACTCGGTGGCCTTCCCCGGTCTTTCCATCGCCGGCTTCTCGGCCGCGCCCAACGAGGGCATCGTCTTCTTCGGCCTGGCGCCGTTCGTAGAGCGCACCACACCCGACCTCAGCAAAGGTGCGATCCTGGGGCAGATCAACGGCGCGATCCAGCAGATCCAGGGCGCGCGCATGTTTGTGGTGCCGCCGCCCGCGGTGGACGGCTTGGGCAACGCCGGCGGCTTCAAGCTGCAGGTGCAGGACCGGGGTGGCCTCGGTGAACAGGCGCTGTATGGCGCGGTGTGGGGCACGCTGGGGCACGTGTACGGCAACCCACAATCGAGCATCGGCACGCCGTTTTCGGGCTACGACATCAATGTGCCGCAGCTCTACGCCAACGTGGACCGCACGCGCGCCAAGCAGATGGGCATCAACCTCGCCGACATCTACGACACCATGCAGGTCAACCTGGGTTCGCTCTACGTGAACGACTTCACCCAGTTCGGCAAAACCTACCAGGTGGTGGTGCAGGCCGACGCGCCGTTCCGCAACAACGCTGAAGCCATCACCAACCTCAAGACGCGCAACGCCGCCGGCGAGATGGTGCCGCTGGGCGCGCTCATGACGGTGGAGCCCACCTTTGGTCCGACGCGCGTGACGCGCTACAACGGCTTTCCCTCGGCCGACATCAACGGCGCGCCCAACCCCGGCTTCTCGTCCAGCCAGGCCGAAGGCGAGATCGAGGCGCTGCTCAAGAAAACCCTGCCGCGAGGCATGAGCTACGAGTGGACCGAGTTGAGTTACCAGGACCGCCTCACACGCGACATCACCCTGCCGGGCACACAGACCAAGGTGCCCATCCTCGCGGCGGTGCTGGGCATTTCAGTGCTGTTGGTGATTCTGGTGCTGGCCGCGCAGTACGAAAGCTGGAGCCTGCCCATGGTGATCGTGCTGATCGTGCCCATGGGCATTCTCTCGGCGCTGTTTGGCGTGTGGCTCTCCAGCTTTCCGCCGTTCTCGCAGCCGGGTGACCTCAACATCTTCACGCAGGTGGCGCTGGTGGTGCTGGTCGGCCTGGCGTGCAAGAACGCCATCCTGATCGTGGAGTTCGCCAAGGATCTCGAAGAGCGCGGCGAAGAGCTGTTTGCCGCCATCGTGCACGCCTGCCGCATGCGGCTGCGCCCGATCCTGATGACCTCCATCGCCTTCTGCGCCGGCGTGATCCCGTTGATTCTGGGCAGCGGCGCGGGCAGCGAAATGCGCCGCGCCATGGGCATTGCCGTGTTCTCCGGGATGTTGGGCGTCACCTTGTTCGGCATATTCCTCACCCCGGTGTTTTATGCGTTGCTGCGCAGCCGCCGCCAGGCCCGCCGAAGCGCCTCCGCCTCCCACGTCGCCGTGCAGGGAGCCAGCCATGAATAGGCGCCCTGTACTTTCCGCGCTGTTCGCCGCTGTGCTTGCAGGTTGCAGCGCCGTGGGCCCCGACTACCAGCGCCCCACCACCGCGCTGGATGCCGGGTTCATCGCTGCCGGCGCCACCGCTGTCAACGCACAAGCGCCCGCTGCCGACATCGCCACCTTCTGGCGCGGTTTCAACGACGCTCGCCTGAACGCCCTGATAGAACGCGCCCTCCAGGCCAACGGCGACGTGCGTATTGCCCAGGCCCGCCTGCAAGAGGCGCGCGCCAACCAGGGCGAGGCCGACGCAGCCGGCCTGCCGGGCGTGGGCGTTGACGCCAGCGCCGAGCGCTCCATCCGGCCCATCACGCAGCAGCCCGGCACCACCCGCAGCGCGCGCACCGGCACCGCATATGACGCCAGCTTTGTCGCCAACTGGGAGATCGACCTCTTCGGCGGCGTGCGCCGGGGCCGCGAGGCCGCAGCCGCCCTCGTGAGTGCCGGGGAGGCCGGCCTGAACGCCGCCCACACCACTGTTGCCGCCGAGGTCGCGCGCAACTACCTGGAGCTGCGCGGTTTGCAGGAGCGCCTGCGCGTGACCGAGGCCAGCCTGGTGAACCAGCGCGATGCACTGGGCATCACCAACGCGCGCGTGGACAACGGCCGCGGCACCCAGCTCGATCTGGCGCGTGCCCGTGGCCTCGTGGCCAGCACCGAAGCCGCGCTGCCGGCGCTGCAGACCGCCATCGAGCGCAGCGTGTTCCGCCTGGCCACGCTCACCGCGCAAGCACCCCGTGCCGTGCTGGCCGAGCTCAGCGCACCCGCACCACTGCCCGGCCTGCCCGTGACCGACCTGGCCACACTGCCCGTGGGCACCCCCGAGCTGTGGCTGCAACGCCGCCCCGACCTGATGGCCGCCGAACGCGAACTGGCCGCCGCCACCGCCAACATCGGCGTGGCCACCGCCGCGCTGTACCCGCGGCTCTCCCTCTCGGGCCTGCTGGGCCTGAACGCCGCCCGCATTGGCGATTTGAACGACAGCCAGTCGGCCCGCTACGCCGTGGGCGCAGGCATCAGCTGGACCCCGTTCGACTTCGGCGCCATCCGCTCGCGCATTCGCGCCACCGAAGCGCGCGCCCGGCAAAGCCTGGCCAGCTTCGAGCAGACCGTGGCCGTGGCGCTGGAAGAAACCGAAGGTGCATTCAGCAGCTACAGCCGCAGCGCACAACGCGCCGACAGGCTGGACGTGGCCGCGCGCAGCGCCGAGGAAGCCGCCGGTCTGGCCCGACTGCGCTATGACGCCGGCGTGACCGACTTCCTGGCCGTGCTCGACGCCGAACGCGAAGTGCTCAACACCCGCGATCAACTCGTGCAGGCTCGCGTAGGCACGGCGACTGCGCTGGTGACGGTGTACCGGGCCCTCGGCGGCGGGTGGACCTCAACCTCCGCAAAGGCCACCACGTTGGGCCAGAGCCGGTAGTGGTGGCGCGGCGAGGGGAGTACCCTTGACGCAACCCAACTGTTTGCAAGGTGCCCACCATGGAAAAGTCGTTCCACCGCTTCTC
>JAZKHH010000052.1:0-76365 GCA_040385465.1 Pseudomonadota bacterium | reverse complement strand
GCGGCTGCGGCTGGTTTTTCTGCAATGCCCAGGTCGGCACAGAACTCGCGCACGACACTCGGGCTGAGGCGAGGCTTTTCTGGGCTGGCTGCGGCTGGGCGAGCGGCCCGCATCGCTGGCGGCAGGATGTGCAAGGCATGCCCTGCCCGCTTGCCGAAGGCAGCGTACGCCACGATGTCATAAGCTGGGCTGAGCTCAGGCGTGCGGCCGTCGGGGTAGCGCAGGCCGATGTTCTTCAGGTGCATGTCGGGGTTGCCGAGCAATTCGTTGACGGCCATGCGGCGCAGCAGCTCGTGTACCGCCCGCTCGCCAAGACTGGGCAGGGTCATCATGGCGGCGGCGATGTTGAGGTAGCTGGCGGCCTGGTACTTGTCTTCCGGCATGACGTTGAGCACCTGGGCAAAGTCTTCGCAGTGGATGCGCCCGGTGGGGGCGCGGTCGAAGCGGACCACGGCCAGGAACTGGGTGGCCTCGTCCATGTCGCCCAGGTCGTAACCGTGCATCACGGCCAAGCGCGACAGGGGTGCCAACTCCGCGGTGCAGACCTGCACCCCGGCTGCGGCGGCCAGGCGCAGGGAGAGTTCTTCCACCTCGGGCAGGCGGGGCTGGTCGACCACGGGCAGCTTGGCGATGATGTGGGTGTCGTGGTCCTTGGTGCGACCCACATAGCGGTCGCCTTCGCGGATCACACCGAGCTTGGGCTGCACGCCAGACAGCGACACACCCTCCTCCAGCGGCTCGGCGGTGACCGACATCTCCAACGCGTCGTTGTGCTGGGTGACGTAGCGGGCCAGCTCATGGCGCGAGAGCTCGGCGGGCACGGCCTGGACGTTGCCAGGCAAGTCACGGCCGCAAGCGGCCAACATCTCAAAATGGTCTTGCGGATCGCAGCCGCGCAAAGCAGCCACGTGGTCGCGGAACACGCCCTCGGGCAAGAGGTTCTGGAAGAACGCTGGCAGCAACCAGCCGTTTCTGGAGGAATGGCGGCCGTTGAACTGAGCGCTGCGCACATCGGCCCACAGCGCACGGGCCTGCTCGGGCAAGGGCGCCAGGAACGCAGCGGAGACGACAGGCGCATCAAGCAGCGCCGCGAACTCATCGTCGGCCACGAAGCGGTTGATGACGTCGGCATTGGCCATGGCGTACTGGAACAGCACACCGATGCGCTGGGCACCGACGGTGATCATCAGGGCTTTGACGTTCATTCAGGGCGTTCCCGGCGGGCGCGCAGCTGAGCCTGGCCTGCTTCGATCAAAGACGTCACCATGGGAGCGGGTGTGGTGCCTGCGTCCAGCCCGGCGGCAGCGCCGCGCGGCAGCAGGAGCAGCTGCAAGCCAAGTTTGTCGGCCACGGCGAACAACGTGGTGAGTTTGAAGTCGTGCTCGCCGTCCAGCAACAATCGGAGAGTTCGGCGGGTGATGCCCGCCTGGGCGCTCAAGGCTTCTTGTGACAGCTGCGAAGCCGCCAAGGCTTGGCGCACGACGGCAGACAGCTCACGCAGACTGTTCATGGTTAACAAAGTATCCAAACATGGCAAAAAGGATACTTTGTTATCCATCAAAAGGCAAGTTTGGGAACCTATGGGTGGACAAGCGGACCAAGCGCCGCGTTCGGTCGCGCGGTCTTGTGGCCGTGTACCGACCCTTCAACCTCGATGATTTAGAGCAACCATGAAAAGAATTGTGCTGTTTCTGCTGACCAACCTGGCGGTGATGTTGGTGCTCAGCGTGGTGGTAAACGTGTTGGGCTTGAACCGCTTTTTGGCGGCCAATGGCCTGAACTTGCCCGCCTTGCTGGGGTTTGCAGCGGTGATGGGCTTTGGCGGTGCGTTCATCTCCTTGTGGCTGAGCAAGCCCATGGCGAAGTGGAGCACGGGGGCGCAGCGCATCAACGAGTCGACCGAACGGGAGCATGTGTGGTTGGTGGAGACGGTGCGGCGGCTGTCCGAGCGGGCCGGCGTGGCGATGCCGGAAGTGGCCATTTACGAAGGGCCACCCAATGCCTTCGCCACCGGCGCGTTCAAAAACAGCGCGCTGGTGGCGGTGTCGACCGGCTTGCTGCAAAGCATGGGCCGTGAAGAGGTAGAAGCCGTGCTGGGCCACGAGATCGCCCACGTGGCCAACGGTGACATGGTCACCCTGACTTTGATCCAGGGCGTAATGAACACTTTCGTGGTGTTCCTGTCGCGGGTGGTCGGCTATGTGGTGGACAAGCTGGTGCTGCGCAACACGAACAACGGGCCGGGCTTGGGCTACTACGTTGCCACAATCGTGATGGACATCTTGCTGGGGGTGCTGGCGGCGTTGATCGTGGCCTGGTTTTCCCGGCAGCGTGAATTTCGTGCGGACGCCGGATCAGCGGAGTTGCTGGGCAGCCGGCAACCCATGATCCGGGCGCTGGCACGCCTGGGGGGGCTGGCAGCGGGCGAAATGCCACGGGCCTTGCAAACTTTGGGCATCAACTCACGCCCCGGCGGTCTCCTCTCGTTGATGGCCAGCCATCCGCCTTTGGAAGAACGCATTCGCCGCCTGCAGCAGCAAGCGGTGTGATGCGGCTGGCTGCCCGGCAGGCTTTGGGGGGCAGTGGCCCAAGGCCAAGCGGCTTCTTGCTTCCTCGGCCTCGGCGCGGCCAGGCTCGGTGGAATAGGGTGCCACTGGGTGTCGTTGGACATTCCAAGCATGTTGATCACGGGCAAACACCAAGACGACTTCGGTGGCGTGGCGGTCTCCCTTCGGGTCGGTGATCAGGCATTCGTCTTCAGGGGCTTCGATCTCAAACACTGGGCTGTCAACGCTGGGGGTGCAAAACAGCACTTCCACCGCCAAGGCGCTGTCGCGCGGCATCAAGACCGCGGGCTGGCCGGCGTTGGCCACGGTGATCAGCGCCGGCCAGCCGCAGCGCTGTGCCAGGGCCTGCCACAGGGCCCAACGGGCCGCGGGTTCGGCCTTCACAAGGGCTCGCGCGGACTCGCCATCCAGCCGCCAGCGCGCGCGCTGGCGCAGCACGTCCGCCGCCAAGCGGTGCGGCTGGCCGACGGTGGTGGCGAGGTCATTCGACAGCACCGCGGCAGCGGGCGGGCGGTACCGCCAACCGGTCAGCAAGACGCGCTCCAGCAGCGGGTCGTGTGCACCGACGTCCAGCGCCGTGGCGCACAGCGCCACCATAGGCCGTGCGGTGGTCGGTGACTGCAGCCAGCGCCGTTGACCGTCGTGGCAGAGCTGCAGTCCGGCGTCGGGCCAGGCACCAGGCGTGGTGCCGTAAGGGTCCAGCGCACGGGCGACGCTGAAACGCGGCTGCGCGAGCCAATTGGGCAGGGGCGCGCAGGCCACACGCACTTGCGCCAAGCTCACGTTGCACGACTGTGCGAACTGGGTGAGCGCGGTGTCGCACCAGGCATGCAAGGGATGGGCTCTTGGCGCATGGCGACCCAGCAGGGCCCCAAAACGGGCGTAAGCCAGCCACGGCTCGTGGCTCAAGCCCTGGACCAGGGTGCTGTCACGGCCCAGGCGCAACATCAGCCCGCCGAAGGGCGCTGCCGCCGTTGTGGGAGCCAGGGCGGTTGGCGGCGGCGTTTCAAGCGTCGGCCGACCAGGCTGGCGGAGGGCCTGCAGCCGGGCCGTCAGCCCAGCGTCGTCTCCCTGGGCTTGCAGCGTATGCGCCAGGCGGTCCCAATCCGGCTCGCTGGCCAGCAGCTGCCGCATTGCCAGCTGACGCCCTTGGTCTTGAGAGCGGGCGCACAAAGTGTCCAGCGCGACCCGTGGATCGGCCTGGCGGTGGAAGCGCTCGTGAACGGCCAGGGTGCGTTGCAGCCGTTCGAGGGCGACCGTGTCCAGGAGCAAGGGCGCCGGCAACCCCGCATCCCACTGCAGACAAGCCCGCGGCAGCGCCACCGACGCCACCCCCAACTGCGGCGCCAGTGCCGCCACGCCATCGGCCGCCTCGTTGCCAAGCTGCCAAACGGCCTCTGCGGACAACTCGGCGTGCTGCTGCTCCAGCTGCTGGCAACACGCGCGCAGCAAGGTCACCGTGGCCTGCCAAGGCGCACGGTGAAGTGGCAACAGCTCCAACGCGGCCCGGTCCAAGGCGTGCCAGGCCGTCTCGAAGGCGGGCGGCAGCGCCAAGCCCCCGATCAGCAGCTGAGCGGCCAGCAATTGGTCCACCAGGGCTTGCGCCGTGTCAGGCGAACGAAGCAGGCGCGTGGCCACCCGCAGCAAAGCGGTGTAGGGCAGCGGGCCTTGCGCCATCAGGGCGGTGATGCACCGGTCCGCAGCCGCCGGATCGATGTGCCGCAGCCGCAGCCGCCGGGTGCGCGGTGCGGCGCTCAGCCCGTCGTCGCCCGCGCACAGCGCGCCGCGCACCAGCCACACGCCCGGCGCCTGCCGCAGCGCGCTCGGGTGGACCTTGAAGCGCCCGCGTTGTAAGTAGGGCTCGGTGCCAGCCAGTGCAGCGAGCAGGGTGGCAAACGGCTGCAGGTGCGGCGCCACCGCCACCCGGCCCACGGCGGCGTGGGTGTCGGTCGCGCGCGCGGGACGCCGGGCCTGCAGCGACGTCAGCCCCACACCGGCCCACAGGCCGGCCGGCTCGGTGCGCCAACAAGCCTCGGCCCACTGGCGGTACAAGGTCGCTGTGAGCTGGCGCGCTGCCTTGTTCCAAACGACGGGACACGGCACCTGGCGCAGGCGTCCATACAGCGCGGGGTCACTCACCGCCAAGGCCTTGCGGAAGGCCTCGTCGCCCAGGGTGTGGTGCCAGAGTGGTGCCAGCTCACGGCGCAGGCGGTCAGGGTGCGACTCGCTCGCAGGCACCGACCCGGGCGGCGGCACCAAGGTCAGCAAACTGTCCACGGACCAGCGTGCGGCGCGCACCACCGCGTAAGGCGCCAGGTGCACCCCCAAGCCGGCCAGTGTGGCTGAGGCGCTCATGCCCGAGCCTGCGCGCGGGCGGCTGCCTGCCCCAAGGCGTGCAGGGCCAGTTGCCCGGGCAGGCGCCGCTCAATCTCCTGCGCATACAAGGTTTCCAACGCATTGCAGCGCGCCCATTCCTGCATCAGTTCAGTGAACTGCGCCACGCTCAGCTGACTGCGCTCCAGCCAAGCCAGCATGTCCTCATGGCGCCCCAGGCCGGCCACCCGGCGCAGGTGATTGCTCAGAACTTGCACTTCGGCCGGGCCCACCTCGATGCCCCGCTGAGTGGCCAGCTCGCCGGCCAGCACCCGCAACAATGCCTTCTTGCGCCCCAGGGCCATGTCTTCCGGGGTGGCCGACAGCACGGGGTGGGTGACGTCAACCCGTGCGTACGGCCAACGCTGCGCCTCGGTGAGCGCCATCCCCTGGCTGGAGCCAGCCAGCGTCGGGCGGTGCTCGCCGGGGCGCAGCACCTGCACCCGCACCGGCGAGGCGATCGACGTGTCGCCCCACGTCGAGCGGTGCCCCGCCGCGTGCACCACCGCTTGCGGCAAGCGGGCCAAGGGGTCGTCGCCACGGTCCGGCACGCTGAGGTCAGGACCCAGGCCCTGGTGCCAATACCAGGGTGCGCCGCCATCGGCGCAGGGAATCAGCGTCGTCGCCCCCCAGGCTTCCGCCGCGTCCAGCGTGTCGTGGGCGCCCGCCATCAGCCGATGGCGACGCAGCCAGGCCGAGGGCGGAATGAAGAGCGCATGGCGCCGCACCGAGCTGCGCAGCAATTGCGCCGGGTAAAGCGACCAGGCCCGGCAGCCGGCAAACAGCAAGTCCGCAGGGCCATGCACCTGCGCATCTTGCGCCGCCACCTGCCGCAGGTCACCTTCGGTGTCTCGCCCGGCGTTGGCAGACAAGGCCACCTTGCCCTGCGGCGTTTGCACCGTGTAGAGGTTGCCCAGGTTGCGCAGCGTCGGATGCAGCCGCTCGCCATCCCCCGGCTGCCCGCCGTGAAACGGCAGCGCCCTCACCTCCACATCGCCCCAACGCAGCGTGTCGTGCCACCGCAATTCATGCACCCGACGAAACCCCAGTTGCCGCAGCCGGGCCGCCATGTCGATCGACAGCGCCGACTCGCGCGGCACGCAGGGCACGACGATGTCGCAATCCGCGCCCAGGCGCAGCAAGGTGCCCAGGTCGAAGTGGTCTGGATGCGACTGAGTGATCAGCACCGCTGTGGGCGCCAGTTGAGACAGGCTCAAAGGCCGGTAGGCGCTGTGCGGGTCGTGCGCCGGCAGGAAGGGGTCTACCCACACGCGGCGCTGGGCGCTGGCCACTCGCACACCGGCATGGCCCACCCACGTTGCCCCTGGTTCGCCGCAGGGCGGCAAAGCGGGTGCCTGGGTGAACGCGCCCAGGCACGCCAAGGCGTCATGCAACGCGGCAGCGGCGCCGCTTTGAGGGCGCACGCCACCCACCTGCCACTCACCCAACAGCGGCGCCAACTGGCCCACCATCGAAGGCGACAAACTCACGTGGCCGAGCAGGGCGTCAGCGGTGTGCACACTCAAGGCACAGGGCCGAACCCGTCGGGGGTCGGGATAAAGAAATTCGCTGCGCAAGGTGCGCGCATCGACATACCAGGCGGCCGTGGCGGCGCGCATCTGGCGGCACACCTGCGCAGGGTCCGCACCCTCCCAGCCGGCCTGATTGCACGCGCCGATCAACGGCTCCATCCGCTCGGACAGCCGCGCTTCCAGCTCGCCCGAGCACAGGCTGCCGAACAGGGTGGTGTCGTCATGGTGCAGCTGCAGCCACACGTCGTCGCGCAAACGCTGGGAATGCATGCCCGGCTCCTTCATGGTTGTACGTCTCACGTTCATCGATCGCATGGCGGCCGGCGGCACCAACTTATTGCGCCGGCCAGTTCCCGCGGCACGGCCGCGAACAACAAGCTGTGGGGTGGTCACCGCTTCAGCCGCTTGCCTCACAACGGCGCCGCTTCAACGGTGTGGTCTAAGGGGCCTGTCCAGGTCAATGGCAAACGACCCGGTTGATGACAACGGCCCTCCCCTCCAGCGGGGCGCCAAGGTGCCTGCAGGTGGACAACGCTGTGGCAGGAACGGCGGGGCAGGTGTTGGGGTTGTAGGCCGCGCTGCTCAGCGCAGAGGAGACCGACGACGGGTTCCAAGACACCACGTCGACGCCCAGATTACCGACGACGTCCGTCAGGTCATCGATGTCGATTGAAACAAGGATTGGGTTGGATTCGTTGCTCATGGAAAGTCTCTTGTGGGTGAAGGTCAAGCGGATCACCGCAAAACGGCAAACCCACCGGGTGGTTGCTGGCGGCACCTTTGCAAAGCGCCGTCGGCTCGCTGCTGCCCAGAGGCATGGGGCTTGGGTGACATCGCCTCAAAAGGGTAAGAAAACAAGCCCTGGGGGCCCAGTGCAAATGCCAGCGGTCCGATGTGACAAATTCACGTGCACTCGGGCGCCAGGTCTGCGGGGCCGCTGCGCTTTTCAAGCCCGCCATCAGGGTTCTTCTCAGCCGCGCCGCCGTGAATCGGGTGAACGGCATAGACTGTGGACATGCCCTCCACATGCGGAACATGACGATGGCGTCCACCACCCACACCTCCTCCTTGCCAGCCTCCCGGCCCGCCCCATCCGTGCCGAAGCCTTGGGTGCTGGTGCCCGCTTGTGACCGCTTGCTGGGCGATCACCGTTTCCACATCGCTGGTGAAAAATACCTGGGCGCGGTCCGGCTGGCCGGTGCCATGCCGTTGATCATGCCGGCGGGTGAGCGCGACCCCGAAGAGCTGCAACGCCTGCTCGAACTGGCCGACGGGGTGCTGCTGCCGGGCTCGCCCTCCAACGTCCATCCCCGGCATTTCGAACAAGACGTACTCGATGCCAGCCTGCCCCTGGACCCTCACCGCGATGCACTCACCTTGTCGCTGATTCCCGAGGTGATGCGGCGCGGCATCCCGCTGTTTGCCATTTGCCGCGGCTTCCAGGAGGTCAACGTGGCCTTGGGCGGCAGCTTGCACCAAGCCGTGCACCAGGTCAGCGGCCTGCGCGACCACCGTGAACGCCTGGGCACGCTCGACGAGCAATACGGGCCGGCCCATCACGTGACCGTGGCCCCCGGTGGTTTGCTGGAGCGCTGCTTGTCGCAGCCCTCGTTCCAAGTCAACTCGCTCCATGGCCAGGGCATCGACATGCTGGCCCCGGGCCTGCGGGTCGAAGCCCTCAGCGAGGAAGGCCTGGTGGAGGCGTTCTCCTGGCCGCAGAGCCGCGGCTTCAACCTCTCGGTGCAATGGCATCCGGAATGGCAAGCCGCGAAAAACCCGGTCTCCACCTGCTTGTTCGCCGCGTTCGGCGAGGCCTGTTTGCGCTACCGTCAAGCCAAAGATTCGAGCCCCCAGGACCCCCCGGAATAACCCAGCCACCGCCAGCACTGGCCGCTTGCTGACTGCGGGACCTCCTCACTCACCGTCTGATCTCACTGGGCACGTCATGGTCGATAGCAGCAACTTCAATTTCAGCGATCTGGAAAATTGGTTCAACGAGCGCAATGTCACCGAGGTCGAGTGCCTGGTGCCCGACCTCACCGGCGTGGCCCGCGGCAAGATCCTTCCGCGCGAAAAGTTCACCGAAGACCGCGGCATGCGCTTGCCCGAAGCCATTGTGGCCATCGGGGTGACCGGCGAGTTCCCCACTGCCGGGCCGTATTACGACGTCATCGACCCCACCGACCGCGACATGCACCTGCGCCCCGACCCGGCCACGGTGCGCATCGTGCCTTGGGCCAGCGACCCCACCGCACAGGTCATCCACGACTGTTTCGACCGCCACGGCACCTTGATTCCCTACGCTCCGCGCTCCGTGTTGCGCCGGGTGTGCGACCTGTACGCCGCCGAAGGCTGGGCACCGGTCGTGGCCCCGGAGCTGGAGTTCTACCTGATCGAGCGCAACGCCGACCCCAACACGCCGCTGCGCCCGCCCAAAGGCCGCAGCGGCCGCGCGGAAACGTCGCGCCAGGCGTACTCCATCGACGCGGTCAACGAGTTCGACCCGCTGTTCGAGGACATCTACGATTACTGCAAGAAGATGGAACTCAACGTCGACACGCTGATCCACGAGGTCGGCGCCGGCCAGATGGAGATCAACTTTTTCCACGACCAGCCGCTGGGCCTGGCCGACGAAGTGTTCTTCTTCAAGCGCACCATCCGCGAAGCAGCGTTGCGCCACGAGATGTACGCCACCTTCATGGCCAAACCCATGGCCCACGAGCCCGGCAGCGCCATGCACGTGCACCAGAGCGTGGTCAACCAGGTTACCGGCCAGAACATTTTCAGCAACGAAGACGGCTCGCCCAGCCAGGCTTTCTATTGGTACATCGGCGGCCTGCAGCGCTACATCCCAGCCGCCATGGCCTTGTTCGCGCCGTACGTCAATTCCTACCGCCGCCTGGCGCGCTCCACGGCAGCCCCCATCAACATCCAGTGGGGCACCGACAACCGCACCGTGGGCATCCGCTCGCCCGTGGCCACGCCGGCGGCCCGGCGCATTGAAAACCGCGTGATCGGCGCCGATGCCAACCCCTACGTGGCCTTGGCGGCCACCCTGGCCTGCGGCTACCTGGGCATGAAAAACAAGATCGAGCCGAGCCCGGAGTGCAAGGGCGATGCCTACCTCTCCGAGTACCAGCTCCCGCGCTCGCTGAGCGACGCCCTTGGCCTGCTGGCCGATGAAGAGGCGCTGCACGAGATCCTCGGCCACTCCTTCGTCACCGTGTATTCGGAGATCAAGGAGATCGAGCACGATGAGTTCATGAAAGTGATTTCACCCTGGGAGCGCGAACACCTGCTGCTCCATGTTTGACCGAGGTCGTGACCGAGGACGACGCACCATGCGCAACACCCACCCCAGCCTGCGGTCCACCCCGTCGCACCCCTCCGTCGGCGGTACCTGCCCATGAGCAACACGACACGCAGCACCGCCGAGTGGCAACAAGCCGACGCAGCCCATTACCTGCACCCGTTCACCGACTTCAAAGCCCTGGCCATCAAGGGCTCTCGGGTGATCGAGCGCGGTGACAACATCTACGTCTGGGACACCGACGGCCACAAGATCCTTGATGCCATGTCAGGCTTGTGGTGTGTGAACGTGGGCTACGGCCAGACCGCCCTGATCGACGCGGCCACCGAACAGATGCGCAAGCTGCCGTTCTATAACAGCTTCTTCCAGACGGCCACGCCCAAAGCCATCGAGTTGGCCGAGCTGCTGAGCCAAGTGGCACCGCCCGGCTTCGGGCGGGTGTTTTTTGCCGGCTCCGGCTCGGAGGGCAACGACACCGTGGTGCGCATGGTCCGGCGCTTCTGGGACCTGCACGGCGAGCCGAACAAGCGCATCCTGATCGGCCGCAAGAACGGTTATCACGGCTCGACCATGGCGGCTGCCTCGCTGGGTGGCATGGCCGGCATGCACGCCCAGGGCGGCCTGCCCATCCCCGACATCGTGCACATCGAGCAGCCGTTTTGGCTCGAGCAGGCCCTGCCGGGCGAAAGCCGCGACGATTTCGGCGTGCGCGCGGCCCAGTGGCTTGACGCCAAGATCCAAGCCCTCGGCGCCGACAACGTCGCCGCGTTCATCGGCGAGCCGGTGCAAGGTGCCGGCGGCGTGATCGTGCCGCCCGCCACCTACTGGCCCGAGATTCAGCGCATCTGCCGTGTCCATGACATCTTGCTCATTGCCGACGAGGTGATCTGCGGTTTCGGCCGCACTGGTCAGTGGTGGGGTTGCCAGACCTTGGGCTTCGAGCCCGACCTCATCACTTTCGCCAAGGGCGTCACCTCCGGCTACATCCCCCTGGGCGGCGTGCTGGTTGGCGACCGGGTGGCCCACACCTTGATCGAGCGCGGTGGCGAGTTCACCCACGGCTACACCTACAGCGGCCACCCGGTGGCCTGCGCCGTGGCGTTGGCCAACATCCGTTTGATCCAGTCAATGCAGCTGGTTGAGCGGGTGCGCCTTGAAACCGGCCCCCGGCTGGCCCAGCGCTACCTGGCCCTGGCGCAGCACCCGTTGGTGGGCGAAGCCCAGACCTGCGGCCTCATGGGTGCTTTGCAGTTGGTGCGGCGCAAGTCGCCCCTGGAACCCTTCAACAGCGCGCTGGAGGTGGGCATGATGTGCCGTGCCCACTGTTTCGAGCAGGGCTTGATCATGCGAGCGGTGGGCGACCGCATGATCGTCGCGCCGCCCTTGGTGATGACCTTGGCCCAGATCGATGAGATGGTCGACCTCATCGAGAAGTGCCTCGATTTGACCTGGTCCGAATTGCAGCGACGTGGGTTGACTTGAGCCGGTGTCGAGGCGGGCGGCGTGAGTGCGTGAGCACTCACGGCCCAGGCTTAAGCGTCTCCGAGGGGCTGTGCCGAACGCTACCGCCGGCTGTGGCCTGAAGGCAGCCGTCCTGGACGGACGCACCCACCACAACAGCCCAGCCGCATCCTTTACATTGTCGCGCAGCGTCTGCCAGAAAGCGCCCAGGGGCACAAGGCCCGAGTGCCGAGGAAGCCCCGGTCCCTGGCCGAGCTCCGTTTGGCCTCAAGCCCGCTGGCCCCCGCCAAACTGGTGAACAATCCGTTTGTGCATCAGCGTGGATTCAGTCTCCGCAGTCAGCGCTGCCGAACCGGCGCGCCCTCGGCGGAGGTCGATTCAATGTTTGAAGCCCCGGTTTGCTCACCCACTTGTTGATGCAGATCGCGTTCCAGCCCCATCCGGAGACTTTGTCATGACTCGCGCGAGCGCTTCGCCCACGCCGGCCCCGGCCGATTTCCTCCAATTGTGTGATCTGGTCAAAACCTTTGGCCAGCACCATGCCGTCAACCAGGTGAACCTGTCGATTGCCCAGGGCGAGATATTCGCCCTGCTGGGCTCGTCAGGCTGCGGCAAGACGACCTTGCTGCGCATGCTGGCAGGCTTCGAGACGCCCACCTCCGGAGGCATCATGCTCAACGGCCAGGACCTTGCTGGCCTGCCGCCCTACGAACGGCCGCTGAACATGATGTTCCAGTCCTATGCCCTTTTCCCCCACCTCACCGTGTGGGACAACGTGGCCTTCGGCCTGCGCCGCAGCAACATGCCTTCGGCCGACGTGCGCCAACAGGTCAACGCCATGCTTGAGCTGGTGCAGCTGGGCGCGTACGCTAAGCGCAAGCCGCACCAGCTCTCCGGCGGGCAGCAACAGCGCGTGGCCCTGGCCCGCAGCCTGGCCAAGAAGCCCCAGCTCCTGCTGCTCGACGAACCCTTGGGGGCCCTGGACAAGAAATTGCGCGAGCAGACCCAACGCGAACTCGTCAACATCCTCCACGACGTCGGCGTGACCTGCGTCATGGTCACCCACGACCAGGAAGAGGCCATGACCATGGCCACCCGCATCGGCATCATGAGCGAAGGGCGTTTGTTGCAAGTGGGCCCACCCGGCGAGGTCTATGAGACACCCAGCAACCGCTTCGTGGCCGACTTCATCGGCAACGTCAACCTGCTGGACGGCCGCTTGAGCATCGACGAGCCCGATCACGCGGTGGTTGAGAGTGCCGACTGCGCCCACTACATCGGCCATGGCATCACCGGCAACCGTGGCATGACGGTGACCGTCGCCCTGCGGCCCGAGAAAATCCGCATCAGCCGCGAGGCCCCTGCCCCCTTGGACGGCACCCCCGCCGGCCTGAACCGGGTGCAGGGCACCCTGCAAGACCTGAGCTACTTCGGCAGTTTCACCGTCTACCACCTGGCCCTGGGCAGCGGTCAAATCCTCAAGATCAGCGCCAGCAACACCGAGCGCCATGGGAGCCAGCCGCTGCGGCCGGGCGAGACCGCCTGGGCGCAGTGGTCGGCCACCGCCCCGGTGGTGCTCACCGCCTGAGCCCGACGACGAAAGGACTGCCCGCATGCACAAGCCTCCTGCCACCGCCCTCACCCAGCCCGTCGGCCGCCACGCCGTCATCGGCGCGCCCTACTTGTGGCTGCTGGTGTTCTTCCTGCTGCCGTTTTTGATGGTGCTGAAAATCAGCCTGTCCGACAGCGACGGCATCACCTTCAAAGACCTGGTGCAGGTGCAAGAAGGCGTGGCCACCTTGTCGCTGAAATTCGGCAACTACCTGATCGTGGCCCAGGATGCGCTCTACATCGACACCTACCTCTCCAGCCTGCAGTACGCCGCCTGGACCACCTTTTTTTGCCTGCTGCTCGGCTATCCCTTCGCCTACTTCATGGCCCGTGCCAAGGCCACCGTCCAGCCCGCCTTGCTGATGCTGGTGATGCTGCCCTTTTGGACGTCGTTTTTGCTGCGCGTGTACGCCTGGAAGGGCCTATTGTCGGAAGGCGGCTGGGCGCACCAGGCACTCACCACCTTGCGCCTCGACCAGGCCCTGCTGGCGTTGGGCCTGATTCCCTCGGCCGGCCAGCTGTTGAACACACCGTTTTCCCTCGTCCTTGGCATGACTTACACCTACCTGCCGTTCATGGTGCTGCCGCTGTACGCCACCTTGTCCAAAATGGACCTGCGCCTGCTGGAAGCCGCCACCGACCTGGGCGCCACGCCTTGGGTGGCCTTTTGGAAAATCACCGTGCCGCTGTCGCGCGCGGGCATCGTGGCCGGCGCCATGCTGGTGTTCATCCCCTGCGTGGGCGAGTACGTCATCCCCGAGCTGCTGGGCGGCCCCGAGACCTTGATGATCGGCCGTGTGCTGTGGGACGAATTCTTCAGCAACAACGATTGGCCGCTGGCCTCCACGTTGGCGGTGTTGATGGTCCTGCTCATCATCGTGCCACTGGCCTTGTTCAACAAGCACCAGGCCGAAGCGAGTGAGGTCCGTCCATGAGCCGCCGCCCCTGGTCTGCAGTGTTCGGTCCGCGTTTCAACCGCTGGTTTGCTCACGGCTGGCTGTCGCTTGGCTACGCCTTTTTGTACTTGCCGATCGCCGCTTTGGTGCTGTTCTCCTTCAACGACTCACCCCTGCCCAATGAGTGGCGCGGCTTCACCGTGAAGTGGTATGCCGCCCTGGCCGAGGACGACGAGATCCTCAACGGCCTGGCCCTGTCGCTGAAGATTGCCCTGTGCACCGCCACGGCGTCGGTGGTGCTCGGCACCCTGGCTGCCTTCACCTTGGTCAAGTACAAGCGCTTCACCGGCCGCACTTTGTTCAGCGGCATGGTCAACGCACCGCTGGTCATGCCCGAAGTCATCATTGGCCTGTCGTTGCTGTTGATGCTGGTGGCGGCCCAGCGCGCTCTGGGCTTTCCCGAGCGTGGCTGGACCACCATTTGGCTGGGCCACGTGCTGCTTGGCATGGCCTATGCCACCGTCGTCATCCAGGCCCGCCTGCAAAACTTGCCAGCGCAACTGGAAGAGGCGGCCATGGACCTGGGGGCGCGCCCATGGCAGGTGTTCTACCTCGTCACTTTGCCGATGATCGGCCAGTCGCTGGTGTCGGCTTGGCTGCTCACCTTCACCCTGTCGCTTGACGACGTGGTGCTGTCCGCTTTCTTGTCCGGCCCTGGCGCCACCACCCTGCCCTTGGTCATCTTTTCCCGCGCCCGCCTTGGCCTCGACCCGACCGTGAACGCGGTGGCCAGCGTCACCGTGCTGGTGGTGGCCGTCGGGGTGCTGGTGGCCAGCTACTGGATCGCCCGTGCGGAGCGCCGGCGCACGCAAGAGATGTCCCACGCCCAACACGCTTGACGCGGTTCAGTGCCACCATCGTCTTGGTGCCTTCTGCCTCTCACCGAAACCCACACCATGAACTCAGCCACTTCTGCCTCATCCGTCACGCCCGACTGGCATGCCCGTGCGGCGGCTTTGCGCATCGACGGGCGCATGCTGGTCGACGGCCAGCGCCAGCCCGCAGCGGACGGTGACACCTTCGATTGCCGCTCGCCTTTGCATGGGCGCAGCCTCGGCCCCGTCGCCCGCGGGCGCCGGGCCGATGTTGATCTCGCCGTGGCAGCCGCCCGGCGGGCCTTCGAGCGGGGTCCCTGGTCGCGCAAGGCGCCCGCGGTGCGCAAGAAAATCATGCAACGCTGGTCCGAGCTGATCCTGGTCAACAAGGAAGAGCTGGCCTTGCTCGAAACCCTCGACATGGGCAAGCCCATCCGCGAAAGCCTGAGCGTCGACGTGCCCTCCGCGGCGCGCTGCATTCAGTGGTTCGCCGAGGCCGCCGACAAGTGCTACGGCGAAGTCGCCCCCACCGGCCCTGCCGCCTTGGCCCTGATCACGAAAGAGCCCGTCGGCGTGGTCGGCGCCATCGTGCCGTGGAACTACCCGCTGATCATGGCCGCCTGGAAACTCGGCCCAGCCTTGGCCGTGGGCAACAGCGTCGTGCTCAAGCCCAGCGAGAAGTCACCCCTGACTGCCCTGCGCCTGGCCGATCTCGCGCTCGAGGCCGGCATGCCGGAGGGGGTGTTCAACGTCGTGCCGGGTCATGGCAGCGAGGCTGGCGAAGCCCTCGCCTTGCACCCCGACGTCGATGTCATGGCCTTCACCGGCAGCACGCGGGTTGGCAAGCAAATGCTGATCTACGCTGGCCAAAGCAACCTCAAGCGGGTCTACAACGAACTCGGCGGCAAATCCGCCTTTCTGGTGTTCCCCGATTTGGACGACGTGGCCCGCGCAGCGCGCACCGTGGCGGCCAGCCTGTTTTACAACCAAGGAGAAAGCTGCAACGCACCGTCCCGCGTACTGGTCCATGAACGCATCGCCGATGCCTTTGCCGAGCAGGTGGCAGAACAAGCACCACGCTACCTGCCAGGCGACCCTCTCGATCCCACGACCGTCATGGGCGCCCTGGTCGACGAGGCCCAGCTGCGCACGGTCATGGCCTACATCGACAGCGGCCGCGAGGAAGGCGCCCGCTGCCTGCACGGCGGACGCCAAGTCCGCACCGACACCGGTGGCTACTTCGTCGAGCCGACTGTCTTGGATGGCGTGCAACCTTCGATGAAAGTTGCGCGGGATGAAATCTTCGGACCGGTGTTGTCCATCCTGCGGTTTTCTACCGAGGCCGAGGCCATCGCTCTGGCCAACGACAGCCCCTACGGCTTGCAAGCCAGTGTCTGGAGCGACAACATCCACCGCGCCCACCGCGTGGCGCGTGCCTTGCGTGTGGGCACCGTGCACGTCAACCAGTACGATGAAGACGACCTCACCGTGCCGTTCGGAGGCACCAAGCAGAGCGGCAACGGGCGCGACAAGTCACTCCACGCCCTGGACAAGTACACCGATTTGAAGACGACCTGGCTGCGCATCAACGCCGACGACGGCACGCTCACCTGATGACGGTCGCTCAGTACCGGCCAAAGCCGTGCGCGCAAGTACAGCTCAATCGCGGGTGTTCTCAAAGGTCCGGCGCTGAATCTGCAAGCTCCGAAGCCGACGCCGACCCCACACGCGCCGACGTGGCCAGCCGGGACACCTCCGCCGGGGCGTGCCCTTTGAGCCGGTGGTCCGACCACACCTGCCGCCAACGCCGTGCGCCCGGGGTGCCATTCCACAGCCCCAGCATGTGCCGAGCCACCCGAGACCACGGCTCCCCTGCAGCCGTGCGCTCTTGCATGTAGGCCACCATGCGAGTCTCAATGTCCTCCCGTTGCAATGGCAACGCCGGCGGGTCATTGAAGAACAACCCGTCCCAGGCAGCCAAGTCCCAAGGCTGGTGGTAGGCCTGCCGGCCAATCATCACCCCGTCCACAAATTGCAGCTGCTCGGCGATCTGCCCAGCTTGCGTCAGCCCTCCGTTGAGCACGATCGTGAGCGCCGGGAACTCCTGTTTGAGCCGGTGCACCAGCCCGTAGCGCAGCGGCGGCACCTCGCGGTTCTCCTTCGGACTCAACCCCTTGAGCCAGGCATTGCGCCCGTGCACGATGAACACCTCACAGCCGGCTTGCGCCACGGTGCCCACGAAGTCGCGCACGAACCCATAGTCTTCTCCCTGGTCGATCCCGATGCGGTGCTTCACCGTCACGGGCAAGCTCACCGCATCCCGCATGGCCTTGACGCAATCGGCCACCAACGCCGGCTCCGCCATCAAGCAGGCACCGAAAGCGCCGCGCTGGACCCGCTCGCTCGGACAGCCGCAATTCAGGTTCACCTCGTCGTAGCCCCACTGAGCGGCCAGGCGGGCGCAGTGCGCCAGATCTGCGGGCTCGCTGCCGCCAAGCTGCAAGGCCACTGGATGTTCCGCCGCGTCGAAGTCAAGGTGGCGCGGCACATCGCCGTGCAGCAGTGCCCCCGTCGTTACCATCTCCGTGTAAAGCAAGGTGTGTCGGCTGAGGAGACGGTGCAAGTAGCGGCAGTGCCGGTCCGTCCAGTCCATCATGGGGGCAACGCTCAGTCGCCAAGGCGAGGCCTTCGCCCCGGATTCACGGTGTTCCCCGACCTTCATTCCAGGCTTCCTGTCCAACGTTCAAAGTGCCAAAGCCGCATCATCGCTAATTTCCAGCGGTCCAGGCGGCAAGGACCGGGGCCCAGGAAGGTGGCAAACGAAGCCGCGCACCTTGAACTGCACGGCGTACCCACGAACGTGAGAAGAGCCCTTCGCTTGTCCCGTCGCCAACGCAGCTTGAACGACAGGTGCACGTGGACGCCACCCCCACCTGCGTCAGCGTAGCAGGCACATTTCCCAACAGCCGGCAGGCCTTATTCAAGGCGGCCGCAGGCAAGTTGCGCTCCAACTTTCCTTCAAGGAAAACAGCATTTCTGGAAAATTTTCCTTGCTTTTTTTGCCATGCTTTGAAAGAAACAGTCAATTTTTGTAAGCCGACCAGTTTGACCTGGCAACTCAGTTGTTGTGACTTTATGCCGCTCCTTGGCCCTGCGCCGCCTGCCGATGGCAGGGCCAAGCACCGATCATCAGAGGGGGAGCCGCTCAGAGTCGAAAGCGCTGCGGGCTTCGCAGGGCCACCGCGCCGTTACAAGGTGTTCCCACATCGGCCTTACGGTCACGTACCTGTGTGGGGGACCACCGCTGTCCGATGCCTTGCTTCGTGGCGCCATCCCACCGACAGCTCTTCTTCGCATTTTCAATCGCACTGGAGTTTTGCCATGGCCCTGCCGTCATTCAATTTGTTGTTGCATCGGCATTGGCTTGGCAGCAAGGCCGTCACCGGGGTGGCGCTGTTGGCTGCACTCGCCAGCGCAGGCTGCGGTGGTGGCAGCGACAAAGCCAACGCCGGAGCATCAGAAGGAACGGCGGCCAGCACAGGCGGCGGCACCACGGCCGCCCCGGCCCCTGGCGCTTCGGCACCCAGCAACCCAGGGCCGGTCACCACGGCCGGTGCGCCCGCCGGGCCCTGCGTCGGCACGGCAACGCCTGCGTTGGACGCAGTGATTTTGCCGCCTGCGGTGCCTGTGGCACAAGCCGATGGTGAGCTCGTGGGCCTTCAAATCCAAAACACCAGCGCGGTGGAACAGGCCACCCACCGTTTCAGCTTTGCCCAGGTGTTCAGACCGGCACAGCTGCAAACAGCGAACAGCCTGGTGGCCCACATTGGCGGCAAGGCATACCAGGCCCAGGCCGACACCCTGGCCACCTGGCCCGACGGTTCGGTCAAGCTCGCCTCCATCACCTTGGCCACACCGCCGCTTTGCGCGGGGGCGACGGTGCCGGTGATGCTGGCCAAGACCACGGCGACCTATCCCACCTTTCGAACCGAAGCCGTGGACCTGGCCAAGTTGCCCTTGAGCTTGACGGTGAACCTGGCATTCACCGGGGGGCCCTACGCTGGCACGCGCGAGGTGGACCTGGGCGCCGCCCTGAAAGCCTCTTTGTCCAACAATCCCGATGTCTGGCTCAAAGGTCCCCTGGCCACCCAGGCACGCATTGACGTGCCACTGGCCGGCGGCTCGCTCCATTTGACCGCCGATGTCACCGCCTATGCCGACGGCACCCTCACCGCCGACGTCCAGTTCAACAACGACCTCACCACGGTGTTGCCGCAAAGCGGCCGGGTCAACCCCCAGGGCGCATTGCCCCCGTTGCAGTACGACGCCACGGTCAACCTGCAGGGACGCTCCTTTGCCTACCCTGGCCTGCGCCAACTGCAATACACCGACTGGCATGTGGTGGTGGGGTCCCTGGACACCCCTGCCACCACCGCCGCTTCACGCCGGCTCCCGCTGCTCAACGTCCAGCATGACCTGGCCCACTTGCAGCGCAGCGGCGCCGTGATGCCCTACGACCGCACCACCGGCGTGGCGAACGAGTCGCAGCCTGGCAACGCCCTCAGCCTCATCGCCAACGTCCGCGGACGCGCCGATTTCGGCCTGCCGCTCACCGCCAACGGCGTCACCCCGTACATGCCCATGACCGGAGGTCGCGCGGACATTGGCTACACCACCCTGTGGAACACTGTGTGGCTGTTGACCCAAGATGCGCGTGCAGCATCGGTCGGCCTGGCACAGAGCGACACCTCCGGCGCCATTCCCTGGAACCACAAGCTGACCAACGGTCACTGGCTGACGCCGGGCGACCACCCCAGCATCTGGTTGGACGGCCGTGGCGGCCCCCACGGCTTCACCGATGGCATTGCCAACACCGCCGACCGCAGCAACTGGGCTACGGACGGGGCGCACCAGCCTAACCTGAACTACGTCCCCTACCTTGCCACCGGCAGCCGCTGGAATCTGGACCGCCTCAACGCCCAGGCCGCCGTTGCCTTGAGCGGCTCCTGGCCAGGCAACCGCTGCCGCCCCACCCCCTGCGCTTCTCCCCGGGAAGCCCTGGTGTTGAACGGCGGAGACGAGGTCCGGCACCAGGCCTGGGGCATGCGCGAAGTGCAGCAAGCCGCCTTCATCGGCAAGCCTGGCAGTTTCGAGCACACCTACTTCAACAAAGTGGTTCAGGACAATTGGAACTACGCCCGGTCTCAGCAAGCCAGGCTGATGGCCGCCGGCGGGCAGGTGTACGGCCACTACGGCCTGGCTTCCTACTCCGAGGGCATGCGCCTGTGGCAACAGGACTACCTGACGGGCGTCGCGGCGCAAGGCGCCCAGATGGGTTTCACCGGCGCGCGTGATTTCATCGGCTGGCAAAAGAGCAGCTGGCTGGCCGCCCGCTTCATTGCGCCAGACGCAAACCCTTACGACGGCTGCGTATACCTCCTGACGTTTGGCAGCGGTACCACCCCACTGACCTCGTGGGCGGCCATCCGGAGCGCGACCCTGCGAGACGGCAGGTCCAACGCGCCGGGAACGTGGACCCACAGCGACGGTTCCTATTGCGCCACGGCCCGCTCCGCGCTCGGCTTGGCATTGACGGTTTACCCCAATGACCCGGACTTGACCCAGGCACTGAGGTGGCTCAATGTTGCGGGTGCGCCCAACACCGACCCAACCGCGTTGCGCCGGGACCCAACCTTTAACGTCGTGCCTTTGCAATGAAAAGTGGGGCTCAGGCAACGCCTGAGCCCCACGGACGTGGAGGAAAGGACGTCTGGCCTCAGACCACCCCGTCCCATGGCTTTGACAAGCGCATCGCTCCGTTGACGATGCCTACCATCGAATAGGTCTGCGGGAAGTTGCCCCACAGCTCGCCGCTCCCCGGCGCCAGGTCTTCCGACAGCAGGCCTACGTGGTTGCGCTTGGACAGCAGCGTCTCAAAGATGTCGCGTGCCTGGTCCACTCGCCCAATGCGGGCCAGGGCATCGATGCGCCAGAACGAGCACACGTTGAACGCCGTTTCAGGCCGCCCGAAGTCGTCCGGTGCTTCATAGCGCCGCATGTAGGGGCCGTCGCACAACGTGGCTTCCAAGGCGTCCACCGTGGCCACGAAACGGGGGTCTTTGGGATTGATGAAGCCCACCTCGGCCATCAACAGGACACTGGCATCCAGGTCACGCCCACCAAAGCTCTCGACAAACGCCTTTCGCTCGTTGCTCCAAGACTGCTCGAGGATCTTGCGTTGAATCACCTCCGCACGCTCGGCCCAAAAAGTCACCCGCTCGCGCAGCCCCAGCGCCAACGCGATCTTCGACAGCCGGTCACAGGCCGCCCAGCACATCAGCGACGACGAGGTGTGCACCCTTGAGCGGGTGCGCAACTCCCACATGCCTGCATCGGGCTGGTCGTGCAACTGCCAGGCCCGCTCGCCCATGGGTTCCAGCGCCGCGAAGTCGTGCACGTCGGCGCGCCGCAGCAGCCGGTGGTCGTGGAACGCCTGGGCGGCCCCCAGCACGATGTTGCCGTAGACGTCGTGCTGGAAGTGTTCGTAGGCTTGGTTGCCCACGCGCACCGGCCCCATGCCGCGGTAACCACTCAGGTGGTCCAGGGCTTTCTCCGGCAAGCCCTGCTCCAGGCCCACACCGTAAAGCGGTTGCACGTGGCCGCCTTCAGCGCCGCGCACCACGTCGTGCACCCACCGCAGGTAGTCCTCCATCGTCCCGACCTCGGACAAGCTGTTCAGCGCGCGCACCACGAAGAAAGCGTCTCGCAGCCAGCAGTAACGGTAGTCCCAATTGCGCTGACTGTGGGGCGCTTCTGGAATGCTGGTGGTCATGGCGGCCACGATGGCGCCGGTGTCACCGTACTGGCACAGCTTCAGTGTGATGGCGGCACGGATCACCGCCTCCTGCCACTCCAGCGGCACGGCCAGGCGGCGCGTCCACTCGCGCCAATACAACCCAGTTTGCTCCTCGAAATCGCGCGCGGTTTCGTGAATGCCACCCGACAAGGTCTCGTCCGGGCCAAACAACATGTTGATGGGTGCGTGCAACGAGAACCAGGTCTCGTCCAGCAGGTAGGTCAACGGCGCATCTGTCGTCAACCGCAAGGTTCCACTGGGCGACACATAGCTCAAGTGGTTGCTGCCGCGGGTGATGGACGGCTTGACCGTGCCCCACTCGCTGCGCGGGCGCACGATGACACGCACCCGCGGACGTCCGCTCAGAGAGCGGATGCGCCGGACCAGTTGGGCTGGATGAAACAACCGGTCGCGCATTTTGAAACGGGGCGCGAAATCGGTCACCTCGATGCTTTGCCCGTTGGCATCGAACAAGCGGGTGCGCACGATGGCCGTGCTCGGGTCGTACTGCTGCTCGCTGCGCACGGCACCCTCCAGTTCAACCGCCAGCGTGCCGTCCAAACCGATGCCTTTGCCCGAATCCAGCAGCGCATGGAACACCGGGTCGCTGTCGAAGCGGGGCATGCAGCACCAAACGATGCGGGCCGCTTGGTCCACCAGGGCGCCGATCGCGCAATTGCCGATCAAAGCCAGGTCCAAGGACGCGGGAGGGTTCAACAAGGCACCAGGCGCCTTGAGCGAATGGGAAACCGGGGCAGTACTCAATGGCCATTCCTTCTGAGTTAACGACGGGGGTTTGCACTGATCTCAAGCGCAACCACTGTATATTTGTACGAATGTACTTGCACCCTGCACTGCTTCAATCGATCCGGGTCGGCGGTCACCCGGCTGCATTGTCCTGCCCCGCGCCCTGCGGGACTCACCTTCCAGGCCGCCCATGAACACCATCCGCCTGCAACTGCGTTTCCTGCTGCCCTTGATGTTGACCCTGGTGGCGGCCGCCTACCTGACGCTGCCGCTGATGGATCGGTTGACCCTCAAATGGTTCTCCCGGGATTTGAACTTGCGCGGCTCACTGGTGGCAAGCACCTTGTCGGATGCGGTGGGCGAGGCCCTCATTGACAGCAAGGGCACGAAACTGCAGACACTGTTCAATCGCGTGGCACAGGACGAACGCCTGGTGGCCATCGGCCTGTGTTCGGTCGACGGCCAGATCAGCCGCCGCACCGGCGGCTTTCCCGCCACCCTGTCCTGCGAGCAAGCCAAACGGGTCGCCGAGCTCGATGTGCCACAACTCAAGCTGGAAGGCGGCTCGGTCCAGGTCGGGGCGTACCCCATCACTGGCGAGAGCGGCCGGGTGGCAGATCTCATCATTTTGCACGACCTCAGCTTCATCGAGCGGCGCAGCCAGGACACGCAGAAATACCTGATCATCCTGATTGCCGGCCTGGGTTTTGCCATGGCGCTGATCACCGTGATTGTGGCCCAGCTCAGTTGGCGGGGCTGGGTCTCGGGCGCCCGCGCGCTGGTGCGCGGCGAAGGCCTGTTGTCGCCCATGGTGGCGCAAGCCGCCCCGGAGCTGGCGCCGTTCGCCGCCGACCTGCGCAACCGCCTGCGCGATCTGGAAGACGAGTACCGCCGCGCGCTCGGGCCCGACGCGGAATGGAACGCAGACCGCCTGCGTACCTTGCTGCGCACACAGCTGCGGGGTGACCAGGTCATTGTGGTGTCCAACCGCGAGCCCTACCTGCACGAAAAAAGCCCCGAAGGCATCGTCGTGCGCCGGCCAGCCAGCGGCCTGGTCACGGCCGTCGAGCCGGTGATGCGGGCGTGCTCCGGCACCTGGATTGCCCACGGCAGCGGCACGGCCGACGCTGAAGTGGTGGACGAGAACGACCGCGTGCTGGTGCCGCCAGGCCGCGATGAGTACACCTTGCGCCGTCTGTGGCTCACGCCGGAAGAAGAGCAAGGCTATTACTACGGCTTCGCCAACGAAGGCTTGTGGCCCCTGTGCCATGTGGCCCACGTGCGCCCGGTGTTCCGCGAAAGCGACTGGCAGCAGTACCGCGCGGTGAACCAGCGGTTTGCCGACGCAGTGGTGGCCGAGGCACGGGGCGAAGACCCGGTGGTGCTGGTGCAGGACTACCATTTCGCCTTGCTGCCCGCCATGATCCGCAAACAGTTGCCGCGGGCCACCATCCTGACGTTTTGGCACATCCCTTGGCCCAACCCGGAATCTTTTGGCATCTGCCCCTGGCGCAGTGAAATCCTGGAGGGCATGCTGGGCAGCACCATCCTCGGTTTCCACACCCGTTTCCATTGCAAGAATTTCATCGAAACCGTCGACCGCTTCTTGGAAGCACGGATCGAACACGAACACTCGACCATCTCGTTCCACGACGACGAGACCCTGATTCAAAACTACCCGATTTCGATCGAGTGGCCGTCGGAAGCGACCATGGCCACCTGGGAGTCGGTGCCGGTGTGCCGGGAAAAGGTGCTGGCCCGCCTCGGTTACCCCCCCACGCACCGCCTGGCCGTGGGCGTGGACCGGTTTGACTACACCAAAGGCATTTTGGAGCGCCTGCACGCGGTCGAACGGCTGCTGGACAAGCACCCTGAATGGGTCGGCCAGTTCTCCTTTGTTCAGGTGGCTGCGCCGTCACGCGCCTCACTGGAGGAATACCGCGCGTTTCAAGACCGCATCCAGCAGGTCACCGCGCGCATCAACGAGCGCTACGGGCGCGAGGGTTACCTGCCGGTGCACCTGCTGGCCAAGCACCACGAGCACAGCGAGATCAACGAGCTCTACCGCGCCGCCGACGCCTGCGTGGTCACCAGCTTGCACGACGGTATGAACCTCGTGTGCAAAGAGTTTGTGGCTGCACGCGACGACGAGCAGGGCGTGTTGATCTTGAGCCGCTTCGCCGGAGCAGCGCGCGAAATGCCGGAGGCCTTGATCGTCAACCCCTACCACGTGGAAGAGTGTGCCGACGCACTGCACCAGGCCCTGACCATGCCATCGGCCGAGCAACACGAGCGCATGGCCAGCCTGCGAATGAACGTGCGCGAGTACAACGTGTTCCGCTGGGCTGGCCGCATGCTCACCGACGGCGGACGCTCGCGCCTGCGCGACCGCATCCAAGCCCGCTTGAAACGCCATCAAAACGCCTGAGCGGCAGGCGCTTCTTCGCCATTCCGGCATGCTGCCTTCTTCTCTGATTCGCCTTACCCGACGCCAACGTTCGACGCCATGAAACACCTTTTCACTCCTCCCGGCGAGCAGGCCCTGGCGGCCGTCTTGTCTTTGCAACCGCTGCTGGCCTTCGACTTCGACGGCACCTTGGCGCCCATCGTTGCGCGGCCTGACGACGCCAAGGTCTCGGCCGCGGTCGCACAACAGCTCAGGCAGCTGGCGGTGCTGCGACCGGTGGCCATCGTCACGGGCCGCATGGTGGCGGACGTGCGTCCACGCCTGGGCTTCGAGCCGCACTACATCATCGGCAACCACGGCGCCGAGGATCCCGAGAACCCCCTGCCTCCGCTCAGCGGGGTCGCCCTGGACGGCCTGCGTCAACGCATCTTGATGCAGGGCCAGGCCTTGCAAGACGCAGGTGTCTCGGTCGAAGACAAGGGGTACTCGCTGGCGCTGCACTATCGCCTGGCGCGCGACCGCGAGTTGGCTCAGGTGAGCATCCAGTCGGTGCTCGAGGGCATCGAGGGTGACCCTCGCCTGCAGACCTTCGGCGGCAAATGCGTCATGAACGTCGTGGTGGCCGGCGCGCCTGACAAAGGCGACGCGGTGCTCACCTTGGTGCAGCGCACCGGGGTGCAAGCGGCGGTGTTCATCGGCGACGACTTGAACGATGAGGCGGTGTTCGAACGCGCACCGGTGCACTGGCTCACCGTGCGCATTGGCCGCGACGACCCGCGCTCACAGGCCAAGTTTTTCCTCGACAGCCATGCCGAGGTGGCGCTGTTCCTGGGCAAGATGCTGGGGCCGCTCAGCGCAGCGGCAGCCCAGCAACCGCCCACAGGATCCGCGAGCCACTGAGCCAGCGTGCCATGGTTGCCCACGCTCAACCACGCCGCTCCACGGCCGCGCCTGCCCCGGTCGGCGAGCCCCAAGCCCATGCCGCAGCCGCCCGCGTCCTGAGGCATTTCCGGCTGGTGTTCAATGCCGTCAAAACCCATTTCCGCGCGGTCGAAAAGCAAACCGGCGTGAGCGGCTCGCTGGTCTGGGCGTTGAGCATGATCGAGCAGCACCCCGGCATCGGCATCAGCGACCTGGCGCGCCGCATGGACATCCACCAATCGACCACCAGCAACCTGGTCAAGCGCTTGATTGCCCGCGGACTGGCCGAGGGCGTGCGCGATGGGCCGGACCGCCGGGCCGTGCAACTTCGCTTGTGTGATGCCGGCCGCGAGGTGCTGGCCAAGGCGCCGCAGCCGTTTGCCGGGGTGTTGAACCAGGCCCTCAATGCGCTGGACGAAGACACCTTGCAGCGCCTGGAGCGTGACATGGGCACCCTGATCCAGACCTTGGGGCCGGCCAGCCAAGCCGATGACCGCACGCCCATCGTTCCCACCTGACGCCGTCAATGCCATGTCCTTTGCGAGCCCATCTCCCCCACGCAGCGTGACGCCCGCCACGGCGGCCTCCCCATGGCTCGTTGCCGACATTGGCGGCACCAATGCACGGTTTGGCTTGGTGCGACAAGCCGGTGGGCCCGTGAGCGACGTGCGCAGCGCCAAAGGCCGTGACCACCCGTCGCCCCAGGCCGCCGCCTTGGCCTATCTGGACGCCGTGTTGGGTCCCGGCCAGCGCGTGGCCCGCGCCGCACTGGCGATAGCGGCGCCCGTCAACGCCGACCCGGTCATGCTCACCAACAGCCCTTGGCAGGTCTCGCGCCAGGCGCTGTGCAAAGCCTTGCAGACCGACGAGGTGCTTTTGCTCAACGATTTCGAGGCCCTGGCCTGGTCACTGCCGGGCCTGCGAGCGCCCACGGATTGGCGGCCGATCGGGGCCAGTTCCTGTGAGGACAGCGACGGCCAGGGCAACAACGCCGTGGTGACCGCGCACACCCTGGCAGTGGTGGGACCCGGCACCGGCCTGGGGGCGGCCGGTTGTGTGCCACACGCTGGCGGATGGCTGGCGCTCCCCGCCGAGGGAGGCCATGTCACCGTGTGTGCCGCCGACGCGTTCGAAGACGCCCTCTTGTCCGCCCTGCGACCTGAGCACCCTCACCTGTCGGCCGAACGCCTGCTGTCCGGCAGCGGCTTGCCGACTTTGCACCGGGGGGTGTGCCTGGTCCATGGTTGGAGCCACACGCCGTTGCCGCCGGAGCAGATCACTGCGCGCGGACTGGCCCGGCAGGACCCCGCTTCCGTGCTCACGCTCGACACCTTCTGCGCCATGCTGGGCACTTTCGCTGGCAACGTGGCGCTCACCTTGGGCGCCCGCGGCGGCGTGTTCGTCGCGGGTGGTATTGCCGCTGTCCTGGCCGACTGGCTGGTCGCGTCCCAATTTCGAGAACGTTTTGAAGCCAAGGGGCGCTTCAGGTCCTATCTGCAGGCCATTCCCACGGCGCTCGTCACCGCCCCGCACGCGGCCCTGACCGGTGCAGCGACGGCCCTGGAACAAGCGAGATAGGCCTTCTGCGCAGCGGCGGTCCACAGCCAAACGCGCAAAGAAGGACACCTGCGCCTTTATGGCGCGGTGAGGCGCTGCCATGAACACTCATGAACACCAGCTTGTCAAAACACCCCATTTTGGGGGGCTTCCTCACGGTATCGGGAGCCTCGCGTTCAGGCAAACTTGCCAGCCGCTGGCCCTCGACCGCGCAGGCTCGATCGCAGCATGCTGGAACCTGTTTCACGCAGCTGCACGAACGGTGGTGGCCGTTCCACCGATGGAGGTGGGCAAGTGCATCCCGTCAGCCGACGGCACACCAGATTTTGAGGATGGCTTGATGAACCCTGAGTTCTTGTTAGATCCCATTTCAGACGCTTCGCCTTGCGGCGAAGATTTGTCGTTCTCTCCGGAATTCGACGTCATCATCGAATTGCAGCGCGAGGACGACGCGACGCTGGACCAAGGTGAGTGGATCACCGCGTTGAAAGCCGCCGACTGGCCGGGCGTTCAAACGCAGTGCGCCGAATTGCTGGCGCACCGCTCGAAAGATTTGCGTTTGATGGTCTGGTGGGCAGAGGCCCGGGCCATGAACGACGGCTACAGTGGCCTGCAAGAGGGGCTCGAGGTCTGCATCGTTCTGTGTCAGCGCTATTGGGATCACCTGCACCCCCTGCCCGACGGCGCCGACCAAGAGGAGCGCTCGGGCAACATTGGGTGGTTCCTCAACCGCATCGTGACCTTGGCGTCGGTCTGCCCCGTCACCCAAGGCCGCAGCGGCAGCCACAACCTCCAGCAGCTTCAAAGAGCCAAAGCGCTGCAAGGCCACCCGGACCGGGCCGCCCAGGCTGGGGACGACACCATCACCCTGGACAAGTTCACCAAGGCCCTGAAAGACACGCCCAGGGAGTTCCTCAAGGCGACGTTGACCACCTTGGAAGCGTGCTTGGCCGCATTGTCACGGTGGCAAACCCTCATCGATGTGAAACTCGGAGCGGCAGGTCCAAGCTTCGTTCCCGCACGCGAGGCCTTGGACCAGGCCTACCATGAGGTGCAACGGCTGGCTCGCGAGGTCGGCATTGTCCAAGGTGACAAGCCCGTGGCCACGCTTGCCGACTCGCCGGTGCCGGACGGAACCACGACCAGCGACCACCCCACGCCGCAGCGCCTGGGGCCGTTGCGCACGCCCGAACAGGCGTTTGCGCAATTGCGCGAAGTGGCTGCGTTTTTTCGCGAAACCCAGCCGCACAGCCCGGTGGCCTACCTGGCCGAAAAAGCCGCGCTGTGGGGCGAAATGCCCCTGCACGAGTGGCTGCGTGCCGTGATCAAGGATGGCGGCACTTTGGCCGGATTGGAAGAAACTCTTGGGATCAAGCCGCCCAACGTTGGTTGACTGCGAAGCCCAACCGGTGAATGCTGACCGGCGGTCCCTGGGCGCCGCCTGACCCGCTTACGCAAGCATGCCATCCATGCTTGTCACACGGCCCCCGACCGGCGCCTTGCCACGTCCGAGCCCGTCCGTCAGCTCAGCGCGTCAAACGGAACTCGATGCGCCGGTTGCGTGCCCGGCCTTCTGCGGTGGCATTGGTGGCCACAGGCTGGTCGGGGCCCACGCCGCTGATGACCAGCGAGCCTGCGGTCACCCCTGCCCGCGTGAGGTAGGCGCGCACCGCCTCTGCACGCGCTTCGGACAGCACGATGTTGGTCGCGCGATCGCCGCTGGCATCCGTGTGGCCGATGACGCTGACCCGTTTGCCGCCCAACTGGCTCATGGCCCGGGCCATCTCATTCAAAATTGCTTGGCCTTCAGGCCGCAGGTCGGCGCTGCCGGGTTGGAACTCGATGATGCGATTGGCCAGGGCTGCATCCAGCATCGACTGATCCGACGTGGCCACACTCAACCCATTGCGCACCAGGTAAGTCGGATTGAGCAGGGCTGACACGTCGGCGGCGATCTGCAGCCGATGGGCCTCACTGGGCACCTCTCCGGTGATGTTGACGTTGTTGCCCCGAATGCTCAACTGCCCCTTGCCCACGTGGCGCACGGGCGGTGCTGCGATGACCTGCTGCACGTACTGGCTCCAGTTGGCCGGCGCCATGACGTCACCCACTCCGAGCTGGTCGACCACTCGGTTGGCACCATAAACTTCACGCGCGCGATTCAAGATGGCCTGACGCGTGGCTTCATCGGGCACGGTGCCTGAGACGATGACCGGCGCCTGCGATCGACCCTCCCCCGCCATTGGGAGCCGCGACGCCGAGAGGGTCTCCGACGTCGGCATCTGAGCCTGGGACTGAGCTTGGGTTGGAGTCTGAGCCCTCACCAAGGCAGGTGTGCCAAAGCCTAGCGAAACGGCCAAGCCCAGGACCGTGCCCACCTTCACCGTTGCACGTCGACATGCTCGAACTTCAAAATGCCAGCGGCCCATGCTCATTCTCCCAAAAACACTTCAAGGAACACATCCGCCGCCGCTGCCCACGACAGCGAGTCGTCCTGCAACACCGTCGACAATTTGCGCAGCCCGTAATCGCTGTTGACCCACTCCTCGACCCATTGCGCCTCGCTCACCTGAAGGTGCTGGGCCAAGGCAAATTCCCGGTCGAGCGCAGAGCGCAGGGTGACCGGAGAGACGCCGTGAAACCCCACCAGCAACACCGGGTGCTCGGCGTGCTGGCTTAACAGGAATGCCAACTCGGCGCTGGTGGAGCGAAAAAACGGGACGATCAAACTGGTCCAAAACGACATCACGGCGGCCAGCAAGGCCGCGTCCCTGGGCAACGGCAGCAGCAAACCCTTGCTCAAGCCCCCAATGCCCTGGGTGCGCACGGGTTGGAGCAACATGCCCAAGGCCAGCAGGGTCTGCCGCACCGACACGGGCTCGGCGTCCGGCGTGCCGTGCCCAGGCGACAACCACAACGACAACTGCGACAAGCTGTGCACGCCGCTGTAACCCAGGTGCTCCTCTCGCAACGCAGACGGTTGGACCTCGACCTCCACCGGTTCGTTTGAGAGCAGGGTTTCCGAAAACTCCTCGGCACGCCAGGCGCGCTGGACATCGTCTGCCTGGCGATGCCACAGCGGCATCAACGCGTGTGCGGCGTAACTCAGGAAAGGTTCTGGGTCTTGCAGATCGATGGAGGCCGCGCGCACAAATGGAAACCGGCGCCCGGAGGTGTCGCGGCTGGCCATCAGGTGGCCGACCAAGCCCGCTTTGTGGCCCGGCCCGAGAATGGCAAAGTGGATCGGCAAAGCGGCGTCGTACACCAGCTTCCAGCGCGGGTCCTCGGTCATCAGTTCAACCGCCTGCGACATCCACTCGTCCAGCTTGTGGATGAGGGGCGCACCGACAGCGCTGCGCACGAAATCCCCCCGCGATGGCAACTTGCCGAAATAAACGGATTGCGCCATGAGCGCTTTGGCGGTGCTCATGGCCGGCCTCCGGAGTAAGGGACACTGGGCCCTGCAGGAACAGTGGTCGCCAAAGCAGGGGCAGGGGCAAGGGCAGACCCCGGGCTGACGGCCGGCACCGCCGATGGCACGACAATGCCGAGGCCTGAGCCGTCACCCACCACCAGCGAGGGCAAAGACACCCCTTTCAACACGCCGGACATGCTCGGCGTGCTCGGCGCACCGCCCGGCCCCGGCGAGCCGCTGCTGGCGTTGGAAATCAACCTCAACTGCACACTCACGGTGTGCCCCCCTTGACTCCACGACAGCTCGAAATTGCCGTTGCTCAAGGTTTTGCGTTTGGCGCTGGAGAACATCCGTTCCAGACCATAAGCTCCCGGCTCGTTGAGGAACTCGATGCTTCGCCCTTCCAGGTCCACGCCAAAAATGCGCACACCCGGGCGGCCCTGATTGCCCGGCCACACGAAGTTGGTCCACGCTGGGGCGGCGTTGCGGTACCGCAGAGGTTGGCCGTCGATCTCAAAGCCAAACTCAGACAGCGTCGGTGCTGGAATGGGCAAAATCTGGAACTGCGTGCTGCCGGCGGGCGCCGGCGCGGCGCCATTACCGCCGCCAGCTGATCCGGCGTTGACAGGCAGCGGGGCAATCCAATTGGGAAATCCGGCCACGAACTCGGGTTGCAGCCGCAGGCCCATCTCGGCCCAGGTCCTCGACGTCAAGGTGTCGCCACGTCGGACCACCAGGGTCAGCAGCTGTTGTTCATGGAACTTGGCCACCGCGCCTTCCGGCCCAAAGACCTTGGCAATCTCGCCGCTGGTGGCGTCCAAGCCGGAACTCTTGTTGAAGGGGTACTTGCCGGACAGCTGCGTCAGGAAAGGCTGGTGCACTTGGGCAGACCACGCACGGTTGATTTCCGTCTCAGCGGGCGGCACGATCACCGCAAATGAATGCATCAACGGGCGCACCAACAGCGGCCGCAAGGTGGCCTTGGCGGCGTCGCTCAAATTGAGCAGCATCTGCTCGTCCACCAACCGCAAGGCTTCGGCCAGCTCAGACGAGCCGTCCAGCGTCTGGGCCATCAGCTGGCGGCTGGCCGGCCCCACGTCCCCAGCGTTCTTCATCACGTTAAAACGCGTGCGGATTTTGGAGAGCGACTGGAGGTAATTGCGGATCAGCGTTGGGCTGTTGCTGTCTGCGGCCACCATCAAGCGCCCCAGGTTGGCGAACTCTTTGCCAATGGGGCCCATGGGCAATGCCGCCATGTTGGGCACCGGGTTGACCTTGATTTCGACTTGCGCCGGGGCGCGCCGCAGCACCGTTTGCTTGAACCATTCGGCAAACCCGCCTTTGGCTTGCGCCACCTGCTGGTCCACCAGACCGGGGTTGTCCCAGGAGGTCTGGTCGTGCAACGCCTTGATCAAACGGCCTACCGGCGATGACACCGGGTCGCCCAGGCGGTTCATCCGCAGCACAGCACCTTCGAAGCTCTCAAAGGGGTTGACGCTGACGCCCTGCATGAACTTCTGCCATTCGGCCACGTACTCGGTTTTGTACATCTGCACCAGCGTCTTGCGAATCTGTTCGGGGCTGCCTTCCAACGTGAGGTCATCCTGCAACGCCGTTTTCAGCACCCAGTCGTCGGCGCGGGTTTCCTTTGTGGCAGCTTGTTGGATGGCGTCGTCGATGAAACCTTGCCAGGCTTCCTTGGTGAAGGTGCCAGGTATGGCGTAGCTGCCCGCCACGACGTCTTTGTCAACGTCTTCGAGCAAGCGTGCGACCGTCACTGGGGGGAAGCGCGTGGCCGCGCGTGCCTTGATCTCTGCATACACCCGCTCACGCGCAGGCATGCCCTTCACCACCCGCCTGAGGTTTTCACGGGTGGTGTCGAGCAAGGCCAGGTTGGTCTGGGTTTCCGGAAAGTCGGCCGCAGTGACCTCGCTCAACGCGAAGGACAAGATGCTGCCGGCCGAGCGCAACATCTGGTCGCGTGGCATGGCGCCGCGATTGGCTTCGAGCCAGGTGCGCCAGAACCGCGTCACCTGGTCGCCCAGGTGGCTGTTCTCCATTCGGCCGCGCTCGCCCAACATGATGTAGGCTTTCAAGGCGTTGTAGGCATCAGAAACGTTGGTGCTGGAGGCGGCCACGTACACCCCAGGCGAGGCTTCGGCGATGGACGTGCTCTTGCCACGCGGTTGGGATTCCACGGCTCGGCCCAAGGGTTGCAACTGGTCGGCTTTGGCGTTGACCTCGCCCAGGTAGGTGGCGATCGACGCCGCGGTGGGCTTGAGCAGCACTTCCTGCAAGCCGGCCATGTACTCGGCACGCAGCTTGGCCTCCAGAGCGTCCCCTTGGTACAAGCCCAGCCCAAAGTGCCAAGGCCGTTGGGTGCGGTACCGGCGAAGCTGTTCCAGTCGGTCTTGCAACACTTCCATGGCCTGCATGCGTGACTGGAGATCGATGCGTTTGTCCTGCAGCCGAACGACCTGGTCCAGGTCGGCCTGCACATTGGCCAGCAGTTGGCGATTGCTCATGTAAGACCAGGTCCAGCCCGCCAGGCTGGCGCCCAACAACAGGGTGCCCGCCAAGAACGCGGCGTAACGCCAGCGCGTCTTCACCGGGCTGGTGTATTGCTGCACCAAGTTGCGGTCGGCGAAGATGACTTTGGAAAACAGGTCCTTCAGAAAGAAACCGTTGTGCGCGACCACCGGCGTGATCGACGCGGCCCGGGGCTGCAAGCCGAAGCGTTGGGCCACCCGTTGCGACGCCTTGCCGTTCGATTGCCCTTGTTGCACCGCGCTGGTGAAATAAAAACCTCGAAACACCGGCCGGAACTGGTAGGGGTTGTCTTCGAACAGCGCCGCCAAAAACGTGCGCAGCGGTGTTTTCAGCCCTGAAAATTCCAAAGGGAAGGTCAACACCCCGGCCGGCAGGCCGGCCTTTTGATTCAACGCCATGCGGGCCACGGAAGCCTCTTTCAAGCCTTCACTGAGCTCGTCAAAGTGCTGGTCAAAGGTCTCCGCCACCTTGGCGGGATTGGCGATGTCATACCGCAGCGTGGCGCCCCAGACCTTCTCGCGTTCCACTTCCTCTTGGTCACCAAAAAAATCGACAAAGCCAGAGATCAGGTCGGCTTTGGTGAACACCACGTACACCGGCGCGAACACCTCAAGCTTCTCCGTCAGCTCTTGCACCCGTTGCCGCAGTTGCTTGGCCAAAGCCATGGCGAACTCCGGGCGGTTGGTGCTCAGCTCGGCCACGCTGACGGCGATGATCACGCCATTCAAAGGGGCCTTGGGACGGTTGCGCTTGAGCAAGGACAGGAAGCCGAGCCACTCGTCCCGGTCTTCGCTTTGCACGGAATAGCGTCCTGCGGTGTCCAGCAAAATTCCTTCGGTTGTGAAGAACCAGTCGCAGTTGCGGGTGCCTCCGATGCCTTGCAACACACCGTCTTTTTTATCGGCAAACGGAAAATTCAAACCGGAGCTGACGATCGCAGAACTTTTGCCGGCAGCCGGGTTGCCGATGACGGCATACCACGGCAACTCGTACAGAGCAGAAGACGACAACCCCATCTTCGAGCCTTTGATGGTCTTGACCGCCTCGTGCATGCGGTCGCGCACGGCGGCCAACTCTGCCCGTCCTTCCCGAGGGGCCTTGTTGACCGCCCGTTCCGCTTCGCCGTCCATGGCGGCTTCCAGCCGCTGCCCGGCCCGATGGGCCAGGTAACGCCGCACACCCCAAACCGTGAGCCACAGGCCAACCACCGCCAAAAATACCCAGGCCACCCACATCACCCCAAGATCCAGAGCGTCGGCCCCCAACATCAGAAAAGCAGCCAAGGCCAACAAGCCCAAAACCACCAGGGTACGGGTGTCAAACAGAAAATTCCAGAATCGTTGCATGGTCAAGCTGCTTTGCCCTGAGGGTCTTCGGTCACTGCCGGGACCCGGTCAAACGGTTCCGGCATCAGCAACAGCACCAGCCGTTGCCATTCGTCAAAATTGCCCAACACCAGGCCAGGCGCCTGGGCCGCTGAGACTTTATTTACCGCCAACGCCGTCGTCGCCAACCAGCGTGCGATACCCGTGTCGCCACAAGCGACCCCCGAGCACAAAAGGTTTTCCGTGTCCTCCAATGCGGCGAAACCCGCCAGCACGTCTTGAAGTTCCATCTGCCGGCTGCTGCGGTGATCCGCGTCGGCGGTGAGGTGCTGCACTTGGTCCACGACCACCCCCTGTGCGGCCAACGCGTCATGAACCAGTTGCTGCATCAACTCGCCGCGGACAGTGCCTTTCGCATCGGCCGATTTGTCGCGGCGGCGTGGGGGCGCTGCATGCACCTTCGCCAACACCGGCGTGCTGGGAAACTGAGGCGATGCCATCCAGGCAGGCGTGGCCAGCAGCAAGGCCGCGGCGGCCTCGCCGGGCACCCGCCCGGTCGCACGGCGAGAGGTCATTAGAGCCTGCCGCGCATCGAGCGCCGACACTGCCTGTTGGCTCAGCAAACTGTCGGCTGCCAACGCGAGCAACAAAGCAGGAATGCCGTTATCAAGCCACTGTTGCTGTTGCTGCGCCAAGGCCTCCCAAAACGCTGGGACCTCGTCCACCACATGGGCGTCCAGTTTCACCACCGCCTGCGGCGTGGAGGCCATGACGCCAGACTGGCCCGCTGCACGCAGCCCCGCTTCAATGGTGGGCGTGAGTTGGTAGCGAACCCAGTCCACGGCGGCCTGCTGCCAGATCGGTGACCAGCGCCCCGGTACGGCCAAGGCAATGCACACCATGGGCGATGCCGTCACCGCTGCCCCTTGTTGGCGCACGTCGGTCGCCAACACCGGCCACTGCGCCTCAACAGCATATTGCACATTCAGCAACACACCGGACAACAGCGCCATGGCGCGGCACCAGTCGTCTGGCGGGTCACCTCGGTCAGCAACTGCCTCTACCGCGGTGGCGTCAGCCGTTTCTGTCTGAGCTGTTGCGAAGGCATCCCATGCGTCACGGGTGTCGGCGGCGTCGAGACCCCGGACCTCGGCCACGAAAGCGGGCAAGCCCTCGTTGTCGACCCACCGAGGATGCAGCTCGGGGCCGTGTTGCCCGGCCAGCGTGGCTTGCTGACCAGCATCCCATTCGGTGCCCAAGCGGGTTTGCACTTCGGTTGCCAACACGCTCATGGTCGGCGGCCAGGACGGCTTGTTGGGAAGGCGGCCGGCGGCGTTCTCGTGGGCGATGCCAGATTGCGGCAGGGCCAGAGGCGACGCAGCGAAGGCTCTTAGTTTCTTGACCTGCCACAGGCCCACCAACAGGCTGGCCGTGAGCACCATTGGCACGACCACCAAGTAAACCAACAAGTCGGCGCCATTGGGCTCAACGCTTTGCACGTGCCACCGCCACAACATGGCCACCCAGACCATCGCAGCCACCACCATCAACAACAAGAAAGCTTTGAGGACTTTGCCCATGGTCACTCCGCTGGATCACGCAAAAAACGCCATGGGCCACGCTTGCCTTGCAAAAAAGACACGGGCTTGGCAGGCAGACAAACGAACTCGGCGGTCTTCACGGACACTGCTTTCTGAGGGGCAATTGGGGAGTTTAAAGCTTGAGGCACCTTGGCGGCTCCCCCGTTCAGGGGCGTTCTTTGCGTGGCAAGCGCAGCTCCACGTGCCCCAGGTCGGCGTTTTGCCATCGCCCACCCCAGACCAAACCCGCTTGGATTGCGGCCCGTCCATAGGCTTCGTAGCCTTGCTTCGCCCACGGGTCGCGCTCCGAGATCACCAGTTTCCCATTGCGGAGAAACGCGCTGTCGGCTGCCAACCCATACTGGTGATAGCTTTGCCAGGCCCCTGCGTTGGTCACACTGGCCCCCAGGCGGGACAGCAATGTTTGACGTTCCGGGCTGCGGTAGCCCTCCAGGAGCACCATGTCGTAACCGTGCTCCTCCTTCATGACTTTGTAGACCCACAGGAGCCGCTGGCGGAACTGGGGATCGAACTGGTCCCAGCGCCGGTCAGCCAGGGCCAGCTGCGGTCTCAGGCTTTCCACCTCCGGGGTGATGAACAGGCTGGGTGGCAGCGCCGGCGGTGCCACCAAGTGCTCGCCCTGCAGCAAAGCACTGACCACCACCGACTCGGACCGCGCCGTTTGATCGTCAAAGCCAGGAAGGGCCTGACCCGAGCGGGCCAGCCAGACCACCAGCGCAGGCAAGGTGAGCAACAAGACGGCGGCCACACCAACGATGGCAGGCCAACGCCTGCCACGCCCTTGCAAGCGGCCCAGCGTGGGGGTCACCGTGCCCGCCTGCGGGGTCAGATCCCTTGTGCTTGCCGCTGCAGGGCGCTTGGCAAGTCGAGCGGTCCACCGATTTGCCTGTCTGGACACCGCTGACCGAAGACCGGGGAAAAACACCCAGGCTCCAAGACCACAGGCCAACATGAAATACAGGCCCACCCACAGCGGCATCATGAGGTTGTGCTTCGCCTGTGCCGAGGATGGAGGCGCCAAGTTGGCAAAGCCCACGAACGAGCCAGGCTTGGCGCGAAGACGCTTGCAGCTCTTACTGGCTTCGTCTTAGAAGTCGAGACGGCATGGCAGTGGCTCACAGACACCGCCATCAAGGGCCGCACCGTTAGAATCGACACCTTTGGTTGTCGGTGCGCCCGGATGATGAGCCCTCTTCCCACTTCCCGGCCTGACCTGTTTGGCAGTCCACACCCGTCCCATCCGTCGGCCCAGAGCCCAGGCGTGTTGGCATGGATGTGCGGTGGAAAAACGACCAAAACCTCGACTCGAAAAGCACAGGCGTTGCGTGCACCCATGCCGGTCCCCGGCCCGGCCCGCGTCCACAACAAGGGGTGGGCCATGCTTCGCACGTACCGCTGGTGGTGGATGGGTCTGTTGATGGGCTTGATGCTGTTGACAGGCCTCGGACTGGCCTTGTGGCCCGATCTGGACACAGCCCGTTTCGCAACACCGCCGCCGGCCATCCGAAAAACCGGAGCCGGACCACGTGTTGAGCCTGGCGACAGGGTGGACACTTCTTCCGCCGGGGCACGCCAGGAAGCAACGGCCCGGCCCCGCGCCACAACCGTCGGCACACCTCCTTCGCCTGAGAATTCAAACACCGCATCGGTGGAGCAACCTGCCCGCCCCAGGGTCTCGGTGCCGCGGGCCAGCGCTGACTCGGCCGGCTCGCACACCTCTGCACCCAATGGCGAGACGTACCCCCCGGACCGAGATGTTGAAGTCATTGAAAGCATCCTGCCACATCTCCGCGACCCACAGGCTGCTGCCTGCGAGACGCCTCCGTGTCGCGATGTCCGCACGGTCACTCCTCGATGAGGGGTCAGAGGCACCTCGTCACTTGATGGTGTACTTGAATTTGCCGTCCTTGCCGGCGCTCACCTTAATGCGCCCGATTGGCAGGCCCTCGGCCATGCGAGACAACACGCTCTGGGCGATTTCAGGGAGCAGTGTTCCGTTCAAGATGTGATCAACTGCTCGGGCCCCAGTGTCCACTTCCGTGCAGCGTGCCAGCACCTGGTCGACCAAGGCCTCGTCGTAGTCGAACTGAGCCCGGTGGTTCACTGCCACCCGCTTGGCAATTCGGTCCAACTTCAATCGGATGATCTGCAACAGCACGTCGTCGGAAATGGGGTAGTACGGCACCACTTTCAACCGGCCCAGGAAAGCGGGCTTGAAGGCCTTGTACAGCTGCGGACGGAGCTGCTCGGTCAGTGCGTCTGCATCGGGCAGCTCATCGGTCGGCTTGTTCAAACAGGCGTGCATGATGGCCTGGGAACCGATGTTGCTGGTCAAGATGATCAGCGTGTGCCGGAAGTCAATCTCGCGGCCCTCGGCGTCGTCCATCACGCCTTTGTCGAACACCTGAAAGAACATTTCGAGCACGTCGGGATGCGCTTTTTCCACTTCGTCCAGCAGCACCACGCTGTAAGGACGCCGGCGCACAGCCTCGGTCAGGACACCCCCCTCGCCATAACCGACGTACCCGGGAGGGGATCCCTTCAACCCGCTGACGCTGTGGGCTTCCTGGTACTCGCTCATGTTGATGGTGATCATGTTGCGCTCACCGCCGTAAAGCAGGTCGGCCAGCGCAAGAGCGGTCTCGGTCTTGCCCACGCCCGAGGGGCCGACGAACATGAACACGCCTCGCGGCTTGTTCGGGTCTTCCAGGTTGGCACTGGCGGTGCGCACCCGCTGCGCCACGGCGTGCAAAGCCTGATCTTGGCCGATGATGCGTTCCTGCAGAACAGGTTGCAGCTGCAAGACGGCTTGAATGTCGTCTTTCACCATCTTGCCCAGGGGAATGCCGGTCCAGGCCGAGACAATTTCAGCCACCACGGCCGCGTCCACCTGCATCGGCACCAGAGGGCCCTCCTTCTGCAGGGCTTTGAGCAGTTCCAACTGACCCTGAAGCGCCATCTGACCCGCAGACAACGCAGGGGCCTTGGCCTTGCCTTTGCCCGTCACCGGCTCAGGGATGGATTCCGCGCCAGCCTGACCCTCCAGGGCCGCCCGCTGAGTTCGGATCTCCTCGACCAGGCGACGTTCCTTGTCCCACCGCACGTGGAGCACGCCCAGCTTCTCATTCAACAGCGCCTGCTCAGCCACCAGCTCTGACACGCGCTCCCGGTGATCGGCGCCGGACGTTGCCTCACGTGCCAAGGCCTGGCGCTCGGCTTGTGAGCGCTCCAACTGCCGCTGCAGTTCATCGATCGCAGCGGGGGTGGCGCTTTGCCCCAACGCAACTTTGGCACAGGCCGTGTCCAACACACTGATGGCCTTGTCGGGCAGCTGCCGGCCACTGATGTAGCGGGCGGACAGGCGGACTGCAGCCGTGACGGCCTCGTCCATCAGGCGCACGTTGAAATGGCTTTCCATCAACGGGGCCATGCCGCGCAACATGGCAGCCGCCAACGTCTCGCTGGGCTCTTCCACCTTCACCACTTGAAAACGACGC
Source organism: Pseudomonadota bacterium (assembly GCA_040385465.1). Classification (GTDB taxonomy): domain Bacteria; phylum Pseudomonadota; class Gammaproteobacteria; order Burkholderiales; family Burkholderiaceae_C; genus CANHBY01. The sequence goes on along the minus strand of JAZKHH010000052.1, from coordinate 36,864 downwards.
GCCAGGGCAGCATCTTTCTCAAAATACTTCTTGTACTCACTCCAAGTGGTTGCGGCCACCGTGCGCAGCTCGCCTCGAGCCAGGGCGGGCTTGAGCAGATTGGCCGCGTCGTTTTGACCCGCCTGACCGCCTGCACCAATCATGGTGTGGGCTTCGTCGATGAACAGGATGATGGGATGAGGGCTGCGCTTGACCTCGTCAATGACGTTCTTCAGGCGGTTTTCAAACTCGCCTTTGACCGAAGCCCCAGCTTGCAGCAGACCCATGTCCAAGGTGTGCACCGCCACGCCTCGCAAAGCCTGCGGAACGTCGCCCAGGGCGATGCGCAGCGCCAAGCCCTCGACCACTGCCGTCTTGCCCACACCCGCCTCGCCGGTCAGGATGGGGTTGTTCTGGCGGCGTCGCATCAAAATGTCAATGCACTGCCGAATTTCTGGGTCCCGCCCAATCACTGGGTCAATCTTGCCGTCCATGCCCCGCTGGGTCAGATTGGTCGTGAACTGGTCGAGCGCCGGCGTGCGCCCAGGCACCGCAGCCTCACCCAGCCCCTCCCCTTCAGCGCTCTCGGCGGGCGCCTCAGCGTCGCGAACACTGTCACCCGTTTCGGACGACGACTGTGTCAGCTCGCCCATGCGGTGTTTGAGCTCATCGAGTTTGAACTTGACGAAAAGCTTGGAGCCACGGTAGGCCAACTGGCTCAGACCAGGCTCGGTCAGCAGCGCCAACAACAGGTGACTGCTGCGAATGCGGCTGGTGTGGGAGTCCAGCGAGGCGATCAACCAGCCGTGCTCGAACAAGGCCGGCAGGTGGGGTGAAAAAACCGGGGTCCGGGTGTTGCCTGCCTTGAAGCGGGAAATTTCACTTTCAAGATCACGCTGCAACTCGGTGCGGGACAAACCAAAGTGCGAACACAGCAAGACGAAGTCGTTGCCGTCGGACTCCAACAAGGCCAGGAACACATGCTCGAGGTCCACTTCGTAGTGGCCCCGGGCAATGCAAATGTTGGCCGCGCGTTCGACCGCCTTGCGACTCGTGTCGTTGAGCTTGGATATCAGTGTTTTCAGGTTGTTCGACATGGTGGTGATGCCAGCGGCTTGAGAAATTGAAGTAAAGGAGAAAATGGAAAACAGATCCGGCCATGCCGGGCCGCTGCGACAGCAGCGGCTCAATGCACGTCGGCGGATTGAATGTCGTAGCGCACGTCGCAGCGGTCTTGGTCGTTGGGCCCGGTCAACAAATAGGTGTCCCAGCCCAGCCGGCCCATGGTGGGCGAACGGTCGGAAGCCAAAACGGTGCCTTGCACCGCGGCGGCTTGAAGCACCAGATTGACTTCGAACTCCAAGCTGGTCCCGTTCAACAAACCAAGCATCTTTTTCAAAGCAAATGCGCCCTCACACCCGGGCAGAAAGCGGCGAAACCGGTGCGGATCCAGCGGTCCCAACATGAGCTTGACCCGCAGGTCCCTTTGCCACACGCGCTCACCGGCCAGGGCGTTTTGCCCCAGCACCCCATTGAGCATGCCCAGGCTGGTTTGCGCTTCCTTGGGCAAGCCATACCACCTTCCGGCAAACTGCTCCACCGTCACGGGCACTTTCAGATAAGCGCTGAGCAGCTGCGCCAGCTGACGCGCCGATCTCACCCGCTGCTGCAAAGCACCTGCAAAGAAGGCCAAGCTTTCGTCATTCACCCCGCCCTTCGCAGGGCCCAGACGCTCGCGCAGCGAAGCTTGTCCGACACCGGCCAGGGAAAGCACCATCGGCACAAACTGCTTTTGGCGGTTTTGCTCGTACTGCAGGTGCATTCGGCTTTTTTTCCAGGCGGCATAGAACAGCGACACCGCACGGTGGCTGAACAGGTCCAGGAAGCGGCGCGCAGCGAAGTCACGCTGGTACAGCTCGCGTTGCGCAATCAGGTCGGTGTAGACCGTGGGCAGCGCACCAGTCACGCCCAGCAGGCCCATCACCGCCGGCACGATTTCGATGCGCGCCACGGTGGAGGCATCGTTGCTCTGGTGCAATGCGAGCGCGGCCCGGCTTTGGAGGTCGTCGGTGGCTTGCGCCACCTGCTTGAGCACGGGCGCCTGCGCGCCGTCTGCACCAGACCCTGCGCGAGTCGGTTCCAGGTCGGTGACATCCACTGCCAGCTCATGCCGGATCATCCGCAACGACTCGATCTCACTGGCCGGAAAGCTCAGTGAGGTGGAATTGCAGAACCTGATCTGCGGCGGCAACAAGTCGCCGCGCTCCGGCGTGGCAAGCCAACGCTCCAGCATCCGCACCGATTGAAAAAACTCAAACTGGTGCGGCTGTGCCAGAAGCTGGGAGATCACACCAGCGTGAGTTCGCCGTTGCGAGGAGGACATGGGTAAAGCGTTTGTTGAGTGCGCGAGGAAATCACCGTCAGCTGGGTGAAGCTGTTGATGTGGGCGTAAAGAGCGAAGAACCGGTCCAGCACCCCAGTGAACAGGCCCAGGCCGATGCCCACGAAGTTCTCCTCGTTGACCACCAGCCGGATCTCTGTTCCACGCACGAACGAAGCGAAGGGCTTGCCTGCCATCCAAGCCGTGGCGGCTCGGAACTCCACCGACACGAGGCCGTCGACTTGGCTTCGGTTGATGGCATCGCGCGGCAAATCGTAGAGATGCAGCATTTCCTTGAGCCCCTCGATGCCACGCCCACTCAGCGACAAGTGATTCAGAGATAAGTGTGAAATTAGACGCCAGGCGTTGCCCTGGCCATGGTCGAACAGGTGACTGGGCGTCGGTTTGCGCAGCAAACGGATTTCCGTGGCGACCGTGCCCCCCTCGATGATCAAGTCGCCGCCAGGCGCTCCAAAAGGCAGCATGTTGGGCAAGTTGCGGTTGGTGGCGGTCACCATCACGGACAAGGTTTCAGTCTGCAGGGCAACCGGGTCGAAATCAATGTCCACCACGGAAAGCAGCCGCTCATACCCTGGGCTGGCCTCAGCGATCACCTCATCGCGGCGCACGTGCCAATAGCCACCGAGCTGAGTGCCCGAAACTGCCGTCTCGCCGATCAGATCCTCGTGGTGCAGGGAGAAAAACGGACGCAACTCGTCAATGCTTTCACCATCAGGCGACTGCTTGACCCGGTACACCTTGTCGACCGAATAGACCTCGAAGCCGTAAGCACTGCGCGAGTTCACCACCAAGGGATAGTCGGAGGTGGTGTGCGTCAGGCGAATCGGGTCCGCATTCTGCTGGAAGAGATTGACCACTGGTGTGCAACCCAGAGCAAAGTTGCGTTCAGACAGCGTTTCGAGCAAGCGCGCAGCGTCAGAGTCAGAGCGCATGCCGGACAGCACGAAATGCAGAGTCAGCGACCTGGGCAGGTGCCCCGTATCAGGCGGCGCACCCGCTTTGGAAGCGCGGCTGGGTGCATTGAATGGCAGCGGCAGGTCAATGAAATTGAATTTTTCCGGAAAGGCGAAGTACTCCGTCAGCAGCCGGTAAGCCACATGGGAGCGCTCGTCGTAATCGATCAGTGCCTCATCGTCCTCGAAGCCCACCAGACTCGGGCGCTGAGGATGCGGACCACTCCACGCGCCATGGGCACTTGTTTGCACAAGGACAGCCACCACACGGTGGCACAGCACTTCCCGCAGCCAGCTCACCTGAGAGGGCTCACCGTCCAGATAGACCCGCAGCGACGCACCCAGGTGACTCCAATTGAACTGGGGCGAGGCCAGCTCGAGCTGAAGGGAAATCATGGCCGATGCCGTCGGTGGCAACCGCAGACCCTCCGGGGCAATGGCCGTGTGCCGATAGTGTGCCGCCTTCAGTCGCACTGGCGCGAGCTGGAGATCGTACGCCGTGCGAAAAGTACAGGCCACGCCTTTGACGACTTTGCTTTTGAGCAACGTGCCGCGCGGCAGCGCCGTCGGCGTGCTCATCTGGCCAGCGCCCTGATCGATGTTGAACTGGGCAATGGAGCACGAGGGAAACGGCCGCAGGTAATGGGGGTAGAGCACGTTCAACAACGACTCCGTGAACAGCGGAAAGTCGTCGTCCAGGCGCTTGTGCACTCGCGCTGCCAGAAGCGCGAAGGACTGAATCAGTCGTTCGACGTGGGGGTCCTCCGCCACGTCGGCTCCCAACTGCAAGCGGCTGGCAATCTTCGGATACGTGCTGGCGAACTCGCTGGCCGAGGCGCGCAGGCGCTGCAGCTCGGCCTCGTAGAAAGGAAGGATGTCTTTCATGCCACTCGTCTTCCTGCGCTCAACGGCGTGCCAGGCGCTGGTTGCTCACGCTGTAGCGCTGCACCGTCGGCTCAAAACGCGCATCAAAACTCACCTGCTCTCCCACGTCGGAAACCAACAAGGTGGCGCGAATGGTGAAACTCAGGCGGTTGAAGCCGCGCTGGCCGTCGTCAATCGACACCGCGACACTGCGCAAACGGCGCTCCTGGGTCTCGATGGTGTGCTGGATGGCCTGGCAGATGAAGTCACGGTCCAAGCCACTGGACAAACTGCGCGAGGAGAAATCGGCCACGCCATAGTTCATGACGGAGCGGGCGGTGTAGGGAAAAGCAATTTGGGTGGCCGCGTCCAAAGGACTGCGCGTGTTCAACAACGCCTCCAAATCGGCAGCCACAGAGTCTTTCAATTCTTCCAAAGACAGACCGGGAAGCTCGTGTCGCTTGTCCGAGGCGGGAGGCTGAAAAAGCTTGTCGAACAAACTGGGGGCGTATCGCATGGCGTCCAAAATCACAGCAACGAACAAAAAGGGCCGCGATGCTCGCGGCCCTTGCCTTAGCTAAACCTGAATCAGGCAGCCGCCTTGTTCAGCGACAGATCCCAACCAGCAGCATCGCGGCCAACGTTGGCGCTGCCGTCGGTCTTCGAGCCCTTGTGCTCCCAAGTGATCTTGGCGTACTTGAGCTGGAAAGCCTCGGCGGGCAGGCCGCTGGCCGGCACGTCCATGTCCACCTGTGCAACGATCGCGTTGGTCATCTTGATCGTGAGGTAGTTGGTGCGCACCGTGCCGGTGGCGCGGAAGAATTGCACTTCCACGTCATAGGCGTAAGCGGCAGAGCAAGCTTCCCACAGGTAAACGCTGGCCTTGTCGATGTCTTTCTTGAACACCATCGAAGCGTGCTCGCAACGCTCGGCGGTGTGACCACCCGCCGTCGATGCGGTGGCCGACTTCGGCTGGGTGATTTCATGCGACCAAGAGGTCACCTCGACCCAGTCCTTGTGGTCCGCATCGGTGGACTCACCAGGGATGTCCTTGGAATTGGTCTTCTTCGTGAACTTGACGTAAATGTCTTTCATAACTCTTCCCTTTTTAGTATCAAAACGAGTTCAACCCAGAGGCAAAACCCAACGACTAGCTGCCTGCACCTTGAGGCAGGTCAGCCACCAACCGCAACGAGACCGAAAGCTCGTCGAGCTGAAAATGCGGTCTCAAGAATGCAACCGCGCGATAACTTCCAGGCTTCCCAGGAACCTCGGACACCTGCACGGAACCTTCGCGCAAGGGAAACTTGGCTTTTTGCTCATGGGAAGCATCATCGGAGCTCAAGATGTACTGCCCCAACCATTGATTGAGATACGTCTGCACGTTCTCAACACTGGCGAAGCTTCCGATCTTGTCGCGCATCATGGCTTTCATGTAATGCGAGATGCGGGACACAGCGAACATGTACTGGAGCTGGGCCGACAGCGACGCATTGGCATTGGCCGCGTCCGAGTCGTACTTCTTCGGGCGCTGAGCCGACTGGGCGCCGAAGAAAGCGGCGTAGTCGGTGTTCTTGCAATGAACCAGGGGAATGAAGCCGAGGTCGCTCAGCTCTTTCTCACGCCGATCGGTGATGGCAATCTCGGTCGGGCACTTCAAGGCCACCTCCCCGTCATCGGTCTTGAAGGTGTGGGTGGGCAAGTCTTCCACCAAACCACCACCTTCCACCCCACGGATGGCGGCACACCAGCCGTACAACTCGAACGCCGACGTCAAGCGGGCTGCAAAGGCGTACGCTGCGTTCACCCATAAATACTTGGAGTGGTCAGTCCCGTTTACATCTTCGACGAAATTGAAGCCTTCCGTGGTGACGCCGTCTTTGGGGTTGAACGGCAAGCGCCCGAGGAAGCGAGGCAAGGTCAGGCCGACATAGCGCGAATCTTCCGACTCTCGGAATGACTTCCACTTGGCGTACTCGACGGTGTCGAACACTTTGGCCAGGTCACGAGGTTTGCCCAAGTCGGTGTAGGCATCCAAACCAAACAGTTCAGGCGCCGCTGACGCAACAAACGGAGCGTGCGATGCCGCAGCGACGTGCGACATCTGCTCGACGAAGTACATGTCTTCCGCTTGGCGGCCGATGTCGTAGTTGCCGATCAATGCACCGAAAGGTGCACCACCGAAGGTGCCAAACTCTTCTTCGTACACCTTCTTGAACAGCGCACTCTGGTCGAAGTCGATGGCGGTTTTGAAGTCCCGCACGAGTTCTTTCTTCGTGGTGTTCAACAGCTTGATCTTGATCTGCTCGCCCGTGCTGGTGTGCTTGCACAAATAGTGCAAACCCCGCCATGTCGATTCCAAAGTCTGGAATTCTTCGTCGTGCATGATCAAGCTCAGCTGATCAGAAATCAGTTGATCCAGCTCAGCCACGCGGGCATCCAGGGTGGCCGACAGGTTGTCCGACATCACCACCGTGCCCTGCATCACCTCTTTGACCAGCTCACCAATGATGTCCTTGGCCCGGTCGTGCTCTGTGACGCTTTTGGCCACCTTGCTTTGCGCCACGATGGCGTCGAGCAACCCAACCTCTTCCGCGGGCACCGCAGCGGTTGCTTGCGATGTTTGTGCGCTGCTCATGTTCAATCCCCTTTGCCAGTTTCTTGGCCGAGCTGCTTGAGCTTCTCGGTATTGGTCAACACATCGTTGAGCACATCCTCAAGTTTCTCGTTGCCCGCCAACTTATTGCGCAGGTCCGACAGCTTGGTGCGCGCCTCAAGCAATTGGCGTAACGGGTCGACTTGCTGCACCACAGCCTCGGGCGTGAAATCTTCCAAGGTTTTGAATTCCAGATTGACACCGAACTCGCCACCGCCTTCGCTGAGCACATTCTTCACGCGGTAGCTGGCCTTGGGCGCAGTGGCACTCAGCACGTCGTCAAAGTTATCGAGGTCGACGTTGACGAACTTGCGATCGCGCAACTTGGGAAGCGGGTTGTCTGGATCGGTCTTGCCTGTGAAGTCGCCGATCACGCCCACGACAAAAGGCAGCTCCTTGTTTTCGATCGCATCACCGATCTCCACGTCGTAAGAGAGCTGGACCCTCGGGGGACGCACGCGTTGCAGACGCTTTTGAACACTTTCTTTCTTGGCCATTTCAGTCCTCTTGAGAAATCAGATCACTCTTTCAACATATCAAACGGATTGCGTCGCGGGTCAGCGGCCGCAGGCCGAGGAGCCGGTGCGGGACGGGCCGCGGGGCTGGCAGCCGGAGGCTTCCAAGCCCGCTCGGGCTTTTGCACCGGTTGGCCTGTCGCGAAGTCCACTTCTTGAGGCAAATTGGGCAACAGCGGCTCACCAAGCACGTCGCGCATCGTGCGCGACAGCGTGCGGGCTTCGTCCAATGTGTTGACCACCGCCACATTGCTGGCACGCAGTTGCTCCAAGGCACGCGCCGCCACGCGCAAGCCACTGGCCGCGATGATGGTCTTGGCCGTCACATCGGTGTTGTCACGCAGTTGCACCTCCTGCGCTGCCATGATGGCTGGCCCATAATTTCGCGCATCGAAATGGCTTTGGGCCATGCGCAGCCACGGCTGCTTTTTAGACGGGTCCAACTTGGCAGCTTTGTCGTAGAACGCATAGGCTTCTGCGGGCTCACCGTTCTTCTGTGCGTCTTCCGCAGACTGCATCAATTCTTTGTACGTCGGCGGAGCAGGAGCAGCGGCAGGCGCCTTGGCTTCCTTGTTCTCTTTGGGTGCCGTGCTACAGCCCACCGTCAGAACCATGCTGGCTGCGAAAATCAAGGCCACCATCGCGGCGCCTTGTCGCGGCCTGTTCGTGTTCATCACCTTCCAGCTCCCTTTGCAAAACGTTTGATTGGCGATCGATACCCTTTGGCGTCGAAGCGGCACGAATTTACGCGCAATGGATCGTGAAAAACGGGCACCATTACGAGCTGTTACTCATATTCGACTTCATCCCCCTGAAGAGGGGGCCCCCATCCGGGTGTACTGTTTCCAGCACTGATCTGCCTATAGACTTGCCGATGACGGTTTGTGCCACTTTTAAATACTTTGCAGTTTTTTCAGTTCGATGAAAGCTTCACGCAACGCCATTTCTTTTTTGCCTTTTGCGGTGTGCATCGCTTGTTTGGCCACATTGCCAGGCTGCGCCAGCAGCAGCAAATTCAGCGAAGGCATGGGCAACATGGCCGACAAGGCTCTCGAGACGATTGGCTACAAGAAGCCGGATTTGCCTGCGTTGCCCCCCATGCCGCCCATTCCAGAAGCTGCGAAGCCGCCACGCCCCATGCGCTTGCAGTTGGCTGCCAGCGAGGCCCTCAACACCGAACCACAAGGGCGTTCGTTGTCGCTGGTCGTTCGGGTTTATAAATTGCGCAACACCAGCGCGTTCATGAGTGCACCGTATGACGGATTTGGCGACCCAGCCAAAGAAAAGCAAATGCTGGGCGAAGACTTGATCGATGTCAAAGAAATCATCTTGTCGCCTGGACACAAGCGGGCCCTGACAGAAAAGTGGGCACGTGAAGCCACGCACGTCGGCGTCGTCGGTTTGTTCCGTGAGCCGGCTCCCAAGCGCTGGCGCTATGTCTTTGACCTCGAAGAACTGAAATCCGACGAGCAGCAGTTCGTCGTGGGTGCGCATGCTTGTGCATTCAGTGTGGCGTCTGGTACTCCGGTGGGCTTCGATGAAACGACGCGGCGCTTGCAGCCTGCGGACTGCGCACCGCCTGGCCCACTGGCGCCGATGCGTCCTCTTCTTACCCAGGAAAACAAATTGTGATTCCGACCGCCAAAGTACTGTGGGGCGAAGGCCTGTTCATTCGACCCCAGCATTTTCAAAGGCAAGACAGCTATCACGAGTGGCGCCTGGCCCAAGCCATGACCATCGTGCATCCGTACGCCTGGGGCGTGCGGAATGTGAAGATTGACATGGATGCGCTCAAGGCAGGGCGGCTGCGTTTGCTCGAACTTCAATTGGTGCTGCCTGACGGGGAGTTCTACAACGCGCCCGCCGAAGACGACTTGCCCGAGCCTTTGACGCTGGGGCCAATCTTCGAGCAAGACAGCGAAATGGTTTTCCATGCGGTGGTGGCACCGGTGCGCAGCAACGGCAGCAACTTGGCCAGCACGCAAGCGGACGACGATGAGTCAGCCCGGTATTTCCAGGTCGAACACGAAGCCGCCGATCAATTCACCCAAGCTGCGAGTGCCCACATCAGCGTGCTCGGCAAATCATTGCGATTGGTGCCGGACCATGAACCCCGCGGTCACTTGGTCGGCTTGCCGTTGGTGCGACTGCGGCGCAACGCGTCCGGTGGCTTTGAAACCGATCCACGCTTTATTGCACCTTCGACTTCCATTGCTGCCTCGCAGGTGATGTTCCTGCACATGCGCCGGTTGCTCGACGTCTTGCAAGCCAAAGTCGAGGCGCTTTACGGCTACCACCGCGAGCCCTCGAAAAACATCATTGAGTTCCGCTCGGGCGATGTCGCCTCATTCTGGTTGCTGCACACCGCCAGCAGTGCCTACGCGGCGCTGTCACACCTGCTGCGCCATCCGCAATTGCATCCAGAGCGTTTGTTCCAGCAGCTTTTGGAGTTGGCTGGCGCGCTGATGACTTTTTCAAAGACCTTCACTCTGGCAGATCTGCCTGCTTACGAGCACGGCAATCCAGGACCTTCATTTTTCCGCCTCAATCACATCTTGCGTGAGCTGCTGGAAACCGTGATTTCCACCCGCTACTTTGGCATTGCCTTGGAAGAGGTCCGTCCGTCGTTCTATCAGGGACGACTTGATGCGCAACAAATCAGCGAAGCCACCACCTTGTACCTTGGCGTCAGTGCCACGCTGCAACCGAGCGAGCTGGTCGAGTCGATCCCTCAGCGCGTGAAGGTCGGCTCCCCCGAGGACGTGGAAAAGCTGGTGCTTTCCGCGCTGGGAGGCGTGACCGTGACCCACGCGCCTCAGGTTCCTGCTGCCATCCCAGTACGGCCGGGGAGCTACTACTTTGCACTCGAGCCGCGTGGCATGCTGTACGAGCGCATGCTGCGGGCGCAGGCAATTTCCTTGTACGTGCCGCAAGGCATTCCCGACCTCAAGCTTGAGCTGATTGCCATCAACCCATGAGTGCTGAAGACCTTCTGCCCCTGCAGTCGCCTCCCCGTTCACCTGCCCCCTCGTTGTTTGTGACGAGTGCGCCAGTGGAGGCCAAGACACTGCTCGACTTGATGTATGACGGCTTTTACCTGATCTTCCTGCTGCGGTCGGGCCAGGCACCGGAAAGCGGTGAGTTGCTGCGCGAGCGCATCAAAGCTTTTTTGCTCGATGTTGAACGAGGCGCCAACAAGCTCAACAGTCGCACAATCGATGTGCGACAGGTGAAATACGCGTTTTGCGCCACGGTCGATGAAACCATTCTTCGCTCTGATTTGCAGATCCGCACCGAGTGGCAGCGCCAGCCTTTGCAATTGCAGTATTTCGGCGATCAACTCGGTGGCGAGCGGTTCTTCACCACCTTGGAGAACACCCGGCGCGAAGGCGTTGCGCGATTGCAGGTTCTCGAGGTCTTTCACATGTGCTTGTTGATGGGTTTTCAGGGCAAATACGTGATTGAAGGGCTCGACCAGTTGAATTTCCTCACGGCGCGGCTTGGCGATGAGATCGCGCACCACAAGGGCAAACGTGCCGGCTTCGCCCCCCATTGGGCGGCGCCGGACCAGGTCATTCATCGCCTGCGCAACGAGGTCCCTTTGTGGGTGGTGGCGTCGGTGTTCTTGTTGTTCTTTGTGTTGGCTTACACCGGTTTTCGTTTGGACCTTGGCCGCTCGGCCACGAGCCAATTGGCAAGCTACCACCAGTTGATCAAAGTAGCACCCGAGCCCGCCCACGTCACGATCACCCTGCCCTGAGGGTGGTGCCAAGCCGCTGTACCAGTGCTGGCCGCCCGATCCATTGCGCTTCGATCCACGGCCTTGAGCCGGGCAATCGGAACCTCTCAAACGCTGGCAGGTTGGGGTTCTGAGAGCCACCTCACCGCGCGCCGCTCATGCGGCCCGAGCGCTTCGGCGTGGCTGTGAATTGCGTTGTGCGGCTTGGCTTGCTTGGCTCTGAAACCAGACCGTTGGGCTGGCAAACTGCTGCCGCCAGGTTTCTCCCAGACGCCTTTCACGTGAGCCAGCGCGCAGACCCACACTGACGTTGCACAAAAAAGCACGTAAAAATTAAGGCCGGGATGAACCGGCCTTTTTGTCATGAACGCTTCCACCCGCATTCAGGTGCTGCGTGGATGTCAAAGTCAGTCAACCTCGCCCACCACAACCACCTTGATTTCTGCCAACACGTCGCCGTGAGGTGCCACCGTCACGGTGTGTTCGCCGGTGGTCTTGATGGGACCGTTGGGCATGCGCACTTGTGATTTTTGCACCTTGAAATCGATGCGGTTCAACGCATCCGACACGTCGGCATTGGTGACCGAGCCGAACAAACGGCCGTCCACGCCTGCCTTCTGAGTAATGTGAATGGTGCGACCATTCATCTTCTCGCCCAATGCCTGGGCAGCTGCCAGCTTTTCAGCGGCAGCCTTCTCCAACTCGACCCGCTTGGCCTCGAATTCCTTGATGGCCGCTTCGGTGGCACGGCGTGCCGCACGGGTGGGAATCAAGAAATTGCGCGCGTAGCCGTCCTTGACCTTGACGACATCGCCCAGGTTGCCAAGATTGGCGACTTTCTCCAACAAGATGATTTGCATGATGTGGTAACTCCTCAAGTGCGGTGCTGATCGCTGTACGGCAGCATGGCCAAGAAGCGCGCCCGCTTGATGCAGGTGGTCAGCTGGCGTTGGAAGATGGCACGAGTGCCGGTCAAGCGTGCGGGCGTGATCTTGCCGTTCTCGGCGATGAAGTCACGCAGTGTATCGACGTCTTTGTAATCGATTTCCGTCACGCCGGTAACGGTGAAGCGGCAAAAGCGCTTGCGGCGAAACAGCAACGACTGCGTGTTGCGCTTGGGCTTGCGGTCTTTGGAAAACTTGCCTTTTCCACGAGGAGGAGCCATTTTGAAATTCCTTGCGTCTGAAAATTTAAATAGATTGGGCCGTGCCATCCCTTTGACAAAGGGGTGCTGCGGCGATCAAGTGATCGTGGTCAGGCGATCTGTGCGTTGTTTGTCGGTCCGACAACGGTCATTCATTCGTTCTTACGTTCGTCCAGTCAAAGCCCAGGGCCGGGCTCGATCGTTGAATCCAGCTCCGTCACATGGAACACCACACCGCGGCCGTTGCGTTGGGGCCCCAAGAAGCCTGCAAATCCATGGGAGCTGCCGATTTCCAACCGCCCCAAATTCTGCGTGATCTCACCGATACCCCGGGCCTTGATCTCCAAGGCCACGCGCCGAACCTGGCCGTTGTGCAAGATTTCAGACTCGTGCTTCAAGCCCAGGTCCAGCACCGGCAAACCTGCTGGGGTGTAGCGCATGGCACCACGTTCGACCACTTGAGCCGTCAAGATCAAACGGTTCAGCATGGGTTCACGCTGGTCCGCCTCAAACGAGTGACTGTCAACCCAACGGTCACCCCATCAAGCAGCGGTGGCAGCCGCGGCGGGCGTCGTTGTGTCCTGCATCGCTTTGCGCGCGTCTTCCTTTTCGACCGACTTCATCATGACCGACGGCGTGGTCTCAGCCTTGCTCTTGAGCACGGTGAGGTGGCGCAGCACAGCATCGTTGAAGCGGAAACCGGTTTCAAGTTCGGTCAGCACGTCTTGGTTGCATTCAATGTTGATGCACAGGTAATGGGCTTTGGCCAATTTCTGAATTTGGTAAGCCAGTTGCCGACGGCCCCAGTCTTCAACGCGGTGCACTTTGCCGCCTGCAGCGGTCACAACGCCCTTGTAGCGTTCCAGCATGGCTGGGACTTGTTCGCTTTGATCCGGATGGATCAAAAGCACGATTTCATAATGACGCATGGAATCTCCTTGTGATTTCCCGTTGATGGAAGCCACCCCGAAGCGTCAAACCCAGGTGTGGCAAGGTAAAGCCGCCGATTATAGCCAGGAATGCGGGCGGGCAGAAACGTCGGCTCCCGCCCTTCAGCCTGGGCAACCAAACGCTTGCCCAGCAAGGTCACCCGACTTGCGGCGCCGGCGTTGAGGTTTCAAGAGCCAGAGGACGAGGAAATACCTCGGTTGGCCAACTGATCCGCGCGCTCATTGCCAGGATCGCCCGCATGACCTTTGACCCATCGCCATTGCACATGGTGCAAGCTGCGTTGTGCATCCAGCCGCTGCCACAAGTCCGCGTTTTTCACCGGTTTTTTGTCAGCGGTTTTCCAACCTCGTTGTTTCCATCCCTGAATCCACTCAGTGATGCCCTTGCGAACGTATTCGCTGTCGGTGTAGACGATCACATCGCAGGTGCGCTTCAAACAGGCCAACGCCTCGATCACCGCCGTGAGCTCCATCCGGTTGTTGGTGGTGTGCAGCTCCCCGCCGAACACTTCTTTCTCGTGGTGGTCCCAAGCAAGCCAAGCGCCCCACCCGCCTGGGCCGGGATTACCCTTACAAGCGCCGTCGCTGTAAATAACGACTTGGGGTCGCAACGCAGAAGTGGGCGAAACAGAATTCATGCAAGAGGTCTCTGAATAAAGAAATTGACGCATCGCAGGTTGTCCATGCGGGCGCTGCGTCGCGGGCCATGCCCCTCAGCTGGATCCGTCGATGCCGTGGCCACGCCGCTGAGCGACGACAGAGGCAGCCGCCTGTGCAGGAACACGCGCCCGCTTGGCCAAACCCACCAAACGCATGCCGCGGACCCGTTTGACCGCCACCAGCAGATACACCGCGCCCAACATCGGCCACCAACGGTCACCTGCTGCCTCCATCCATTCCAGACGGTTGAGCCAGCGCTCATTTTTGCAAGGCGGACGGTAGCAGCCAAAACAGCCTGCCTCGACTTCAAAGTTCAGCAAATGCAACCAATCGCGCAGTCGACGCTGACCGATGAGCCCGCCGGCACCCGGTAACAATGGCGGGGAAGTGCTCATGGCCAGACGTTGGCGCCACAGCCCGGTGCGGTGACGCAAACCCCACAGACCGGCTGGGTTGAATCCCACGATGACCACCCGGCCCTCCGGCATGAGCACCCGTTCCACTTCGCGCAAGGCATGATGAGGATCGACAGAAAATTCAAGCGTGTGGGGCAGCACCACGAGGTCGAGGCTTTGGGTGTCGAACGGCAGAGCTTCGAAGTCACAGTGAAGCGCAACGTTCGCGTGAGGCGCATCATTGGCTTGCCAACGATGCGGCATGCGGTTGGCGCGCAAGCCCTGCAAGGCTGGCAGTCCCAACTGCAAGGCATGAAAGCCGAAAAGGTCCGCCACCGCTGTGTCCACCTGTTGCTGTTCCCACTGCAGGACATACTGACCCACCGGCGACTGAAGCCAAGACTCCATTGTGAGGATCAACGCATCATTGCTCATGAATCTGATTGCCCTGCCCGCTCTCACTGACAACTACATCTGGATGTTGCACGATGGCCGTGACGCCATTGTCGTGGACCCGGGTGACAGCGCGCCTGTTCGCCACGCCTTGTCGACATTGAAGCTCGAACTGGTGGGGATTCTAGTGACCCACCACCACCATGACCATGTGGATGGCATCGCCGGGTTGCGGGACCTGCTCAGGGGAGAGGTTCATGGTCCGGCCACCGAACGCATTCCAGGGCCTTGCTCGCCGGTAATCCACGGCCAGGTGGTCACCATCCAGGGATGGCAATTCGAAACCCTTTTGATTCCCGGTCACACGGCGGGACACGTCGGCTATGTGCACACCAACACCGACGCTGGGCCACTGGTCTTTTGCGGCGATACCTTGTTTTCAGGCAGCTGCGGCCGGCTGTTTGAAGGCACGCCGGCCCAGATGCTCGCCTCGCTCCACTGCCTGGCGGCCTTGCCAGGCAACACGCGAGTTTGCTGCACCCATGAATACACCGTGGCCAACATGAAATTTGCACGGGTTGTGGAACCTCTGAACGAGCAGGTACTCGAGCATCAGCGATGGTGTGAGTTACAACGGCACGCTGGACGGCCGACGTTGCCCAGCTCCATCGACTTGGAGCGTGAAATCAATCCGTTTTTACGCTGTAATCAACCCGCCGTGCGCCAATCGGTTCAGGACCATGGCGGTCTTTCGGTTGAGACCGGCGATTCCGATGGTGAGCTCGCAGTTTTCACCGTCCTTCGACAATGGAAAAACGAGTTTCGAGCATGAAAACACTCATCGCAGGCCTGCCTGTGCGCCGGCATCAAAACTGGCAGATCTGGAGCGCTCTGCTGGGGGTCATGCTGCTGAGTGCCTGCGCCAGCACGCCGTCCGGTACGACGCCCAACCCAGCTCCCGTGGCAACAGTTGCCGTGCCGGATGCAACTGCCAAGCTCATCCTGCCGGCTCCGGAACCGGAACCGCGGGCAAATGGGGAAGCGATTCAACCGGTGGATCCGTTACGTCCAGGCGTGGACATCCAAACCGATGTCAACACGCGAGCTGACCTGTGGAGCCGTGTGCGCAGCGGATTTGCAATGCCGGACCTTGACAACAGCTTGGTTCGCGGACGAGAACAATGGTATGCAACACGGCCAGACTATGTCGACCGGATGACGCAGCGAGGCGGACGCTACTTGTTCCACATCGTGGAGGAAGTCGAGCGCCGGAACATGCCCACTGAGCTGGCGTTGCTGCCCTTCATTGAGAGCGCTTTCAACCCTGAGGCCTTGTCAACGGCCAAAGCATCTGGGATGTGGCAGTTCATGCCGGCCACTGGCAAGGACTACGCTTTAAGACAAAACATTTTCCGTGACGACCGTCGCGATGTATTGGCCTCTACTCGAGCGGCCTTGGATTACTTGCAGCGTCTTCACGGCATGTTTGGCGATTGGCATCTGGCCTTGGCCGCCTACAACTGGGGCGAAGGCAGCGTCCAACGGGCCATCAAACGCAATCGCCTGGCCGGCCTGCCCACGAACTACAGCAGCTTGCGGATGCCCAATGAGACGCAGTACTACGTGCCCAAGCTGCAAGCCGTCAAGAACATCATCGCCAACCCCCAGGCATTCGGAATCCGTTTGCCAGACTTGCAAAACCACCCGTATTTTCTGAGTGTGCCAATTGACCGGGACATGGATGTCGAGGTGGCGGCTCGTTTGGCCAACATCCCAGTCAATGAGTTCAAAAACCTGAATCCGCAGATGAACAAGCCAGTGATTTTGGCGGCGGGCGTGCCGCAAATCCTGCTTCCCTACGACAATGCCAAGCTTTTCGCCAGCAACGTGTCGAGTCATCGCGGACCATTGGCCAGCTGGACCGCTTGGGTGGTGCCCACCACCATTCGGCCGTCCGAGGCGGCCAAAAAGTGGGGCATGGAAGAAGCAGCTTTGCGGGAAATTAATCGGATTCCGCCGCACATGCTGATCAAAAGCGGGTCGACGCTTCTGGTGCCCCGCCATCCTCAAAGCCCGATGGACGTCACGAGCCACGTGGCGGACCATGCGACGGTGGCCTTCGCACCCGAAGGCTTGCCACCCAAGCGAACAGTGTTCCGTGCCAAACCCAAAGACACGGTGGCTGTCGTCGCTCAACGCTATCGCGTGAGCGCCCAGCAAGTGGCTGAATGGAACAACTTGAGTGAAAGCAGTGTGCTCAAGACAGGTCAGAGCCTGGTGGTGTATGTGCCTCAAAGTCGGGCCGTCAGCCGGCCCCGTTCCAGCTCCCGTGCGGTGGCTCAGCGGGGGCCAGTCCGGCGTCAGCAGGCCCGCGCGGCGGCGGCGAGCACCCGCCAAGTCAGAGGCACTTCCCCTTCAGCCAACCGGGCCAGGGTCAACGTCGCCGCCACTGGGCGTTGAACTCGGTGGGGCCCCCCGAGGGCTGAGGCATCGCAGTGTTTGGCCGCCTGCGACGGAGCCAGCTCAAGCGTCAGCGGCGTTCCGACAACGCGTGGGCCAGTGTGCCCAGGTCGACGTATTCCAGTTCGCTGCCGGCCGGCACACCCCGGGCAAGTCGGGTCACGGTCAAACCTCGTGCTTTGAGGGTTTGGCCGAGCGCGTGGGCCGTGGCTTCGCCTTCGGCAGTGAAGTTTGTGGCAAGAATCACTTCTTCGACGGTGCCGTCGGTCGCCCGCGCCATGAGCGGAGCCCAGCCGATGTCTTGGGGTCCGACGCCATCAAGTGGGCTCAACCGTCCCATCAACACGAAATACAGACCCCGGTAGCTGCCGCTGCGCTCCAAAGTGGCCTGGTCCGCAGGCGATTCCACGACACACAACAGCCGTGCGTCGCGGTCAGTGTCCTCGCACAAAGCGCACACCGCCCGCTCGGTGAAGGTATGGCAGCGGGCGCAATGACGAACATCGGCGATGGCAGACGACAAAGCCTGGGCGAGTTGATGGGCGCCGTCACGGTCGTGCTGCAGCAGGTGAAAGGCCATGCGCTGTGCGGACTTGACTCCCACACCCGGAAGACGCCGCAACGCCTCGATCAAACCACCCAGGGT
This sequence comes from Pseudomonadota bacterium, assembly GCA_040385465.1. Lineage (GTDB taxonomy): Bacteria > Pseudomonadota > Gammaproteobacteria > Burkholderiales > Burkholderiaceae_C > CANHBY01. The sequence goes on along the minus strand of JAZKHH010000052.1, from coordinate 19,109 downwards.
TGGCTCGACAGCAGCCATCGGAATCAGAACGGAAACTTCATGCCCGGGGGCAGCGGCATGCCCGCGGTCACCTTGCCCATTTTCTCTTGGCTCAAGGCCTCCGCTCGGCGAACGCCGTCGTTGAACGCCGCCGCCACCAAGTCCTCGAGCATGTCTTTGTCATCCGCCAGCAGACTGGGATCAATGGCAATGCGCTTCACGTCGTGCTTGCAGGTCATGGTGACTTTGACCAAGCCCGCGCCGGACTGCCCTTCCACTTCCAGCAGCGCCAGCTCATCCTGCACACGCTTGAGGTTGTCCTGCATGGATTGAGCTTGCTTCATCAAACCAGCCAGTTGGGATTTCATCATCGTGCGTCTCCAGAAAGTGAACGGGGTTGAATGGAGCCCCGAACAATGCGGGCGGTCGGGAATTGCGCCAGCACAGAGCGGACCCAAGGGTCTTCCAAAATGACTTTTTCTGCTTGGCGTTGCCGCAGTTGCCTGTCGGCCAAATGGCGTTGGGCCGGCGTGTCGAGGGCTGGACCGCCCTCCACCTGCAAATCCACGCTGACCTGGAGATGCTCCATCAAGGCGGCTTTCAACTTGTCGCAATGGCTTGGCGCTCGCAACATGTCGCGCTCCACACGCAAGTGCCACCGCAGGGGCATGGCCGTTTCATCGACGGCCACACATTCGGCATTCCAGGCCAATTCCCGTACCAACGCACTGATGCGCTCCGCGGTGACCATTTCTTTGACCACCTGAGCCCAGCGGTCGCCCAGCGGGCTCTTGCTCACTGGCAACAGCTCTGGCGCCGACTCCGAGGACACCGCCGCCTCTGAAGACACCGCCACCGCTGTGAGCGTCATGGCCATCGGAACATCCGTGGCGCCCCACGCCGCGGTGCGGCGCTCGCTGGCGCTGGACGGTAGATCACGCTTTACCATCGGCGGTTGCGGCGCCAAGTCTTCAGGCATCTCAGCGAAGCGCGCGGGGCCATCACGCTCGTCGACGTCGTCGGGGGCATCCAGCCAGGGCGGGATATCGTCGTGCACGAGTTGGTGGGCACTTGGCGGCAGTGGCTTGACTGCAGGCGCGGCGGCGGGTGTCACTCGCACTGGCAGGCTGCTCACACGAGCTTCCGGATGCCGCCGCGCAGCCGCCGTGCTGGGGGTGGATGGCTTTGCGTTGACCGCCCCCGCCGGTGCGGCCAGCACCTCGTCCGGCAAGCCGCTGCGGCGAAACGCCAGCATGCGCAGCATGACCATCAAGAGCGCGCTGTGCTCGTCCGGCGCAAGGTGCAGTTCGGCACGCCCATGCAAGCTCATGCTGTAGAAAAGCTGCAGTTCGTCTGCAGCCAGCTGGGCTGCCAAACGGGCGATTGTGTCAGCGGCCGCCGCATCCTCGGTGTCGTCGACGGCGGCTTGGGGCGCTGCTTTGTAAACGGCCAGACGTTGGCACAACTCGGCCAATTCTTCCAAGGTGCCCGCTGCAGGAACGCCTTGCTCCCGCAAGGCGTGGCACTGTGCCACCAGCGCTTGACCATCGCGCCGGGCCAGCACCTCCAACAAGCCGACACAGTGACTGCGCTTCACCGCACCCAACATCTGACGCACGCCGTCTTCCGTCAACTGGCCAGCACCGAAGGCAATGGCTTGATCGCTGAGCGACAGCGCGTCGCGCATCGACCCACGGGCTGCGCGCGACAACAGCCGCAAGGCGCCAGGCTCAGCCGAGATGTTTTCGTCAGACAACACCTGCGCCAGGTGGCTTTGAATCGTGAGGGGCGGAATCGGTCGCAGATTGAATTGCAGACAACGTGACAGCACCGTGGGCGGGACTTTTTGCGGGTCGGTGGTGGCCAACACAAACTTCAAGTACTCGGGCGGTTCCTCCAACGTCTTCAACATGGCATTGAAAGCCGTGTTGGACAGCATGTGGACCTCGTCGATCATGTAAACCTTGAAGCGCCCAACCACGGGCTTGTAAACCGCCTGATCCAGCAACTGGGAAATTTCTTCCACCCCCCGGTTAGACGCCGCATCCAACTCCACATAGTCCACAAAGCGGCCGCTGTCGATGTCGCGGCAAGCCATACAGCCGCCGCAAGGCGTCGCAGTGATGCCGCCCTGGCCATTGACCCCCAAACAGTTCAAGCTCTTGGCAAGAATGCGGGACACCGTGGTCTTGCCCACGCCCCGGGTGCCCGTGAACAGGTAAGCGTGGTGAAGACGCTGCTGCGTCAGCGCGTTGGCCAGCGCCTGCACGACATGCGACTGCCCCACCAGCGCTTCGAAGTTTTGCGGACGGTATTTCCGAGCAAGGACCAAATAACTCATCGCGGCATTCTATGAGAGGCAATTGGCTGCCAGGGCGCTGTGCGGGATAATCTGCTGTTGCCCTGCATTTTCCTGTGCGGAGACCTCGACCGGTGTTCACTTCCAAGCCATTGCCATCATGAAGCCAGCCTCCCCCCTCAGCTACGAGCAAGCCGGTGTCAACTACGATCTCATCGACCCGCTCAAAGTGGCTGCCCAACGTGCGGCTGCCGCCACCGGCTCACACCTCACCCTGCACGGCTTCAAGGAGGTCGCGGCGTCTCGGGGAGAGTCGGCCTACGTGGTCGACGTGGGCCCTTTTTACCTGGCCAGCATTGTGGAGTGCTTGGGCTCGAAGGCGCTCGTGGCCGATGAGATGCAGCGCCTGACTGGCCGCAGCCATTACGACAGCATTGCACAAGACACCATCGCCATGGCGATCAACGACCTCATCACGGTCGGCGCCACACCCCTGGTGGTGCAGGCGTATTGGGCCGCAGGCGGATCTGACTGGTTTGCGGACGCGCAGCGCTCGGGGGCCCTGGTAGAGGGTTGGAAGCGTGCTTGCGACACTTGCCAAGTCGCTTGGGGCGGTGGTGAAACGCCAGCGTTGGCAGGCATCGTCGCCGAGGGTCGAATTGACTTGGCTGCCAGCTGCACAGGCATTGTTCAACCCAAGGAGCGGCTGTCGCTGGGTGAGCAGCTGGCAGAAGGGGACGCCATCGTGCTGTTGGCGTCGAGTGGCATCCATGCGAATGGCCTGAGCCTGGCGCGCAAACTGATTGACCGGTTGCCGCAGGGTTACCTGACACCGGTCACGGACGAGCTGAATTACGGCGAGGCGCTGTTGGCTCCTACGGTGTTGTACTCACCGGTGACCGAGGCACTTTACCAAGCGGGCATCGTGCCCCGTTATTGCGCCAACATCACCGGGCATGGATGGCGCAAGCTGCTCCGCCACCCTGGCACCTGGACGTACCGTATCCACACCCTGCCCGAAGTCCCCCCTGTTTTGAAGTTCATTCAAACGCATGCAGGGCAAGATGACCGCGAGGCCTACAGCACGTTGAACATGGGCGCAGGCTTTGCGCTGTTTGTGAAAGCAGAGGACGCTCAGCGGACGGTTGAAGTCTCACAGGCGCATGGCGTGAAGGCGTGGATCGCCGGCCAGGTGGAGACTGGGCCCAAACAACTGTGCATCGATCCTTTGAAGCTGGTTTTCGGGGACGACGCGCTGCAGCTTCGGTAAAGCTCCCCTACAATGACCGCTGACGGGCCTCCCCGCATGGAAGCGTGGCCAACCGGGTCAGGTCGGGAACGAAGCAGCCCTAACCGCTGTGACCAGTGCCGGGATCAGGCTCGTCAACCTCATGACAGGAGAGTTTGTCAGTACTGACAGACTCCGCCCTCTTCAAGCCGACTGCATGAACGCCAGCACGGCCTGGTTGCGCAATGTCCGCAACAACGACAATTCCTTCTCGTCCAACGTCAAGCCACCGGTTGTTGGCATGTCAGCATAGATCAGGGCAAAGGGCGACCCCTTGGTGTGCAACGGCAGCAACAAGAAGCTGGGCGCATTGACCTCTTTGACGTACCACGCGGGCAAGCTCCGGGCAATGTTGGCCGCAGTGGCATCGGAGATCAAGGTGTCCGTGCCTTTCATGCAGACGGCGTGGAACAAGTCTCGGGCCGGCGTCAAAGGCACCTTGAATGTTTTGGCCATGTTCTGGGCGTTGTCGCCCAAGCCAAAGCGGCCGGTCAGTGCATCCAGCTTGGCATCTCGCAGGCAAAAGATCACGCGCTGAAATTTCAACGCTCGGATCATGGTTTCCAGGATCATGCGCAGCACTTCATTGAGCTTGACGTTTTCCACCATGCCATTCGTGATGTCCTGAATGCCGGCCAAGAGCATTTCAACAGCTTGTGGACGGGGTGCCGCCATGACTTGGGTGATGGTCATCGGATCGGTCCGAGGCAGCTCGTCGGCAGGCACCAAAGGCGCTGCCGACTCTTCTTCAGGCGCTGGCAAGGCCAGCCAACGCCCGGCCGGTGAGTCGGCGCTGACGCTGATGTTCATGGCTTGCACCATCTGCGCCAGTTTCAAGCGAGCCTGCACGCTGGCGGTCTGTATCTCTGCACTGCTCAAGCCCAGCACGCGGCCGTAACGTTGAGAAACGGCCTGCATCCGGGACGGCAGTTGTTGCGGGCGCGTGTGGCGCAGCAAGTCTGCCATCTCGCTGCCAGCCAAGACGGCCCAGTGCAGACGGTCCTCAATCGCGGTGGGTGGCTTGGCCGGTGGACCACCGGCGTGCTTGCGCATGCAATGTTGCAACACGTCAGGCAACGCCCAGCTCTTGGCAATGCCCAAACCCAGGGATTCGAAGCTCAGCCCCAACACCCCCACCGCCACGGCCTCCTCGTTTTGAGGCTGGGTGGCTGTGGCCAGGATGTTGCGGACCTGTTGGGCTTCTTCCGGGAAATAGTAGGCCGTCAGCAGCCGACCCAGGTTGTGGAACATGCCGCCAATGAAAGCCTCTTCGCCATGCTGAGTGGACGGCATGAGAGCGCTTGCCAAAGACGCAGCCATCAACGCTCCCAGAAACTCGTCCAGCAACAGGCCGGCATGGTCCTTGTCGTGCATGTGGTCCAACAGCACCAGGCTAAGTGCCAGGTTCCGAATGCCGGAAAACCCCACCAATGCCACGGCTCGGGAGACGGTGCTGATGCTGCCACCGCCTGCTCGCGTGAAATGAACGGTGTTGACCAGGCGCAGCAGCTTGTTGGTCAATGCCACGTCTTTCAAAATTTCCGTGGTCAAGCTGGCAAGGCTCTCATTCTCAGAGTCAACCACCCGTTGAATCCGAGCCACTGAATCCGAGAGCGCTGGGAAGTCTGTTTTGTGGCGTAGTCGTCGCAGCAAGAACGCCAGGGTGCCTGAAAGGCCGTCGGATGCCGGGGCGGAGCCTGTGCCCGCCTGCGCCCACAACGCCAGGGCCTCGCCCAACTCCATGGCGTCTGCGAAGCGCACCTCGCCGTCGCGGGCCACCGCGCGCATGATGAGCGCGCGCAAGCGGTCGTCGACATCAGCGCCGAGGTTGTCGGGCAACACCATGTCTTCGTGCACCACACGGTGCAGCGCTCTGTGTGCATCGGTCTCGACCATCAGACGACGTGCGCTCACGAGCTCGGCCAAAACCGCACCGGCGCTGAACACATCCATTCGCGGCGTGGGCGGCAAGCCCTGCGCGGCTTCAGGTGAGATGTAGCCAGGCGTGCCCACGATGTCACCAGCGCCCGCCCCATCCTTGACATGGACGGCGATGCCGAAGTCCATGACACGGGCTCGGCCGGTGCCATCGACCAAGACATTCGAAGGCTTGAGGTCGCGGTGAACGATGCCCATGGCATGGGCTGCGGCAAGGGCGTCAAGGATGCCCAGCATCAAGGCAACCGCTTCGTGCGCAGGCAAGGCGCCACGCGCGATCAGATGTTGGCTCAACGTCCGTCCAGGGACGTATTCGAAAACCAGGTAGGGCTGGTCTTCATGCATGTCTGCCTCGTACACCGGGACGATGTGCGGATGGTTCAACTGGCTGACGTGCCGTGCCTCACTCAACCATTGATCAACGCCACCGGTGCTGTCCAACACGGCCGGACGCATGAGCTTGATGGCCACCTCGCGTTGAAGCCGGGGGTCGTGCGCCAGCCATACCGTGGACTGCGCGCCCTCGCCCAGCAACCGCCGCAGCTGGAAGCGCCCCACGGTCTTGGGGATTGAGGACACTGAACCCAGTGGCCGCGTTGCGTTGCTCATTCGTCGTTCCGGTGTGGTTTGGCCATCGCTCGGGCCCGCAGGGTTGACGAGGGGGCGGACGGCGTCTCGAAAGGTGCTTTGTCCACTGGCGCAATGACCACCGGCAGGCCGGGCATGGCATGCAACAGGACGTCGCCACGCCGAACCATCTCACGGGCCTGTTTCAAGGCCTCGTGCAGGTCCCGAACGTCTAGGGACAAAACTCGCGCATAGCGTTGGGCGACCGTGCTGAACGCTGCGCTCCACTGCGCTGAAGGGAGCAGGGTCACGGCGTCAACCACCTCATTGGCCGCGCTGGCTGCCAGGCGCAGCCAATCGACATCGGTGTCCGGTGCCCGCACCGGGCGCTCGGGTGGCAAGCGGTGCATGAGGTGCTGCACATCTTCGCCTAAGCCCCAATGTTTGGCAACGCAGGCGCCCAACGTGTCGATTTCCACGCCCAAGACGCCAAAGGAAGCCACAGTCTCTGTCAAACCCGGTTGGTCGGGCAGGCCTGCTTCGAGCGAGGGCACCGGTCGCATCAAGTGACGAATTTGTTCGGCCTCCTCCGCAAAGTGATAGTGCACCAGCAGGCGACCAAGGTTTTGCATCAAGGTGGTCAAGTAGATCACCTCCGGGTCGTAGCCGGCGGGAGCCAAGGACTGGGCCACACCGCCGGCCAGGCGCACCCGGTCGATGGCGTCCTGCAGAAGCTGTGCGGTTGGTTCGGACAAGGGCCCTGGCCAGCGCCGCAAGGCGGTGCCGCACTGCCGCACGCCATTCATGCCGATCAAGGCCACGGCGCGCCGGACCGTGATGACGGAAGGGGCGCCTGCCGCCTGGGTGCCCTGCACCAGCACCGTGTTGACCTGCTTGAGCATTTCCAAAGTCAGGGCCACATCTTGCAGGATGTGCTCGGCGATCTCATCATTGCGGCGCGCTTCCCACCGACCAGGTTGCCCAATGTCCAACGCTCCCCCCGGACGTGATGGCAGGTGTCCCACGGTGTTCAGCCTGTCCATCAAAACGGCCAACGGCCCACTTTGCCCCTGGGCCTCGCTGTGTCGCCAGCCATCCAATGCCCGCAACAGGCTGCGCGCGTTGAGGTAGCGCTGTCGCTCCTGAGGGGAAGTGGCACGGTGGGCGATCGCCCGCAGGGCTTCAGCCACTGGTTGAGGCGTGGTGCGGGACAACCGCAAGACTTCATGGCCGTCGGGCGCCAAACGGGCGGTTGCCGCGCTGAAACTGCTTTGCTCCAATGGCATCTGCCCAGACAACAGACGATGCAACAGCAGTCCTGCAGCCAAGACATCACGCGCCGCCAAGGAACGCTGAGCCTGCAAAGTCCGAGTGTCCAACTGACTTCGAACGCCAGCTTCCTCACGCAAGCTCGAGCCAGACGCCACGCCCAGTCCAACGCAGCGAATCACGCCGGTCTCGCCGATCAACAAGCTGTGCGGCTCCAGGTCACCGTGGGCCACGCCAGCTTCGTGGGCGAACGCCAGGCCTTCCAGCAACTCACAAACCCACGTCACAGCTTCCAAGGGTGCAGGCAGTGGATGGATGGCCAGCCATTCGTCCAAAGTCACGCCAAGAGCCCGATCGACGGTCACGTAAGGCCAGTGGTTTTCGATGCCCACTTCGACCACATGCGCCAGATGCGGGTGGGACAAACGGGCCGCACTGCGCACCCGCTGCTGCCAACGCTCCAAGCCCTCTCCAGGCAGTGGCTGAACCCGCGGCATGGTCAAGGTGACCTCTTGCGACATGCGAGGGTCCCACGCCAGCCACGCCATGCTCTGATCGCTGCGGCCCAACAAGCGCAGCAGCCTGAAGCGCCCGAAAGGGCGCCCTGCATCGCGGGCTGTGGAGCCGTCTTCAGCGGAGGAGGTCAAGGGCGTGGGCACCATGGCAATGGACAACAGACAAGTGACCCCATTGGACGCGTTGCACCTTTGACGCAATGCGTGAATCAAGTGGGGCATTGGCGGCCATTTGCCTGCCCAGCGGGGTCTTGTCGCGCCGCGTCCCGTCGCGCCTCACCCGCGGGGATGATGTTGTGCGTGCAATGACCGAAGCCGCTCTCGGGCCACGTGGGTGTAAATCGTGGTGCTGGAGATGTCGGCATGGCCCAGCAGCAACTGGACGGCGCGCAAGTCGGCGCCGTGGTTCAGCAGGTGGGTGGCAAAGGCATGCCTCAGGGTGTGGGGCGACAACGGCGCAGTGATTCCCGCGAGTACCGCATACCCTTTGACCAAACGCCAGAACATTTGACGGCTCATTGCTGCACCATGGCTGGCCACGAACAGAACGTCGCTTGTGCGCTGCTTCAGGATGGCGCCCCGCGCCTCCTTGACATAACGAGACAACCAGGCATGAGCCTCTTCGCCGAAGGGCACAAGGCGCTCCCGTGCCCCCTTGCCTGTCACACGCAAGGCGCCTTCGTGAAACCCCACATGCACTGTTTTGAGATGGATGAGCTCGGTCACCCGCAGGCCACTGGCATACATGAGTTCCAACATCGTGCGGTCACGCAGACCCAGGGGGGTCTCGATGGGAGGGGCCTGCAACAGGCCGTCAACCTGGGCTTCGTTCAGCGTTCTGGGAATGCGCGCGGGCTGCTTTGCGGCGCTCATTTTCAAGGTGGGATCGGTCGCAATCAAATGCTCCCGCAGCGCCCACCGGAAGTAGCGCCTGAACACGCTGAGGCGCCGATTGGCGCTGCTGGCTTTGCTCTCGGCATGTCGGGCAAAGGCGTATTCACTCAGCAGCGGTGCGGTCACCTCGTTGAGTGCGCAGCCGTGGCGTCGGGCCAGCCACTCGCTCAGCAGTGCCAAATCCCGACGGTAGGCAGCCAGCGTGTTGGCGGACAGGCCTTCCTCGATCCACAGAGCCTGAATGAAACGCTCCATGGCTGTCTGGGTGCTTGGGTGCAGCGCGGGCTCGGATGCCCCCATGGCGTTGTCTTTCAATTCAGTAGGCGAGATTCTGTTTTTTCACCACGGCCCGGTACGATTCCACCTCAGACCGAATTTGCTCCGCAAATTGCTCAGGGCTGTTGCCAATCACAAAAGAGCCGCTCTCTTCAATGCGCTTGCGAACGATGGGGTCCTCCAAGGTCTTGCGCATGGCTGCATTGACTTTATCAACCATGTCTTTCGGCAAACCCTTGGGGCCGACAAGCCCATAGTAGGCCATGCGGTTCATGGGCTGCAAGCCGACCTCCTTGAAGGTAGGAACGAGTGGCAATCCTGCGAGTCGCTGGGGTGCGGCCACGGCAAGCGGTATCAGTTTTCCGTCCTTGAGGAATGGCAACGCAGACGGCACGTTGTCGTACACGATCGGAACCTGACCAGAAACCACATCATCCAGCGCTGGCCCCGCACCGCGGTAAGGGATGTGCAAAATAAAAGTGCCGGTCAGGCTTTTGAGCAACTCGACCTGAAGGTGGGCAATGCCCCCATTGCCGGTGCTGGCGTAAGAATACTTACCGGGTTTGCTTTTGAGTTCGCTGATGAACTCCGCATAGGTGCGTGCCGGAAACGCGGGGTGCACGGCCAAGACGTTGGGCGTCGCCGCCATGTTGATGATCGGTGTGAAATCGGTCAATGGGTTGTAAGGAATGCCTGGGTTGATGGCAGGGTTCGCTGCAGTGGTGGACACGGTCGCCACACCCAAGGTGTAGCCGTCAGGCACCGACCTCACGAGCTCCATGGCGCCAACAATGCCACCACCCCCGGTCTTGTTCTCCACCACCACGGCCTGACCCAGCAGGGCGGCCAACTTCTCGGACACGATTCTGGAAATGAGGTCAGTCGTTCCACCAGGAGCGAAAGGAACCACCAGGCGAATGGGTTTGACCGGGTAAGTTTGTCCCCACCCGCAGCTGGGCATCCAAGTCAGGGCCATCGACAAAGAAGCGACTACCCAGGTCCTTCGGTGCATTGCCATCAAGTGCCTCAATCGATCGAACAGCAGGTTGGTTGTCCGGGAATTTGCTCCCAGGCGGATTTATGCCACTGTTGAACGGGGGCATTGGTTTGAAAAGCGGCAGAAAATGCGGCCTCTCAAAGTGACAACGTCTTCGGTGGCGCTGCGCCGGGGATGTCCAAGGCCGACAACCCGCTGACCTGCCTTTGCTGCCAGCTTGACAACGCCTGACCAACGGTTGCCACCTGAATGGTGACTGTTTCCTCGATGCGATGGCCATAGCCTCCAGCCATTGACACGGCCACGGCCATGCGGTGCGTTCTGGCAAACGCGAACACCCGCCGGTCGCGTTCGGCCAAACCAGCGGGGCTCAACGCCAGTCGTCCGAGTCGATCCCCTTCGTAAGGGTCGGCTCCAGCCAGATAAAACATCAATGGAGGAAGCGCCTTGTGGTAATGCGCCACCACGGCGTCGAGTGCTTTGTCCAACGCTGCCAGATATGGGCCATCGGTGCAACCATCGGGCAGCTCAATGTCGAGGTGGCTCGCTTCCTTGCGAAAGGGAAAATTATGCTGGCCATGCAGTGACAAGGTGAAGACATCGTCGCTTCCCCGGAAGATTGCCGCCGTGCCGTTGCCTTGGTGAACGTCCAAATCAACCACCAGCACACGCATGACGATCCCGCGGGAACTGCGCAACGACTCCGCTTGCATCAGCTTGGCAGCCACCGCCACGTCATTGAACACGCAAAAACCCGAGCCCTTGTCAGCACTGGCGTGGTGCGTGCCGCCGGCCAGATTGACTGCTACGCCCTCAATCAGGGCGGCACGTGCAGCCGCCACCGTGGCGCCTACCGAGCGCCGAGACCGCTCGGCCATGGCTGGTGTCCACGGAAACCCGATTTCCCGCTGTTGCTGGCTCGATAGGGTGCCGTCGAGCACCGCTGCGACGTACGCAGGGTTGTGGGCCAGCGCGAGTTCACCTGCTGTTGACGACGGCGCCTCTCGCAAACGCACGCCCGGCAGCTCGAGGGTCAAACGATCTCGCAACTGCCGGTATTTATGCATCGGAAAACGATGTCCTATGGGCAGCGGAAGGACAAAATTGTCTGAGTAGAAGGCCTGCATGATTGGTTGCAAAATGCGTTGTGTTGTGACATTTGACACGTTAGGCTAGCCGCCACCCTGGTCAGGGGTCACGGCGCTCACCCTGGCCCCCGATGCTTTTTGGTGCAACCCGGCCAAATTGCTGCAATGCAGCAAAAAACACTTGAATTCTTTGAGAAGCGCCCTATACTTCAGTTTTATGGTGCAGTGCAACAAAACCGCATCAGACCACTTCCCAATCATCTAGGAGATTTCACATGTTGACCGCTGAACAAATCGTCGCCGCCCACAAAGCCAACCTCGAAACCCTCTTCGGGTTGACCAACAAGGCCTTCGAAGGCGTCGAGAAGCTGGTCGAACTGAATCTGCAAGTGGCCAAGGCCGCCGTGGGCGAAGCTGCTGACGCTACCCGCGCCGCTTTGACCGTCAAGGACGCTCAAGAGCTTTTGGCGCTGCAATCCAGCCTGCTTCAGCCTGCCGCTGAAAAAGCCGCTGCTTACAGCCGTCATCTGTATGACATCGCCGCTTCCACCAACGCCAGCATTGGCAAGGTCGTGGAAGAAACCGCCGCAGAGTCGCAGCGCAAGGTGATGGCCGTGATCGACACCGCCGTGAAGAACGCCCCAGCCGGCAGCGAGAATGCTGTCGCTTTGGTGAAGTCTGCTGTGGCCGCTGCCAACAACGCTTATGAGAGCGTGCACAAGGCTGCCAAGCAAGCCACCGACGTTGCGGAAGCCAACTTCCAAGCCATGACGGCCACCGCTGTCAAAGCCGGCCAGACCGTGACGAGCAAAGGCAAGCGCGCCTGAGCATTGACCGTTTTCAGCGGTCGTCCAGCAAAAGCCCGGTGCCTGCACCGGGCTTTTTGCATTGCTTGTCGAGTTCGTGCCGGTCAGGGGCAGCAGACGGGGCCAGCAGGGCGGTACCATTCGCATATTTCGCCCAAGCATATTTACACAATAAATAAGTACTTCCTTGGGATAAGAAGCCTCTTTACAGTCACCTCGAGTTCCCTCACGGCACCAGCATGTACGCTTATTCAGACTTCGACCAGCAATTCATTCAACAACGGGCTGCGCAGTTCCGAGACCAGTTGCAACGCAACCTGGCGGGCGAACTGGGCGAGGAAGAGTTTCGTGCGCTGAGGCTGCAAAACGGTTGGTACATCCAGCGTCATGCGCCCATGTTGCGGGTGGCCGTTCCTTACGGTGAACTCAATGCCAGGCAGTTGCACACGCTGGCCGACATTGCCACCCGTTTTGACAAAGGCTATGCGCACTTCACCACCCGGCAAAACATCCAATACAACTGGATTCCCCTGGTTCAGAGCGCCGATGTGATGGATGCGCTGGCCCAGGTGCAAATGCACGGCATTCAGACCAGCGGCAATTGCATCCGCAACATCACCAGTGACTGCTTTGCCGGTGTGGCCGCCGATGAAGTGGTTGACCCCCGTCCCTACTGCGAAATCTTGCGGCAGTGGAGCACCTTGCATCCAGAGTTTGCGTTCTTACCGCGCAAGTTCAAGATTGCAGTCAGTGGTGCCCAAGAAGATCGCGCTGCCATTGGCTGGCACGACATCGGCTTGCAGCTGTTGAAGAACTCGCAGGGTGAAGTCGGTTTCCAGGTCCTGGTCGGTGGCGGCATGGGCCGCACACCCGTCATTGGCACCGTGATCCGCGACTTCCTGCCTTGGCATCAGATTTTGGTGTTCATTGAAGCGGTGGTGCGTGTGTACAACCGTTTTGGCCGCCGCGACAACATGTACAAGGCCCGCATCAAAATCTTGGTCAAAGCCGAAGGCCAGCGCTTCGTTGATGAAGTGAACCGCGAATTTCAGCAAATTCTGGAAAAAGACATTGACGGTGCAGCGCACCTCATTCCGCAGTCGGAGTTGGACCGGGTGACAGCGCACTTTCGACTTCCTCCGGGTGTTCAAGCCGATGTGGCGGCAGCACAAGACGCCGTCCCGATGCCGACAGAAGCGCCATTGGCGTACACCCGTTGGCTGGAGCGCAACGTGCATCCCCATCAACGGCCCGGCTACCGCTGCGTGACGTTATCGCTGAAACGCACAGGGCAAGCCCCAGGCGACGCCACCGATGTGCAGATGCACGCGGCGGCAGAGCTGGCAGAGCGTTACAGCCACAGCGAGCTGCGGGTCTCGCACGACCAAAACCTGGTGTTGCCCTGGGTGCGTGTGGCCGACCTTCACGCGTTGTGGGAAGCCGCCCGGGACGCCAGTTTTGCCACGCCCAACATCGGTCACCTCACCGACATGATCGCCTGCCCGGGCGGGGACTTTTGCTCTCTGGCCAATGCCCGTTCCATTCCGATTGCAGAAGCCATCACCGAGCGTTTCGACGACCTCGATGAGCTGCTCGACATCGGTGACATCGACCTTCACATCAGCGGCTGCATCAACTCTTGTGGGCACCACCACAGTGGGCACATCGGCATCCTGGGCGTGGACAAGGACGGTGCCGAGTGGTATCAGATCACCTTGGCCGGCTCCGACGGCTCGACCCAGAGCGGGCCTGCCCTGGCAGGCAAAGTCATTGGCCCGTCTTTTGCGGCCGATGAGGTACCTGATGTGATCGAAGCCGTGGTGGAGGCGTACCGCGGGCACCGCGTGGCCAGTGAGAAGTTCATCGACACCCTCAAACGCGTCGGCTTGGAGCCTTTCAAGACGGCTGCCAACGCCGTTCGCCGCACCACCGCCAAAGCCGCAGCCTGACCTCGAGCGAGACCTCCGTATGAAGTTCATCACCCGTCAAACCGACCCCTGGCACACCGTCTGTGGCGAAGATGGTCCCATTGTGACCCTCACTCCTCGGGCGCACAGCCTGCTCACCCTGCTTCAATGGCACAGCGTGCGCAGCCATTGGCCCCAGGACATACCCGTTGCCGTGGCCTTAAACAACGACACCGATGTGACCGACATCGTCAACGACCTGCCCCGGTTGGGCATGGTCTCTCTGCATTTTCCCAAGTGGGTCGATGGCCGGGCTTACTCGCAAGCTCGGCTGCTGCGCGCCCGCCACCGTTACACCGGCGAGATTCGCGCCGTGGGCGAAGTCGTGGTTGACATGATGCCGCTGCTGCACCGAACCGGGTTCGATGCCGTCGTTTTGCGCAGCGACCAGGTGCAGGCCAGCGCGCAGCGTGCACTGGACTTCTTTCCCGCCCATTACCAAGGCGACGCCCACGACAACCATCCACGCTTTGCCCGTCAAGGCCCGGCAACCGCATGAGCGCGATCGGGCTTTACGCCAAAGCGACGGCGGGCTTCGACGACCGCGTCGACCATGCCCTGCAGGTGCTGAGCAACGCCGCCCGCGAGCACCTGGGGCAAGTCGTGCAGTCGACCAGTCTGGGCGCAGAAGACATGGTGCTCACGGACCTGATTGCCCGTCACGAGCTGTCCATTGCCGTGGCCACGCTGAACACGGGCATGCTGCATGCGCCCACCGTGGCCCTGATCGAACGCATTGAAGACCGCTACCAACTGCCTGTTGAGGTCTACCACCCGGTGAGCGATTCGGTGGTGCACTTTGTGAAGAGCCACGGCGACAAGGCCATGTTTGAAAGCATCGACCTGCGCAAGGCCTGCTGTGGCATCCGGAAAATGGAACCGCTCGCACGCATGATGGCCAGCCGCACGGCTTGGGTCACCGGCCTGCGTCGGGAACAATCGGCCAACCGGGGCGACGTGCCTTTCCAGTCACCCGACGGCAACGGCCGCACCAAGTTCAGCCCGCTGGCCGACTGGAGCTGGAACGACGTGTGGCATTACATCCAGCTCCACAATGTGCCCTTCAATCCCCTGCACGACGAATTCATGCCCAGCATTGGTTGCGCTCCTTGCACCCGTGCCATTGCGGTCGGCGAGGATTTTCGTGCCGGCCGTTGGTGGTGGGAAGACGAAAAAGCCAAAGAGTGCGGCCTGCATGCCAGCGCACCGGATGTTGTATCCCTGATTGGAGAGCGACCATGAACGCCCCGTTGACCCTGGAGCAATTGCTCCCCGAACTTGACCACACCCACCTGGACTGGCTGGAAGAAGAAGCCATCTTCATTCTGCGAGAAACCGTGGCCGCCTTCGAGCGCCCGGCCCTGTTGTTCTCTGGCGGCAAAGATTCTTGCGTCGTGCTGCGTTTGGCCGAAAAAGCGTTCAAGACGCAGACCGCGCCCGGCCAGTACAAAGGGCGTTTGCCTTTTCCGCTGCTGCATGTGGACACCGGTCACAATTTCCCCGAGGTGATCGAGTTCCGTGACCGGCGCGTGGCCGAAATGGGCGAGCGACTCGTGGTCGGGCACCTCGACGACTCCATCCAGCGTGGCACGGTGCGCTTGAGCCACCCGCTGGAGTCGCGCAACGGACATCAGACCGTGGCGTTGCTGGAGGCCATTGAAGCCCATCGGTTTGACGTCTTGATGGGTGGCGCCCGTCGTGACGAGGAAAAGGCGCGGGCCAAAGAACGCATTTTCAGTCACCGGGACAGCTTTGGTCAGTGGCAGCCCAAAGAACAGCGGCCAGAACTCTGGACCCTGTTCAACACCCGCATCAAGCCTGGAGAGCACATGCGTGCTTTTCCCATCAGCAATTGGACGGAACTGGATGTCTGGCTCTACCTGGCCCGCGAGAACATTC
Source organism: Pseudomonadota bacterium (assembly GCA_040385465.1). Lineage (GTDB taxonomy): Bacteria > Pseudomonadota > Gammaproteobacteria > Burkholderiales > Burkholderiaceae_C > CANHBY01. The sequence continues at coordinate 3,327 of JAZKHH010000052.1, read as the reverse complement.
CCCTGCCCAGCTTGTACTTCGCCCACGACCGCGAAGTCATTCGGCGCAAGGGTTTGCTGGTGCCTTTGACCGACGTCACCCCGCCTGAAACAGGGGAGACCGTTGAAACCGCACAAGTGCGGTTCCGCACGGTGGGCGACATGACCTGCACCTGCCCGGTGGAGAGTGATGCCCTGGACGCCACTGCCATCGTGGCCGAAACGCTGAAGGTGACGGTCAGCGAGCGGGGGGCCACCCGCATGGACGACCGCACCTCGGACGCTTCCATGGAACGGCGCAAGAAGGAAGGCTATTTCTGATGATGCACCGCTTCTTCCGTCCCTTCAGTCTGCCGACTTCATCGGCCCCTTCCCTTTTCAAGCCGAGTCTCCTGTGAACGCGCCCCAACCTCTCAAAGACCACCGCGCGCTGCGCTTCCTGACCGCTGGCTCCGTTGACGACGGCAAGAGCACGTTGATCGGTCGCCTGCTGTTCGACAGCCGGGCGATCCTCGCCGACCAGCTCGACACCTTGGAAAAGAAGGCGGCTGGGGCACCGATCGACCTGTCGTTGCTGACCGATGGCCTGGAAGCTGAGCGGGAGCAAGGCATCACCATCGACGTGGCTTACCGTTATTTCGCCACCAAGCAACGCAAGTTCATCATCGCGGATGCCCCCGGCCATGAGCAGTACACCCGAAACATGGTGACCGCTGCGGCCGGCAGCGATGCGGCGGTGGTGCTGGTGGACATCACCAAACTCGATGTGGCCCAACGACCCCTCACCTTGCTGCCGCAAACCCGTCGTCATGCATTGCTGGCGCACTTATTGCGTGTGCCCAACATCGTGTTCGCCATCAACAAACTCGACGCCGTGAGCCAGCCGGGCCCTGCTTTTGCAGCCGTGAGCGGCGCTTTGCAGGCCTTTGCCGAGCAGGCTGGAATCGCCGTTGCCGGGATCATCCCTGTGTCGGCCTTGCGCGGTGACAACGTCACCCAACCGCTTGAGGCAGATTGGTACAACGGTCCTTCCTTGCTGCAGCTGCTTGAAGCGTTGCCTGCCTCACAAGAGCGCGTGGACGGCGACTTGTTGTTGCCGGTGCAATATGTGGCTCGCGAAGGTGAAGGCACGGGCAACCAGCCTCGCACCTTGTGGGGCCGCATTGCCCACGGCCAGGTGCGTGCCGGTGATGCGGTTCAACTCTTTCCAAGTGGGCAGCAAGCCGTGGTGGCGCAGGTGCGCCGCGCCGGTGAAGTGGTGGACAGCGCCGAGGCGGGGCAATCGGCCGGGCTGGTGCTTGACCGTCAACTGGACGTCTCGCGCGGTGATTGGCTCGCCACGCCCAATACCGTGCAAGACACACAGCGCTTCAGCGCCACCTTGGCCTGGCTGGACACGGAGCCTGCCGTCGTCGGGCGCAAGTACTGGGTGCGCCACGGCAACCGCTGGGTGCAGGGCCGCATCACCCGCATCGACAACCGGTTGGACATTCACAACCTGCAAAGCACCCCGGCCGACGTGCTGGCGGTCAACGAGATCGGCCAAGTGCACATTGAGACTCAGCAGGCGCTGCCAGTGGAGCCCTATGCGCTCAACCGGGTGGGCGGCTCATTGATCATCGTCGACCCGGCCAGCAACCGCACCAGCGGCGCGCTGCTGGTTCAGGTCGCCCTCCACTGACACCTCGCAAGGCACCTCCTCCATGGGACATGTGATTTTCATTGGCGCAGGGCCTGGAGCTGCCGATCTCATCACCGTCCGCGGGGTGCAACGCCTGGCTCAGGCCGACGTGGTGCTGTACGACGCCTTGACCGACCCGGACTTCCAAGCCATGGCTCCGCAGGCACAGTGGATCCACGTCGGCAAACGCGGGTTCTGTGACAGCATGGCGCAAACCGCGATCAATGCTTTGCTGGTGAAACAGGCACAAGAAGTACGGGTGGTCGTGCGCCTCAAAGGAGGTGACCCCAGCGTGTTCGGCCGTTTGGAGGAAGAGTTGAATGCGTTGCATGCCGCCGGCATTGTTTGTGAAGTGGTGCCAGGCGTGACTGCAGCGATTGCCGCCGCCGCCGCCACGCAACGTCCGCTCACCCGCCGCGGCCGCGGACGCAGCGTCAGCTTGACCACCGCCATGACTCGGCAAGGTGAGCTGCAAGCTGCACGCAGCGCAGACACGGAAGTGTTCTACATGGCGGGCAAACAGCTGGCTGCCCTGTCGCGGCAGCTTCAGCAAGCCGGCTGGCCGGGCGACACCCCGGTAAGCGTGGTGTCGCGTGCGGGCTGCGTTGACCAGTTGCACAGCGATCACTGCGTCCAAAACTTGGCACGGGCCAGCCTGCTGCATGCAGGCCGTCCCACGGTGGTGACCGTTGGCGCGGGGGCCCAGGCCTTGCGGCCCTTCGAGGCAGGTGTGCAGGGCAGTGGCACAGTGTTTACTGCCCTCACACAGCGCACAGACAAGCAGACCCTTTAAAATCGGCGGTTTTCCGCTGTCACCAACATACGAGTTCCCTCATGACCCACGTTGTCACCGAAGCCTGCATTCAATGCAAATACACCGACTGTGTCGACGTGTGCCCGGTGGATTGCTTCCGCGAAGGCCCCAATTTCCTAACCATTGACCCCGACGAGTGCATCGATTGCGCTGTGTGCATTCCCGAGTGCCCAGTGAATGCGATCATGCCGGAGGAAGACGTGCCAGGTGACCAACAGCACATGATCGCCCTGAATGCCGAGTTGGCCAAGGTGGGCTGGCCGGCCATCACCAAGCGCAAAACGCCCTTGCCAGAAGCAGACGCCTGGAAAGACAAGACCGGCAAGTTGGTTCACCTGATTCGCCAGGTCTGAACCCGAGCCGAAGGCACGGGGCCTGCCCATGTCGTCGCCTTCTCTCTCTGTCGCGGTGGTCCCTACAACGGCTGCCGTGCCGCTGATCGACACCGATGCCCTGATCATTGGGGCGGGCCCGGTCGGTTTGTTCCAGGTTTTTCAGCTGGGGCTTCAAGAGCTGCATGCCGAAGTCGTGGACGTGTTGCCTCACGCTGGCGGGCAGTGCGTGGCCTTGTATGCCGACAAGCCGATCTACGACATTCCAGGGCTGCCGGTCTGCACCGGACAAGAGCTGACCGACCGCTTGATGGCGCAAATCCGGCCGTTCGCCGCGGGCTTCCACTGGGGCCACCAAGTCGGTCGGTTGGAAATTCTGCAGGATGGGCGGTTTGAGCTGCGCACCCAAAGCGGCCCCGCCTTCCGAGCACGCACCGTGTTCATCGCTGCAGGGGTTGGTGCTTTTGTGCCGCGCAGCCTCAAGTTGCAGGGTCTGGATGCTTTTCGAGGCACCCAAGTTGT
>JAZKHH010000051.1:0-5743 GCA_040385465.1 Pseudomonadota bacterium | reverse complement strand
TCACCAAGCTGCTGGCCATGGACCCGGCGCAGATCACCGGCCTGATGGGCCGCGGTCTGACCTTGGCGCAGATCAGCGAGACCAATCCGGAAGAGCGCCTCCACTTGTTGAGTGGCGACGAAAGCTTTGCGAACCTGGTGCGCGGCTTGATCGGCACCGGCATGAACGTGCACGACGTGGCGATCCATGCCGGCACCGTCGTCTCGCCCGCAGAGGCCACGTCTGAGTTTCTTGAGAAAGTGCGCCAGCGCCTTGCCAAAGGTGACAGCGGGGCCGCGGCCATCGCCTGGGCCCGTTACGGCGACAAGCTCTCCGTCGAAGAACTCGACGACCCCGCATTCCTCACAGACCTGCTGTTCACCGACCCGACTTGGGCCCCCGCTTCTCAGGGGGAGATGGCCACCGAGCTCATCAGCGCTCTGAGCTACGCCCGGGAAAACTACGACATCTTCGAGGCCGCCGAGCAAGTGGCCGTGCCCGACAGCTGCACCGACAACGAGTGGTTCGCCAACGCCGGCGTGTTCCAGCTGGCCGGCATGAGCGCCGACTCGCCCGAGTGGGCGCAGATCGAAGACACCTTGGGCCGCTCGCTGTCCAAGGAAAAGCGCGAAGCCGCCATCCAAGCCGGCAAGGGCTTGGCCGACAACTGGGCCTACCTGTGCCAGAACGCCGAAGCGCTCAACCTGAGCCTGCGCAAAGACACCACCGACGTCATCGACTTCACCGACGACAACCTGCGCGACGCCAACCTGTCGCCGCTGATTGACCTGCTGGGCAACGCACCGGCCACCATGGGCGGCAACAGCATGAACGTGCTCTCCGCCCTCGAGTACGTGCGCCAGCACATGGACATCTACGACTCCGCCGAGGAGTTCGCCGACAAGAACAAGAAAGACCACGACGGCAAGTTCATCAACACCGGTGTCTTCCAAGTCGCCGGCCTGGGCGTCGAAGCTGCCGAGTGGGGCCACATCGAATCCAAGCTCGGCCGCGTGCTGTCCAAGGACGAGCGCAAGCTCGCCATTGCCGCGGCCAAGGGCCTGACCGAGAATTGGGCGTTCCTGTGCGACAACGCAGGCGCCATCGGCCTGACCCTGGCCCGGGGCACCACCGACGTCATCTTCTTCAAAGACGACAGGCTGGACGATCTGAACTGGGGGGTGATGCTGCCAAAACTGGGCACACCGGTCACCGGCGACCTGCTCAACTCGCTGGAGTACGCCCGCGCCAAGCAGCTCGAAAAGGACTTGTTCACCGACGGCAAGCCCACGCCGGGCGCAGACTTCAAGACCATCATTGGCCTGTCGCCTGCACAGATCGACAACCTGCAGGCGATGGACCCGGACGCTGTCAAATCCCTGTTGGCCCAGAAACGCCCGCTCTCCGAAATCGCCGATCTCACGCCGGACACCACCGCGGGGCTGGCCAAAATGGATGGCGACCTGCTGCGCTGGTTGTTGACCCTGGCCGACCACACCCTGTCCGACATCTCCAAGCTCACCACGGGAGACCTGGCCGAGCTGCAAGGCGCCATGCGCGCGGGGGTGCGCCAGGCCGGCGCCACCGAGGACTTCAACGACATCAAGGCCGAGACCATCAGCCACCCGATCAACCTGGATGGCGGCCTGCTGATTTTCGAGACCGCCTCCGGCGAGCGGATCATGGTCACCAAGGAGACCAACCTCGACTTGTACAACAAGGTGTCCGACTTGGTCGACAAGCGCATCAAGGCTGAGACCGATGCGGTGCGCGCCGAGTTCAAGCTGCCGCCGACGCCTGAGACGGACATCATGGGGATGCCGAGCACGACGCTCAATAACCCGAATGACCCCAACGCCGGCTTCATGAACGTCGGCCAGCTGACCATCAAAAATTTGATGGACAAGTACACCGGCATGCTCGAACGCGGCGAGATGACCAAAGACGATCCACGCGCCAAAGTCTTGCGCGCGTTCCAAGCCCGCAGTGCCCTGGTCAACGGTTACTCGCTGCTGCCTTATTACGAGTCGCCCCGTCCCTTTGGTACAACCTCCCGCACCTACCCGGGCGGTGAGAACGACCCCGAGTTTTCCGACATGTCGCAGGAGGACGTGGAGGCCCTGATTGATCCAGCGGCCGTCGACGCGCAGCTTGCCAAGCTGCTGGACGACCCCGTTATCCAGGTCGACTATCAAGCGGCACTCAACCAAAGCACGTCGACACTGCCCAACAGGGAGGAACTGCTCAACAAGATTTCCCAGTCGCTCGAGAGCCCGGAGTACACCGCCGCATTGATCGCCATGAAAGCGCGGGGCTTGCGCTACGAAGCCGAGGAGATGACGCGCAACGACATCATGGCGCTGACGCTGCTGGATCCCGTTAAGGCCACCGAAGCTGCTCAGAAGTTGTCGCTCAATTCGCTGGAGGTCGACCTGCTGACGTTGCTGGAGGACCCTGCGAAGGTCGACAACATCACGTTCGATCAGGCGGTGCAGGACGCCATCAGCCTCAGCCTGCAGTCGTTGCGCAGTGGCGCAAGCGTCTTGCGCCATGGCAGCCAGGCCACGGAGGACATCATCAAACTTCTCGCCGGGACCGACAAGAGAACCGTCACGGCGCTGGCGACCACGCTGCGGCAACTGGTGATCGACGCCAAGGCCTCCGGAAACACCTTGAACGTCAGCACCTTCTCCGATGCCGATTGGGAGAAGGCAATGCAGAAGACCTTCATCCCGATGGAGCTGCGCGGCAGTGTGATGAACTTTTTCCAAACGACGCAGAAATACGGCGTGTGGGGCTCGATCGGCGGTGCCGCCGCACTGGCGTCCTTTGGCTACCAGCTTGCCAACGGTGCCTGGGGACCCAACAGCTCCGCAGAAGAGCGCTGGGGCGCCACACGCGACCTCATCGCGTTCTTCTCGGTCATTCAGCACGTGGGCAGGAGCGGTGCCGGCGTCGTCGATGGAATTTGGAACCTGCTTGGCAAGAACAACGCCAACAGCAATGCCGCCAGAACCGCCCTCGGCCTGGACGCCAGCCTGCCCAAAATTTGGGGCGGCCCGCAAAAGACAAGCTTCCTGCCCAACGGCATGAGCTGGGCCGCGGTCTTCAAACGTTATGAGGCGATCAACGATCTAGACGAGATTCCGGAGGCCTCCCGCCAGGCGACACGCAACGCGGCCAACAACCTGGTGAACAACAGCATTTGGAACCCCACGACGCCCCTGCCCGAAAGCACGGTGGCCAAGATGGGCATCACCATGCTCAAGGTGCTGGGCACCATCACCGACCTGGTGGGCATCGCCGACATCGTGATGGGTGCGCTGGGATTGAAGAAATCCATCAAGGAAGGCGACGTGGGCGGCATCGTGGCCAACAGCCTGGGCATTGCGGGTGGCGTGGCGCTCACGGGAGCCGGCATCATCGGCACCGCCCAGTTGTTCGCCCCGCTGGCGATGGTGGGGGCATTGGCAGCGCCCCTGTTCCTGGTGGGCGCGGTGCTGATGCTGGGCGGCTTCCTCGTCACCCTGATCGTGGGCTCCATCAAACGCCACAACCAGTTGCAAGACGCATCCAACGACCAGGGAGAATGGTTCCGCGATTTGGAAAGAGACGGCCTGGCCAAACCCGACGTGAGCAACAAGCTGGAGTACCTGCGCTATGCCTGGTCGATTTATGGCAACGACGACACCGACCCGAACAAGAGCTACTTCGAGTTCCAGCAGGCCGAGTGGGACCACTTCCGCAACACACCGGGCAGCAGGGGCTCGTCGCTCGATCGCCTGGACGGCGATCTGCACGTCGAGACCGAACTGACCCACCCCGATCCCCGTGAGGAAAGCGACGTCGTCGACACCGGCATGTCCTGAGGTGAGAGCGGGAGGTGAGGGACCCAGGCGGGTCACTCCCTGCCTTTCGATGAGACGTGCCTCACCGCCGTGCAAACTCACCAACAGTCGTTCTTCCGCAGGCGCGTGCGTGAACGAACTGTCAGCCGCCGCAAAGGCGCTGCGTGCTCAGGAACCACGAGCTTGCAGGCGCCTGGTGGCGCTCGGCCTGGGCACTCGGCTTGGGTCCGCACTTCGCCACTGCAACATCGACGACTTGAAGGGGTGCGCAGGGACTTGCAGGCCACGCATGCCACCGACCTGTTCTTGAAAAGACCACCAGTACCGCCGCGCCCGCCGCTGTTGTGCGAATTTCGCAAAGAGGCTGGACTTTCCATGGCTGCCTGAATACCGGCCCATTGGGGCCTGGCTTGCGCAAGGTGCTGTGGCACGCGCGTGAGGCGTGACGCCCATGAGCCGACGCTGCGAACAACGGCCTCCCCCTGCGCCTTTCAAAAGCTCTCATCGCAAACCGCAAGGACACCGTCGTCCACCGCGCCCCAGCCAACGCGCGCTTTGCCAGGGCCACCGGCGGCCTGGCGTCTACGCCGTTTTGGATCTCTTGGCTTCAGCGCGCTCTTCTCGGTCGAAACATTGACCACCCGTGAAAGGGTTTGCACTGACTTGAAATCAACGCGTGCCCTGAACATGTCTCAGCTGAGAGGGCAAACACCGCTACACCCAAAAGGGCATTGTTTGAGTGCGTAGTTTCCACATTCAAACCCTGATGTCTTTTTGGACTCCTCGGCGGCCGGTCAAAGGCACGGAACGTTCGCAGATGTGAGCAGCACAGCCCCTCGAGTCATGCGATTGCAGCGCGGTTTTCTGAAAACGTTGTCCAGTTTTCGATCCGCGCGCCAGAACATGAAATTGCTTTGACACCAGAGGAGAACGCATGACCACAGAAGTCGGCTCGGAACGCACGCGTGCCACACAACAGCAACAACAAGCCAATGCCCCTGCGTCCGGTCCGGCGCCTCAAGGCGACATGGCGAAAGTCGCCGCACGTTACCTGAGCTTGGCGCTGGCAGATGGCGTGTTGAGCCAGGCGGAGAAGGAGGTTCACCAGGCGTTGACGTCGCTGCCCCCTGGCATGGCGTCCAACACCACCAGCCAGGCCCTGGAGCGTTTCATCACCAACGCACAGCGTTCCGGTGGCGGCCTGAACAGCAGTGAGAGCACCTTCATCCAAAGCTTGATCGACACACTGGCGTCCCATCCCGAGGGGGATGTTGCCGGCTTCAAGGAGTTGCTCGACCTGCTGAACGACTTTGTCAGCAAAGGCACGCTGCCGCGCGATCTCAAGAATTCCGAGTTCACCGTCATGAACCTGCTGTTGAAGCTGGTCCGCTCGGGCCAGCACAACGGGCCAGCCCTGACCGCGTTGCTCAGCTTGGTGCGTCGCTTCGGCTTGGAAGGCGCAGAACTGTTCAACGGTTTGTACAGCGGCCTCACCGAAGCCGACAGCGCTGTCATCGCGGGTCAAGCGCCCACGACCGGCTCCACGGGCGGTGACGCCACCCACGCGGCCGGTGCAGCCGAGGGCGCGGCCGGTGCGGCCACCGACCCCAAGCTGGCCACCGCCCTGCGCGAAGCGGCAGCGGCCCTGCGCGATGGCGCCAAGCTGCTCGAGGCGCTGGCGGGCGACAACCCCGACCTGAGCCAAGCCGATGAGGTCTTGGCCCAAATTGCCGACGCCCGCGAAGCCCTCAAGCCTTTTGTGGCCCAGGGCGACCCCGCTGCCATCGCCGCCGACAAGGCCCTGGCATCGCTTGAGGCCAGCCTGTCCACCGCCCTGGACGCGGCGGGGGTCGTGCCTGCACCTGCACCTGCACCTGCACCTGCACCTGCACCTGCACCTGCACCTGCACCTGCAC
>JAZKHH010000050.1:0-33059 GCA_040385465.1 Pseudomonadota bacterium | reverse complement strand
TGGCGGAAGCGGTGAGATTCGAACTCACGGAAGAGTTACCCCTTCGTCGGTTTTCAAGACCGGTGCCTTAAACCGCTCGGCCACGCTTCCTTCTTGATTCACGCTCAGGGCCCGGATTGTAGCGACTTGTCGGAATGCTTCGCCCCGTGTTTCTGGGCTGCCACGCAGGGCACCTGGATGATTTCTGGCACGCCGCCCCCAGGGCCCTCGGGCAAGCGCGCGGCGGTGAGCTGGCCGCCCCAGACGCAGCCAGTGTCCAACGCCAACAGGTCCGGGCGCGCGACCAGCCCCAGGGTGGACCAATGGCCGAAGGCCATCGGGGTGCCCTGGGTCCGCCGGCCCGGGGCCTCGAACCAGGGCACGCAGCCGGGCGGGCTGCCGTGGCTGCCTTCCTTGCTGTGGAGCTCCAGCGCGCCGGTGTCGCTGTGCACGAAGCGGGTGCGGGTGAGGGTGTTGAGGGCCAACCGCAGGCGCTCGGGGCCGGTCAGCTCGCTGCGCCAAACGCTGGGCTCATTGCCATACATCACTTGGAGAAAAGCCGGCAGTTCGGTGCTGAGCAGCTGCTGCTCGAGCTCGCCGGCCAGCTGCAGCGTGGTGTCGGTGTCCCATTGCGGCACCACGCCGGCGTGCACCATCAACCAACCGTGGGCAAGCACCGCCATGCGCTGGTGGCGCAGCCAGTGCAGGTGGGTGTCGCGGTCGGGGGCCTGCAGGATGGCTTGCAGCGTGTCTTGCTTGTGCGGCGGGCGAATGCCTTCGGCGGCGGCCAGCAGGTGCCAGTCGTGGTTGCCGAGCAAACAGGTGGCCGAGGCGCCGAGTTGCTGCAGTCGGCGCAGGGTGCCGAGGGAGTCGGTGCCGCGGTTCACCAAGTCACCCAGGGCGAACAGGTGGTCGCGGGAGGGCGAAAAGTCGAGGGTTTGGAGCAGTCGCTCCAGGGCGTCGCAGCACCCTTGGATGTCACCAATCAGATAGATCATGTCGCGATTCTGCTACGCTGCAGGGCTCCTCACTGAGCGCTTGCTGCATGGACGTTGCGTTATTGATCTTCCTGGTGTTCCTGAACGCCTTGTTTGCGATGTCTGAAATGGCACTCACCGCCAGTCGCAAAGCCAGGCTTCAGGTGATGGTGGAATCAGGAGACGCGGGCGCCAAAGCGGCCATGACGTTGCACGACGACCCGACGCGGTTTTTGTCGGTGGTGCAGATTGGCATCACGTCCATCAGCGTGCTCAACGGCATCGTCGGCGATGCGGCATTTTCGGCGCCGTTTGCGGCCTGGCTGCAAGAGACTTTCCCCATTCAGGACCGGGCCGCCAACATCACGGCCACTGCCATGGTGGTGGTGGTGATTACCATCGTGTCGATCATTTTCGGCGAACTGGTGCCCAAGCGCTTGGGACAGCTGCACCCAGAACCTGTGGCGCGTTTGGTGGCGCAGCCCATGGAATGGCTGTCGTTGATCGCCCGGCCGATGGTGCGCCTGCTGTCGTTTTGCACCGAGGGCACTTTGCGGTTGATGGGCATCACCGGCACGGCGAGCCGGAGCGTCACCGAGGAGGAAATCGCCGCCAGTTTGGAAGAGGGTCTGGACGCGGGCGTGATTGAGGCACAGGAGCACCAGATGGTGCGCAACGTGTTCCGCCTGGACGACCGCCAGGTGGGTTCGATGATGATTCCGCGTGCAGAAATCACCTGGCTCGATGCCAATGAGCCGCCCAACGAAGCCCTGAAAGTGATCTCCGAAAGAGAGCATTCACGCTACCCGGTGTGCCGGGGAGGGCTGGACGACGTGATGGGCGTGGTGTCGGCGCAAAGCCTGTTGCAGCAGGTCACCCAAGGGCGTGCCCTCGAACTGACCGAGCACCTGCAGCAGCCGGTCTTCGTGCCGGAAACCTTGTCGGGCATGGGCCTCTTGGATCACTTCCGTGCCTCGAGCGTGCAGCTGGTGTTCGTGGTGGATGAATACGGCGAAGTGCAAGGGATGATCACCGTGCGCGATGTGCTGGAAGCCATCACCGGCGAGTTCACCACGCCGTCCAACGAAGACGCCTGGGCGGTTCAGCGCGAGGACGGCAGCTGGTTGTTCGACGGCTTGATCCCGGTGCCGGAGCTCAAGGACCGGTTGGACCTCAAAGCCATGCCCGAGGAAGACCGCGGCCGCTACAACACGCTGGCCGGCATGATCATGCTGCTGCTCGGCCATTTGCCCAAGACCACCGAAACGGTCGAGTGGGATGGTTGGCGGTTCGAAGTGGTGGACCTGGACGGCAAGCGGGTCGACAAGGTGCTGGCCACTCGGCTGCCCGACGCGGACGAGGCGGACGACTGAGCAGGGCCTCCGGCGACTGACGCCCTTGTCGCCCGTGGAGCCCGTGGCTCTGAGGCGCCTTCGCGACACCGCTGTGCTGACAGCCTTTGTTCCAGAGACGGCCTGGTCGCCGCGGCCTATGATCGAGTCCCATGGACCCGGCATTGACCTACCTTTGCGGCTTTGGCAACCAGCATCTGTCGGAGGCAGTGCCGGGCAGCTTGCCGGTGGGACAAAACAATCCGCAGCATCCGCCGCACGGCCTGTACCCGGAGCTTCTGAGCGGCACGGCCTTCACGGCACCGCGCGCCGCCAACCTGCGCACCTGGATGTACCGCATTCGCCCGTCGGTGCAGGTGGGCGCCTACCAGCCCATGCCGCACGCGGGCCTTCAAGCGGGGGCAGGGCGGCTGCCCGTGCCGCCCAACCCTCTGCGCTGGCGTCCCTGGCCGGTTCCAGCGCAGGCCCAGGCGTCCTTGAACTTCGTCACCGGCTTGCAGACCTTGGCGACCCAGGCCAGCCATGGCGTGTCGGTGCACCTGATGCGGGCCAACCAGGACATGCACCAGCAGGCGTTCATCAATGCCGATGGCGAATTCCTCATCGTGCCGCAGCAAGGGCGCCTGCGCTTGGTCACCGAGTTGGGCCTGCTCGACGTGGCGCCCTGGGAGCTGGCGGTGATTCCCCGGGGTTTGGCCTTCAAGGTGACCTTGCCCGACGGTGCCGCCCGTGCCTTCGTGTGTGAAAACCAAGGCGCCGCGCTGCGCCTGCCTGAGCTCGGCCTCATTGGCTCGAACGGCCTGGCACAGGCCCGTGACTTCCTCGTGCCGGTGGCGGCCATCGACGGGCCCGGGCGCGATCAGCCGCACCAGCTTATCAAGAAGTTTGGCGACCGCCTTTGGGTCGCCCCAGCCGGGCACTCGCCGTTCAACGTGGTGGCCTGGCATGGCAACCTGGCGCCGTGCAAGTACGACATGCGGCGCTTCGTGGTGCTGGGATCGGTCAGCGTCGACCACCCTGACCCGTCGATCTTCACCGTGTTGAGCTCGCCCAGCGACACGCCGGGCGTGTCGCACTGCGACTTCGTGATTTTCCCGCCGCGCTGGCTGGTGGCTGAGCACACTTTCCGTCCGCCCTGGTTCCACCGCAACGTCATGAGCGAGTTCATGGGGCTGATCGACGGGCAGTACGACGCCAAGCCGGAGGGCTTCGCACCCGGCGGCTTCAGCCTGCACAACAGTTTCGTCCCTCACGGCCCCGATGCCCTGGCTGTCGAGCGCGCCAGCCAGGCGGTGCTGGCGCCGGAGAAATTGGACGACACTTTGGCGTTCATGTTGGAAAGCCGTGAGCGCTTGATCCCGAGCGATGCGGCGCTCGAACATGGACAATTGGATGCCCGCTATGCGGATTGTTGGACCCCTTTGAAGGATCGATTTCAACCATGAAACCTGATGTCTTTGCGGCGCGTGCCGTCGTGTGTGCGGCTGCCCTGTGGTGCCTGGCGCCTTCGGCCTGGGCATTCAAGTGCAATTCCAACGTCATCGACGTCGGTTTGCACAAGATGGAAGTGTTGAAGAAATGTGGCGCGCCGGCTCTGAAAGACAGCCGCATCGAGCGCCGCACGGTGCGCTTGCGCAATGGCGGGGCCCTTGCCGGTGGCGCCGTGGAGGTGGAGCGCGAGCAGCAGGTGACGATCGAGGAATGGGTCTACAACTTCGGCCCCAGCCAGTTCATGCAGCTGCTGGTGATCGAAAACGGGTTGGTGACCGACGTTCGGGATCTCGGTTACGGCAGTTGAGTGGAGGTCGGTGCTGGCGCCGACGTGTCTTTCCATGTCCTGAGGATGCGACACGCTCACCCATGGGCCTCGAGTTCCCGCGGGACAAGGCCTGGTCGGGAGCGCAGAAAGTGCGGGCAGGGCACCCGGCCCTGAGGTGGCGCCTGCCGCCTTTCTTGCAGCGCCACCCCTCATTTGATGGGCACGCCCGGTGCTGCGGTGAGGGTGGGGCGGTGCCGGCCTTGCCTGACGCGCGAACGGCACGGGCTCAAACAAGACAACGGTTGGGAGGCCCCCTTGGGCGTGTACGTGAAGCTGGTGCTGGCGGCGGTGTTCTGGGGCGCCACCTGGACAGTGGGCCGCATGGTGGTGCAGGAAGTGCCGCCCTTCGCGGCCGCGTTCTATCGTTTCGTGATCGCGCTGGTGTGCCTGTTGGCCTGGCTGGTGCACGCCGAGGGCGGCTTGCCGCGCTGGCGGCCTGGCATCGGCTGGAAACTGGTGGGGCTGGGTTTCACTGGCATCTTTCTCTACAACACCTTCTTCCTGCATGGCCTGCAGCACATCGACGCCGGTCGCGCAGCCTTGGTGGTGGCCTTGAACCCGGCACTCATTGCGTTGGTGTCGGCGGCATTGGGGCAGGGGCGACTGGGTCCGGTGCGTGGGCTGGGCATTGTGTTGGCGCTCGTGGGCAGCGTGTGGGTGCTGAGTCGGGGTGAGCCGATGACGCTGCTGCGAGACGGCGTTGGCTTGGGGGAGACCTTGATCCTGGGCTGCGTGGCGTCGTGGACGTTCTACACCTTCATGGGCCGCAGCCTGACGAACACGATCTCACCCCTTGCGGCCAATGTGGGCGCGTGCACGGTGGGTTGCGTGCTGCTGGGTGGCGTGGCCGGCGTGCAAGGTCAGCTGGCATGGCCTACCGCCTACTCTTGGCAAGCCTGGGCGTGCCTGGGCTTCTTGGGTCTGTTCGGCACGGCCCTGAGCTACATCTGGTACACGGAGGGCGTGAAAGCGCTGGGGGCGGCCAAGGCCGCCGTCTTCATCAACCTGGTGCCCTTGTCGGGCGTGTTGGTGGCGGCTGCGGTGCTGCACGAGCGGCTGCCGGTGGCCGTCTGGGTGGGCGGCTTGGTGACCCTGGCCGGGGTCTTGATGACCACCTTGGCAGGCGCCGCAAAGCCCGCGGCCCCTGCAGCCACCCCACCGGTCACCGTCTCTCCACCTTGATCGGGTGAGACCAGACGGGCGAGGCAGTGGGGTGGGTGACCAGCAGGGCAGGCCAACGCGGCCGGCCGGATTTACTTCTTGGTGTAGATCTGGTCGAAGACACCGCCATCAGCGAAATGCGTTTTCTGGGCCTTGGCCCAACCACCGAAAGTGTCGTCGATGGTGAAGAGGCTCAGTTTTGGAAACTGCTTGGCGTACTTTGCCGCCACGGCCGGATCGGTGGGCCGGTAGTAGTTGCGGCCGGCAATCTCCTGGCCTTCGGGCGAGTAGAGATACTCGAGATAGGCCTGGGCCACCTCGCGGGTGCCGCGCTTGGTGACCACCTTGTCGACCACGCTCACCGAGGGCTCGGCCAGCACGCTGACCGATGGGTAGACGACGTCGAACTTGTCGCCGCCGAATTCTTTCAGCGCCAAGGCCGCTTCGTTCTCCCAGGTCAGCAGCACGTCACCGATGCCCCGTTCGGCAAAGGTGACGGTGGAGCCGCGGGCGCCGGAGTCCAGCACTGGCACGTTGGTGAAAACCTTCTGCACGAAGTCCTTGGCTTTGGCATCGTCGCCGCCCGGCTGCTTCAAGGCGAAGCCGTAGGCCGCCAGGTAGGCCCAGCGTGCGCCGCCGGACGTTTTCGGGTTGGCCGTGACCACGCCGATGCCCGGCTTGGCAATGTCGTCCCAGTTCTTCAGGCCCTTGGGGTTGCCCTTGCGCACGAGGAACACGATGGTGGAGGAATAAGGTGCGCTGTTGTGCTTCAGGCGGGTGTTCCAGTCGGTGGCCAACAAGCCTTTTTGCGCGATGGCGTCGATGTCGTAGGCCAGGGCCAGGGTGACGACGTCGGCGTCCAGGCCGTCGATGACGGAGCGCGCCTGTTTGCCGGAGCCGCCATGCGACGCCTTGACGCTGACGGTGTCGCCGGTCTTGCTTTTCCAGAACTTGCCGAAGGCCGCGTTGTACTCCTGATAAAGCTCGCGGGTGGGGTCGTAGGAGACGTTGAGCAGGGTGATGTCTTTGGCGAAGCCGACCGTGGCGGTCAGGCCCAAGGCCACGGCCACCAGGCTGTGGCGCCACAAGGAGCGTGAGGAGGTCATACGGAGGCTTTCTGCGGCGAAGCGCTGCTACACAACAAGGAAGCCCCGGATTCTGCGCAACACCGCTGATGCGCACAACGATGAGATTCTTGTTTGCTTATGCGCTGTGCGCGCAAGGGCAGCCTCCGCTGCCCCTGCCCCAGTCGTCAGGACGTGGTGCGCAAATGCTGGTTGAAGAAGGCCAGAGTGCGCTTCCAAGCCAGTTGGGCGGCCGCGGCGTCAAAGCGCGGCGTGGTGTCGTTGTTGAAGCCGTGCTGGACCCCGGGGTACACGTGGGCCTCGTACTTGATCTTGGACGCCTTCAGCGCCTCTTCGTACTTGGGCCAACCCGCGTTGACGCGCTCGTCGTCGCCGGCGTAGTGCAGCTGCAGGGGCGCTTTGATGCGCACCGTGTCTTCCGGGGTCGGCTGGCCACCGTAAAAAGGCACGGCCGCGGCAAGGTCGGGCAGCTTGGTGGCCAGGTCGTTGGCGATTGCACCGCCGTAGCAAAAGCCGACCACGCCCACCTTGCCATTGCCGTTGGGCACGCTCTTCAACGCGGTGGCGGCGGCCACGAAGTCGGCCTTGGCTTTGACCTGGTCGATCTGCGCGAACATGGTGCGGGCCTTGTCTTCGTCGCCCGGGTAGCCACCCACGCTGGCCAAAATGTCCGGGGCAAAGGCAATGAAGCCTTCCACCGCCAGGCGCCGGGCGATGTCTTCGATGTGGGGGTTCAGCCCGCGGTTCTCATGCACCACCAGCACCACGGGCAGCGGCCCCTTGGCCTGTGCGGGCTGGGCCAGCAAGCCGCTCACGGTGCCGTGGCCCTGGGGTGAGGGGTAGTTTTGCTTGCTGGTGCGGATGCGCGGGTCGGTGGCCGGAACCTGCTGGGCCTGGGCGAAGTTCGGCGCCAACTGGCTCAGCATCAATTCCGCCCCCACCACGCCTGCGGTGTACTTGCTGGCGGACTGCAGAAAACCGCGCCGGGTGATCTGCCCGTGCACGTAGCGGTCGAACAGCTTCAGAACCTGGGGTGGAAAATCGGCGGTGGTGAGTCGTGTCATGAGGCGCTTCTTTCTTTCATGCTTCGGGTGGAGGAAAGATCAGGAAATCAACAGGCACTGCGCAAGGCACATCGGCGACGCGGCGCAGTGCTTCACAGCAACACGCCGCAGCGGCGAAGCCCCGATTCTGCGTTGCTTTTTCAGGGTTTGCTTCAGAGCCTGGGCGCAAAGGGTTGTTGACGCTGGCCGATGGCCCGGGCCTTGGCTGACGGCGGCCCACGACACTCAGCCAAAACACCTTGGGCCCATGCACTTGGCAGCGCTTCTTGCAGCGTTCGTCCCGGTGCGGGACAGCCGAAAAAGCACAAGTCAGGGCTGAGGCCCGAGCGCGCAATTGATTCTGAATGTCGGGCACCGCTCAAGCGGGATTGGTTCGGGTCGGCCAGGGGCAAGACACCCAACCTCCACACAAGACACCGGTTGACGGGCAAGGGCCTTTGCTTTCGCCGATGATGGGTGCGCCGTTGCAACGGAAAGCAGGTGTTCAAAGAGCGCACGGTCGGGCCTGCCCATCGCAGATCGCAGCTCGCGCCTTGGGCATGCGCTTTTTGTGTGCGACTCGACTGTGACGACGCTGAAGGATGCAGTCACGAGTCTCGGCTTTTCACTGGAAAGGAGAGTCGACCCAAGCGTTTTGAGAAAATCACCACCCATCGTCTTTCTTCGAAAGGCAGCGACAAGACCACCAGCAGCAGGGAAAGCCGCATGGAAGAATTTGAAACGCAACGTTTGCGGACCATCGACGAGATGAAAGCGCGCCATTTGCTCACAGCCGACCAGCATGCCGAGATCTCGGCGTGGATTGCCCAGGCCCGCACACCCGAAGCCATCATGGCGATGCCCGCGCCCCTGTGGCGGGCGCTGGAGCTGGCCAGCGTGCTGATGGATTTCGACAGTGGGCTGTTGAAGCCACCGGCTTGGAGCCAGGCCGGCTGACTGGCGGCGGCAGGTGCTGAAAGTTGACAGTTGACAAACCTCGGCGGCACAAAGACAGGGTTGCGCAAGGGTGTCTCTGAGCGGTTATCGTTCTGGCTTCAGCCGCTTTCCGTTTGCCACTCATGAACCTGCTTTCACTGTCTCGCCGTCGCTTCTTCGTGGGTGCCGCCGGGGCACTGGGATCCCTGGCCGGCTTGGGTGGTTGCAGCACGCCGTTGCCTCTGGGGACCAGCGCCGCCCCTTCCAACCAGCCAGAGGCACAGCGCCTGCTGCTCGACAGCGCCGAGGCCCATGGGCTGGCGGCCTATCGAAGCCTGAGCGACATCAGCATCAGTCACACAGGCGAATGGCGCCCCTTGATCGACAAGGTGCAGCCCGTGGTCGTCGACAAGACATACCGTGGGTCGTCGCAAGATCGCTTGCTTCCCAAGGCGGGTGTGGTGTCTCAGGCCTACACCGGCAGCGCCGGGCGCAAGCAGATCGCCTGGCAACGTGGGCGTGGCGAGGGCCCAGCCCTTGGCGAGGTGGCGGTTTGGTACAACGACCAACCCAGCACCGACCCGGCGGTGCTGACGTCGTCGGCGGTGGTGGCCGAATGCTACGGCCTGTTCCCGCTCGGGCCGTTGTGGCTGGCAGACCGCGGCCTGGTGGCCCAGCTCGGTGGCACCGAGCGGGTCGACGGGCGGGTGTGCGAGGTCGTCCACGTGTGGATGCGACCGGGTTTGGGCCGGGTGGCTCTGGACCGCGTGAGCCTGTGCATTGACCGCACCACCGGCCTGACCCGGCGTTTGCGCTTCACGCTGGAAGGCCATCCCACCACCCAGGGGGCCGTGGCCGAGGTCGACACCTTTGACCATGAACGCCGCTTCGGCGTCGTGTGGCCCATGCGCCTGTACGAGGAGGTGGTGCACCCCTTGCGCCTGCCTGCGCACGATTGGCACCTCACAGGGCTCGACGTCAACCGCGGCCTTCAGCCTTCGGACGTGCTCGGCCCGACCTGGTCGGCGTTGGCCGCCCGACCCGCAGCGCCGCTGTGAGCTGAACCGCTTCTCAAGCCGGTGCTGCGCCGGCTGGCCGCTGGCCTGACAGCTTGCAGCGAGGCTGAGTGCAGCGGCGTTACAGGCCTGCGCGGTTTGCCCTCCTGAGTGATCGGTCCGTCGCTCAATCTGCCCGTGCAGCCGCAACGGATGGCCTGCGGGCGGTGGCTGTTCGCATGCGTCGCGCAAGTGAATTTGTCACACCACCCCTTGGCCTTTTGCACTCTGTCGCGAACAGGGTGCTGGCTACTCTTGACTGGCGCTGTCATCCCAACACACCCGTCAAGGAGTTCACCATGGAAGAACTGTTCAGATTCATCATGACGCGGCCTGCGCAAGCAGCCAAAGACGTCACCGTTCCCGTCAACCCCAACCCCGATTACCTCGGCCGTCTGCGCACGGCACACGCCCGCGGGGGTGCTGCGGCGGTTGGCAAAGTGGCGCAGGCTTTTAGCGCATCCCAGCAGGCCTTGCCCAGCATCGATGAGCTCGCATGGGGGCAAGGCCTGCTGGCATTGGCCGACGCATGGGCGTCGTCGCCCGAGGCGTCGCTCGACGACCTGCGCCGGGCGGTCGGCAGGCACCTGGACGCCGAGCCGGGCGACGTGGTGGCCGATCCGGGCTGGGCCTCTGACCAAACCCGGTTGGGCGACACGGTCGTGTCGGCGTTGATCCTGGCGCGTGAAGAGCCAGTCCCGCTGGCGTTGGCCACCCGCTTGCTGCGCACGATGGCGTTGGTGGCGCGCGTGGCCGCCGGCGACACGACGCTGGCCGCGCCCGAGGGCATGGTGGATGCCATGACGCGCGCCCTGACCTTGCCCGCCGACCCGTTTCCCTTGCAGCGCACCCAGCTTCCGTCAGGCACCCCTGGCACGCCCTCCAGCCCGCAGCCCGATCGCTCCGCGCTGGTGCGCGAACGCGATGCGCTGCTCGCCACATACCGCGTGCTCACCAACCTGACACCGGACCACCTGGCGATCACCGAGGAGGTGCCTGTGATGCGGGACCGCAGCCTGCCGCCGCCACGGCCCACTGCCGCCGCGTCGCCTTCCTTGCCCGACGTGATCGAGGGGCACCCTGCGCAGCGCCCGCAAGGAACGGATCTGGCCACGACCCGCCTGACCGACCCGCCCGAGCCCACGCAGCCCGCGTTGTTGATGCGCCGGGAAGCCGTGGCTTCGCTGCCGGAGGTGGAGCGGCAGGTGCTGGCCGAGCGCCGCATCGATCTGACGCACACGAGCGTGCCGTTCGCCGTCAACCGCCTGGCCATCGAGCTGACGGATGCCGAAGAGCGCCTGGCGGCTTGGGACGCGCCGTTGGCGATGAAGATGGTCCGCCTGGGCGGGACGATCATGCCCGGCACGGCGTTGCACCCGGCCGTGACCTTCGGTGGCGCCGCACCCGCCTCGGTGCCCACCACCCATGGCAGCGTGGCCCCGGCCGGCATCGGCGACCTGCTCGTGGTGCGGCAGTTCCTCAAACGCTATGAAGCCCGAGAGCTTGGCCACGTCGAGAACATCCTTCAGGGTGAACACAAAGAGCGCATGCACCGCCGCGCGCGCACCACCGAAGAGACGATCACGGTGGAAACCGAGGTCAAGAAAGAAGAGGAGCGTGACCTGCAGACCACCGAGCGCTTCGAGCTCAAGACCGAATCCAGCGAAACCCTGAAGCAAGACCAAAGCCTGAAGATCGGCGTTTCCGTCTCAGGCAGTTACGGGCCGGCGGTGGAGTTCAAAGCGTCCACCGATTTCGCCATGAGCCAGTCGAAAGAGGAGGCCAGCAAGGTGGCCACCAGCTTCAGCAAGGACGTGGTCACCCGGGCGTCCAGCAAAGTCTCTGAGCGCCGCCGCGAGGAGCGCATTCTCAAGACCATCGAGGTCTTCGAGGAGAAGAACACCCACGGGGTGGACAACAAGGCCGGCACCGACCACGTGGTGGGCATGTACCAGTGGCTCGACAAGATCTACGAGGCGCAGGTCTTCAACTACGGCAAGCGCCTGCTGTTCGACATCATGCTGCCGGAGCCGGCGGCCTTTTTGATGCACGCCGCGGCGGGGCAGACCCAGCCGGGCTCAGACCTGGTCAAGCCCATCCCTTTCACCCTGTCGCCCAACGAGATCACCGAGTCCAACTATTCCGTCTACGTCAAACGGTACGAAGTGGTGGGGGTGGAGCCGCCACCGCAGCCCTACATCACCGTGTCCCGGGTCATGGACGGCGAAGCGCCGGGAGACCACGGCTCCGTTACCAAGTCGATGGAGGTGCCTTTGTCGGATGGCTACCAGGCCATCTCTGGCCACGCGGTTCAAACCTTCACCACCCGGGAAGACGATGCCGCAGTGGACCTGGTGGTGGGCAAGAACGCCCACCGCTATACCAAGTCAGGGAGCTGGGGCTGGGGCTTTTCCATGGCCAACGAGGTCGGCAGCATCCCGGTGGCGCTGAAAACTTTTCACACCCATGTGTTCGCCGTGGCGGTGGAGATTCACACCCAGCGCACCCAGCGCAAGCTCGACGAGTGGAAGCTCAAAACCCACGGCGCCATCCTGCAAGGCTATTTGAAGCTGCTGCGCGACTATGAAGACAGCCTGGCCGCTGCCCAGGTGCAAGCCGCAGGGCAGGTGCAGGGCCGCAACCCGCTGGAAAACGAGCGCCTGATCCGCTCGGAAATCAAGAAGGGCGCGATCTCGGTCTTCACCCACCAGCATTACGACTTGTTCGGTGCGATCACCAGCAGCCCCCAGGGCTTTCCGCAGCCGAACCTGCTGGAGGCCGCGGCCGAGGGCGCCTACATCCGCTTCTTCGAGCAAGCGTTCGAGTGGGAGCAGATGATGTTCTTCTTCTACCCTTACTACTGGGGCCGCAAAGGGCAGTGGGTCAACCGCTCGCTGCTGCAGGACGTCGACCCGCTGTTCGCGGAGTTCTTGAAGGCCGGCGCGGCCCGTGTGGTGGTGTCGGTGCGGCCAGGCTTCGAGTCGGCGGTGGCGCATTTCCTGGACACCGCGCAGATCTGGAACGGCGGCGAGCTGCCCCCCATCACCAGCCCGCTGTACCTGAGCATCATTGAAGAGATCCGTGAACGCGACAAGGCGCCTGGCAAAGAAGTGGCCCAAGGCGACGCCTGGGACGTTCGGCTGCCCACCACGCTGGTCAAGCTGCGCCACGAGGCCACCCTGCCAGCCTGGCAGAAGGACCCGGCTGGCGAGTGGGTGCCGGTGTAGCCACAGGAGGGTTTGATCATGGCCGATCCGATTTACCGAATCCATCCTGCCATCGGCATTGCACGCGTGGGCAATGCCGACCGCAACACCTTCTTTGTGGGACCGGAAGTGCCGGGCCTGGGGCCGCGTGGGGACACGACGGTCGGCACCCTGGTGCCCGACTTCAAGTCCGGTGGGTTGATCAAGCCGCAGGCGGCGCGCTTTCGCATCTGGGAGTACGTTGACGATGGCAAGGGCAACTGGGTGCCCTCGCGCGAGATCAACCTCGACGAAAAAGACTGCGTGAGCCTTGTGTGGACCGCGCACCTGGCCAACCGCAAAGGCTCGTTCTTTGAGTTCGCCTACTTGGCCGGCTTGGAGCGGCCGGCCGCCAAGCGGCGCAACGACACGCAAAACGAGCGCCGCAAACTGGAGATCGACCCCTTGCCGCGCACCATTTCCGGACGCAAGGCCAAGCCGGTCGAGTTTCGCAAAGGCAAAAGCAGCAACCCGGCCAAAGAGCTGTGGCCGCTGCCGGCGCCGTCGCCGGTGCTCGACTACCTGGGTGAGCTGCGCACCGATGACGCGGGCCGGCTGCTCGTCATTGGCGGCAAGGGCCTGGGCTACAACCAGGGCGGCACGCCCTTGGGCGCAGATCCGTTCAACAACGACAAGTGGTTCGACGATGTCTCGGACGGCCCGGTCCAGGCCACCTTGACGCTCAAACGAGGCGGCAAGAACAAGGTGGTCAAGGTGGAGCCCGCCTGGGTGCTGTGCGGGCCTCCGGATTTCGCGCCCACCCTCACCAACCAGGTGACGCTCTACGACGTGCTGTACGACATGGCGGCCCGCGAGATGACGGTGCCGCTGAAGGAAGGCTTGTTTTCCACGGTGCTCAAACCCCTGCGCGACATCAATGCTGAGTTCAAGGCCAATGGCGGGCCGAAGCTGACCACTTTCCAGCCATCGTTCGACGACGACATTTTTCCGATCCTGCGGCGCGCTCAGGAAACGGTGTTTACCTTTGCAGCGCTGGCGGGCTCGCATGGCACGCTGAAGGGGTACGGCACGCTCGGCGATTCTTCGGCCGGGGCCAAACCTGCGCGCCAGGCGGTGTTCAACCGCCTCCGTGCGCCCGGGGTGGTTGGCGTGGGTGGCGCGGCCAACATGCCCTTGCTGCACGGTGATGCGTACGGCCAGGTGGCCCACGCCCGCTTTGGTCTCACGGTCACGGAGACGCAATACGCGATGCTCAAGCGCTGGGTGGATGGCCAGTTCGTCAAATCCGCTGGCACCTTTCCGCCACTGCGCCCAGCGTGGATGGCCGCTGTGTCGCCCCACGGGCTCGACCGAGCGGCGCTCGAGAACTGCGTGGGCGGCGCCTTGGGGCCTGGCATCGAGGTCGGCTGGCAGATCCGGCACACCAAGCTGTACGCCAGCCCGTTTCGCATCGATCACAGCGCGACTTCGCAGTACCTGGGTGACAGCAAGCCGATCCGCGCCGGCCACTTCTCGCGCCAGATGGCGCTGCCTTGGCACACCGATTTTTTGGCGTGCACCTTGCAGGATGGCCGGGGCTGGTGGCCGGCCCAGCGGCCCGACATCGTTTACAAAACCAAGGCCGACTTTGACAAGGCCCCGCGGGTGAACGAGCCGTGGGCTCGCGACGGGCCCGGCACTTGGCCCTCGGGGCCGGGCTTGCCCACCGGCGAAGAGTTCATCGCCCACTATCACAAGCTGGGCTTCGTGCGGGAAGGCCCAGCCTTCCATCACCTCGAGCAAGAGCGCAATGCGTCGGTGCCATGAAGTGCGATGTCGCGGTGATCGGGGGCGGGCCGGCAGGCGCCTGCGCCGCGCTGTCGGCCGCCCGCATGGGCGCACGGGTGCTGCTGTTGCACGCCGAGCTGACACCGCCGCGGCCCGTGTTGGAGCGGCTGGCGCCTCGAACGCTCCACCTGTTGACTGAGATGGGCGAGTCCGACGCTGCACGGGCTTGCCGGGCCACCGAGTGCCCGGGCGTGCGCAGCGTGTGGGGGCTCGGCGCGGTGCACACCGCGCGCTCGATCCTCGACCCCTGGGGCAGCGGCTGGGTGGTGCAACGTGCCCGCTTCGACCGGTGGCTGCGCGGACAGGCACGGGCGCAAGGTGCCCGCTTGCTGGCAGGTCGCGCCACGGCGGTGACACGCACGCCGACAGGCTGGCGCATCGACGTCGACAAGAAGCCCTCCGGCACGGCCGGCGGCCCCTGCGCGGTCGAAGCCGCGCACATTGTGCTGGCCACCGGCCGCGGCCGGCGCCTGTTGCGCCAGCTGGGCAGCGACACCCGGTGCACCGCCCGCGAGGTGGCCTTGCTGGCGCGTCTGAACCGCACCCCGTCTGCCTGGGCGCAAGATCCGTTGCTGCTGCTGGAGTCGTTTGACGGCGGTTGGGGTTACGGCCTGTCGCTGTCTGCACACCAGGCCCTGGTCGGCGTGGTGCTGTCGGCCAGTTCCGGCGCCCTGGTCGATGCCATCACTCCAGCGCTGAAGACCGCCGCCCTGTGGCGCCGTGCCATCGGCCACACCCAGCTGCTGCGTGAGGGGGCAGGGCAGGCGCCGGTCGCCGAGGTGTGGGCACAGCCCTGTCCACTGACCCATGCCACCGCCTTCGCGGGACCGGGGTGGGTGGTTGCTGGCGATGTGGGTTGCGCTCATGCGCCGCTCAGCGGCCAGGGCGTGGGGTTCGCCGTCGAGTCCGGATGGCGGGCCGGGTGGGCTGCGTCGCAGGCACTCGCCTCGGACGCAGCCTCAGTGGAAAACCACGCACAGTGGATGCAGACGGCAGCAGCGGAGCACCTGGCCACCTGGCGGTCGTTGATGGACCAGGGCCAAAGCGGCCCGACCCCCTGATCGATGGCAAGCCAGCGGTGCTGATGCCGAGCGCGGCAGCGCGCCCATGCTCGACCGGGAACACGGCTTGCCGCGGGAGACGCTTCACAGGCCTGTATCGCCTCGCCTCCTTCTGAGCGTCCTCAAAGCGGCCGTTCACTGGGGTCCCCAGGAGAGGTGATGCGGCAGCTTTTACCGTCACCTTGCCTTGGGTTCCTGCACCATGAATTCTTCTGCCTTGACCTCGACCACGTCAGTCCAGCAATTGGCGCAATCACGCGCCGCCAAATGGGTCGGTGGGCTGGCCTTGCTGGGCATCGGCTCTGCGTTGTGGGTCCGTTCGCGTGCCCGTCGGGCCGAACGCCAGAACCCGCCGCGGGGGCGGTTCATCGACGTGGACGGCGTTCGCCTGCACTACGTCGACCGTGGCACCGGACCGGCGGTGGTGCTGTTGCACGGCAACACGGTGTCGTCGGCGGACTTCCAGGCCAGCGGTTTGATCGAGGGCCTCGCCCAGCGCCATCGCGTGCTGGCGTTCGACCGGCCTGGCTTCGGCCACAGCGGCCGCCCACGCGGCCGCCTGTGGACGCCGGCGGCCCAAGCCAAGGTAATCCACCAGGCCCTCGAGGCGTTGGCCGTCCGGGAGCCCGTGGTGGTGGCCCACTCGATGGGCACCCAGGTGGCGCTGGCCATGGCGCTGGCCCACCCGACCTACGCCAGCCGCCTGGTGCTGATGGGCGGTTATTACTACCCCAGCCTGCGGGCGGACGTTTTGCTCACCGCACCTGCCGCGTTGCCCGTGGTCGGTGACGCCATGCGTTACACGGTGACAGCCTTGTCGGCCCGCGCGTTGCTGCCGGTGACCGTCAAGGGCATGTTCAGCCCCCAACCGGTGCCCAGCGAGTTCTTCCCCGTGTTGTCGCGCGAGATGCTGCTGCGCCCGTGGCAACTGCGAGCCAATGCCGAAGACGCAGCCTTCATGGTGCCCGCGGCCAAGTCGATGCAGGAACAGTACAAGACGTTGCAGCACCTGCCGATCACGCTGATCGCCGGTGACGCCGACAAGGTGGTTGACCTGCAAGCCAACTCTCTGCGCCTGCATCAAACGTTGCCACAAAGCCAGCTGTGGGTCGTCGAAGGGGCGGGCCACATGGCGCATTACGCGGACCCGGAAGCCGTGATTGCGGCCGTGGAAGGGCGGCCGTCTCACTTGCAGCCGGCGTCGTCGTCGACCGCTTCCACCACTCAACAGCCGGAACAGGTGGCCTGATGCCTCTGTGAGCACAGAGGGAGCGCGCCGGCGATCCTTCCGGCGCACTTTCCTTTGGGGCGCAGGCTTGCCACGGACATCCTTGCCAAAAGGCTGGGTTGTCCATCGTGCATTTGTGAATGACGCCAGCGACCCTTCGCAGCGCCCACGGCTCGGTTAAGCGGGACACTCTCGTCACATTGCCCAGTACCCCTGCAGACAACAGCACCGGCTGGCCTGGCCTGGCCAGTGCTGCTCAAGTGGATGACACGCGCCCCCTGCAACAATGGCGTCCGGCCCAGCCGTGCCCTGCTGAACATTCTTCCGATCCGGGACACGCCTGAGTCCAGCCCGACGGCAACGTCGGCGTGCGCCTGTCTGCGCGTGATCCACCGGAACCCCCGCCATGCTCATCAACTGCATTGCTTACCAAGAAGGCACACGCCTCGTCGACCTGCCGGTCGAGCAGATCAGCGACTACCTCGCCAAACCAGGCTGCTTTGTCTGGGTGGCCCTGCGCGACCCTTCGGCCGAAGAGCTGGAGACCATGCGCCTCGAATTCGCCCTGCACCCGTTGGCGGTGGAGGATGCCAGCCATGGCCACCAGCGGCCCAAGGTCGAAGAATACGGCGACGCCTTGTTCGTCGTTATGCACCTGGTGGAGTTTTTGAAGGGCGAGCTGCACCTCGGTGAAGTGGCGGTGTTCGCCGGCCCCAATTACGTGCTGTCGGTGCGAACCGGCAGCCTGCAGGACTTTCTGGGGGTGCGCGACCGCGCGGAACGCGAACCGCAGCTGCTCAAGCAAGGCCCTGGCTATGTGTTGTACGCGCTGATGGACGCCGTGGTCGACCGCTACTTTCCCATCGTCGAAATGCTGCAAACCGAGCTGGAAAGCATCGAAGAGCGGATTTTCATCCGCGGTGCGGCGCGGTTGAACATCGAGCGGCTGTACGAGCTCAAGCGCAAGAGCATGCAGCTCAAACACGCCGTGTCGCCCCTGCTTCAGTTTTCCGGCAAGCTGCACGGCGGCCGGGTGCCCGCCGTGTGCGAGCACACCCAGACCTATTTTCGCGACGTCAGCGACCACTTGGCCCGCATCGACACCGCCAACGACGCCATCCGCGAGACCATCAGCACGGCCATCATGGTCAACCTCTCGATGGCCACCATTGAAGAAAGCGAGGTCACCAAGCGCCTGGCCGCGTGGGCGGCCATCTTCGCCGTGGCCACGGCCTTTGCCGGCCTGTGGGGCATGAACTTCGAGCACATGCCCGAGCTGAAATGGCGCTGGGGTTATCCGCTGGCCCTGGGCGTGATCGGCTGCACCTCAGGGTTCCTGTGGTGGCGTTTCCGCCGCGCCCGCTGGTTGTGAGGCGTCGGTCCACGGCAGGCAACCTGCTGCGACGGTAGCCTTCAAAGGCACCCAGGCTCAAGGTCAAGGCCCCGGCGTTTCGCGCTGTGGCGCCTCACTGTTCACAATCAGCGCTTGACCTTCCCATGGTGGGAAGCTTCACAGTGGTGTCACTGCAAGTGCCAAGGAGCTGAACATGATCACCTTTCTCGTCAAAGACCTGCACTGCGGCCACTGCGCCGCGGCCGTCACCCGGGCGGTGCAAGCCGAAGACCCGTCGGCGCAAGTGTCGGTGGATGTCGCCACCAAGCGCGTGGCGGTGACCTCACAGGCAGACCCTGCAGTATTGGCGACGGCACTGCAGGAGGCAGGCTACCCCGCCGTGCCGCTGGCACCCGACGGACCGCCGTCGGCCACGCCGGTGCAGCCGGGTGATGGAGCCGGCTGATGACCGGTTCTCACGTCGAGAGCGGCGCCCTGACCGCCTCACCGACCGACGTCGTCGACACGGGTCATCGCTGGTCACTGCAGATCACCGGGATGACCTGTGCTTCGTGCGCCTTGCGTGTGGAAAAAGCGTTGGCCGCCGTGCCAGGCGTGTCTCGCGCCTCCGTGAACCTCGCCACCGAAGTGGCCACCGTGGAGGCGACGTCCAACCTCACCACGCCCACGCTCGAGGCGGCCGTGCGACAGGCTGGCTACCAAGTGGCCGAGCAGACCGTCGAACTGCAGGTTCAGGGCATGACCTGCGCCTCGTGCGTGGCACGGGTAGAGAAAGCGCTGCAGCGCGTGCCCGGGGTGCTGGGCGCCGAGGTGAACCTCGCCACGGAACGTGCGTCGGTGCGCACCGCAAGCCCAGACGTGACCGCGGCTGTCTTGATGACAGCGGTCGAGCGCGCCGGCTACACGGCCGCCCCCGTGGCCCCGCAGCTCGATGCGGCGGGGGTGCCCAAGGTGTCTGCACCGGTCTGGCCGATTCTTCTGGCGGCCGCGTTGTCGCTGCCTCTGGTGCTGCCGATGGCCGGTGCCTTGTTCGGCGCCGATTGGATGCTGCCCGGTTGGGTGCAGCTCGCGCTGGCCGCGCCGGTGCAGTTCATCTTGGGCGCGCGCTTCTACCGCGCCGGCTGGAAAGCCTTGCGCGCTGGCACTGGCAACATGGACCTGCTGGTGGCCCTGGGCACCAGCGCCGCCTTCGGCTTGAGCCTGTACCTGTGGCTGCGCCACAGCCCCACCGACATGCCGCACCTGTACTTCGAAGCTTCGTCGGTGGTGATCACGCTCGTGCTGCTGGGCAAGTGGCTGGAAGCCCGCGCCAAGCACCAGACCACCGAAGCCCTGCGCGCGTTGAACGCGTTGCGCCCCGAACGGGCGCGGGTGCGCCGGCAGGGTGTGGACCAAGACGTGCCCGTGGCGGAGATCCGGGTCAACGACCTGGTCGTCGTTCGGCCCGGCGAGCGGGTGCCGGTGGATGGCGTGGTGGAAGAGGGCAGCAGCGAGGCCGATGAATCTTTGATCACCGGCGAGAGCCTGCCCGTCGCCAAACACCGGGGTGACCCCGTCACCGGGGGGGCCGTGAATGGCACTGGGGTGCTGGTCGTGCGCACTCGTGCGGTGGGGGCGGAGTCGACCTTGTCGCGCATCGTCCGCATGGTCGAGTCCGCGCAAGCGAAGAAGGCACCCATCCAGCGCCTGGTCGACCGGGTGAGCGCGGTCTTTGTCCCGGTGGTCATGGTGATCGCGTTGGTGACGCTGCTCGCGTGGGGCTTGGGCACCGGCCGCTGGGAAACCGCGGTCCTCAACGCCGTGGCCGTCCTGGTGATCGCCTGCCCCTGCGCCCTCGGCCTGGCCACCCCGACCGCCATCATGGCCGGCACGGGCGTGGCCGCGCGTCACGGCATCCTGATCAAGGACGCCGAGGCGCTGGAAGTGGCCCACCGCCTGCAGGTCGTGGCTTTCGACAAAACCGGCACCTTGACCGAAGGCAAGCCGGTGCTGGTGGCCTGTGAGGCGGCAGAGGAGGGCGCCGCCGACCTGCTGCTGGCCTGGAGTGCCGCCGTCCAGTCGCACAGCGAACACCCCTTGGGGCGCGCGGTGGTGGCCGCTGCTCATGCGCAAGCACTCAAGGTGTCCGCGGCCGCCGAGGTGCAGGCCGTCGCCGGTCGGGGTGTGGCCGCCACGGTCGACGGCCGGGCATTGCGGCTCGGCAGCAGTCGCTACATGGCGGAGTTGAAAGTCGACCTGTCCGCGTTGGCTGCCCGCGCTGCTGCATTGGCGTCGGCTGGCCGCACCGTGTCCTGGCTGGCCGACATCGGCAGCCCCCACGGCGAGGCGCCGCGGCTGGTGGGCTTGCTGGCCTTTGGCGACACCGTGAAACCCAGCGCAGCGCAGGCCCTCCAGCGGCTGCGGGCCCTGGGCCTGCACACCGTGCTGCTCACCGGCGACAACCGCGGCAGCGCGCAAGCCGTGGGACAGCAGCTCGGCATCGACGACATCCAAGCCGAGGTGTTGCCGCAAGACAAGGCCGACACCGTGGAGCGACTGAAGCAGGGCGGTCGCCGCACCGTGGCCATGGTGGGCGATGGCCTCAACGACGCCCCCGCCTTGGCCGCCGCCGACGTCGGCATCGCCATGTCCACCGGCACCGACGTCGCCATGCACACCGCCGGCATCACCTTGATGCACGGCAACCCGGCGCTGGTGGCCGACGCCATCGACATCTCCCGGCGCACCTACGCCAAGATCCGCCAGAACCTGTTCTGGGCCTTCGCCTACAACGTCGTTGGGGTTCCGTTGGCCGCCTTCGGCCTGCTCAGCCCTGTGCTGGCGGGCGCCGCCATGGCCCTCAGCAGCGTTAGCGTCGTGGCCAACGCGTTGTGGCTGCGGCGTTGGAAAGGAAGCCACTCATGACCGCTGCCTACCACGGCCACAACCACAGCCCCGGTCCTTTCCAGATCGGCGAAGCCGCCCAGCGCGCCGGCGTGTCCACCAAGATGGTTCGGCACTACGAGTCGCTGGGTTTGCTGCCTGGCGTGGCGCGCACCGACGCAGGCTACCGGCAATACACCGACAAGGAAGTCCACACCTTGCGCTTCATCCGCCGCGCCCGCGGCCTGGGTTTCAGCATGGCCGAAATTGCCGAGCTGCTCAAACTCTGGCAGAACCGCCGCCGCGCCAGTGCCCACGTCAAACGCATCGCCCTGGCCCATGTCGACGACCTCAGCCGAAGGATGGAAGAAATGGCGGCCATGAAGCGGACCCTGGAGGGGTTGGCGGCGTGTTGCCATGGCGACGCGCGGCCGGAGTGTCCCATTCTGGATGAGCTGGCGGATTGAACACGCCTTTGACACACACAGAGCGCTTGTTCCGGGGTGTCAGGAGGGCGGATCGTTCAGTTCGTAGCTCGTGCTGCGCCCACCCGACTGCGATTTCTTCAGGAGGCCGTGGGCCAACAGCTCGTTGATGTCACGCAGGGCGGTGTCCGCTGAACATTTTCCAATCGCCGCCCATTTGCTGCTCGTGAGCTTTCCGTCGAACCCTTCCAGCAGCCGTTGAACCAGCAGCCGCTGCCGCTCGTTCAATGGTGTCTGTGCCCAACGTTGCCAAAACCGTGTCTTGGCCAACACCGCGTCCAGGGCGTGCTGCGCCTGGTCGACTGCCCGGTGAAGGGTGTCCAGGAACCAGGTCAACCACTCCGTCACGTCGAGCGAGCGCTTCTGGCTGCGTTCCAGGATGTCGTAGTAAGCCGTGCGCTCGCGCTGGATTTGCGCCGACAGACTGTAGAAGCGTTGCGGGCTGCCATCGGCGCGGGCCAAAAACAGGTCGCCGATGGCCCGTGCCATGCGGCCGTTGCCATCGTCAAACGGGTGCAGGGTGACGAACCACAAATGCGCCAGGGCGGCCTTGATCAATGGCGGCTCGCCCGATTCGCTGTTGGCCCACGTCACAAAACGCTGAATTTCCCTTTCCAGCCAGTCAGCAGGGGGGGCTTCGAAATGCACCCGCTCTCGCCCTTGCGGGCCAGAGACAACCTGCATCGGACCTGTGGTGTCCGCCCGCCACCCGCCCACATTGATACGGCTTAAGCCGGAATAGCCCGTGGGGAACAGTGCGGCATGCCATCCGAACAAGCGCTCTTTTGTGACACTTGCCGTGCAGTTGGCGGTCGCATCCAGCACCATCTCGACCACGCCTTCGACGTGTCGGTCTGTAGGGGCCAGCGCACCGATGTCCACGCCGAGACGGCGGGCAATGGACGAGCGCACGGACTCCATCTCGAGTTGCTCGCCTTCGATCTCGCTCGTTTTGACGACGTCGTTTGTCAATGCCAGCAAGCTGGCTCGGTCCCGCAGGTCCATGCCCACATCGGCCAGCCTCCCTATCAACAGCCCCTGGGCACGGCTGACGTTCGCCAACGGCTGAGCCAATGCCGCCAGGTCATATCGCCAGCGAGGCCAGTCACTGCCCTGCCAGATGTATGTGCAATCTCCGCCTTCCATGCGGAGATTATCCACTTTTTCGACTGCGCTCGGTGATTATTCGCCGCGCTAAATGCGGCGAATAACCCGTCCATTCGCCGCAGCATCGAGCCGCTTTAGGCTCCGACCAGCCGCAACAACGTGATCTCGGATGGCGCTCCCAACCGCTTCGGCGGCCCCCAATAACCGGTCCCTCGGCTGACATACACCCACATCCCGTGCAACCGATGCAGCCCGGCCACAAGCGGCTGTTGCAGGGGCACGAAGAAATTCCAAGGCCAGAACTGCCCGCCATGGGTGTGGCCTGAGAGCTGCAACTGAAAGCCCGCCAAGGCCGCCGCAGGCGCGCTGCGCGGCTGGTGGGCCAGCAGCACCCGCGTCCGCGTGGCAGCCGGCGCGCCGGCCAGCGCGCGCACCGGGTCACTGGCGTGCGCCTTGTCGAAATGGCCCGCATGAAAATCCGTCACGCCGGCCAGCAGCAGCGCGTCGGCATCACTGCCGTGGCCTGGGCGAGTACCCTGCGGCCGCAACAACACATGCTCGTTCAACAGCACGCGCAAGCCCAAGCGGCGCAGCTCGCCGATCCACGCCTGCGCGCCCGCGTAGTACTCATGGTTGCCGGTGACCACGAACGTCCCATGCCGCGCCCGCAGATCGGCCAATGGGGCGATGTGCTCGCGCAGTGCGGGCACCGAGCCGTCCACCAAGTCACCGGTGATTGCCACCGCGTCGGCTTCCAGGGCATTCACCTTGCGCACGATGCGCTCCATGTACCCACGGCGGATGGTGGGCCCCACATGCAGGTCGCTCAACTGGGCGATGGTGAACCCTTGCAAGGCCGGCGGCAGGCCTGGCAGCACGATGTCCACACGCCGCACCCGCGCCGTGCGTCGTGCGCCCACCAACCCGACCAGGGAAGCCACCGTGGCACCCATTGCCACCCCCAGTGCGCTCCAGGCGCCCCACGGCTGGCTTGACGTCGCTCCACCGGCCATGGCCACGCCCCACCCCATCAGCAAAACGAGGTCACGCACCACGGTCAGGATGAAAAGCGATGAAAACCAGCCCATCGCCAGCAGCCCCAGCCAATGCCACCCGTCCGCCAGCGACGCCTTGCCGCGGGACATGCGCAGGAAAGGCAGCGGCATCGCTCCCGCGGAGACCACCAAAGCCACTGCCAACATCGCGCCCGCAGGCCCCCAAGGCGACAGGGCAGGGACCAGCCGCAGGCCGATGTAGAGGTGCAGCAGCGCGGTGATAAAGACAATCGGTCGGATCGGCATGGTTGGCAGGGGCGGCGGAACGAGCCGCAGTTGACAGGCGATTTTGTTCATCTTGGGGCAGATGGGGTAAATGAAAGCCTGAACGGGCCAAGTCGAACCACCCCCTGTCGTTGTGCTGTTGCCAACGGGCTGCCCATGTCAATGCCGTTACTCCCCGGACCCCGCGACAATCGGGCCAGCGTCCACAGTTTCCCCATGAAGTCTTCCTTGACTCGATCAATGACCCACTTCCACCGTTTTTTCCATCAGGCCTGCAGACCGCCTGCGCCATGAAACCCACCACCCCCCTGGCGCGGATGAAGAACATCGCCTTGCTGCTCCTGATCGGCGCAGCGGGCGTCTACGTGCTGGCCGCTTCTTTGGAGCACCGGCACCCCGCCTGGCCGTACGTGGCGGCGTTTGCCGAGGCCGCCATGGTGGGCGCGGTGGCCGACTGGTTCGCGGTGGTGGCCTTGTTCCGCCACCCTTTGGGCGTGCCCATCCCGCACACCGCCATCATCCCCAGCAACAAAGACCGCATCGGCGAAAACCTGGCCGCGTTCCTCTGCACCCATTTCTTGAGCACCGAGCAGGTGCTGTCCAAGTTGAAGGAGTTCGACGTGCCCGCCCGCCTGGCCGCCTGGTTGTCCGACCCGCTGCATGCGCGGCAGGTGGGGGACCACGTGGGCAGCCTGGTGGGCCATGCCTTGAAGGCGTTCGACGATGAAGCGGTGCGGCACTTCTTCCACACCACCGTGGTCGAGCGGTTGACCCGGCTCGACGCCTCGCGCCTGGCAGGGGAGCTGCTCGGCCTGCTGACGGCAGACGGGCGGCACCAGCCATTGCTGAGCCGCCTGTTGCGGCAGCTGGCCGGCCTGCTGGACGACGACGTGCTCAAAGAGACGCTGTCCGATGTGGTGGCCACGGAGGTGAAGTACCTGCGCTTCGTGGGGCTTGACGCCGTGGCCGGGCGCTACGCCACCAACAAAATGGTGGCCGGCGTGGCCAAGCTGGCCGCCGACATGAGCGAGGACCCGCACCACCCGCTGCGCCAGCGCTTTGACCACTTCGTGGCCGGCTTCGCCCAGCGCCTCAAAGACGACCCTGCGCTGCGCGACCAGGGTGCGGCCCTCTGGCAGGAGCTGTTGGCGCACCCCCAATTGGGCCACTACCTGCACGGCCTGTGGAGCGATGCCATTGATTGGGTTCGCACCGATTTGTCCCACCCCGACTCCCGGGTGCGAGAGCGCGTGGGGCTGGCCGCGCAACGGCTGGGCGAGCAACTGGCGCGCGATCCCGCCATGCAAGCCTGGATCCAGCAACAGCTGACAGCCGGCGCGCCCGCGCTGATCGACCGGTACCGGGAGGACATCCGCCGCTACATCGTCGGCCGGGTGCACGAATGGAACGCCGCCGAGATGACCCGCGAGTTGGAGAACCACATCGGCCGCGACCTGCAATTCATCCGCATCAACGGCACGCTGGTGGGTGGGCTGGTGGGCCTGGGAATCCATGCGGTCACGGAAATGGCCCGGCATCTTCGGTAGGGCGCGTGGGCACAACCTGGGACCTGGAAGCTGTGATCTGCCAGAAGACCTCAGAGCGTTGCGTGTCCCTTGCCTTGGGTTGCAGCCCTGGTGGGTGAGATGCAGGGCGATGCAGCCTTCACGCCACTCCCGATGGGCTCGACAACGCCTGTCCATGTCCCGGGAAATCGCAAGCCACAGGCTCGAGGGGGTTGCCAAAGGCCGAGCCCGGGAGGCGTGGGACGGGTTGGCAGAGATAATCCGGCCCATGCCCGCCGTCCTCCCCCTTTCCCCGCGCCAGGAGCGGGGCCTGTTGCTGTCGCTGGCCGGCGTGCAGTTCACCCACATCCTCGACTTCATGGTGATGATGCCGCTGGGCCCGCTGTTCATTGACTTGTTTCGCATCAGCGACGCGCAGTTCGGCTGGCTGGTGTCGGCCTACACCCTGGCCGCCGGAGCCTGCGGCCTGTTGATGGCGCCCTATGTCGATCGCTTTGAGCGCAAGCGCCTGCTGTTGGTGGCCTATGCCGGCTTCACGCTGGCCACCCTGGCTTGTGCGGTGGCGCCCAGCTATGCGGTGTTGATGCTGGCCCGCGTGGCCGCGGGCGCCTTCGGCGGCGTGATTGGCGCCATGACGCAGACGCTCGTTGGCGACCTGATTCCTTTCGAGCGGCGGGGCCGCGCCATGGGTTTGATCATGGCCTCGTTCTCGCTGTCCACGGTGGCAGGCGTGCCCGCCTCGCTGTGGCTTGCCAACCGCTGGGGCTGGCACATGCCCTTTCTGGCGATCGGCGGACTGTCGCTGGCCCTGTGGCTGCTGGCCGCGCGCTTCGTCCCCAGCTTTCGCGTGCCCGTGGCTCAGGGCGGTGCCTTGTCGGCCTGGGCGCAATTGCGCGCCGGACTGGTGGAGCCGAACCATTGGCGGGCCTTTGCGCTGTCCATGTGCGTCGTCGGCGCCGGCATGGGCATCATTCCCTACATCACGGTGTTCAGCACCGCCAACATCGGCATCACCAACGAGCAGTTGCCGCTGATCTACCTGGCCGGCGGCGTGGCGACGTTCTTCACCTCGCGACTGTGGGGGGCGCTGTCCGACAACTTCGGCAAGGTCAGGGTGCTGCGCGGTCTGATCCTCGCGTCGACCCTTCCGTTGATCATCCTTACCCACTTGGGACCGACGCCGCTGTGGCTTTATCTCGTCGTGACCACCGCCTTCTTCGTCTTCGTGTCGGGGCGCATGGTGCCGACCATGGCGCTCATCACGGGTGCCGCTCAGCCGCACCTGCGCGGCACCTTCATGACGCTGCAGGGCTGCATGCAATCGGTCGGCATGGGCGTGGCCGCGATGGTCGGCGGCCTGCTCATCGGCCGCGACGCGCAAGGCCTGCTGACCGGCTACGGGTGGAGCGGCTGGCTGGCCCTGCTGCTCAGCGGCCTGGCGTTTTGGCTGGCCGGCCGGGTGCACCTGGCCAGCGCAGCGGGCGCTGCACCGGCCAAAGGCCCGAAGGGCCAGAAACTTCCTGCGTCTGACCACGACTGAAACAAAGGCCCTGCGCCAGCCGCGCGGACCTGGCGCAAGTCAAGCGCCCCAGGCGCCGGCGCAAGGCGCACGTCCAGCCGCCGCACCGGAGTGATGCCCAAGGCCTCATCCATCCGGACCCTTCCGAAGAACGACGTCGTCGCTGTCACGACGGTGACCCTGCAGGCGCTCAGTCAAGCCGGAGGGGCTGCCATTGCATGGCCGATGCGAGACAAGGCCGAAGGTGCCGCTCGCCGTGCGGTTATTGCCAGATTGCGAGCGCTGGTGGCCCTCACGCGCAAGCACAATGGACCCACCTCCGCCGGCTCACGCCCCCTGCCCATGACCGACCCTGGACGCTGTGAAGATTTTCCGCCCGAAGCGGCCCAGCCTGGCTCGCTGGGTGCCTGGTGGCGGCAAGGCGTGCGAGCGGCTTTGCTGCTGTCACCCCAATGGAGCGGGCTGCAGACCACGCCGCTGCTGGTGCTGTGTCTGGTGGCAGCCCCTCATCTGCTGGGGATGGTGGGACAGCGGCTGCTCATCAGCGGTCCGGCGTCGTTCGACCCGCGTGCCTTGCTGATGGGCTGGCTGACCACACTGCTTTTGTTGTGGATGTGCTGGCAGTTCGTGCCACGTCCGCAGCCGGACCCCGCCGACCCTCGGCTCGCGCCAAGCGCCATCGGGTTGTTTTCCATGATGATGGCGCAGGCGTTTGTCATTGGCCTTGTGGTGTGGTCGCTGTATGTCCCGCTGTTGCGCAACGGCTGGTTCACGGCAGAGGTGTTCGGAAAAGTCGGCGTGTGGGCCGTGTGGGGGCTGCTCGCAGCCTGGCCCGTGGTGGCCACCGTCTTGCTGGCCTGGCGTGCCGGTGCGCGGCGCCGGCTGCCGCGCGTGTGCATCGCCTTGGCCATCGTCGGTGTCATGGGCGTGGGCGAGTGGACGCAGTCTTTCAACTTCTGGCGGGCCGACGCGCCTGAAGCTGAAGAAGAGCCGGGTCCCGAGCCGTTGGCGCTGACCCAAGAGCTGATGGAGGCGCAACCCAAGGTGCTGGCCGAGCGGCTGCAGGCCTTGACGCCGCAGCGTCGTGGCGTGGTGGATGTCTATGCGATCACCTTCGCGCCCTACGCCCCCGAGGACGTGTTCATGCGCGAGAGCCAGCTGGTCGCCGAGGTCATGCAACAGCGCTTTGGCAGCACCGGGCGCACGCTTCAGCTGGTCAACCACCGCGACACCGGCTTGGAGTGGCCCTGGGCGACGCCGTTGAACCTGCAGCGCGCCATCCAGCGCGCGGCGGCGCTGATGGACAAAGAGGAGGACGTGCTGTTCATCCACCTCACGTCCCACGGCGCGCGTGGCGGGCCGCTGGCGGCCAGTCTGGGGCCGGTGGACATCGGCCAGATGACCCCCCTGATGCTCAAGGCGTGGCTCGATGAAGCCGGGGTGCGGTGGAGCGTGGTCTCGGTGTCGGCGTGTTATTCGGGCAGCTGGATCGAGCCGCTGGCCGGGGAGGGCATGCTGGTGATGACGGCCGCCGACGCGGACCACACGTCCTATGGCTGCGGGCGCCGCTCGCCGCTCACCTACTTCGGCCGGGCGATGTACGACGAGCAATTGCGGCACACGCTGTCCTTTGAGCAGGCCCATGGGGCAGCAAAGGCCGTGATCGAGCAGCGCGAAAAGGACGCGGGCAAGCCTGACGGGTTTTCCAACCCGCAAATTCAGGTGGGAGACAAAGTGCGAGAGAAGCTGGTGCAGCTGGAGGCTCAACGGGCGATGGCGCTGCGTTGAGGTCTGGCTGCGTCCGAAAACACGGGGACAAGGTCAATCAGTGGGCTTTTGCAGCCCCCGCAGGGGGACCACCACCGACATTCCGTGCTCGCTTTGTGTCCGCGGTCACCGCCTGTGGGCCGACCAGGCGCCATGGCTTTGCGGTTCTGCTCTGGCATGTTGAGCTTCAGTGTGAAAGGCCTGCTTTGGCCCGCCTCCGTGCACCGCGGCCGTGACCTCAGCGCTCTGGCCTCACGAGACCAACCTTTCCTTTGCGCTCAAAATCAGCGTCTTCCTACGGCCTCACGGTCGAGATTCAGTCCAAATGGCAACCCGTGCGCATCGACGGGCCTGTAACCCGTGCTGGTTTGCCGCCATCCCTTAAGAAAGATTCAGCATGAAGCTCTCCAAGGTATTCAGTTTGGTCAAGCTGTCGGTCATGGCCTGGATCGATGACTTCGCGCCCAGCATGGGCGCCGCCATTTCTTATTACACGGCCTTTTCTTTGGCGCCCTTGCTCGTCATCGTCATCGCCGTGGCGGGCTTTGTGTTCGGCGAAGAAGCGGTCAGGGGCGTGATTCAGGCGCAGATTGCGGGGCTGGTGGGGCAGGAGGGTGCAACGGTGATCCAAAGCCTCATCGCCAGTGCGCGGGAACCCGCCGAAGGCCTGGTGGCAGGGTCCATCAGCATCGTGTTCCTGGTGGTGGGGGCCACCACCGTCTTTGGGGAAATCCAGAGCGCCCTCGACCGCATCTGGCATGTTCCAGAGAAAGCCAAGCCGAGTGGCCTGTGGGGCCTCCTGCGCACCCGTTTTTTGTCATTCGGCCTGATCCTCGGCTTGGCATTCCTGCTCATGACATCGCTCGCGGTGGGCGCTGCCGTGGCGGCGGTCGGTCAGTGGTTCGGGGGATTTTTCCCTGGTGGGGAGTTCCTCTTGCACCTGCTCAACTTGGTGTTGTCGCTGCTCATCGGCACGGTGCTGTTTGGGGCGATTTTCAAGTGGATGCCGTCCGTGCAGATTGCCTGGCGTGACGTTTGGGTGGGCGCCATCGTCACGGCCACGCTGTTCGAAGTGGGAAAACTGTTGATTGGTT
This sequence comes from Pseudomonadota bacterium, assembly GCA_040385465.1. Taxonomy (GTDB): domain Bacteria; phylum Pseudomonadota; class Gammaproteobacteria; order Burkholderiales; family Burkholderiaceae_C; genus CANHBY01. The sequence continues at coordinate 3,336 of JAZKHH010000050.1, read as the reverse complement.
TGTACATTGGCAAGGCCGGTCTCGACTCCACTTACGCGGCGGCAGGTGCCATTGCGATCGTGCTGATCTGGGTCTACTACGCGGCGCAGATTTTCCTGCTGGGGGCGGAGTTCACCAAGGTGTACGCCCGGGAGCGGGGCGCTGTTTCGAAAGAAGAAGGTGGCGTGGCGAAGACGAACGAGCCGCGCGCCTCTGGCGCCGGCAAGCCTGTGCAGCCGTGATCGTCCGGGCCCGTCGCCGGCATCAAATGCGACCCGAGAGACGGCGTGAGAGTTTCGCAGTCAAGCCTTTGACCTGGGTTTGAAAATGTGGATGGTCTCGCCCCGCGCGAGCATCTCAACCAGTTGGGCGATGCGCCTGGCCCGCGTCTCCGCTTTCACGGCCGTCTGGATGCGCCACAGCACCGCATAGCGATTGGCCGCATTGATCGTTGCAAAGAAGGCCTTGGCCCTTGGCTCAGCTTCCAGCGCAGCCAGCAGGTCCTCTGGCACAGTGGAAGTGCGAGCGCCGTCGTAGGCCCGTGCCCAGCGCCCGTCGGCCTTGGCGGCCTCCATCTGCGCGTGGCCCGGCGCCTGCATGCGGCCTGCCTCGATCAGCGCCGCAGCTTTGTCGACGTTGATTTTCGACCAGATGCTGCGCGCGCGCCGCGGCGTGAAACGTTGCAGGAAGTGTTGGTCGTCGAGGCCCTTCTTCTGGCCGTCGATCCAGCCCCAGCAAAGCGCGATCTCCACCGCCTGGGGGTAGGTGACACTGGGTTCGCAGGCGCCCCGCTTGGCGATCTTGAGCCACAGGCCGTCGGAGGTGACGTGGTTCTTTTTCAGCCAAGTCTCGAAGGCCTTGGCGCTCTGGAACAACGTCGGGGAAAAGCCGAGTTCGGAGGCAGATTTGGCAAGCATCGCATGGAGTGTGCCGCAAGACCGTCAGGTCGCCTTGCGACTGCGCAGCGGCATGAGTCTTGGCATCCGTCACCACCCGGTTGGCCAACGGCTCTATCCGCATTCCCAAAAAAGGCGTCTTCGATTCGGTCTGCGAGCGGGGTGTGCACGGAGCTGTTCTCGAAGGAGATCTCCGACCTCGCGTTCGGGATCGACATCAAACGATGGAACCGCGCCAATCCGCCGGTTCTCAGAGGATTGCGGCGCGTCTATTCCAGCGGCACCGCCTCGAATGCCTCACTCGCATCGGTACGCTCGAAGGCCGAGCCGGCCGGGTGGTCCAGTAGGGGAGCGACATCGGGATGCTGAAGTGCGAAGTCCGCCAACACGCAAGTGATGTAATGCGTGGGCTGGTTCATGTATTTCTGGCTTTCACTGCCACTGAGGAAACGCCAACCGCTGTCGGTGGGCGCGGCCGGGGCAATGCGGTAGGCATAGCCGACAGGTTTCTGGTGGGTGGTGATGACCTCGGTGGCCACGCAGGTGAGAGACGTCATGGAAGAAGGCGTTGGAAGGGGCGGATGACCCGGGAGGGAAGCGTACCCGAGCGCCGCCAAAGATTGCAACCAGCCCGAGATGAGACAGTGCCCCTGGTTGTCACATCGGCATTGCCAGGCGATATCGACAGTTTTGCATCTGGGCCTGATGGTACGGGCGGCATCCTGCCGTCACTCGTCCAGGCGGTCCGCCCACACCTTCATCATCGCGTCGCCGGCTCAGGAAGTGCCGAGGTGCCTCAACGGCCTCATTTCAGGAGCACGTGCTCCAGCCCTTCGTCCCCGTACTCACAAAGATGAACGTCGCCGTTTTGCAAAAGTTAGACCCAGGCGGCGCGAGATTCGGCGGTGCTGATTCTGGCTGGCGCCTAAGCGCACTTCCGCTGAAACTCATGTTGATTTCCCCACTGAATCAGGTGCGGCAACGGAATGACAACTGCCTTGGCGAAGAACGGTACGGCGTCGCCGGATTCCAACAGGCCGAGTTTAAAGACGGTGTCCTCGTGGCGGTTGTGACCTTCATAATCAAGACCTGACCCCGCTGGTTCGAGATGCCTACCTTTCACCATGGATAAATTTGTGTTGCAGCAGCAGGTGCTGGAACGGCTCGCCGAAGACCTGCTGCAAGTTGAACAGGCAGTGCGGGCGGCCCATGAAACGGCAACTCATCAAGAGAACATCGCCGAAAACAAATACGACACATTGGGACTCGAAGCTGCGTATCTGGCCACTGGCCAAGCTCGTCGTGCCGAAGCCATCGGCCAAGCGATGGCCAATTGGCGCCAATTCCGCCTGCTCCCCTATGACGCCCGCAAAGGCATACAGCTCGGCGCGCTGGTCTGCCTGGTTGATTCCGACAACAAGCAACAACATCTCTTTCTGGGCCCGGAGGGGGGCAGCATGAAGTTGGTCAACGGCGCTCAGCTCGTTCACGTCATCAGCAGCGAAGCCCCTTTGGGCAGGGCCATGCTCGGTAAGGGCGAGGGTGATGAGGTGTCGATACAGATTGCTCAAATCCGACAGCAGTTTGAGGTGCTACGGGTGTATTGAGCAGCAAGCAAGTTGACGCCGAATTGATCAGAAGTCAGACGCCTTCTCACCAATGGGTCAATTCCTTGGTCACGCCGATTCAAATAGCAACACGGTGGCACTTTGCCTCAATTCGTCCAGGCAGTCGGCCCACACCGGCATCATTTGGCGATCTCTTGCCAGGTCATCGCACGGATGTTCCCGAGACGTCGGAAGAGCAGGACGGCAAGGATGCAGAAGCATCGGCGCGGTGATCTGGGTCAAGGGGAGGGCGCCGCTCCAAGGGAACAGGCCGTTCTCCAATCGGTCCAGCCACGACGCCGCGCAGTTAGGGCGTCAGCGACGCAATCTTGACGCCGTGGAACTCGCGGGCCACGGCCTCGAGGGTGCCACCGTGTTGGGTTTTGCGTTCTGGCTTGTCGAGCTGCCGCTGCTTGGCGGGTCGACACTGGCCCAAGGCCAGCCTCATTTCATTGCCCTCGAACAAGTACTTCCAGAGCCAGCGCTTCGAGCCGTTTAGGGCCACTTCAAGATAGAGGCCAACCCTGTCGGTGAAACGGATCGTCGCTTTGCCCTCAGCGCACTTGGCGTCTTTGCGGGTGGAATCGGCCAGCATGGGAAACAAACACCGAGTGAGCAGCAAAAGTCGCTGCTGTTGCCGATTTTGTACCCTGTGTGGTGGCGGCATTGAAGGGCACGTCATGAGACAACATGAAACGTGCGAACCCTTGAATTTCCTGGCTTTCCCTGGCGTCAAGCCGTTTTGTGAGACGGCATCAAACGCAGTGAAACGCAAATCTGGTGCCGGAGAGAGGAGTCGAACCCCCGACCTTCTCATTACGAATGAGCTGCTCTACCAACTGAGCTACACCGGC
>JAZKHH010000049.1:0-3244 GCA_040385465.1 Pseudomonadota bacterium | reverse complement strand
CATGGGAGGGTTCTCCAGACAGCAGTAAGTGTTGCGCTTGGGGTTTGACACCGCCGTTACTTCTTTTGCACAAGCAAAAGAAGTAACTCGGCGTCAGCCGAAACCGCGCACTCAATCCAACCGCACAGCAAGCCAAAGCGCGTGAGCGCGATTAACCGCAATCGCGTGGACAGGCTAAGCCTGCCCACCCTACGTACTTGTTAGGGCTTGGTTTCACCACCGGGTGGCGCCTCTTGCTTTTCCTGCTTCTTAAACTCTGGTATTTGTTCGCCCTGAATTCCGCACTGTTTATCCCCCGCGATTATCAGAAGGTGGTTATATCGTTGACGGTAGGCGTCAACCTCAATTTGTTCTGCCTTGCTCAGATCAATGAAGAATAGTGGAACGATTAGGAAGAAGCCTGTAACACCGAGTGCAGCGTTTTTTCCTGTTTTTTCTGTCTGTGGAATCAACCGCTGCATCTCGCCTTGGATAAAAGCCATCTCACGCTCAAGCCCCTGACATGTTTTCTTGTCGTCTCCATACTGCTGAATCATCACCGGATTCGCTGCCCTTCCGGCGCAACCACATGTAATTATTACGACAACTAGCCCTGTAACCACTGCTCTAAGTTTCAAGCGCACTCTCCCTTGATTGATTGAAGCGGATAAAGCCCTAACGCCGACTACACATCCAAATTGCCCACCAGCAGCGCATGCTTCTCAATAAACTCGCGACGCGGCTCAACGTCTTCGCCCATCAGCGTCGTAAAAATGAGGTCGGCAGCAATCGCATCCTCAATCCCCACCTTCACCAGACGCCGATTGAGCGGGTCCAGCGTCGTCTCGTGCAACTGCTCCGGGTTCATCTCGCCCAGGCCCTTGTAACGCTGGATATGCAGGCCGCGTGCGGCCTCTTTCATCAGCCAGTCGTAGACCTGCGTGAACGATTCCACCGCCAGTGAGCGGTTGCCGCGCTGGATGCTGCCGCCCTTGCCGCCCAGGGGCTGCACGATGGCGTTGAAGGCGACGAGGCGGCGGTAGTCGCCGCCGGCGAAGAAGTCTTCGTTGAAATTGACCGTGTGCTCGGCACCGTGCTGGTGGCGGGTGATGGCGAGCAGGGGTGCTGCCTCGCCCAAGCGGGCTTGCACGCTGTAGCGGCCATTGAGCAGGCCGTGGGTGTTGAGGTCGGCGGCGAAGATGGTGGCCCAGGCGTCTAGCGCCGTGGCCTCCGTGGGCACGGGCGCATGGGCGCGCAGGCGTTGCAGCATGAAGGCGTCATAGCGGCGTTCCAGTCGCGTCATGGCGTCGCTGATGCTGGCGTGCTCTTCCATCAAATCCTTGAGCTGCGCGGGCGTTTGCACGGTGCCGTTAGCGGGGGTGTAGATGGCGTCGTCCACGGCGTTGCCGAGCAACCAGCGGCTGAGAGCGTGGTCATCTTTGACGTAACTCTCTGATTTTCCTGACTTTACCTTGTAGAGCGGCGGCTGGGCGATGTAGATGTGGCCGGCCTCGACAATCGGCAGCATGTGGCGGTAGAAGAAGGTGAGCAGCAGGGTGCGGATGTGCGCGCCGTCGACGTCGGCGTCGGTCATGATGATGATGCGGTGGTAGCGCAGGTTTTCGGGTTTGAACTCGTCCTTGCCGATGCCGCAGCCGAGGGCGGTGATGAGCGTGCCGACTTCCGCCGAGCTGAGCATCTTTTCAAGCCGCGCGCGCTCCACGTTGAGGATCTTGCCCTTGAGCGGCAGGATGGCCTGGAAATGACGGTCTCGGCCCTGTTTGGCGCTGCCGCCTGCGGAGTCACCCTCGACCAGGAAGAGTTCGGACTTGGCCGGGTCTTTTTCCTGGCAGTCGGCGAGCTTGCCGGGCAGGCCGGCGATGTCGAGCACGCCCTTGCGGCGAGTCATTTCGCGGGCCTTCTTGGCGGCTTCTCGGGCGCGGGCGGCGTCGATCATCTTGCCAGCGATGGCTTTTGCTTCTTTCGGGTTTTCGGCCAGGAAGGAGCCGAAGCGTTCGGTCATCGCCGAGGTCACAGCCGTCAACACGAACTCGGTGACAAGTTTGTCCTTGGTCTGGCTGCTGAAACGCGGCTCTGGCACCTTCACCGAGATGATGGCAGTGAGGCCCTCACGGGAATCTTCGCCTGAGAAATCCACTTTCTCTTTCTTGGCGAGGCCTTCGGACTCGATGTACTGGTTGAGGCAGCGGGTGAGCGCGGTGCGAAAGCCGGAGAGATGCGTGCCGCCGTCGCGCTGCGGGATGTTGTTGGTGTAGCAAAACACGCGCTCGTCGTAGGTGCTATTCCATTGCAGCGCCACTTCCACCGTGGTTTTGTCTTGCACGCTGACAAAGTGAATGACGGAGGGGTGGACGGGGGTTTTGTCTTTGTTGAGGTGATCGACGAAAGCGCTGATGCCGCCGGTGAACTCGAAGATGTCTTCGCGCGCGGTGGTTTCTTCAAACAGGCGGATGCGCACGCCAGAGTTGAGGAAAGACAGCTCGCGCAGGCGCTTGGCCAGTACGTCGTAATGGAACTCGGTGAGCTTGAAGATGGTGGCATCGGGCCAGAAGCGCATCTCGGTGCCGCGACGGCTGCTGTCGCCCAGCACGGCGAGCGGCGCCTGGGCCATGCCGCGCGCGTATTCCTGCTGGTGGTGTTTGCCGTCGCGCCAGATGGTGAGCACCAGCTTGTCCGACAGCGCGTTGACGGCCTTCACGCCGACGCCGTGCAGGCCGCCGGAAACCTTGTAGCTGTTCTGGTCGAACTTACCGCCGGCGTGCAGGTTGGTCATGATGACCTCGGCGGCTGACATACCGAACTCGGTGTGGTTGTCCACCGGGATGCCGCGACCGTTGTCGGCCACCGACACGCTGCCGTCGCTGTGGATCACCACATCGATCTGCGAGCAGTGGCCGGCGAGGGCTTCATCCACCGAGTTATCCACGACCTCGAACACCAGGTGATGCAGGCCGGAGCCGTCATCCGTGTTGCCGATATACATGCCGGGCCGCTTGCGCACGTTCTCCGGGAATTGCAGGTGCTGGATGCTGGAGGCGTCGTAGGTATCGTCTTGAGACATTGTGTGTTCCTTGAGGGCGCTCAGTTAGGCTGGCACCACATGACCGTGTTCTACGTGGAACACGGCGTATTCGTTTGGACTGGTGCCGGATGGCAGCAGCGAATCGCGCCATTCTAGCGACGTGACCAGGCTTTGTCCGGGGTATTGCAGCAGGGCTTTGAGCAGGCGTTGCTGCCACTCGGT
>JAZKHH010000048.1:0-13231 GCA_040385465.1 Pseudomonadota bacterium | reverse complement strand
CCCTGCCTAAGTTCATAACACCCTCTAAGCCACAGACTGGGCGCCGATCAACCCAGCACCGTGCGCACGGCCGCCACCCGGGCGGCTTGGATGGCGTCGCCCACCTGCACCCCCTTTTTGCCCGCGGCCGCGGCCGCTTGCGCCACCTGGGCGGTGTCGACCGCCAGCGCCGCTTCCAGCGCTTGGGCCAGCACCTGCCGGGGGGGGTAGGGCGTGTCGGCATACCCCAGGCGTCCGCGCGAATCGCATTCGCAGGCCCACAACACCTCGGCAAAGCGCTGTGGGCGGCGCAGGGCGTCGCAGCGGGTCAGCAACTGGACGATGCCCAGCGCGTCCAGGCCGGCACTGGCGTGCACCTGGCCATGTTCGCGTGCCACCACCTCGGCCAGGGCGCGGCATTCGGTGGGCACGCGCAGGCGTTCGCACACCGCCTGCACCAGCTCGGCGCTGCGCTGCTCGTGCCCGGGGTGGCTGGGCCACTCGGCGGCGGGCGTGGTGCCCTTGCCCAGGTCGTGCACCAGGCAGGCAAAGCGGACGCTCAATGGGGCTTGCAGCCGGGCGGCCTGGTCAATCACCATCATCACGTGCACCCCGGTGTCGATCTCCGGGTGGTGGCGCGCGGCTTGTGGCACGCCCCACAGCCGGTCCACCTCGGGCAGCAGCCGCGCCAGCGCGCCGCAGCCGCGCAGCACCTCGAACAGGCGCGAAGGCTGCGCGGCCATCAGGCCGCGCGCCAGCTCCTGCCACACCCGCTCGCTGACCAGCGCGTCGACCTCGCCCTGCGCCACCATCTGGCGCATCAAGGCTTGGGTTTCCTCGGCCACGCGGAAGTCGGGCCAGCGGGCGCAAAAGCGCGCCACGCGCAGGATGCGCACCGGGTCTTCGGCAAAGGCGGGCGACACGTGGCGCAGCACCCGCGCGGCCAGGTCGCGTTGGCCGCCGTGGGGGTCGACAAGGTGGCCCGCCTCGTCTTGCGCCATGGCGTTGACGGTGAGGTCGCGGCGCTGCAGGTCGTCTTCCAGGCTGACGTCGGGGGCGGCATGGAAACTGAAGCCGTGGTAGCCCGGCGCCGTCTTGCGCTCGGTGCGTGCCAGGGCCACCTCTTCACGGGTCACCGGGTGCAGGAAGACTGGGAAATCCTGTCCCACCGGCAGGTAACCCAGGTCCAGGAGGTCCTGGGGCGAAGCGCCCACGACGACCCAGTCGCGGTCTTGCACCGGCAGGCCCATCAACGCATCGCGGACCGCGCCGCCCACCAGCCAGGTCTTCATCGCCGTGTTGTGTTCGTGCCGCCCGTGCTCACCGGCGGCGCCGGTAGGGCTCTTCGAAGCTCAGGAAATCGCGCTCGGCCAAGGCCCCTTCCACCCAGGCGGCCACGCTCGGCAACGCGGTCACGCGGGCCCGGTAGGCGCTCACCGGTTCGGGCGTGGGCACGGCAAAGGTGTTCAGGCGCATGACCACCGGCGCGAAGTAGGCGTCGGCGATGCTGAAGGTGCCGAACAGCATCGGCCCGCCATGGGCGCTCAGCAGCTCGGTCCACATCTCGATCACGCGGTCGATGTCGGCGCGCAGGCCGGCGTTTTCGCGCATCAGGCGTTCGCCCACCTCGGGCAAAAAAGCCTCGATGTTCATGCCCATGAGGCTGCGCAGCTGGCCGAAGCCGGCGTGCATCTCGGCGCACACGCTGCGGGCGCGGGCCCGGGCTCGGGCGTCCGCGGGCCACAGCCCGTGCGCCGGGAATTTTTCGGCCAGGTACTCCGCGATCGCCAAGGTGTCCCACACCGCGAAGCCGTCGTCCACCAGCACGGGCACTTTGCCGGCCGGGCTCAACCCGGTCAACGCATTTTTGAAAGCCGAGCCCGGTTGAAAGCTGTCGAAACGCAGCGCCACCTCGTCAAACGCGATGCCCGCCTGTGTCATCAACACCCACGGCCGCATCGACCAGGAGGAGTAGTTTTTGTTGCCGGTGAAGAGTTGCAAAGTCATGGGGCTCGGACGTCTCGGTGGGTGCCATTCAAATCGGAGGCAAAACGCAAAACAAAACGCAAGGCAGCAGGTGTCAAGACCTCGACGAGCGGGCCTTGCGCAAGGCGTCCAGCCGGGCCGGGCCTTGACGCTGGCTCAGCAGCGGCTCCATCACGCTGTGCATCGCCGTGGGCGCAATGTCCCAGGCCGCCAGGCCCGGGTGCTGCCCGGTGGCCACGTTGGGCACCTGCATCGAGGCCAGGTTGTCGCGCGACATGAGCGGCTCGCCGGGCAGCAGCTCGAACGTCAGTGCCTGCAGCGTGCCCACCCACCGGGGCAAGGGCAGCAGCGGGCGGGGCTGGCCCGACCAGGCGCCGGCACGCCGCACGATCTCGGCCAGCGTCACCACCTCCGGGCCGGCGCATTCCAGCGTCTGGCCGATGGTGGCGCGGTGGTCCAGGCTGTGCACCACCGCCTGCGCCACGTCTTCCACCCACACCGGCTGAAACCGGGCCTGTCCGCCGGCCAACGCCATCACCGGCAGCATGCCTTGCAGTTTGGCGAACAGATTGACGAAGCGGTCGTGCTCGCCAAAGATCACCGACGGGCGCAGCACCGTGAGGTCCAGCGCGGCCGCCCGCAGCACCGCTTCTCCGGCGCCTTTGGAGCGCAGGTAGTTCGAAGGCGCCTGCTCGGGCGGCTCGCTCACGCCCAAGGCACTGACGTGGATCACCCGGCGCACGCCGGCCTGGGCACAGGCAGCCGCCAGGCGCTGTGGCAACCCCACGTGCACCTGCTCGAAACTGCGTGCGTTGCCATGCAGGATGGCCACCAGGTTGATCACCACGTCCGCCTGCTGCACCAGCCGCAGCAGCTCCTGGTCGTCGTGCAGGTTGGCGCGGATCAGCTCCAGCGTGGGCAACACGCGCAAATGGGCTGCGCGGGCCGGCCGGCGGCTGGGCACCAGGATGCGGCCCGCGCCAGCGCCGCTGCGCCCCACCAGCGCTTCGCACACGCTGCGCCCGACAAAACCCGTGCCACCCAAAACCAGAATGTTGCGCATCATGAAGTCAAAGCCAGAAGGAAAAAGGAGAGAGAGCGGGCGGCACGGCACGGCCTGCCCCAGGAGGGGTCGGGGCGTCCGTCACGGCAGCTCGCGGTCGGGTGCGGCCACCTGGGGCTCGCGCGGGCCGATGGTGTTGCCCATGCGGGCCTTGAGCGACGGCTTCTCGTTGCCGAGCAGCGCGGCGTAGTAGGTGGCGTTCGACAGCACCTTCTTCACGTAGTCGCGGGTCTCGTTGAAGGGAATGGTCTCGGCCCAGGCGGCCACCTCCAGGGTGGTGCCTTCGCGCCAGCGCCGCGGCCGCCCGGGGCCGGCGTTGTAGGCGGCGGCGGCCATGGCCTGCGAGCCGCCCAGGTCGTCCAGCACCAGCTTGAGATAATTGGTGCCCAGCTTGATGTTGGTGTCGCGGTCGGTGATCAGCTCGGGCGTGTAGGCCAGGCCGATGCGGCGGGCCGTCCAGCGCGCGGTGGCCGGCATCAGTTGCATCAAGCCCGAAGCGCCCACCGAGGAGCGCGCGTCCATGATGAAGCGCGATTCCTGGCGGATCAAGCCGTACACATACGCTGGGTCCAGGCCAATTTCGCTGGACTGCAGCAGCACCTCGCGGCGGAATGGCATCGGGAAGCGTTGGGTCAGGTCGACCTCGGATTTGGTGCGGTCGCTCGTGTTGATGCAGGTCTTCCACACCTCCATGTCGCAGGCCCACTGGGCGGCGGCCAACAGCTGCCGGTCGTTCATGCCGCGCAGGCTGAAGTTCCATTCGCGGTCGCCTTCCCCGCGCAGCCCCATGCCGATCAAGCTCAGGGCCCGGCTCAGCCCCGGGTGGCGCACCGTGGCCGCCCGCTCTTCGGCGGTCAGGGGCGCCGGCTTGGCAGGAATCGGCACCGGCCGCCCCAGGTCTTCCGAAGCCAGCGCGCCATAAAAGTTGTACTGCCCCGAGATGCCGTCGAGCAGGTCGCGCGACTGGCCTCTGATCGCGTCGGTGTCGGCCTCTGGCCGGCCTTCGGCCAGGCCTTTCAAAGCACGGGCCTTCCAGTACACCCAGGTCGTGTCACGCTGCTGCGCCGCCGTCATGCCACCGACGGCCTGCAGCACTTGCGACCACTGCGGCCCGCGCGGTGCCCGCAGGCCGGCACGCGCTTTCCACGCCAGCGTGTCGTCCGGAAAATCCAGCACCTTGATGACCGCCGCGCCTTTGTCGGCCTTCTCGCTGGCCACCATCAGCTTGGCCGCGCGCTGGAAGTGCTCGTGCGCCTCGGGCAGCAGGTTGACCGCCGACTGCTTGCCCACCATGGCCCAGGCCCAGGCGGCCAAATCTTGGGGCAGCTTGCGCTCCCAGGTGTCGTTCAACAGCCCGGCCGCTGTGCCGGGGTCGTTGACCGCCATGCGCATCAAGGCCAAGGTCGACAGCTCGGCTTGCAAGCGGTTGAACACCCCGGTCCTGCGGGCCAGGTGGCGCGCCGGGCTGTCGAGCAGCTCTTTCAGCGCCTTGGCCTCGACCTCGCCCAACAGGCCCACGGCCTGTTGCGCCGCGCGCGGCCGGTTGGCGTCGATGGCAAACCGAGCCTTGCGCCAGACGTCGGCCTCGGTGAGCTGGCGGGCCTCGAAGAGCGCGGTGGCCATGGTCAGGCAACCGGTGTCGGCATCGGGTTGCGCCAGCCAAGCGGCCAGCGCCGCGTCGCGCACGTCGGCGCCTTTTTGCTGTTGCGTCAGCAGGTCGTAGCAGGTGACCTCGCGGTCGTCGTTCATGCGAAAGCGCGGAAAGTCCGCCGCAAAGGCCGCCCAGTCGCGCCGCCGGCCCAGCTCCAGCAGCCAGTCGTTGCGGAAGCGGTCTTCCACATAGGTGTCTTTCCAGCGCACGTAGAACTCTTCGACCTCGCTGGTGCGCAGCTCCGCCATGCGGCTGTTGTGGTCCCAGTAGTCGACCCAGCCGGCCAGGGGGTGCTTGGCCGCCAGGGCGGCGGCCCGGGCTGCTGCCAGCCGGCTGCGGTCGCGTTTGCGGAAGGCTTCGCGGGCCTCCAGGATCGTCTGCTCGCCGGTCTGCGCCCACGCGGGGCGTTCGACACCCGCCAGCGCCAGCGCGCACACGCCCAGCAGCAGCCAAGCCTGCCAGCGCCCTGAGCGTGGCCCATATACTGTTTTAGACGCTGCTTTGGACACTGCCCCGGTCTCAGCCGCGCCTGCCCCGTCGCTCAAGCCCTCCGCCTGCTGTGCGCCAGGGCACCGAGAGAAATTGGCCTTGCCACCACGCTGTGTTTGACTCACGTTCGTTTCGCCTGTCGCTGGATGCTGCTGTGATCACTGAAACGCCACTCCCTGCCGAGCCCCGCGGTCGCTTGCGCCACCACTTGCTGGCGCAGCGCGACGCGTGGGCCCAAGGGCCGGATTTTGCGGCCGCCGAGGCCGCGCTGGTGGCGCATTTGAAGCCCGTGTTGCGGCAACTCGAGCCGCAATGCCTGGGCCTGTACTGGCCGATCCGGGGAGAATTTAACGCACCCCTGCTGCGCCAGGGCGACTTGGGCGCGAATCAGTGTCAATGGGCCCTGCCTTTCGCACAACGCACGCCGTTGCAAATGCACTACCGCGCCTGGGCGAGCGACGCCGCCGCCGATCGGCGCGACGAATGCAACATTCCCAGCGTCGACGGCCCGCCCGTGGTGCCCGACGTGGTGCTGGTGCCTTGTGTCGGCTTCACCCGCAGCGGCCACCGCCTGGGCTACGGCGCCGGTTACTTCGACCGCTGGCTGGGCGCCCACCCGCAAGTCACCGCGGTCGGCGTGGCCTGGTCGCTCAGTGAGCTGGCCGCCAGCGATTGGCAGCCCGCCGCCCACGACCAGCCCTTGATGCTGGTGGTCACGGAGCACGGCGTGGCCTTTGGCGGTTGAGCGCTGGCGAGGTGGGTGAGGGCACGGCATTGGCGGCCGTGGCGGCCAGGTCCAACCCCATGCGCAGGTGCGTCTGCTCGGCCCGCTCCAGCACCCACTGCTCGAATTCCTTGACCTCCGAGCGCTCGCGGCTTTGCGGCGCGCTGGCCAGCCAGTAGGCATACGGGCTGGTGATGCGGTGCTGCGGGCCGAAGGGCTCGAGCAGCTCACCCCGCTGCAACAGGTCGGACACCAGCGCCATGCGGGCCAAGGCCACCGCCTGGCCGGCCAGCGCGGCCTGCACCTGCTGGTGGGTGTAGTTCAAATAGAGCCAGCGCCGCGGCTGCAGCTGGGGCTGCCCCACGTGCTCCAGCCAGCACCGCCAGCTGGAGAAATACGCACTCGTGCGGCTGTCTTCCTCTTCCGCCAGGGTGTGCTGCGCCAGGTCCTCGAAGCGTTGCAGCGGCGGAATGTCGCCGGCATCGATGCGGGCCTGCCGCCAGGGGCTGATCACCGGGCTGAGCACCTCGCCGAACAGGTGCCGCGCATCCGGTGGCACCTGCGCCTGGTTGGCGTAGCGCAGCACCAGGTCCACATCGCCGTCGTTCAGGTCGACCAGGGTGTCGCTGGCCGAAATGCGGATGTCGATGTCCGGGTGCTGCCGCTGGAATTCACCCAGCTGCGGAATCAGCCACAGCGACGCGAACGAGGCAAAGGTGCTCACGCTGACCACCCGCCGCCCTTTGCTGTGGCGGATCTGGCGCACGCCCGCATCGAGCCGGTCGAGCAACGGTGCCACCGCCCGCAACAGCGTGGCGCCGTCGGTCGTCAACGCCACATGCCGCGTGCCCCGTGAAAACAAGCTGGCCCCGAGCTCTTCTTCCAGCGATTGGATCTGCCGGCTGATGGCCGATTGGGTCAAGTGCAGCTCTTCCGCCGCCGCCCGAAAACTCAGCAGCCGGGCCACACACTCAAAGGCCCGCAAAGGGCCGACCGAAAGCGGGCGAAGGCGGGCAGGGCGGGGCGAGCTACTCATGATCAAACCGAATCAATCCTTGGCGTCGATCTCATTGGACGTTGCATTACATCCTTAATTAAGCTGGGCGTCCAGTGAGAAAGGATCCGCCATGAACCACCCATTGATGACTAAATCGCAACAGTCTGATGCGTCTTCCTGGTGGTCGTTGCCGAGCCACCAAGCCCTCACCCTGCGCATCGGCGCAGGCGCGCGCGAGCTCAAGGTGCGGCGGGGTCGTTTGTGGCTCACGGCGACCGTGCGCGCGGGCCAGCCCAGCGCCGACATCTGGCTGTCGGCTGGCGAATGGGTGCGCCTGCCCGCTGGCTGCCGGGTGGTGATCGAGGCTTGGCCCGAGGCCCACTTCGAGCTGCTGGTGCCGCCCATGGCGGCGCACCCCGGCGTGGCGCTGCGGCGCGGGCTGCGCTGGCTGGCGCGCCGGGCACCGCGCGCGGTGCTGGACGCGGGGCGCGTGCTGCGGGTCTGACGGCGGGCTGGCCGGCCCGCTCAGCCGCATTCCCTGCACAATCCAAGGCTCAGGGTCGCCGTGCCGGGCTCGGGTCTTGGAGAACCACACCATGTCAGACGCAGACGAAAGACAAGCGCTCAGAACCAAACTCATCGCGGCCCGCCTGGCCTTGCCCGACCGCTTGGAGCGTGCGGTGCAGCTGCAAAGCGTGTTGCGGGTGTGGCTCACCGGCCGCCGCGAAAGCGCCATCGGCGCCTACTGGCCCATCAAGGGCGAGTTTGATCCGTTGCCGGCGTTGTACCGCTGGTCCGAGGCGGCACCCAACCGCCGCATCGGCCTGCCGGTGGTCGACAAGCAGCAAGGCTCGCTGGCCTTTCACGTCTGGTACCCCGGCTGCCCGACCGAGCTCGACGCGTTCGACATCCCCAAACCCAAGGGCACCGAGGTCTTCCAGCCCGACATGTTGCTGCTGCCCTGCGTGGGTTATGGCCCTGCCGGGGTGCGCTTGGGTTACGGCGGCGGTTTTTACGACCGCACCGTGATGGCCATGCAACCCCGCCCCGTCACCGTGGGCCTGTGCTATTCCAACGGCTTCCTGCCCATGCTGCGCCCCGTGCCCAACGACCTGCCGCTCGACGCCCTGATGACCGACGATGGGGTCAGCTGGCAGCGCGAGTGAGCCGGGCACCCCCCTGGCTGGGGGCCCAGCCCAATTTAGAGTGAGGGCTCCCTAGCACACGGTGCACGCAAAGCCTGAGAGCAGTTGCGTATTGCTACAACTTGTGTGCACCGTGCACCTATTCGAGGGGTTGACCGTCCATCGGCCGAACGAGACCATGGCTTTCATTCCAGCGCATGTCTCTTTGGGCCACCAATGAACACTCCTTCCAGCTCCTCTTCTTCCACGCCGTCCAACCCGGTTCCCGTGCCCCAAGGCACCCCGTTCGAAGCCACGGCGCGCGCCCTGCTGGAGCTGCGCCAGGAAATGGAGCGGCTGCACGCCCAGCTCCAGTACTTGAAGCTGTTGCGCAAGCTGGGCGTCAAGCGCCTGTGAGCGCCAGCCGGCACGCAAGGTCTTTGCTGAAAAGCGCTCGACCCGCCGCCGGATCGTGGTGAGAATCCAGGCTCACTTTTCCCACGGCAGGCCTTCCCCATGAATTTCTTGTCCCGTCTTGTCTGGCAGTTCGCGTTGGTGGCCTCCCTGGTCGGTTTGACCGCCTGTGGCGGCGGCGACGACGATCAAGTCAACTACCAAACCATCGCCCAAGGCCAGTCGGCCATCACCTCGTCGCGCACGGTCGTGGTCCGTGACAACACCACCTGGGCCAACCTGTGGGCCGAGCACGCGCCGGGCGTGCTGGTGCCGGGCGTGAATTTCAGCGAGAAAACCGTGTTGGCTGCGTCCGGCGGCAGCGCGGGCAGCGGATGTTCCAACCTGGCCATCACCAGCATCGTCCGCGAGGCCCAGGCGCTGCAGGTGCGCTACACCATCAGCTCACCTCCCCAGGCGACGGGCACCACGTGCGGCAGCACCATCGCCGCCTCTACGCTGGTCCACATCGTGATGATCGACCGCACCGAGCTGCCGGTCAACTTCATCCGAAATTGACGCACCCGAGCGCGACATGAAAAAAACGGCCCCAATGGGGCTATTTCTGTTGTCGGCGTTCACCACCACACCGTCTAACGCCCAGCGCCCATGCGCACGCCCAATCGCCCGCAGATCTCCAGCGTGGTGGCGCTCTGGTTCATGGTGTAGAAATGCAGCCCCGGCACGCCCGCGCCCAGCAGCTGGTCGCACAGGTCGGTGATCACGTCCAGGCCAAAGGCCTTGATCGACTCCATGTCGTCGCCAAAGCCCTGCAGCCGCAGGCGCATCCAACGCGGAATCTCCGCCCCGCAGCCGTCGGCGAAGCGGATGATGTTGGCGGCGTTGGTGATCGGCATGATGCCCGGCACCACCGGAATGTCCGCCCCCAGCGCATGCGCCTCGTCCACAAAACGGAAGTAGGCGTCGCTGTTGAAGAACATCTGGGTGATGGCGCTGCTGGCCCCCGCGCGCACCTTGGTCACGTAAGCCTGCAGATCGGCCTGGATCGAGCGCGCCTGCGGGTGCATCTCCGGGTAGGCCGCCGCCTCGATGTGGAAGTGCGACCCGGTCTCTTCGCGGATGAAGGCGATCAAGTCGCTGGCGTAACGGAATTCGCCAAACTCGCCATAGCCACTGGGCAGGTCGCCGCGCAGGGCCACGATGCGGTGAATGCCGGCCGAGCGCAGCTCGGTCAGCTTGTCGCGGATCGACACCCGGCTGGCACCGATGCAGGAAAAATGCGGGGCCGCGTCATGCCCCTCGGCCAGGATCGCCTGCACCGTGGACAAGGTGCCTTCCTGCGTCGAGCCGCCGGCGCCATAGGTCACCGAGCAGAACTCCGGCTTCAACGGGTAGAGCTGTTGGCGCACCGCCGCCAGCTTGGCCGCGCCCTCGGGCGTCTTGGGCGGGAAGAACTCCAGGCTCAGGGGCAGGTCCTTGAAGGATGCGTTCATGGCGTACTTTGCGAGGCAGAAGAAGGGGAGAGGGAAGAAGAAGGGGTGGCAGCCAGCTGGGCCCAGATGAAGAACTCGGTGTTGCCCGCGCCGTGGCCAGTGCCGCCGCCCTGAATGGTGCTGGGAAAGTAGGCGCGGCAGGTCAGCGACAGCTCGGCCACCGCTTTCCTCAAGCGGGTTTCCACCTGGGCGTAGAAAGCCGGGTCTTTCACCAGGCCGTTCTTGCCGATGTGTTCCGGCTGCAGCTCGAACTGCGGCTTGACCAGCATCAGCAAGTGGCCTTGCGGTGCCAAGTAGCGCACCACGGTGGGCAGCACCAGGGTCAGGGAGATGAACGACACGTCGCCGGTCACCAGGTCCATGCTGTGCAGGGGCGTCTCCTCGCCAAAGGCGGTGCCCGTCACGTCGCGGGCGTTGACGCCCTCGTGGCACACCACCCGCTCGTCGCCGCGCAGCTGCACGTTCAACTGCCCGTGGCCCACGTCGATGCCCACCACCCTCGCCGCGCCGCGCTGCAGCAGCGCATCGGTGAAGCCGCCGGTGCTTTGGCCCACGTCCAGGCACTGCAGTCCTTGCACCGCCACGCCGCAGTGTTCGAGTGCTGCCTCCAGCTTGAGCCCGCCGCGCGAGACAAAGCGCAGCTCGGCGTCGTCACGCACCTGCAGCTCGCAGGTGTCGGGCAGGTCTTCGCCCGCCTTGCGCGGCACCGCCCAGCCTTGCGGCCCTCGCCAGAACACGCCGCCGGCGTCGATCAAACGCTGGGCCGCGGACCGGGTGGGCGCCAAACCGCGCAAGACAATGAGTTGATCGGCACGCATGCAGGCAGGGGGAGGAACATCCCCGAAAGAAAAAGAAGGAAGAGAAGTCGAAGTCGACAAGGCGAAGCGCGCCCACCGCTCACACGGGGCTTGTCAAAGAAGCGGTTGCCGGCGCAACAGCACCCTCAGCTCCTTTGACAAGCCCCGCAGGACTTAGTCCTGCGGGTGCGGATCCCGCACTGTCCGCCCTCAAGAGGGCAGGCAGTGCAGCATCCGCCGAGAAGCACGTCGTCGATCAATAGCGGTAGGTGTCGGGCTTGTAAGGGCCTTGCTTGGACACGCCGATGTAGTCGGCCTGCTCGTCGCTCAGCTCGGTGAGCATCGCGCCGACCTTCTGCAAGTGCAGGCGCGCCACCTTCTCGTCGAGGTGCTTGGGCAGCACGTAGACCTGGCCCACCTCATAGGCGTCGGCCCGGGTGAACAGCTCGATCTGGGCGATCGTCTGGTTGGCAAACGAGCTCGACATCACGAAGCTGGGGTGGCCGGTGGCGCAACCCAGGTTCACCAGGCGGCCCTTGGCCAGCATGATGATCTTCTTGCCGTCGGGAAACACCACGTGGTCGACCTGGGGCTTGATCTCGTCCCACTGGTACTTCTCGATCGAGGCGATGTCGATCTCGTTGTCGAAGTGGCCGATGTTGCAGACGATGGCCTGGTCCTTCATGCGCACCATGTGGTCGTGGGTGATGACGCGCTTGTTGCCGGTGGCGCTGACGAAGATGTCGGCCTTGTCGGCGGCGTATTCCATCGTCACGACCTTGTAGCCTTCCATCGCGGCCTGCAGGGCGTTGATCGGGTCGATCTCGGTCACCCACACCTGGGCGCTCAAGGCGCGCAGGGCCTGGGCCGAGCCCTTGCCCACGTCGCCGTAGCCGGCAACCACGGCCACTTTGCCGGCAATCATCACATCGGTGGCGCGCTTGATGCTGTCGACCAGCGACTCGCGGCAGCCGTACAGGTTGTCGAACTTGCTCTTGGTCACGCTGTCGTTGACGTTGATGGCGCGGAACAGCAGGGTGCCCTTGGCGCTCATCTCTTTCAGGCGGTGCACGCCGGTGGTGGTCTCTTCCGTCACGCCGATGATCTGGGCGCCCTTGCGGCTGTACCAGCTGCCGTCTTCAGCCAGCTTGGCCTTGATCGAGGCGAACAGGCAGCTCTCTTCTTCGCTGCCGGGGTTGGCCAGCAGGGAGGCGTCTTTCTCGGCGCGCTTGCCCAGGTGCATCAAGAGCGTGGCGTCGCCGCCGTCGTCCAGGATCATGTTCGGGCCTTCGCCGTCGGTGCCCTTGGCGCCGAATTCGAAGATGCGGTGGGTGTAGTCCCAGTAGTCGCTCAGGGTCTCACCCTTGTAGGCGAACACGGGGGTGCCTTGCTCGACCAGGGCGGCGGCTGCATGGTCCTGGGTCGAGTAGATGTTGCACGAGGCCCAGCGCACCTGAGCGCCCAGGGCTTGCAGCGTTTCCACCAGCACGGCGGTCTGGATGGTCATGTGCAGCGAGCCGGTGATGCGCGCGCCCTTGAGCGGCTGCTTGGCGGCGAATTCCTGGCGGATGGCCATCAGGCCAGGCATTTCCGTCTCGGCGATCTTGATTTCCTTGCGGCCCCAGGCAGCCAGGGAAATGTCGGCGATCAGGTGGTCAGGGGTGGGCTTGAGCACAGCGTTCATGAGGGGGTCTCCGGTTCAGGGTGTCCCTGGCACGGAATCAAGCGCCCAATGAAAAAGCGCTCACACCCGTGCGGACAGGGGTGAGCGCCGTTGAATCGACTCCGAGCCTGGGACCCGCACACATGCCTGGGTCTCGCAGCGCTCCTCGGAGTTGAGGCGGATTATAGGCAAGCCCGCTTGAGAAGGGCCCGCAGGAAATGGGGTATTTTTCCCGGTCGATTCTGCGCGCTGGGTGAACGACAGGGGCCAGCACCGGGTGACAGGCGACGTTGCCCTGCGACGCAAACCCTTGCCCGGCGCCTGGTTCAGAACCGACCCAACGCAAAACGACCCGCCGGGCCCGCCATGGGGGGCGGGCGCCGGAGGGTCGAAGTGGCCGGTCAGGCCAACCGGCAGGGACCAGCGGATGTCGCCAGCGTTATTTCAAGCCGGCCGCCGCACGCAGCAGTTGCGCCTTGTCGGTCTTTTCCCAGCTGAATTCGGGCTCGTCACGGCCGAAGTGGCCGTAGGCGGCACTCTTCTCGTAGATCGGGCGCAGCAGGTCGAGCATCTGGATGATGCCCTTGGGGCGCAGGTCGAAGTGCTCGCGCACCAGCGCGGCGATCCGGTCGTCGGGGATCACGCCGGTGCCCTCGGTGTAGACCGTGATGTTCATCGGCTGGGCCACGCCGATCGCGTAGGCGACCTGGATCTGGCACTGGCGCGCGATGCCCGCGGCGACGATGTTCTTGGCCACGTAGCGCGCGGCGTAGGCGGCCGAGCGATCGACCTTGCTCGGGTCCTTGCCCGAGAACGCGCCGCCGCCGTGCGGGCAGGCGCCGCCGTAGGTG
>JAZKHH010000047.1:0-6575 GCA_040385465.1 Pseudomonadota bacterium | reverse complement strand
ATGGTTCGCATGCTAACGATAGGAGACATCAAATGACAGGCTCGAAAACCCTTGCCGCTGTTTCATGGCAGCCCCTGGCATCTTGCGCCCGCCGCGGCCTGCTGGCGCTGGCTGTGCTCGCCTGCACCGGTCTGGCCCACGCCCAGACGAATGATGCGCCGCTGCGCCTGATCGTTCCGTTCACCCCCGGCACCGGCATCGACCTGATTGCCCGCACCATCGGACCCCGACTGTCCGAGCGGCTGAAGCGCCCAGTGGTGGTGGACAACCGGGCTGGGGCCTCGGGCAATATCGGCACCGAGGCCGTGGTGCGCGCCGCACCCGATGGCAACACCCTGCTGGTCAGCGTCAACACCCTGGTGATGAACCGCAGTCTGTACCCGCAGACCCCATTCGACCCGCTGCGCGATCTCACCCCGGTGAGCCTGACGAGCTGGGGCCAACTGATGCTGGTGACCCACCCCAAGACCGGTTTCAAGACCGCCAGTGACCTGGTGGAGGCCGCACGCAAGGCGCCCGGCAAGCTCAACTACGCCTCGCCCGGCGTGGGCACGCCGCACCACCTGTCGATGGAGCTGTTCAAGAACACCAGCAAGAGCTTCATCACCCACATCCCCTACCGCGGCACCGGCCCGGCGCTCACCGACCTTCTGGGTGGCCAGGTGGATGCGATGTTCCTGCCGATCCATGTGGCGCTGCCGCAGATCCGCAGTGGTCGCCTGGTGGCCCTGGCCATTGGCAGCGACAAGCGTCACGCCTTGCTGCCCGATGTGCCCACGCTCACCGAGTCGCGCACCGCCGACGTGAACGTGGACATGTGGTACGGCGTGTTTGCGCCCAAAGGCATGGCCCCGGCCATGGTGGCCACGCTCAACCGCGAGATCAACGACATCCTGGCCAGCGAGGAGGTGAAGAAGGCGTTTTCATCGCAGGGCATGGACCCGAGCACCGGCACGCCGGAGGCGTTTGGCCAGTTGGTTCAGAAGGACGCCGAGCGTTGGGCCCAGCTCATCAAGGTCCAGAACATCAAGGCGGAATGACGATGGCAGATCAGACCGCAATCGCGGTGGTGGGCGGCGGCATCGCCGGGCTGGCGTTTGCCCTGGCGCTGCACCAGCGCGGCATTGCCTGCGATGTGTACGAGGGTGTGGCCGAGGTCAAGGAGCTTGGCGTGGGCATCACGCTGCTGCCGCACGCCATGGAGGAGCTCACCGCGCTGGGCTTGCTGCCGCCGCTGGAAGCCGCGGGCATCGAAAACCGCGAGAGCGTGTTCTTCAACCGGTTCGGCCAGCGCGTCTACGGTGAGGCGCGTGGGCGGCATGCGGGCTACGAACTGCCGGAACTCGGCATCCACCGCGGCAAGCTGCACCGCATCCTGTTTGAAGCGGCGCTCAAACGCCTGGGCGCGCAGCATGTGCACACGGGTTACCGCTGCACCGGCCTGGCGCAGGACGGCGAGGGCGTCACGCTCTCGTTCTCCGACAACCCCCAAGGCCCGGTGGCGCCGGTGCGCGCGCAGTGGGTGGTGGCCTGCGACGGTGTGAACTCAGTCGTGCGCAAGCACTTCTACCCTGACGACCAGATCCGCTACGCCGGCATCAACACTTGGCGCGGCACCTCGGTGCACAAGCCCATACTGGGCGGAAAGAGCTACATCCGTGTGGGCTCCATCGACACGGGCAAGATGGTCATCTACCCCATCGTGGACAACGTGGATGGCCAGGGCAATCAGCTCATCAACTGGGTGGCCGAGATCCGCGACAGCGAAGCCCGCATGAACGACTGGAACCGCCCGGGCCGGGCCGAGGACTTCCTGCCCACCTTCGCCGACTGGACGTTCGACTGGCTCGACGTGCCCGCGCTCATCACCGCAGCCGAACACGTGTTCGAGTACCCCATGGTCGACAAGGACGCGCTGCCGCGCTGGAGCTTCGAGCGCGTCACCCTCATGGGCGACGCCGCTCACCCGATGTACCCGCGCGGCTCCAACGGATCGGCGCAGGCGCTGATCGATGCCCGCACGCTGGCCGACGAAATCGCCACCGAACAGGCCGCGGGCGGCGATCTGCGCGCCGCCCTGCAGCGCTACCAGGCCGCGCGCCTGCCGGCCACCGCCCGCGTGGTGGAAACCAACCGCACCCTGCCGCCGGACTTCATCATCATGAAAGCCGACGAACTCAGCGGCGGGAGGCCCTTCGACAACATCGACGATCTGATCAGCCAGGACGAGCTGCGCGCCATCTCGGACAACTACAAGCAGATCGCGGGCTTTGCGCTGAAGGGCTGATCCGGCGCTCGCGCCCCCGTGGTGTGGGGGGTATCCGACAAATCGGGTGACTTGCTGTGACGCTGACACCTGTCGGGCACGGATTTGTGGCACTGTCACGAAAGGTGTCGTCCGTGGGGGACGGGACACCCACCCTGTGCCATCAGCATGCCGCGATCCACACACGCGAATCGACATCAAACGGGAGATGACTTCTGGCTCGGCAGCCCTGCCGCGCATTGGCTGTGTGCCGTGGTCCTGGCGTGGGCGGCCGTCTGCCCTGTGGCGCAGGCGCAGACCCTCTTGCGCTATGGCGGAGACGCCGCGTTCGCGCCTTTCGAGTCCCTCAACGCCCGCGGCCAGGCCGAGGGTTTTCAAATCGAGCTGATGCAGGCGGTCGGGCGCGAACTCGGGATGGAGGTTGCCTTCAGCCTGCAAGCCTGGCCGGCCACGGTGGAGGCCTTCAAGGCCGGTCGGGTGGACGTGATCGCAATGGTCGAGACCACCGAGCGGCGCGCCTACGCGCACTTTCTCAAAGGCCACGCGGCGCCGGCTTTTGCGGTCTACCTGCCGGTGGATCGACCCGCGCCGCGCGCCCTGCAGGATCTGCAGGGTTCGCGCATTGCCGTGCTGGACCATGAACCCATGCGCGAGAGCCTGAGCAAGTGGCTCTCGGGCATCCAGGGCCCGTTCATCACCCAGCCCGACGCGCTGTCGGCCTTGAAGGCGGTGGAGCTGGGGCTCGCCGACATGGCCTTGCTGCCCCGTTCCTACGCCGATCCCGTGATGGCGAGCGGTCAAGTGTCTGGCTTGATCTCGGGCCTGAGCAACCTGCGCCTGCAAACCTACTCGTTGGCGGTGGTGCGAGACAACGACGCGCTGCGCCAGCGCCTGCAAGGCGCGCTCGACCGCCTCGAGGCCAACGGCTCCCTGCCTGCGCTGCGCGATCGCTGGCTCAACGATGAGCCCGCCAGCGCCGAGCGGCTGGCCATGGAGCGCGATCTGAAGCTGCAGCGGCACTGGATCTGGCGCATCGCGGTGGGGGGCTCGCTGTTGCTGTTGCTGGCGGCGTACGCGTTGCGCCAGCGTGGTCGCGCGGTGGCCGCCGAGCGCGCGCGGCGAACGGCGGCCGAGGAGTCGCTGCGCCGCTCCGAGGAGTTGCTCGATCGCACTTTCCAGCGCAACCCCGAGCCGATGCTGGTGGTCGACCATGCCAGTGGCTTGGTGCAGGACGCCAACCCGGCGGTGGCGACGCTGCTGGGCCTGCCCGAGGGTGAGGTGGTGGGGCAGCCGTTGCGGGCTCTGGCACACCACATCGGCATGGACAACCTGAAAAGCATGGCGCGTGCGATCGACCTGGACGGCCTGCTGGACGCGCTGCCGGTCACCGTGACCCGCGCAGACAGTCAACAGCGCGCCTGCCTGGTGAGCGCCGACAAGATGCGCGTGGGCGAAATCACCATCGTCTTGTGCATCGTGCGCGATGTGACCGAGCGCATGGCACAGGACCCGGTGTTTCGACAGGGGTACCTGGCCTTGCAGGCCATGAACGAGCAGTCGCTCATCGAAGCGCCCGACACCCAGCCACCGCCGGATGGCGGCGAGGAGCGCGTGCGCGAGTTCACCCGGGCCGTGGCGCACGACCTGCGGGCGCCGTTGCTGGCCATCCAGGGATTCATGGGTTTGATGCGCGAACGCCTGGAGCAAGGGCACACCGATGAGGCGCTGGAGTACAGCGAGCAGGTGGACAAAGCCACGCGGCGCATGAACTCGATGATCGACGCGCTGTGCAAGCTGGCGCAGATCGACCAGGAAGTGTTGCGGCGGCAGGACATCGACATGCGCAACCTTGCCGAGGACACGTGGGCTCTGGTGCGCGGGGGCGAGACCGATCGGAACATCAAGATCAAGTTCGATCCACTGCCGCACGCACTGGGCAATCCGGATCTGGTGGCCCAGGTCTGGCAGAACCTGCTGCACAACGCCTGGAAGTACACCGCGCGCGTGCCGGTGGCACACATTCGGGTCGACAGCTTTCAGGAAGATAGACGCACCTGGTACCGCGTCACCGACGACGGCGCCGGTTTCGACATGGCACACGCGCGTCACCTGTTCCAGCCGTTTCGGCGCATGCACTCGACCTCGCAGTTCGAAGGCAGCGGCATCGGCCTGAGCATGGTGCAGCGCATCGTGCGCCATCACGGCGGCGAGGTGCGCGTGCGCAGCCAGCGCGGTGTGGGCACCGTGGCCGAGTTCACGCTCGACCCGGTGGTTTGAGCGGCCTGGCCGCCGCCTTCAATGCCGGGCATCAGGCGGTCTTGCCGCGTGCTGCTTGCGCCAGGCCGCGGGCGCCATCTGGTGCGCGCGCTTGAAGGCCCGGTGAAAGGCCGGCTCCGACTCGTAGCCCGTGGCTTGGGCAATGCGCGCAATCGGCTCGTTGCTCTCCAGCAGCCGCTGCGCGGCATACCGCATGCGCTGGCGTGCCAGGTAGCGCATGGGGGGTTCGTCCATCAGGGCATTGAAGCGCTCGGCGAAGGCCGAGCGCGACAAACCCACCTCGCGCGCCAGCTCTTCGGTGGTCCAGCCGCGCTGTCGGTCTGCATGCAGCAGAGCCAGGGCGCGACCCACCTTGGTGTCGCCCAGACCCGCCAGCCAGCCGGTGCTGCCGTGGGGTTGTTGCTGAAGATACTGGCGCACGGCTTCGGCGAACAGCAGCTCGGCCAGCCGACCGAGCAGGTTGGGCGAGATGCCGTGCACCACGCCCATGGGCTGTGAGGCGAATCGCAACGAGCTCTCGAACCATTGGGCGGCGGCCGGGTCGCGCAGGCTCAGGTGCAACACCCGGGGCAGGGCGTTGATCAGCGGGTCGTTGATGTTGTCGTGGCCGAGGTAGCCGCAGAAGAAGCGCGTGGCCGGCCCCTGGCCCTTGTGCGTGATGCGCACCAGGCCGCTTTCGCCGGGCTGGTGCTCGAGCTGCTCCACATCCATGGGCGGTACGCCCAGGTCGCTGCCCAGCAGGTGGCGGTCGTTGCGCGGCAGGATCACCAGTTCGCCCGCTTGCACGCGCACGGCGCCCGCCTCGCCCTCCACGCGCAGCGCCATTTCACCCTCGCATACGTAGTGGTAGGCGATCACCTCGCGCGGTGCCGGGTTGAACTCCACGCAGTCCTCCGGGCCGACTTTGGAGAACACGCTCCAGGGCGCGCCGATCTCGGCCTCGATGAAGACGCCGCCGCGCAGGCGCAGCGCGTGCAGCACGTCGGTCAATGCCTCGATGGGGTAAGCGGTGGTCATGGCAGGCGTTTCGGCAAGAAAAGCCGGCGCCGCAGGCATGGCGCCCGCGGGCAGCGGGGCATAGATTAATCCCACCGGTGCCAGCGAGGCAATGCCCTCCGTCCATTCATCGAGCACCGGCCACGCAACAAGGAGTATTTTTCAATGATCACCGACGCACAGGGTCACACCCTCACCGGCGCCACCGCAGAGGCCGCCACCCAATATGAACAGGCCGTCACCGCCTTCAACCTGTACCGCGGCGACCCGATGGCCGCGCTGGAGCGCGCCACCGAAGCCGCGCCCGGTTTCGTCATGGCCCACCTGCTCAAGGCCCACCTGATGGCCATCGCCACGGAACCCGCTGCCGCCGCCGGCGCGCGCGAGCTGCTGCAGGCCACAGCCGATCTGCCCATGAACGAGCGCGAGCGGTCGCACCGCGCCGCGATCGAGCTGATCCTGCAGGGCGAGTGGTCGGCCGCGGCCATCGCGCTGGACCACCACCACACACGCCACCCGTTCGACATCGTGGCGCTGCAGGTGGGCCACCTGTGCGACTTCTTCCGCGCCAACGCTCGCAGCCTGCGCGACCGCATTTCGCGCACCCTGCCGCACTGGAGTCCAGAGATGCCGGGGCACTCCTTCCTGCTCGGCATGTACGCGTTTGGCCTGGAAGAGTCGGGTCAGTACGCGCAGGCCGAAGACGTGGGGCGCAGCGCGCTCGATGCGCAGCCGCTGGACTGCTGGGCTCACCACGCCGTGGCCCACGTGATGGAGATGCAGGCGCGCCACCAGGACGGCATCGGCTGGATGATCGCGCGCGAGCCGCACTGGTCGGGTGGCGACAACTTCTTCCAGGTGCACAACTGGTGGCACCGCGCGCTGTGCCACCTGGAACTCGGGCAGGCCGATCAGGCGCTCGCACTGTACGACGGCCCGATCCGCAGTGGGCGCAGCGTGGTGGCGGTGGACATGGTCGACGCCTCGGCCCTGCTCTGGCGCCTGACGATGAGCGGCGTGGACGTGGGGGACCGCT
>JAZKHH010000046.1:87478-93096 GCA_040385465.1 Pseudomonadota bacterium | reverse complement strand
GTCGAGGCGCAAGCTGCTCAGGTGCAGGTCGGCGCCGCGGTTGCCGATCAGCACGGCGGCTTGGGGCCCCAGCGCCTCGATGCGCTCGATGGCGTGGCCCGGCTGCAGCGGCGTGGCCGCCTCCTGGCGGGCCCATCGCAGCGCCCAGGCCGACGTCCCGCCGCCGTACAGCAGCCAGTCGCCCACGTAGCGGTTCTGCAAGGCCACCCCGCTGGGGGCCGGCAAGGTCTGGTAATGCTCGGCCCGGGCCGAGCCGCGGCCGTCGCCGAAGGCGCTCAAGGGCACGCGCAGCAAGGCCAAGCGGCCCTCGGCAGGCTGCTCGGCGCCCCACATGTGTTCACCCTGGCCATGGGGACGCAGCAACACCTGCAAGTGGCCCGCCTCTTCCAGGAACGACAGCTGATCGACCGGGACGCCGGCGGTCTTCAAGGCACTGGGCACTCCGCCCTCCAACGGCAAACGGAAGACCGCCGACAAGGGCGCGGTGTCGGCCTCAGACCGTGGCCACGCAACGGCCGAGTGTCGTGACGCGGTGTGCGTCCAAACGTAGACCGATCCCGCCGACACGTAAAAGACCCGACCCACCGGGCCCAGCGCGGCCGTCGACTCGCAGTGCAGCTCGCCGTCCCGGCGCAACTCGCAGGTGGTGACGGTGTGCAGCGCCAGCGGCTGCCGCGGGTCGAAGTCGTCGTCGGTGCGGTAGACGCGGGTGGCTGGCAGGATGCGTTCGAACAAGGGTGGGGTGGTCGGCCCATGCCAACGTCGCACGCCTGGCAGCTGTTCGTCGCGCCACCCACTGCCGGGGTGGAGCACGGTGGGGGTGTAGAAGATCAGTTTGCGGCCGATCAGTCGGCTGGCGTAATTGCGCGACGAGTAATAGTCGACGCTGCGCAGGTGGTGGGTGGCGCGGTGGCGCAATTGGCCGTCACCGGAAATGTCGAACACGCCGATCTCGGTGCCGCCTCGCTGTTGGCTGTAGCCGATCACGACCACGGTGTCGTCGGTGGTCAGCATCTCGTCATACCAGGCGCCGCGGGGGTCGATGCCGGGACCGTGGGCGTCCACGGTGGCGGTGGCCTGCAAGGTGTCGCCGCCCACGCGCACGCTGAACAGGCGGCCTCGCCGCAAGATCACCAGGTGATCACCACAGCGTTTGACAATGCCGCCTTCATCAACGCCGGCGGTCTGCACGTTGGTGATGGACTCGGCGGCGTCGGCGGAAGGCGTAGCAGCGGGCGAGGCAGCGGCGGAGGCCATGGGCGCCAACTCACCCGCGTCCGATGCTTTGCTCAGACGGCGGCGCTCGGGTGGGCTCCAACGCGCCGCTTCGCGATGCCAGCGCGCCAGCGCTTCCCGCATTTCGGCTTCGTCCGCATAGGCGGACAGACCCGCGGCCTGCGTTTGCCTGGTGGCGCCACCGCGGGCGCCGGCGGCTGGATAAGCGGCGGCCAAAGCCAAGCCAGACAAGGCCTGGGACAACACCGTTCTGCGGTTGAACATGCGACGCTCCGTGGTGAACATGAAGCGTGATACGGCGCTGCACGCCCAACAGGGTGAAACTTTTTTCCCCAGCGGGCCGCTGACACCGCCCGCCGTCGTTCGTGCCCGCCGCGCCGGTCAGTCGGCCTTGTCTTGCGCTGTGGTGGCGGCTTGTTTGCGGCGGGTGCTGGGCAGTTCAGGCGCCCGGCTGTCTTCGGGGATGGCCGACAGGTCGGTGTTGTCCGACGCGGGTGTGGGGTTGTCGGGACCCGTGCCGGTGCCGGCCACTGGCCCGTACGGGTGCTGGTTCAGGGCTCCCGAGCCGCCTGCGGCACCAGCGACGGCACCGACCACCACGCCGGCCAGGCTGCCCACTGGGCCAGCGGCCAACCCGGCCACAGCGCCTGCGGACGCACCGGCCGCAGCGCCAGCCACGGCACCCGCCGGGTGGTCGCCGGCCACTTTTTTGACCGCCGTCGCCGCTTTGGCAAGTCCGCTGGGTTGGGTGGTGATGTCTTTTTCCTGGTTGGCCTCGGTCGAAGGGGTGGCGGGGGAGGGCGGGGTCGTCTTCATGGGTTGTTTCTCCTGTGCAAGGTGGAATGCAGCGCAAAGCGCACCTCAACCAGGGGCAAGCAACGGGCCTGTGGCCGAACAGGGGCTGCCGTGCCGGGCGGCACGGCCGAGAGACTCTTCGACGTGCGTCGCCGGGTGCGGCCTGTCAGACAACCGCTTGCTGCGTGCCTGTCGAAAGCCGGGGGGCCAAGCGGCCTGGTCCGTCGATCAACATTCACCTGGGTCGTTCGCCCATCAGCTGCCCAACGCGCCCGCTCGCGGCACTGCGTGCCCTTCAGTCTTCCCGACGCCACCCGCTCGCCGGCGCCTGTTGCGCAGCAGCGCGTTCTTGTGCGAACAGACTCTCCAGCTGTTCCCGGCCCTGCTTGGCCACCGCGATCAGGTGGTCTTCGTCCTTCCAGTGGGTGGCCATCACTTCCAGCTGTTCCAAGGTGTGCTTGCGAAAGCGCATGGCCAGGCTGCGCGCATGGTGCGGCTCCCAGCCCAAGGTTTCGAGCACGCTGCGCCCGCTCATCAAGGCCGAGTCCAGCGTCTCGCGCTCAATGCAGTGCACGCCAAGTTCGCGCAGGGCAAAGAAGTGCTGCACATTGCGGGCGCGGGCAATCACCGTCAGCTGCGGAAAATGGTCTCGCACCATTTCGGCAATGGCAATGCTCTGGGCCATGTCGTCCACCGCCAGCACCAACACCCGGGCATGCGCGGCGCCCGCGATGCGCATGAGATCGAGCCGGGTGGCGTCGCCGTAAAACACGCGCCAGCCGAACTTGCGCAACGCCTCGATGGCTTCGGCGTCGTGGTCCAACACCGTCGGGCGGATGCCGTTGGCGAACAGCAGCCGGCCGACGATCTGGCCGTAGCGCCCGAAGCCCGCGATGATGACCGGCGCGTCTTGCGGCTCGTTGATCTCTGAGGGCTTCGTGCCGCTGTGCCCCGACAGGCGCGGGATCCACACCCGGTCGGCCAGCAGCATCAACAGCGGCGTGAGCAACATCGAAATCGCCACCGCCGCCACCAGCAAGGAGGCACTCGCGCCATCGATCACGCCCGCCTGGTTGGCGCTTTGAAACACCACGAAACCGAACTCGCCGCCTTGCGCCAGCAAGATGATGAACACCGGCCGTTCGGCCAGCGGCTGGGGCATCACCCGGGCCATGCCCCACAGCACCAACGACTTCACGGCCAAAAAGCCCAACACCAACCCTGCCACCAGCCAGGGCTGGCGACCCACCACGGCGAAGTCGATGCTCATGCCCACGGCAATGAAGAACAGGCCCAGGAGCAGGCCCTTGAACGGTTCGATGTCGGTCTCGAGCTCGTGCCGGTATTCGCTCTCGGCCAGCAGCACACCGGCCAGAAAAGCGCCCAGGGCCATCGACAGGCCCACCGTGTGCATCAAGGCCGCCGTGGCGACGACGAGCAGCAAGGAAGCGGCCGTGAAGATCTCGGGTGTTTTCGAGCGGGCAATCCAGCGCAGGGCCGGGCGCAGCAGCAAGCGCCCGCCGAGGACGATCGCTGCGATGACCCCCAGTGCCTTGGCCGCGCCCCACCAGGCATTGGCGTCACCGGCACTCAACTCGGCGCTCTGGGTGGCCAGCAGCGGCACCAGCGCCAGGATCGGAATGGCGGCCACGTCTTGCAGCAGGGCCACGCTGAGCACACTCTGGCCCGAGGTGGTGGCCATCAGGTTGCGTTCGGCCAACACCCCCAGGCCGATGGCGGTCGAGGACAAGGCCAGCCCCAGCGCAGCCACTGCCGCCAGACGCCAGTCCAGGCCGACCGCCATCCCGAGCCCTCCCAACAGCACCGCAGAGCCGAACAGCTGCACACTGCCCCAGCCAAAGATCGGTTTGCGCAGTGCCCACAAACGCCGGGGCTCCAGCTCCAGGCCCACCAGGAACAACATCAGGACGACGCCGAACTCGGCAAAGTGCAACATCGCCTGCGGATCGGTCACCAGCTTCAGGCCCCAGGGGCCGATGGCGATGCCCGCGGCCAGGTAGCCAATGATCGAGCCCAAACCGAGCAGGCGCGACAACGGCACCGCCACCACCGCGGCGGCCAGGTAGATAAGGGTGCTGTGCAACCAGCCGTGTTCCATGCGGTCTTTCTGAATGAAAAGCTCAGCCGGCGCCCAGCGCCGCACGGGCGGAGGCCGGCAGGGCCCGCAAGCCGGCGTTCAAGTCGGGCGACTGAATTTCCGGCCAGGCAGGGTGGTGGCGCAGGCGTTCGACGTAGCGCGCCTGGTGGATGGCCAGGTCCTCCGGCTGCACCCGCCGGGCATCGTGCAACACCATGGGCGGTAAAAAACGCATGCCGCACAGCGCGGCGGTTTGCTCGTAAGCAGGCAAGAAGGCCTCGAAGGCATAGCGGTTGTAACTCTGCGGGTGGTAAGAGTCGGCCGGCCCACCGGTGCTGGCCACCAGCCACAGGTCCTTGCCATGCAAGGCGGCGCCACCCGCACCATAGGCCCATCCGTCGGTCAGCACCTCGTCGACCCACAGCTTCATCAGCGCCGGCATGTGATACCACTGGATCGGGTGCTGCCACACCACCAGCCGGGCACGCTGCAAACAGGTCTGCTCGGCGGCCACGTCGATCAAATAGTCCGGGTACAGCGCGTACAGGTCCCGCACTTCCACGGGTGCACCGCAGGCCCCCGCGGCTCGCAACAGTTGTTTGTTCACCACCGATTGGGCCAGGGCCGGGTGGGCCACCAACACCAACACGGTGTCCAGGCCCACAGCGGGCGCCAGCGCGGGGGCAGCGCTGGCAGACGAGGCAAGGGGTGGGTGTGCGTTCATGGTGAGGTGACAGAATTCGGCACTATCGGGCAAACCCCCCTCAACTGGGGGCAGCACCGGGCCCACGGCATCCTACAATCAAGGGCTGTCTTTTCATGTCCAGCCCGAGGTTTTTGTGTCATCGCCCACTCCCCTGTCCGCCGCCCCCGTTGCCCCTTCTTCTGCTGCCCTGGAGCTGGAACTGGCCGAGCTTTTCGTCCAAGCGCTGAACCTGGACGTGGCCGCCGCCGACATCGACCCGGCCGCGCCGCTGTACGGTGACGGTCTGGGCCTGGATTCGATCGACATCCTGGAAGTGGCCTTGGAAGTCTCCAAGCGTTACGGCTTTCAGCTGCGTTCGGACGACGCCAACAACCACCAGATTTTCACCTCCCTGCGCTCCTTGGCGGCCCACATCGCCCAGCACCGCACCACCTGAGGTCGCGCAGCCCATGTCCGCTCCTGCCAGCGCTGGGCGGTGGTCTTTGCTGGGTGGCGTGGTGGCGGTGGCCGGTTATGCCCTGCTGTCCCATTGGTTGATGGTTCGCCTGCCCCCTCAGGCCTGGACCGTGGCCTTGCTGTTCGGCCCCTTGCTGCTCGCCGTTGGCAGCCTCGCCTGGCACCAGCGGCATGGGCTGGGCCTGGTGGCGGTGGCGTGCGGGGTGGCTGGCGTCAGCTGGGTGGTCGCCCGGGGCGGGGTCGACGATGTGAACAAGCTGTATGTCCTGCAGCACGCCGGCATCCATGCGGCCCTGGCCCTGGGTTTTGCCGCCACGCTGGGGCCCC
>JAZKHH010000046.1:75271-87378 GCA_040385465.1 Pseudomonadota bacterium | reverse complement strand
TGGCGCGCTGATCCTCGGCGGCGGCCTGGCCGGTTTGACCTTGGCCCTCCAACTCAAACAGCGCCTGCCCGACTTGCCGGTGCTGGTTCTCGAACGCAAGGCGCACCCGGTGCCCTTGGCGGCCCACAAGGTGGGGGAGTCGTCGGTGGAAATCGGGGCGCATTACTTTTCCAAGGTGCTGGGCTTGGAGCCCCACCTGAAAACCGAGCAGCTGAAAAAATTCGGCTTCCGTTTCTTCTTCTCCGAAGGCCGGCGTGACATCGACCAGGTCACTGAGCTCGGCGCCAGCCGCTACATGTCGGTGCCGAGCTACCAGATCGACCGCGGCTCGTTTGAAAATTTCTTGGGCGAAGAAGCCCAGCGGCGCGGCATCCGCTTCGTCGACGAAGCCGTGGTGCGCAAAGTGCAGCTGGCCGATCAGGCCGGCGACGATGCGCTGCACGAAGTCACCTGGGAGCACGCCGGCACCACCCACGTCACACCGGCGCGCTGGGTAGTCGACGCCTCAGGCCGCGCGGGGCTGATCAAACGCCAGCTCGATTTGGCCGAGCCGAACGCCCATGAGGCCCATGCCGTGTGGTTCCGCATCCAGGGGCGCATCGACATCGACCAGTGGTCGAACGACCCGGCGTGGCGTGCCCGGTGCGACCCGCCGCACCGCTGGCAGTCCACCAACCACCTGGTGGGTGCGGGGTACTGGGCTTGGTTGATCCCGCTGTCCTCGGGTTCGCATTCGGTGGGCATCGTGGCCGACCCCCGTTTGCACCCGCTGGACACCATGAACACCTTCGACAAGGCCATGACCTGGTTCGAGCGTTATCAGCCCCGCCTGTTCGACGAGCTTGATCCGCGCCGCGACAGCCTGCAGGACTTTGCCTTTTTCCGGCGCTTTTCCTACGGCTGCAAACAGGTGTTCTCGTCTCAGCGCTGGGCGCTGACCGGCGAGGCGGGGCTGTTCCTCGACCCGTTTTATTCGCCGGGCAGTGACTTCATCGCCATGAGCAACACCTACATCACCGACCTGGTCTGCCGCGACCTGTTGGGACAGCGGTGGGGCGCGCAGGCCCAGGTCTATGACCAGCTGCTGCATTCGTTCTATGAGAGCACGCTGGCCCTGTACGTCGACCAGTACCCGATCTTTGCCGACGCTGAAGTGCTGCCGGTCAAGGTGATCTGGGACTACGCCTATTACTGGGGCGTGCTGTCGCAGATGTTTTTCCAAGAGCGCCTGACCGACCTGGGCGTCATGTCGCGCCTGCGCGCCGAGTTGTCGCACTGCCAGGCGCTGAACATTGCGGCCCAGGGGTTCTTGCGCCGCTGGTCGCAGGTCAGCGCCAAACGCAATCCGGCGGTGATGCTGGACCAAGCCAAACTGCCTTGGTTCGCCGACATCAACCGCAGCCTGAACGACGCCCACCTGGACGACGACGGCTTCGTGGCGCGCATCCAGCAATCGACTTTGCAGCTTCGGGCGCTGCTGCGGCAGATCGTTGCCCAGGCGCAACAAGACCATCCCCTGCTGGACGCCTCCGAGGTGCTCACCGCCTTGGCCTTGAACCCGATGCCGCTGCAAAGCAACCCGTGGGATGCCGTGGCGATGTTGGACCTCGGGCAGCCGAGCCGACAGCCGGCCTGCGCCGCCCTGGGCTGAGCGAAGCCGAACAAGCCGTGCAACGGGTGACCCGCAAACTGCGGGGTAAGCCCCCCGGTTTTCCGGTCTTTGACACACTCAAGTTCGCGGTGTACTGATTCTGGCTGCGTCGTGTGGCCACTTTCAGGAGTTGCCGCCGTGAAGCTTGTGAAGCCGTTGTCATCGCGTTGGGGGCTGCCATGGTGCATGGCCGGGGTGTTGGGCAGTGTGCTGGCCTGGCCCGCACAGGCCCGTTGCTTGAATGAAACCCGCATCGACGAACCGGTGGAGATGTCCCGGGGCACCGGCACGGGGGATGCCAGCGCGCCGCGCCTGGGCCTGCAGGGCATGGTGCGTGAAGCCATCCGCCGCAGCAACGCCATCGGTGCGGCCAAGCTGCTGGCCGAAGCCGCGGCCAGCGACATCGAGGAAACCAAAGCCGCCGGCCGGCCGCAAGCCAACCTGTCGGCGTCGCTGTCGGGGGCCCACACCTCGGGCGACGACCTGGACACCTACAAAGGCCAAAAAAACAGTGTCGGCGTGTACGTCGGGGCCCCCTTGTACGACGGCGGCCGCATCGCCGAGCTGACGCGCTGGCGCACCCAGTTGGCCGAAGCCGCCCGCCTGGGGCAGCTCAGCGCGCAAGAACAAATCGCCCTGCAGACGGTGTCGTTGGCGCTGGAGCGCAGCCGCTACCGCATGCAGTCGCAGGTCTACGGCCAATACGCCCGCAAGATGAGCTGCCTGGTCGAAGCCCTGGAGCAGATCGTCTCCGCCGACCGGGGCCGCGCCAGCGAACTGGTGCAAGCCCGCAAGACCGAAAAGCAGGCCCAGATCCAGCAGGCCCAGGCGCAATCCACGGTGCGCCAGATTGAGAGCCGCCTGGCCCGTTTCATCGGTGACGTCATCCCCAGCAGCGAAGGTCTGCCGTCGCTGCTGCTGGACGTGCCCAACCTCAACGAGCTGTACGCTGAAGCCGAGCGCTCCACCGACATCGGCCAGCTCGACGCCCAGGCCATCGCTGCGCAGAACTTTGCCCAATCGGTGACGGCCGGCCACAAGCCGCAGGTGAACTGGGTGCTGTCGGCGGTGCGCTCGGGGGGCGGCGGCAACACCTCGTCCGTGCTGGCCGGCGTGAACCTGACGGTGCCGCTGATCAACCCAGGCACCGAGCACACGGTGCGCTCGGCCCAAAAGCGCGCGGAGGCCGTGCGCCTGCAACGCGCCGATGCCCTGGAAGCACGCCGTTTTCGCATGACCGAGGTCTACGAGCAGGCCACCGCCTCCTTTGCGCGCGCCCGCCAGTACGCCGACGTGGCCCGCGACAGCGACCGCCTGCGCGGCTTCACCTTGCAGCAGTGGCAGCAACTCGGTCGCCGCTCGCTGTTTGACGTGATGTCCACGGAGAGCGAACATTACTCCCTGCGGGTGGCTTACCTGAATTCCCTGCACGACGGACAGCAAGCCAACGCGTTGCTGCGCTCGCTGGGCCTGGGCCTGAACGCCTGGCTGCAGTGACACCGGAAAGAAGAATGCGGGCTACCGCCAAGGGGAGCAAGAGAACTCGGGGGCGGCTCGCCGTATTCTTCAATCAAGCAACACCGCAGATCCGGCTTTGCCGGGCTGCTGGTGTGCCCCCTGGGGGGAGCGGCGCAGCCGCTTCGGGGGGAACCCATCAAGGGAGACGCGCATGAAAGCAGTCATTCTGGCCGGTGGGTACGGCAGCCGGATTTCCGAGGAAACCAACCTCAAGCCCAAGCCGATGATCGAGATCGGCGGCAAGCCGATCCTGTGGCACATCATGAAGATCTACGCCGCCAACGGCGTCAACGAGTTCGTGATCTGCTGCGGCTACAAGGGCTACGTCATCAAGGAGTACTTCGCCAACTACTTCTTGCACATGTCCGACGTCACCTTCTGCATGGACAACAACAAGATGGAAGTGCACCACCACCACGCCGAGCCGTGGCGGGTGACGCTGGTCAACACCGGTGAAGACTCGATGACCGGCGGGCGGCTCAAACGCGTGGAAGCCTACGTGCGCGACGACGACGCGTTTTGCTTCACCTACGGCGACGGCGTGGCCGACGTCGACATCGCCGACAGCATCGCCTTCCACAAGCGCCACGGCAAGCTGGCCACCGTCACCGCCGTGCAGCCCCCCGGCCGTTACGGCGCGCTGCAGCTCGACGGCGACCGGGTGCAAGGCTTCATGGAAAAGCCCCGTGGCGACGGCGGCCTGATCAACGGCGGTTTCTTCGTGCTGTCGCCTCGCTGCCTGGACCGCATCGACAACGACGCTTCCATCTGGGAGGCCGAGCCGCTCACCGGTCTGGCCACCGAAGGCCAGCTCATGGCCTATGCGCACGACGGCTTCTGGCAGCCGATGGACACCCTGCGCGAGAAAAACTACCTCGAAGACCTGTGGCAATCGGGCCGCGCGCCCTGGAAGAAGTGGTGAGCCCTGTCGTGGGGGTGGCGGCCACCGCCCTGTCCACCGGGCGGCCGAGCGCCGCCTTCTGGCGAGGCAAGCGCGTGCTGCTGACCGGCCACACCGGTTTCAAAGGCGGCTGGCTGGCTTTGTGGCTGCAGCAGTGGGGCGCCGAGGTCACGGGCGTCGCGCTGGCCCCCAGCACCCAGCCCAGCTTGTTTGACGCCGCGCGCCTGCAGCCGGGGCTGCACGCCAGCCACCTGATCGACATCCGCGATGCCGCTGCCCTGGCCGCGGTGGTGCACCAGGCCCGCCCGGAGATCGTGCTGCACCTGGCGGCGCAGCCGCTGGTGCGCGCAAGTTACACCGCGCCGCTCGACACCTTCTCCAGCAACGTCATGGGCACCGCCCATGTGCTCGATGCGCTGCGCGGGCAGGGCAGCGTGCGCTCGGTGGTGGTCGTCACCACCGACAAGGTTTACGCCAACCGCGAGTGGGCCTATCCCTACCGCGAAGGCGACGCCCTCGGCGGCCACGACCCTTACAGCGCCAGCAAGGCGGCTTCGGAAATCGTCGTGGCCTGCTACCGCGATGCGTTCTTGCAAAGGCAGGGCGTGGCGGTGTCGTCGGCCCGTGCGGGCAACGTGATCGGTGGCGGCGACTGGTCGGCCGACCGGCTGATCCCCGACGCTGTGCGCGCCTGGCAGACCCCCGGCGAGCCTCTGCTGATCCGTCGCCCGCAGTCCATCCGGCCCTGGCAGCATGTGCTGGAGCCGGTGGCGGCTTACCTGTGCCTGGCCGAGCGCCAATGGCAGGCGCCCGCGCTGGCCGGCAGCTACAACTTCGGCCCGCTGACGCACGAAGCCGCTACTGTTGGCGACGTCATCGCCCTGGCGCGTCAGGCCTATGGCCGCGGCGAATGGGTGTGCGCCGGGCAGGTGGACGGCCCGCACGAGGCCGGCTGGCTGGCGTTGGAAGTCGCCCAAGCCCGGGTGCGCCTGGGCGTGCAACCCCGCTGGGGGTTGAAAGACGCGGTCGAGCGCACCATGCACTGGTACCGTCAACAGGCCGAAGGGGCCGATGCCCAGGCCCTGTGCCTGGCGGATTGGGCCGCCTTCGAAGCGGTGCCTCCGCTGGCAGCCGCATGAGCCGGTTCAAGGTCAACCCCACGCCCTTGGCCGGCCTGCGCAGTGTGCAGCGGCTGCCGATGGCGGACGAGCGGGGCTTTCTGGCCCGGCTGTTCTGCGCCCAGGATTTGGCGGACGCCGGCTGGGTTGGGCCGGTGGCCCAGGTCAACCACACCCTGACCCGCCAGTGCGGCACCGTGCGCGGCCTGCACTTCCAGCGCCCACCGCATGCGGAGATGAAGCTTGTCAGCTGTGTGCGTGGCGAGGTCTGGGATGTGGCGGTCGATCTGCGCCTGGGCTCCCCAACCTATCTACACTGGCACGCGATGCATCTGTCCGCCGACAACGGTGTGGCTTTTTTGATTCCACCGGGTTTTGCCCATGGTTTTCAAACGATCACGCCCGATGTCGAGATGGTGTACTGCCACTCGGAGCCCTTCGCTGCGCATGCCGAAGGGGGGCTCCATGTGAAGGACCCGACCCTGGCCTTGCCGTGGCCCTTGCCGATTGCCGAGTTGTCTGCGCGGGACACCACTCACCCATTCATCAACCCAGACTTCCAGGGGGTGCGGTTGTGAAGTGCCGACATTGTCAAAGCGTCTTGCGACTGCCATTCCTGGACCTGGGCAGCGCGCCGCCCTCCAACGCCTACCTGAGCGAAGAGGGCCTGCGGGCACCGGAAACCTGGTACCCCTTGCGGCTGCTGGTGTGCGAGTCGTGCTGGCTCGTGCAGACCGAGGACCACGCTGGCCGCGAGGCCCTGTTCACCGACAACTACGCCTACTTCAGCTCCTACTCCATCTCCTGGCTGGCGCACTCGAAGGCCTACGTGCAGGCCATGGCCGAGCGCTTCAAGCTCGACAACCACAGCCTGGTGGCCGAAGTGGCTGCCAACGACGGCTACCTGCTGCAGTACGTGCAGCAGGCCGACATCCCCTGCTACGGCATCGAGCCCACCGCCAGCACCGCCCAGGCCGCGCGCGCCAAAGGCATCGACATCGTCGAGCGCTTCTTCGGCGTGGCCCTGGCCACCGAGCTGGCAGAGCAGGGCCGGCAGACCGACCTGGTGGCGGCCAACAACGTGCTGGCCCACGTGCCCGACATCAATGATTTCGCCGCGGGTTTCGCAGTCCTGCTCAAGGCCCAGGGCGTGGCCACCTTCGAGTTTCCGCACCTGTTGCGCATGGTCGGCGAAAGCCAGTTCGACACGGCGTACCACGAGCACTACTCCTACCTGTCGCTCACGGCCGTCCACCGCATCTTCAGCGCCAACGGCTTGAGCGTGTTCGACGTGCAGGAACACCCGACCCACGGCGGCAGCCTGCGGGTGTTTGCTCAGCGCACCGACACCGGCCAGCACCTCAAGCGCCCCTCGGTGCAGGAGATGCTCGAGCGCGAGGCGCAGGTGGGCATGGGCAGCGCCAGCTACTACGAAGGCTTCCAGGTCCAGACCAACCGGGTCAAGGACGATTTCCATGCCTTCCTGATCGAAGCCAAACGCCAGGGCAAGCGGGTGGCCGCCTACGGTGCTGCCGCCAAAGGCAACACCTTGATGAACTATGCGGGCGTGCGGCCCGACCTGATCGCCTTCGTGGTCGACCGCAACCCGGCCAAAGTCGGCAGCTACATGCCCGGCAGCCGCATCCCGATCGTCGAGGAAGCCCGGCTGCGCGAGGAGCGCCCCGATTACGTGGTGGTCCTGCCGTGGAATCTGCGCACCGAGGTCAAGGCGCAGTTGAGCTACATCCGCGAGTGGGGCGGCCAGTTCGTCACCGCCGTGCCCCGCCTGGAGATCAAGTAAATGAGCGCCCGACCCGCCTTCACGTCTGCCCCTGAAACCACAGTCCCCACAGCGCCCATCGCCGTCCCCGCCCGCATCCTCTACACCAAGCCCTCCATCACCGAGCTGGAGGTGCGCTACGCCACCGACGCCGCGCGCGAAGGCTGGGGCGAGCGTTGCTACGAGTACATCGCGCGCTTCGAACAGGCCTTTAAGACGCACCTGGGCGCGGCCCACGCCATCTCCACCTCCAGCTGCACCGGCGCATTGCACTTGGGCATGGCCGCCCTGGGCATCGGCGCCGGCGACGAAGTGATCCTGGCCGACACCAACTGGATCGCCAGCGCCTCGCCCATCGTGCACCTCGGGGCCAAGCCGGTGTTCGTCGACATCTTGCCCGACAGCTGGTGCCTGGACCCCGCTCAGGTGGAAGCAGCCATCACGCCGCGCACCAAGGCCATTCTGGCGGTGCACCTCTACGGCAACCTGTGCGACATGACGGCGCTGCTGGCCCTTGGCGAGCGTCACAACATTCCGGTGATCGAGGACGCCGCCGAAGCCATCGGCTCGGTTTACCAAGGCCGCCGCGCCGGCAGCCTGGGCCGCTTCGGCAGCTTCTCGTTTCACGGCACCAAGACCCTGACGACCGGGGAGGGTGGCATGTTCGTCACCAGCGACCCGGCGTTGTACGAGCGGGTTCTGACCTTGTCCAACCACGGGCGCGACCGCCACCAGACCAAACAGTTCTGGCCCGACGACATCGGCTTCAAATTCAAGATGTCGAACCTGCAGGCCGCCTTGGGTTGCGGCCAGATGGAACGCATCGACGACCTGATCGGCCGCAAGCGCGCGATCCTGCAGCGCTACCGCGAGCTGGTGCAGGGCCTGCCGGGCGTGAGCATCAACCCTGAGCCCGCTGGCACCGTCAACGGCGCCTGGATGCCCACGCTGGTGTTCGCCCCGGAAACCGGTGTCACCCGGGAAAAACTCCAAGCCGCCTTTGCCGCCGACAACATCGACGCGCGGGTGTTCTTCTATCCGCTGTCCAGCTTGCCGCACTTCGGCAGCGGGCCGGGCCTGCCGAGTGCGGCCGACATCGCGGCCCGCGCCATCAACCTGCCCAGCTTCCACGACATCACCGACGCCGAGCAGCAACGGGTGGTCAACCTGGTGCGCAGCGTGCTGCGCGCGTCGGCAACCCATGCCGCTCGCACCAGCCTCTGAGCGCCTGCAGGGTGTGCGCCATGCCCTGTGGGGCAGCGCAGGCCATGCCAAGGTGCTGTCCGCGTTGATCGCGCGGCGCGGCGGCCAGGTGGTCGCGCTGTTCGACAACCGCGAACTGCTGTCTGCCCTGCCTGGCGTGCCGCTGCATCGGGGCGAAGCCGGCTTTGCCCAGTGGGTGGCCCAGCAAGACGCGCCGCATGACATCCACGCCCTGGTCGCCATCGGCGGCGACCGTGGCCGCGACCGCCTGGCCCTGCAAGCCCTGATGCAGCGCCATGGCCTGCACATTGGCACCCTGGTGCACCCGCAGGCCAGCGTCTGCGACAGCGCCACGCTGGGCGCCGGCACCCAGATTTTGGCCGGCGCCTGCGTGGCGGCCGAAGCCCGCCTCGGGCTTGCCACCATCGTCAACCACGGCGCCGTCGTCGACCATGAATGCGTGCTCGGCGACGGCGTCCACATCGCCCCCAATGCCACCCTGTGCGGCTGCATCGAGCTGGGCGACCACGTGATGGTCGGCGCTGGCGCGGTGGTGCTGCCGCGCGTGCGGCTGGGCGCCGACTGCGTGGTCGGTGCCGGCGCCGTCGTCACCAAATCCTGGCCGGCCGGCAGCGTGCTGGTCGGCAACCCCGCCCGCCTGCGGGCTGCCCCCACCGCGGCCGCCACCGCGGCTTGAACGGCCATCGACCTTGTTGTTCCGCCTTCTTCCCCTTTTCAGCCCACACCCACGGAGACGACCATGACCCCCCAACAACAATTCCAGAAAGAGTGCGCCGAGGAAGTCAAGGCCCAGGGCAGCGATGCCGCGCTGAACGAAGCCACCCGGGACTGGATGAACAAGGCCAACGCCCGCAAGTACTCCTACCATTTCGAGTGGATGGGCCGCCCGATCATCCAGTACCCGCAAGACATCGTGGCCATGCAAGAGCTGATCTGGCGCGTGCAGCCCGAGCTGATCATCGAGACCGGCATCGCCCACGGCGGCTCGCTGATTTTCTCGGCCGCCATGCTCGAGCTCAACGCCGCTTGCGGCGGCCCGCAGCACGCCGAAGTGCTCGGCATCGACATCGACATCCGTGCCCACAACCGGGCGGCCATCGAGGCCCACCCCATGGCCAAGCGCATCACCATGCTGCAAGGCTCCAGCGTGGCCCCCGAGATCGTCGCCCAGGCCCGCGCCAAGGCGGCCGGCAAGGCCAAGGTCCTGGTGATCCTGGACAGCAACCACACCCACGAGCACGTGATGGGCGAGCTCGAAGCCTATGCGCCATTGACCACCGTGGGCAGCTACTGCGTGGTGTTCGACACCGTGATCGAAGACCTGCCCAACGACATGTTCCCCGACCGCCCCTGGGGCGTGGGCAACAACCCGAAGACGGCGGTGTGGCAGTACCTGAAGGACCACACCGAGTTCGAGATCGACAAGGCCATCGACCACAAGCTGCTGGTCACCGTGGCGCCCGATGGCTATCTGAAGCGGGTGCGCTGAGATGCTGCATGCCGTGGTGGACGCCGCACCCCAACCCACCTTGCCCACGGCGGTCGACGGCCTGGTGTATGGCTGCGTCACCCATGTGCCGCTGTGGATCGACTTTCCCGACTACGTCACGCCCATCTGCCTGGGCGAGGCCCAAGGCCCCGGCCGCCACAACCTGCGCGACCTGGCGCCCGAGTGGGTGCCCCACCACCCGGTGCTGGGCGGCTCGGCCGGCAGCTTTGCGCTGAAGAACTACGTGCTGCAGCAGCCCCACGTCACGCAGGTGGGGCTGTGCCAGTACCGCAAGTTCGTCACCCGCCAACGCATCGGCGTGCCCTCGGCCAACTACCAGGTGATGGACGTGCTGTCCCGACAGCAACTGGCCCAACAGGCACAAGAAGCCTCGCTGTTCGACTTGATGCAGCCCGGCACCACCCCGTTCCTCATCGGCCACCCCGGCGCTTTCGCGATGAACGGCGTCAACCACGACTACCTGTACCAATACAAGGACGTTCACCACGTCGAAGACTTCCTGCGCTTCACCGCCGCCGCCGTCGAGCTGGGCGTGTTGAGCAAACAGGAGGTGGACCCGTTCTTCCGCGAGACCATCTTCTTCCCCGGCGGCATCGAACTGGGCTTTTATCCGGCCGACTTCTGGGTCAAGGGCATCACGGACCTGGAGAACGTGGTGCGCTACTGCGTGAAGCACCACCCAGAGCCGCGCACCGGCTCGCAACTGCGCTCCTGGGCGTTTTGCATGGAGCGGCTGGGCAGCTTCATGGTGTTGAAGTACCTGCGCACCCACGGGCTGCAGCACCCGTTCGGTTATTTGAACCTCATCACCGAGGCCGACAGCTTGGACTACGTGCCAGGGGCCTGAGCGCGGTCCATCAAGGAGCAGCCCGTGCCGTGCGCAGGGCAAGGGCCCTCAAGGTTGCGTGCCGGCGTGCGGGGTCTTCAGGCGCCGGTGCCCACCAGCCGCGCCCACATCTCGTGCTCATGCAGGTTTTGTGAATCCTTCACCGCCTGCTCGAAATCCTTGATCAGCTGATCGGCGTTGCGGTGGTGGTGAAAGCCCAGGCCTTTGGCCTTGTCATGCGCCGAGACTTCCTTGCCAATGTTCAGCTTGCGCTGAATCATGCTGATGTCCCACGGGGCGTACATCAGCGTGGTGAACAAAACGTCGGCGCTCAGCGCGGTCGGCCCACGCATCCAGGTGTGGCGACCGACCGCATAGCTGCCCGTCTTCCAGCGGTGGATCAGGCGCCGCCGCGTGCCCTTGATCTCCGGGTCTTCGCGGTAGCCGTGGTGGAACTGGTGCAGCACCGGGATGTCGTTGCGCAGCCCGGCAAAGCCGTGGCGCTGCTTGTCGGCGAGGATGAACGACTCGCCGGTCAGGCCGTAGAAGTTGGCGTCTTCGGCCATCTTCAGCACGCCGCGCAGGTTGTGCGAGGCCACGTACTCGGTGACGTTGAGCGCCAGCTTCCAGCCCGACAGGTGCCACTCGATCTGCATCACTTCGAAGTCGGCGTCGTTGGCGTCGAAGTCGGTGTTTTGCGAG
The DNA here is from genome assembly GCA_040385465.1 of Pseudomonadota bacterium. Classification (GTDB taxonomy): domain Bacteria; phylum Pseudomonadota; class Gammaproteobacteria; order Burkholderiales; family Burkholderiaceae_C; genus CANHBY01. The sequence continues at coordinate 76,148 of JAZKHH010000046.1, read as the reverse complement.
CGCACGATGCGCCAGTGCGGCGCCATTTGGCGCACGATGTCGAGCGATTCGTCGGTCGAGGCGTAGTCGATGATCGTCACAGTGTCGAACAAGGGCGCGTGGTGCCGGATCCACGGGGGCAGCAGCAGGGCCTCGTTCTTGATGTGACAGATCAGGTTGGTCAGCATTCCTGGATCTCCAGCTCCGGCAGGTAGCGCACGTAGGCGTCGCCCTTGCCCTTGGCTCCGCGGATCTTGGAAATCTTTTCCTTCAGCTCGGCGTAGAAGTTCCAGGCGCCGATCACGAAGATGGTGCCCATCGGCAGGTCGGCCACTGCCGGGGTGGCAGTCACCCGCACCTTCGAGCCGGGCAGGAAGCGGCCGATTTTCAACGGCGCTTCGTCCACCACATGGTCCGGAAAGACCCCGGCGTAATTGAAGAAGGTCACCGATTTGGCCGCCACGCCCACGCCCACCACGGTGCGTTTTTGCGCATGCCACTGCTTCATGTGCTTGCGGTAGGTCTCGACGCGGTTCTCGGCCAAGGTGCTGAACTGCTTGAAGCAACGCCCGTCGAGCAGGCCGTGCACCCGCTCGTAGTCCAGCCGCTCGGTCACGCTCGGCTCGGCATGGCCGATGCGCTTGAGCACGAAGCGAAAGCTGGTGCCGTGGATGTCCGGGAAGCTCAGGCGGCACAGCACCAGCCCGGCGCGTTTGGCCAGGGCTTGCATGGAGTGCGCGCTGAAAAACGAGTAGTGCTCGTGGTAGATCGTGTCGAACTCGCCGTTGAACAGCATGTTCGCCTGCGAGGTCTGGATATGGATTTCACCGTCGGGGTTGAGCACCTTGGCCGCTGCGCTCAACAGGTCGAGCGGGTCGGGGGTGTGGGCGCAGACGTT
>JAZKHH010000046.1:38094-75171 GCA_040385465.1 Pseudomonadota bacterium | reverse complement strand
TGATCGAAATAGCGCTTCAACGAGGTGCTCGTGCCACTGGCGTAGTGGTAGTCCGCAAACAGCACCTCGGGCTTGACGAACACGCCTTGCTGGGCATGGCCGCAATGCGGGCAGCCGCACAGGCGCAGCGATTCCGTGAACTTCAGCTGGCCGTTTTCCGAGAAGTCGTTGGCGTGGGGCTGCACGCCCAAGTCGATCAGCCGACGCAGGTCTTTGGAGCCGCAGGCCAGGCAGGCGTCAGGCGTGGACGAAATGTCGCTCATACTGGCTCCGGTAGTGAATGGCGATGTCGGCGATCAGGCTCGACAGCGGGGTCGTCAGGGGCCGGTCGAGGGCCTTGCAGATCTTGGCGGAGTCGACCGAAAAGTTGTAGGTGCCGGTTCCTGACAGCTCCACCACGTGGGCGTTGAGCTGCTCGGCCACCGCATCGCCGAATTCACCGATGCTCATGCTGTAGGAGGCGAGGTTGTAAAAGCCCGAGGGCGGCACCACCTGCAACATGCGCTCGATGGTGCTCACCAGGTCGCCCATGCCCAACACCGAGCGCTTCGCCTGCTGGTTGGAGACTTTGACCACCCCGTGTTGCACCGCGCTTTTGACCATCGAGTTCAGCAGCAGCTCGTCGCGCTGCTGGGTCGAGGTGCCGCACACCGTGCCAAAGCGCAGGCCGCAGAAATTGCTGCCAATGGTGGAGATCAACTTGTCGAAGGCGTACTTCGACAAGTCATAGGCGTTCTGGTACTGGAACCCGATCGTCTCTTCCGTCGTGATGCTGTCCAGGGCTTCATTGCCCGAGTAGAGCGAAGCCGAACTCGCGTAGATCAAGCGCTGCGAGGGTTGCAGATGGCCCACCAGGCGCAGCAGCCCGGAGACGTTGTTCTCAAAGGCTTCGGCCGGCTCGTCCACGGCCATCTTCACGCTCGAGTGGCCCGCCAGCCAGATGACGGTCCCAAAGGGCGCCAGGTCGATGCCGTTGAGGCTGCGGTAATCCACCGCCCGGATCGGGCCGTTGGCTGGGGCCCGCCGGTCCAGTCCGGTCACTGCATGCCCAGCCTCGGTGAGGTGGGTGTACAGGCGCGAGCCGATGTAGCCCATGGCGCCCATCAGCAAGATTTCCGGTCGGCTCATCACATCCCCCAGTCCATACAGGCGGCCACAGCGGATGTGCGGCGCATTGGAAGAGAGTGTGTCGAGGCCCCGCCGGCCCGGATCCAGCGATAAAACCGTGTTTCGAGGATCTATTCAGCCGCTGATGGGCGACTTCCGGCGGGCGCCGGGTGACCGACGTTGACCCGTCAGCCCCGGCCTTCAGGCGGCAGACAGCTTTCGGATTTTGGGGGTCATGCGCCTGGGCTGCCCACACAGACGGTTGGAGGGGCTTGAGCTGCTCCGCGGGCGGCTTCGGCAGTTCACCAGGCGGCTCCGCACGCCCACCCTCCCTTTGGCCCTTCGCGTTGGCCTATTCACTGCACCCGATCAACAGGCGGGCTCGGTTTCACCCTGACCCCCAGGCGGCGCCGGGGACCCAACCACCTCAGGCCTTGGACGAGACCTTGTGGCGCATCAACCGGCCTTTTTCCCGGTCCCAGTCGCGTTCTTTCTCGGTGTTGCGCTTGTCGTGCTCCGCCTTGCCCTTGGCCAAGGCGATTTCAGCCTTCACGCGGCCTTCCTTGTAGTGCAGGTCCAGCGGCACCAGGGTGAAGCCTTTTTGCTCCACTTTGCCGATCAGCCGCTTGATCTCTTCCTTGTGCATCAACAGCTTGCGGGTGCGGTCGGCTTCCGGGTTGACGTGCGTCGAGGCGCTGCGCAGGGCGTTCACCCGGCAGCCGATGAGGAACAGCTCGCCGTCGCGGATCACCACGTAGCCGTCGGTGAGCTGCACCTGGCCAGCGCGGATGGCCTTGATCTCCCACCCCTGCAGGACCATGCCGGCTTCGAAGCGTTCGGTGATGTGGTAATCGAACCGGGCACGCCGGTTTTCTGCAATGGACATGGTGAGGGCGGGCACTGCCGCCAAGGCTTCATAGAATCACGGCATTGTATGAAGCATGTCAACAAATCAGTTTTGCTGTGGTACTCGGCCCGCGAGATGTTCGATCTGGTCGCCGATGTCGAGGCCTACCCGCAGTTTCTGCCCTGGTGTCAGCGGGCGGAGGTCTTGGTGCGCGAACCCGAGGCGGTCACTGCCCGATTGCACCTGATCTACGCCGGCGTCAAGCAGACCTTCACCACGCGCAACGTGCACGATCCGGGCCGCTCGATGACCGTGTCGCTGGTCGACGGGCCGTTTTCGAAGCTGGAGGGCCTGTGGCGTTTCATTCCATTGCAGTCGCCCGGCAGCGACGCTCCTTCTTCGGCTTGCAAGGTCGAATTCGACTTGAAATACGAGTTCAGCCAACGCGCCTTCGAGTTGGTGCTGAGCCCGATGTTCGAACGGGTGGCCAACACGTTCGTCGAGGCGTTCGTCAAGCGCGCTGAGGCGGTGCATGGCGCCCGCTGAGACCCCGCTGCAGGTGGAGGTGCTGTACAGCCCGCAGGCCGGCCAGACCGAGTCGGTGAGCCTGTCACTGCCACCCGGCAGCACGGTGGCGCAGGCGCTGGCGCTCAGCGGCTTGGGCGAGCGGCACCCGGACGTCCGGGACCTGTTGGCGCCGCCTGCCGGAGCGGCTGTGGCGTCGACGCTGGCCTGCGGCGTGTGGGGCCGCCGCTGTGCGCTGGACCAGGGCCTGCGCGACCGCGACCGGGTCGAGCTGTACCGGCCGCTGCGGGTGGACCCGAAGCAAGCGCGGCGTGAGCGCCATGCCGAACACCAGCGGCGCCACGGGAAGCATCGGGTGGTGGTGCCGCGATCGGGCTGAGGGCCCGGTCAGCCGGGGAGAGGCCAGGACGGACTGGGAGGGGGGTCATGGCGACAGGCCATGGCCCGTGTCATGCCACCCCACGGCTTCACTGCCTCACTTGCACTCGCTGGCGATGACCTCGCGGGTGCGACGGACCTCAGCCTCGCGGCCTTTGTCATCCAGAACTTCAGGTTCGCCCTTGGCGTTGGTGCGCGAGACACGGAGCCCATTGTCCAGGCCGAGCAGGTGTTTGCGGGCACGGTCGCAGTTGTCGGCCCGGGCCGCAGCCACCCGGTCCTCGTCCTTTTTCTTTTGCGCCGCTGCCTGCTTTTCAGCTTCTTTTCGCTTGGCTTCCAACCGGGGGTCGACCAGGCTGGGTGCGCTTGCGGCGGTCGCCGCGTTGGGGGCGCTGGGGTCTGCCGGCGCGGCGGCCGCAGGAGCCGCTTCCACGCGGCGCGATTCATTGGGCCGCTTGACGATGTCCTTGTCCTGCACGTAGGCAGGCGGCGGGCGGTCGCTGTAGGTCACCTGGTTGTCTTTGGTCTTGTCGCGCCACATCCACTGCGCAGCGGCCGGCGAGGCAGCGCTCACCAAAACCAGAACCAACAGCGTGATTCCGCCAAAACGCGACATGGCAAACCCCCAGGGTGATCAACGAATGCCAGTTTAGCGGCGCGGACTGGCGTGTGTTGCCTTTGTGAACGTGCATTTGCCACGCCCGGGGAGGTTCTGAGCCGGGGGAACGGGCTGCCTTGGGGATCCCGGTGGCAAAAGGCCCCGGGGCGGCGTTGTGCCACCAGCACACCCCACCCATCCACCTGCCGCGTTGCCGAGCGGGCCTTTCGCTGGTGGGCCGTGCTTCCAAGGTCACCACACCTCGCCCGTCCTCCGACACGCCCTGCCATCCTCTGGCCGCTTCAGGCCTGGCCGCGCGCGCAGGTCCCTATAATCCGCTTTTGCGTCTGGAGCCTCCCTCATGCGCCTTCTTGGAAAAGCGCTCACCTTCGACGATGTTCTGTTGGTGCCCGCGTTCTCCCAGGTGTTACCCCGTGACACGTCTCTGGCGACCGCCTTGTCGCGCAACATCCGCATCAACCTGCCCCTGGTCTCCGCGGCCATGGACACGGTCACCGAAGCCCGCCTGGCCATCGCCATCGCCCAAGAGGGCGGCATCGGCATCGTGCACAAGAACTTGGCGCCGCAGAAGCAGGCTTTCGAAGTGGCGCGGGTGAAGCGGTACGAGTCGGGCGTCTTGCGCGACCCGATCACCATTTCGCCCCAGGTGCCGGTGCGTGACGTGATCAACCTGTCGCGCCAGCATGGCATCTCCGGCTTTCCGATCATCGAGAACGGCAAGGTCGTCGGCATCGTGACCGGGCGCGATTTGCGCTTCGAGACCCGAACCGACATCCCCGTGCGCGACATCATGACGCCGCGCGAGCGCCTGATCACCGTGGGTGAAGACGCCGGTTTGGCCGACGCCAAGGCGTTGATGCACAAGCACAAGCTCGAGCGCGTGGTGGTGGTCAACGAAGCCTTCGAGCTGCGCGGCCTGTACACCGTCAAAGACATCACCAAGCAAACCAACTTCCCCAATGCCGCCCGCGACGCGCACGGCAAGCTGCGGGTCGGCGCGGCGGTAGGCGTGGGTGAGGGGACCGAGGAGCGGGTCGACCTGCTGGCCCGTGCCGGCGTGGACGTGCTCGTCGTCGACACCGCCCACGGCCACAGCAGCGGCGTCATCGAGCGCGTGCGCTGGGTCAAGAAAAACTATCCCCAGGTCGACGTCATCGGCGGCAACATCGCCACCGGCAGTGCCGCGCTGGCGCTGGTCGAAGCCGGTGCCGACGGCGTCAAGGTCGGCATCGGCCCCGGCTCGATTTGCACCACCCGCATCGTTGCGGGCGTCGGCGTGCCGCAGATCATGGCCATCGACAACGTGGCCCGTGCCCTGGCCGGCACCGGCGTGCCCTTGATCGCCGACGGCGGCATCCGCTACTCCGGCGACATCGCCAAGGCCATCGCCGCGGGTGCGCACTCGGTGATGATGGGCGGCATGTTCGCCGGCACCGAAGAGGCACCCGGCGAGATCGTGCTGTTCCAAGGCCGCAGCTACAAGAGCTACCGTGGCATGGGCTCGATCGGCGCCATGCAGCAGGGCAGCGCCGACCGCTACTTCCAAGACAACACCGGCGCCAACCCGAACGCCGACAAGCTCGTGCCTGAAGGCATCGAAGGCCGGGTGCCTTACAAAGGCTCGATGGTCAGCATCGTGTTCCAGATGGCGGGGGGCTTGCGGGCGGCCATGGGCTACTGCGGCAGCGCCACCATCGACGAGCTGCACGCCAAGGCCGAGTTCGTCGAGATCACCTCGGCCGGCATCCGCGAGAGCCACGTCCACGACGTTCAGATCACCAAAGAGGCGCCCAACTACCGGCTCGAGTGACGCTGGTCGAGCCTGCGCACCCCGACTGACTCCTCCCCATGGACGTTTCCACCCCACCGGCGCCCCGGGCTGCGGCCATGCGCTTCATCATGATCACTGTGCTGATCGACATGATGTCGATCGGTCTGATCGTGCCGGTGCTGCCGGCGCTGGTGGGCACTTTCACCGAGTCCAAGCCGGAGCAGGCCCTGTGGACGGCAGTGGCCGCGGTGGCGTTCGGCCTGGCCAACTTCTTCGGCTCGAGCCTGCTGGGGGGGCTGAGCGACCGGTACGGCCGGCGCCCGGTGTTGTTGATCGGTTTTTGCGGCTTCGCGCTGAGCTTTTTTGCCACCGCGCTGGCCAGCAGCCTGTGGATGCTCGTGTTCGTGCGGGCGCTGGGCGGGGCCCTGCAGGCCAACGCGGCCGCGGCCAACGCCTACGTGGCCGACATCACCGCCCCCCAAGACCGGGCCAAGCGCTTCGGCCTGCTGGGCGCCATGTTCGGCCTGGGTTTCACCCTGGGCCCAGCCTTGGGGGGATTCCTGGCGCAGTTCGACCTGCACTGGCCGTTCTGGGTGGCCGGCGGCTTGTCGCTGATCAACCTCGTCTACGGCATTGCGGTGCTGCCCGAGTCGCTGCCCCCTGAGCGCCGCCGGCCGGTGGCCTGGTGGCGCGCCAACCCGTTCACCGCCCTGAAAGCCTTGTCCAACCTGCGCGGAGTGGGCTGGCTGGTGGGGGTGTTGGCGCTGTCGTCACTGGCCCAGTTCATCCTGCATTCCACCTGGGTGCTGTACACCCAGTTCCGTTTCCAGTGGGGCCCGGCCGAGAATGGTTGGTCCTTGTTCACCGTGGGCGTCGTCTCCGCCTTGGTGCAAGGCGTCTTGCTGCGGCGCTTGCTCAAGCGCTGGGGGGCGCCTCAAGTGGCGGTGATTGGCCTGGTCTCGGGCAGCCTGGCGTTTTTGCTGTGGGGCCTGGCCATCCAGGGTTGGATGATGTACGCCGTGATCGGGCTCAACTTGCTCGGTTTCTCTGCGGCGTCGGCTTTGCAGAGCATTTTCTCGAATGCCGCCGAGGCCCAGAACCAAGGCCAGACGCTCGGCGCGGTGTCGTCGCTCAACAGCCTCATGCTGGTTGTTGCACCGCTGATCGGCGGCCCGGTCTTGACGGCGGTGTCCGACCTGCCGCCCAGCGACTGGCGTCTGGGTGCCCCGTTTTTCTTGTGCGCCGCATTGCAGGCGGTGGCCGCCGTGCTGGCCGTGCGGCATTTCCGCAAGCGCGCCACTTGGGCGGGCGGGCAGCCGGCCTGGCACCGCGGTTGAGCCGGCCCACAGGCGGTCGTTGATGTGTCCGGCGCGGTGATGCACCGGTCTTCTTACCAAGTTTGCAGTTCCTCGCGAGTTTTCCATGCACGACAAAATCCTCATCCTCGACTTCGGCTCCCAAGTCACCCAGCTGATTGCCCGCCGGGTGCGCGAGGCGCATGTGTTCTGCGAGATCCACCCTTGCGACGTCAGCGACGCGTTCATTCGCGAGTTCGCCCCCAAGGGCATCATCCTGTCCGGCAGCCACGCTTCCACCTACGAGGCGCAGGACCTGCGCGCGCCCCAGGCCGTCTGGGACCTGAAGGTGCCGGTGCTGGGCATCTGCTACGGCATGTTCACGATGACGGTGCAGCAGGGCGGCCACGTCGAGCCCAGCACCCACCGCGAGTTCGGCTATGCCGAGGTCCGCGCCCATGGCCACACCGCCTTGCTCAAAGACATCGAAGATTTCCAAACGCCGGAAGGCCACGGAATGATGAAGGTCTGGATGAGCCATGGCGACAAAGTCACCGCGCTGCCCCCGGGCTTCAAACTGATGGCCTCGACCCCCAGCTGCCCCATCGCCGGCATCGCCGACGAGTCGCGCGGCTACTACGGTGTGCAGTTCCACCCTGAGGTCACCCACACCGTGCAGGGCCGCGCCTTGCTCGAGCGCTTCGTGCTCGACATCGCCAAGGCCAAAGCCGACTGGGTGATGGGCGACTACGTTGAAGAGGCCGTGGCCCGCATCCGCGAACAGGTGGGTGATGAAGAGGTGATTCTGGGTCTTTCGGGCGGCGTCGACTCCAGTGTGGCCGCCGCCTTGATCCACCGCGCCATCGGCGACCAGCTGATCTGCGTGTTCGTCGACCACGGCCTGTTGCGCCTCAACGAGGGCCGCATGGTGATGGAGATGTTCGTCGGCCGCCTGCAGGCCAAGGTCGTGCATGTCGATGCCAGCGAGCAGTTCCTCGGCCACTTGAAAGGCGTGACCGATCCGGAGGCCAAGCGCAAGATCATCGGCCGCGAATTCGTCGAAGTGTTCCAGGCCCAGGCCTCACAACTCAAGTCGGCGCGCTGGCTGGCCCAGGGCACCATCTACCCCGACGTGATCGAAAGCGGCGGCTCGAACAAGAAGGCCACCACCATCAAGAGCCATCACAACGTCGGCGGCCTGCCGGAGACGCTCGGCTTGAAGCTGCTGGAGCCTTTGCGCGAGCTGTTCAAAGACGAAGTGCGTGAACTCGGTGTGGCCTTGGGCCTGCCGCCCGAAATGGTTTACCGCCATCCCTTCCCTGGCCCAGGCCTGGGCGTGCGCATCTTGGGCGAGGTCAAGGCCGAGTATGCCGAGCTGCTGCGCCGGGCAGATGCCATCTTCATCGAAGAGCTGCGCGCCACGCTGGACCCGGCCACTGGCAAAAACTGGTATGAACTCACCAGCCAGGCCTTCGCTGTGTTCCTGCCCGTCAAGAGCGTCGGCGTGATGGGTGACGGCCGCACCTACGACTACGTCGTCGCCTTGCGCGCCGTGCAAACCAGCGACTTCATGACCGCCGACTGGGCCGAGCTGCCGTATGCACTGCTCAAACGGGTGTCGGGGCGCATCATCAACGAGGTGCGCGGCATCAACCGGGTGACGTACGACGTGTCGAGCAAGCCGCCGGCGACGATTGAGTGGGAATGAATCTCACCCTGTTGGCGATCGGCTGGCTGATGGTGGTGGCAACCGCCATCCCTGTGCTTCGCAAGGACGCATGGTGGATCAGGATGTTCGACTTTCCGCGCGTTCAGATCGTTGTCGTCAGCGTCGCAGTCTTGATCGCGTACTGCGTGACCACGGACACTGTGGACGTCGCCGGAGGCCTATTCATCATCGCGTTGAGCGCGAGCCTGCTGCATCAGGGCCACATGATGTTCCCGTACTTTCCGTTCGCCAAAAAACAGGTGCAAAAGAGCCAGGACCCGAAGAAAGAGTCCAGCCTCAGCCTGCTGACGGCCAACGTGCTGATGAAAAGCCGTGGCGCGGACCGACTGCGCGAGATCATTCGACACGCCGATCCCGACGTCATCCTCACGGTGGAGTGCGACGCTTGGTGGCAGGATCAGCTGCGCGACCTCGAACGCACGCACCCGTACAAGGTTCACCAGCCGCAAGCCAACACCTATGGCATGCTGCTTTATTCCAGGCTGGAACTGATCGACCCAGAGGTGAAGTTCCTGATCCAGGACGACATCCCGTCGATTCACGCAAGCGTCGCGCTGCCGTCCGGCCAACGGGTCGAACTGCACTGCATGCATCCCCGGCCGCCCTTTCCGACCGAGGATGAAAGCTCGACGGATCGAGATGCAGAACTGCTGCTGGTCGGCAAAAAACTCAAACCCAAAGAGATACCGGTGATCGTGATGGGCGATCTGAACGACGTGGCTTGGTCACGAACGAACTACCTCTTCCAAAACATCAGCGGCTTGCTGGACCCGCGCATCGGGCGCGGCTTCTTCAACACCTTCCATGCCAACTTGCCGTTCATGCGCTTTCCGCTGGACCACTTCTTTCATTCGAACCATTTTCGATTGATCGAGTTCAAGCGGCTGGCCTATTTTGGGTCAGACCACTTTCCGGTCTTCATCAGCCTCAGCTACGAACCGGACGCCGCGACCGAGCAGCCCGAGCTGCAGGCCACCGGGAACGAAGAAGCCCGGGCCACCGAAAAGATCGCGAAAGCTTCGTAGGCGAAAGCCACGGTGGGGACCCAGCTCAGACCTCTTTCGCCTGGCAACGCTGGTACCGCTCATCGACACGGCGCGCGAACCACTCGGTGGTCAGTGAGCGGGTGATCTTGGGGCTCTTGAGTTGGATGCGCGGAACCACGGCCCGAGGCAGAGGCCGTTTTGCCGCCGCGTCGCCCAGCTCAAAGACGCGGCTCCACAGCCGCGTCTCTTCGAACGAGGCACGGTCTGCTGACTCCAGCGCGCGCCGGATTTCGCTGTCGTTCATGCGCAAGCGCGGCCCCAGCGAGCGAACAGCGGCCTCGGTGGCGCCGGGTTTGTCAGCCCCGCTGCCGTGAGCGACCAGGTCGCCGTCAAGGTCGAGCGTGGTGCCGGTCAGTAAGCCCACCGCACGCTGGAACGCGGCGTTGCGACTGGCGTACTGTCCGGCGTTGAAATCCGCGAACCGGTAGATCGGCTGGTCGTACGCCGCCGGGTAGCCGAGCAGGTGGGCGATGCCGAAATACAGGCCACCGCGACGGGTGAAGACTTCATCGCGGATCGATCCGACCACCCGGTACGGATAGGTGTGGTTCTTGGCGTGCGCTTGCGCATAGTCGATGCTGACCTGCATCGGCCCACCGGTGTGCACCGGGTTGTAGCCGGCCAAGAGCCGCTGCCCGAGTGGCACCTGGTCGATCAGCTCCTCGAACAGGTTGCTCAACTCTTTCTCGGTGCGCGCCGCGTCGATCCGCTCGCTCCAGGTTCGGCTGTCGGGCGAGCGCGCCTGCAACGCCGCCTGAACCAGCAACCGCGGAACGCCCACACGCTCGGCGCGGCGGTCGATTTCCTCGCGCGCAATTCTGCCCAAACCGGCCACTGGAGGGTCCACCCGATAGGTCGACTCCTGCTCCGTCACGGCCAGCACCGAACAAATGTTGGCGACACTCGGCTCAATGCGCAAGGCGTCAAAGGCAGCGTAGATGTCGAGCGCCCACCCGGGCCGGTCGGCCACAGTGGCTGGCAGCAGCGCGGCAATGCGCGCACGCACAGCATCGGGGCGGGCTGGCACCGAGGTGGGCTCGGTGGCGCAGCCCACCATCAGCGCTGCGCAGGCGCTCAGGCAAATCGAGAAATAACCAGACATGGATTGCATAGCGCAAGCGTAGCCCAAGCCGATTTCCCGCATGGAGTGGAGCGTTGCTCTGGCGTCTTCCCTCCGAGCTTTACACCAGTGCCATCAGTTCCGAGCGTCAGGCGGCAACGGCAATCCACTGATCACGCTCACTACCAATTTGCGCTGCAGTCCCCTGAGCTGCACTGAGCCCACCGTCGATGCACAGCCAGCTCCCGAGGCCGCTGCACACTCTGAGAATTAAAGGGTTGGTGCCCCCGGAACGAGGGGCAGGCGCGTGGCTGATCACGGGAGACAATTCGGCGCCTGCATTGCCTCTGCCTTTTCTCATGAGCACTTCCGCACCCCTACCCCGTTTTCCCATCATTGCCACGGCGCTGCTGATCATCGCCAGCGTCTTTGTTTTCCTGTGGCAGTTTTCGAACGGCGCATCCGCGGTGAGTCCCGAGCCAGCCGACCTGCTGGAGCATGGCGGCAATTTGGCCTTGCTGACGCTGATCGACCAGCCATGGCGTCTCTACACCAGTCTGTTTGTGCATGCGGGGATCGTCCACCTGTTGGCCAACATGGCGATGCTGGCGGCCATGGGTGTGCAGGCCGGTCGCCATTTCAAGGTGGAGGGCCTGCTGGCGATTTTTATGTGTGGAGGTGTTGCGGCCAGTTTTGTCAGCGCGTGGTGGGCAGCGCACCACATGGTCTCTTCGGTGTCGCGCTACACGCCGTTCGGCTTCGTCGACACGCCTCAAATTAACCTCATCGTCAGCGCGGGCGCCTCGGGCGCCATCATGGCGTTGTGCGGCGCCCTGGCTGTGTTGGCACTGCAGCAGGCGCTGGATGCACGAACGCTGGAGCCGGAGGAGCAGGTCAGCGGCAAGGGACTGTTGCAGGTCATCGCCCTCAACATCGGCCTGGGCTTCTTCGTCGGTGGCATCGATCAGGCCGCGCACATCGGCGGCCTGCTGGCCGGAGCAGCGATGGGTTTGGGCATCGGTGGCGCGGCTTCGCAGCGGCGCGTGGCGCACCTTCTGCGCATCGCACTCAGCAGTGGGCTGATCTTGGCGGCTGTCTGGTGGGCGCTGCCCAGCGGTGTCACGCCCGAACTGGAGAACGCGCGAAGCGAGTGGGACAAAGAGCGTGGCGTTGACCGCCAGAAAAAAGAGGCGGTCGAGAGCGAGGCAAAGGCCGAGCGCGCGGCGGCCCAAGAGGCCCTTCAATTGCCGGAGCCCGTAGGGTTTGAGCAGGCAAAGGGGAGGGTGTTGCCCGTCGGAAAGTCGAGCGTCGCCATGGCACTGTCTGGCGATGAGCAGCAGGTCGTGGTGGCCGACCGGGCTTTGAACCAAGTCACCGTGATTGATGTGGCCACGGGGCGGGTGCTGAGAACGGTGAAGGGTCCCCCCGTGCCGCCCGCGCCCAAGTCACGGGCAGCGCATGACTTCATGGGCAGTGCATGCCGGCCGCCCATATGCGGTCGGGGCGTCGCGGGCGTGGTCCTGCTTGGCGAGGGTCCGCCAGAACAGGCGTTGGTGACGGCCATGACATCTTCCCGCTCGGTGTCACAGGTGGACCTGCGCACCGGTGCCGTGGTGCGCTCCATGGAGGTGGGCCAGGCACCGCAGGCCATCATCGTCAGCCCGGACCGTTCGCGTGCCTGGGTGCACAGCACCATCGACCGCAGTATCTCGGTGATCGACCTGCAGAGTTGGACGGTGCTCAAGACCTGGCCGCTGAAGACGAGCATCAGATCGCCGGTGGACTTGCCGTTGCCGATGTGGTTCAGCGCGGACGGCACCCAGGTCTTCGTCCACAGTGTCGACGACATGCAGGTCGAGACCTACGATGCTTCGACGCTGGAACAGCTCGATTACGAGATTCCCTCCACCCGCATCTATCGCGCGATGCCGCATCCGACCTCGCCCGACAGGCTCCTGGCCTTGTCCCGGTTTGAAGTGCTCGAGATGGACATCCAAAACTTGTACGCGAAGGCAATCTGGTCGTTCTGTGAATCGCAGCGCGGTGTGGACTTCACCGCGGTCCGCGACAGCCAGGGACGCCACCTGGTGGCGGTGGCGATGGCCGGGGAAGCAGCGGTACGCATCGGCAACCTCGACAGTGGTAACACGCTCGGCCAGTACCCGCTGCCCAGCGGGCCGGTGCAGCTGCGCTTCGCCAAGGATGGCACGCGACTGTTTGTGCTGAGCAGCGAGGGGACACTGTCTGTCATCGACCCGCGGCAGCGCCTTGCTGCCGCGCCCAATCTGTTTTGCCGCGAACCCAGGTGACGGGCGTCAATGCCCTGTGGTCCAACGCCCTGCGTTGAACCACATAGAAGAAACGAAGCGCGCCATTCTTCACCGCAGGTCTTTCCACCAACGCTCGTTGGTGCGTGGTTGCCCCAGGGTGAAAACTTCCCCGATCACGGGCGTGGCCAGGTTGAGCCCGGCCTTCTCGGCCAGATTGGCCACCCGGTCCAGCGGCTCCCGCCACGGGTGGAAAGCCAAGTCGAAGGTGCTGTTGTGCACCAGGTACAGCGTGCCTGCCCCCACTTCCTGGAAAGCCCGCACGGTTTCTTCCGGCGCCATGTGGGACTGCGGCCAGTCGCGCAGGTTGTAGGCGCCGTTTTCCATCAGCGCCAGGTTGAACGGCCCGAGCCGCTGGCCGATCTCGCGGAACGTCGGGTGGTAGCCAGTGTCGCCGCTGTAGAAGATGCGTTCGGTGCCGGCCACGTTGATGGCCCAGGAGGCCCACAGCGTGCTGTTGCGGTCCCACAGGGTGCGCCCGGAGAAATGGTGCGCGGGTGCCGCGGTGAGGGTGACCTCGCCCGCGCGAGCCTCCTGCCACCAGTCCATCTCCTGGATGCGCTCACGCGGGATGCCCCAACCTTCGAGCCGCTCGCCAACGCCCAGGGGCACATAGTAACGCTTCACCCGGTCTTTCAAGGCTTCAATGGTCATCACGTCGAGGTGATCGTAGTGGTCGTGTGACAGGATCAGCCCCTCGATGGGTGGCACGTCGGCCAGGGCCAGCGGGGGTGGGTGGAAGCGCTGGGGGCCGGCAAACGACACCGGCGACGCCCGGTCCCCGAACATGGGATCAATCAGCCAGAACGCCCCGCGCAGTTTCAACAGGTGCGAGGAGTGCCCCAAGCGGACCACATGGCTGGCCAGGGGATCCAGCTTGTCCAAGGCCGCTCGGTCCAGGGTGCGCACGGGGATCGGGTCCACGGGCACGGTGCCCTGCTTTTTCTCGGTCAGGATCCGCCACCAGATTTGCCAGCTGCTGTTGTTCGGCTCGGCGTGCGGGTTGGGCGGGTTGAGAAACGTGCAGTTGTCTTTGTCAAATTGCGGCGAGGCTGCATGAGGGCTGTCGCAGCCTTGCGCATGCGCGCAGCCCGAGAGCAGAACTGAGCATGCCAGCCCGAGGACCACCAGGTGGCGGTAAGGCGAGCCGGTGGGCGCAGGGCAGGCTGCAATGGTGGGTGGCGGCATGGGTGCGTTGAAGTGTGAGGGCCCGCAGATGGTAGGGCACGAGGCCCGCCCTTGCCGCGCCGAGCGGTTTCCTGGTTCGGACCTCGATCAAACCCGGCCACCTCACCAGGATCTTTGGCCTGGCCGGTGCTCACTCGCGGGCGAGCAGGTAGGATGATCGGCCTGAACATGCGAACCCACCGCGCAGCTGTCTCCATCGCCGCAGGAGCGTCGAACGGGCGCTGGGGGCTGGCGGCACCCTCGCCATGGTCTTTTGGGCACGCCCGGCGCTCCTGGTCGAGCAGAAGACCCCACGACGCGCCACAAGGTGAAGGGTTGCGCGATGGCGCCGACGCTGTGCGTTCGCACCAGCAAACTCAACGAACAGAGAAAGCACCCACAAGCAATGCAATACGAAATGACCACTGACGAACAACCCAGCGGCTGGGTGAAGCCGCAGCGGGAGCCTACGCTGGCTGAGCTGAAGGCTTTGATCGCAGAAACTGAGAAACGCCTCGCAACGCTGAAGCAAGAGGCGTTCAACTTGGAGCAAGGGCCCCGTTTGGAAGCGATTGCACAGATTCGAAACATCATGCGTGCACAACAGCTCACAGTGGCTGACATTGCAAAAAGGTAGACCGGCAGAAAGCCCGCCCGCAGCTTCTGGCATCTGGCGTGGCAAAGCGCTGACCAACGCAGTGGCCATGCCTCGGCATCAGGTGCCCAAGCCCTGAACGCTCCGCCCTGGCCGAACTTCCGCGCCGATCACCGGTTTGGTTTCGCCAGGAGCCTGCACCCACAGGCGCATCGCCTCGTTTGAAGACGACGGGGACTTTGGCGCACCCCACGGCCATCGGGGCGCGAGCGAACGTGGAAGTCGCGACCGTGAAAACCCTGTGGGTGGCCCATGCACGCAGGCCGAGGTGGTGCTTTGGTGCGCTCGTCAGCCCGGCTCATCCACGGCACACTTCAGGGCATGAATCGCGTTTTTCTTCGCACGGGTGGCACGGCCCTGCCCGCAGAGTCAGCGTAACCCCCGCCCAAATCGCCGCCCAGCCGGCCGGCTGGTATGCCCTGTGCGAGAGTCGTTCGCTCGGACGCAAACCCTTGCCAGTGCGGGCCTTGGGGAACGACTGGGTCGTGTTTCGGGGCCAGGGCGGGGTGCCGGGCGTGTTGGAAGACCGCTGCCTGCATCGCGGCGCGCCCTTGTCTGAAGGGCAGGTGGTGGGCGACAGCCTGCAGTGCCCGTACCACGGTTGAGCCTACCGCGCCCAAGGTGACATCGCCGACCTGCCGGCCCTGCGCCACCAGCCCGACGCCTGGCCGCGCTGTCGCCTGCCCAGCCTGCCTTGCCTCGAACAAGACGGGCTGGTGTGGGCGCGCTTTGGCGCTGCTTCGGGGGTGACCGAGCGACCTCGTCGCTTGCCCGAAATGGAAGAAGCTGGCTGGACCCACTTCCGCCTGCGCAGCCAATTTCAGGCCGGCGTGGTGGCCTGCCTGGAAAATTTCCTCGATTGCCCACACGCCACGTTCGTGCACCGCCACTGGTTTCGCGCGCCCACGGCGGAGGTGGTGCGCTGCCAGGTTCGCCGCAACGATGACGGCGCCGAGGCGGCTTACTTCAACGAGCCACGCAAGGCCAGTGCGGTGTGGTGGCTCCTGGCGCCGCGGCAGGGCGGGATGCGCCACGTCGACCGCTTCGTTGCGCCCCACACGAGCGAGGTCAGCTACGACTTCCCCAGTGGGTTGAGCTATCGCATCACCTCGGTGTGCACGCCGGTCGAGGAAGACCAGACCCTGGTCCACACCACGGTGTCGTTCCGTCCACGCTGGCCCTGGTTGGGCGCGGGGGTGCGCCTGTTCTTCAAGCCCTTGTCGCAGTGGATCATCCGGCAGGACATGCGCATGCTCGCGCTGCAAAGCCGACGCCGTCGGCCCAGCGGGCAGACCCTGTTGAGCACGTCGGCCGATTTGCTGGGGCCGCACATCGTGGCTTGGCGGCAGGCCCTGCTGGCCGGCATGGGGCCGCCCTAAACCGTTGAGGAACGACATGTCGAGATCACGCTCTGAGGTTCGACAGCGGCGCGCCGTGTGGCTGTGCGAGGGCACGGCGTGGACTGTGTCAGTGGCGTTCTACGCGCTGCAGAACCAGCTGCAAATCATCGGTGGCGACATTGCCTGGGCCAAAAGCTTGTGGCTGGCGCACGCCTTGTTGTTCTGGCTCGTGCTGCCTGCGGTGTTGTTGACCGACGCTCGCATCGCCCCGCCGTTGCACCGCCCGTTTCAAGCCTTGCTGGTGTGGATGGGAGCACGGGTTGCCCTCGAGAGCGCCATGCTTTATCACTGGCACAACTGGTTGCCAGCCTACGGCATCGCCCACGACGCGGTGGCGGGGGTGGGGCTGGGCCTGTGGTGTGTGCACTGGCGGCGGCAGCACGGGGCAGGCGCCTTGGCGATCGATCGCGTCGTGGCTTGGCATGTGGCGTTCACCGCCTTGCTTTTCATCCCGGAGATCTGTTTTGCCGCCTACATGCAACTGCATTTCCACACCCAGGGCGACGGGGCCATCTACTTCGTGCCCGACGACCCTCGTCACGCTTTGATTTTGGCCCTGACGCAAGCGGTCAACGTGTGCGTGGCAGGCTACCTCGTCTACTGTCTCCGTTCCCCACTTTATGCCCCCAATCAGCGCCCAAATTCGTGAACGAGCGGCATTGTCGGCCGCGGACCAGGCGTCCATGTTCGCGCTCTTTGACCGTTGTTACAGCGGCGGCTCGCCTGCGCTGTTTGCCGCTGACCTGGCGCGCAAAAGCCATGTGATCGAGTTGCGTGAAGGTGGCCTGCTGCAGGGGTTTTCCACCATCGAGGTATTCGATGTCGAAGCCGACGCTGGTGCGGCACGAGGCGTTTTCTCCGGCGACACCATCGTTCACCACGACCACTGGGGCACGAATGTGTTGGCACAAGCCTTCTGTGCCTTCGCCGGCACGCTCAAGCGCCAGCGCCCCGCTCAGCCCCTGTATTGGCTGCTGATCTCCAAAGGCCAGCGCACTTACCGCTACCTGTCGCTGTTCGCCCGCGACTATTTTCCGCACCCTGAACGCACCACGCCGGCACCGGTGCAAACGCTCATGGGCGCAGTGGCCCGCGAGCGCTTCGGGGCGTTCTACGACCCCGCTGCCGGGGTGCTGCGCATGCGCGGGCAGGGCACTCGGCTGCGTCCGCAGTGGGCCGCCATTCGGCCCCCGTTGCAGAACAAGCCCGAGGTGGCGTATTTTCTGCAACGCAACCCGGGCCACCTTGAGGGCGACGAACTGGTTTGCTGGTGCGAGCTGTCTGAGGCCAACCTGCTGGCGCTGGCGCTGCGAGAGTTTCGCCGCGGCCTGCCTGTCATGGCCGGCGCATCGCCAGCGATGGCGGAGCGCTGAGGAACATGGCGCCACGTTGGTCCACGGCGGTGCAGGGCGCGGCCGACCGACTGCGGGCCCGTTGCCAGCAGGCCGGCGCGGTGCAGCAGGCGCACCTCGCTGCATTGCTGCGCCGCAATCAGGACACCGAGTTCGGTCGCGCGCATGGTTTTGCCGGCATGCGTGACAGCGGCGACTACGCTGCGCAGGTGCCGGTGCGCGGGCACGAAGCGTTGCCCCCTGGATCGAGCGCGCCGCGCAAGGGCGAGCCGGTGTGTTGACGGTTAAACCCGTGCTGGCCTTTGAGGAGACCGGGGGCAGCACCGGCGGCTGCAAGCACATCCCCTGCACCGACAGCGCCATGCAGGAGTTCCGAAGCGGCCTGCATGCCTGGCTCGACGACCTGTGCCAGGCGCGGCCCGCACTGGCGCAGGGACGCATGTACTGGTCGCTGTCGCCAGCGGGTCGTCCTGCGGGGCGGCACACGGTTGGCGGTCTGCCCATCGGCCTGCCGAGCGATGCCGCGTATTTCGGCTCCGGAGTGGGCGCGTTGATCCTGCAGTCCTTGGCCGTCCCGCTGGACTTGGCGCGCTGCACCGACTTCGCCACCTGGCGCCAACGCACGCTGCACCATCTGCTGGCCTGCGAGGACTTTCGCATGGTCTCGGTCTGGTCGCCGACCTTTTGGACCACCTTGATGCGCCATGTCCGGGAAGAGGGCGCCGCGCTGGCGCGCAGCTTGTCGGCCGCCGATCTGTGCACGCCCGAGCGGGCGCGGTGGGTGGCCGAAGTGCTGGCCATGCCGGAGCCGGACTTCGCGCGGCTGTGGCCGGGGCTGTGCGTGATCGGCTGCTGGGACCAGGCCAGCGCTGCCGCGCCTGCCCGCGAGTTGCGCGAGTGGTTTCCCCAGGTTTGGGTCCAGGGCAAAGGGCTGCTGGCCACGGAGGGCTTGATTTCCTTGCCGCTGCACGACCTGCCGTTTCCAGTGCTCGCGGTCGAGGCGGGGTATGTCGAATTTCGCGCGGTCGATGGCCAGGTCCATGGCCTGGAGGGCCTGCAGACCCGTGGCGTCTACGAGCCCATCCTGAGCAATGGCGCCGGCCTGTACCGCTACGCCTTGGGCGACTGGGTGCGGGTGGCAGGCTGGAGTGGGCAAGCGCCGCTGCGGGAGTTCCTCGGCCGCACGGGCACCACCGACCTGTGCGGCGAAAAGCTCACCCAGCCCTTCATCGCCGGTTTGCTGCAGGCGCTGTTGCGCAGTCAGCCCGCCCGCTTCGCCGCCCTGGCCACCGAGCGACTCAACGCCGGTGCGCCGCGCTATCGGCTGGTGCTCGACCAAGGCGCGGTGCACCCGCTCGCCGCAGCGTTGGTGGCCAGCGCCGGTTTGTCGTGGGGCGCGTCCCATGGCGGCCATTGGGCCATCGTGTTGTCGTGCGCCCTGGCGTTTCTGCTCACGGGCAACCCCTTGTTCGCGCTGTTGCACGAGGCAGTGCACGGCGTGTTCGCATGCCGAAAGCCTTCACGCCTGCGAACCAGGCACGGCCAACCAGTGATTGTCGAGGCGCAGGCCGTCTGGCAACCGCCAGCTTCCCCTCAGCGTGCCTCGCGTCCGGGCAAGCATGCCGCCCTGGGCCACCGTCAAATGCCCTGCCGCCCAGCAGTTTCCATGCAGGTCGCTGGCCAACGCGCAGGCCTCGGCCAACGGTGTGAAGCTGTTCAGGTCGCCGAGCCCGTCAAACCAGGCCACACCGCCCGCACGGGGGCAGCCCACGGCAAAGCCCGCCCCCACGGCCGCCACGTCACCCCCATAGCCCGACAGCGAACCCCCTGTGGCTTGCGACTGAATTGAGTGCCCGTTGAACACGGCAAAGACAGGCGCAGCGTCACGTTGGACCCGGTCTGCGTGCTCGGCTTGCAGCGCGATCCCCAGGTGCGAAGCATTCCAGGCCAGGTGACGCAGGCTCAGGTGGGGGTCGTCCAGGCGCCACTGGCCTTCGACCTGACCGCTGTGGAGGTTCAGGCGGATGAGGGACGAGTCCATGTGTGCCAGGTCGACCTTGGCGCGGCCGGTTTCAGGGCGGGTGGTGATGCCGCCGTTGGCCACCATCACACAGCCAGGCTGAAGGCGGTCCCACACCAGTTGATGCGGGTCTTGGCCGTGGGTGGGCCACTCGCTTTGCAGCGCCAAGGTGTGCGCATCGCGCAGGCTCACCCAGCCAGCGCCGGTGTCCAGGTCGGTTTCGGTGCTCAGGAGCCACCTGCCGTCGGGGCTGGTGAGGAGGTGGCCGTTGAGGCTGCGATCCGGGCGCAGCCAATGCCACTGGGGCGCTTGGCCGGGCGACCAGCGCAGGAGCCAGTCACCGGGTCGGCGGGCGGCGGCCAGCAGGCGGCCCTGGGGGTCGAGGCACAGGCCATGGGCGCGGGTGGGAACGTCGATGGCCGACAGAGTCTGCAGGCCAGGCGGGGTGCGGTGTGACGTCAAAGACAGCCAACCGATCTGGTGCTGGCCGTCGTCGCGTTGCCAGGCGGCGGCCCAACGTGGCGCGCGGGTGCGGGTGCTGTGCTGCGCAGGCCAGGCGCACGTGGAGACGGTGGCCAACCCGGCCGCAGCCAGCCAGTGGCGCCGGCTCCAGACGGTGGTGAGCTCAGTCACCGTCGGCATCTGAAAAGCCGATGCGCACATCCAGCGCTGGGGCCACTTCGTCTTCAGCCAGGCGCTTGAGGGCCGCGAGGCTTTTGGCCGCGGCCAGCACCTTGGACCTGGACGTCGGCGTGGCCGCTTGCATGTCGGTGTCGGCGGTGGCCACGGCGTTCACCCACCGGTCGGCCAACGCGTTGTGGCCGCGACTGCGCAGGTAGGTTTCGATGGGGACCAGGCCTTCGCCTGGGCGGGGTGTGGCCTCGGCTTCAAAGCGGGCCAGCGAGCGCACGGCGCCCCACTGTGCGGCCCAGCTGGTCACGGTGCTGGCGCTGGCAGCGCGTGGCAGGTCTTTGGGGGTGCCGGCGCGCAGGGGTTTTTCCATGTGGGCCCAGCGCAGCCGCTCAGTGGCGCCGACCCACTGGTTGATGAACTCGTTCATGCCAGCCACCGCGGCTTCATCGTCCCAGGCGTCGGTGGGGCGCTCCGCCAAAGCGCGAAAGGCCGTGTCCAACGCGGTGGCCTCTGTGTCGATCTCGCGTGCCACTTCGGTGCCGTAGGCACATGCGGGCGTGCCAGACGCGGCGGGTTGGCGCCAGAGCAGCCATTCCAGCGCGGGGAGGCCCTTGGCCGGCGTGCCGATGCGCTGCATCGCTGCCGGGCCTTGCGGCTGCGTTGCCACCGCTTTTTCAATCAGCGCCGGTCGGGTGGGGGTGAAGTCGATTTGCCGCAGCGAGCGCCGCTCGATCACGGGACCGATGGGCACGGCCGACAGTCGCTCCCAGGCGGTGGTGGCTTCGCGCCAGGACTGGCGCACCGCCTGGAAGGAGGGCTGTGCCGTCGCAGCGCGGGTGCAGTGCGTGTGCATCGCAGCGCTCAGCGCGCTGGCTGCCGTGGCGAATTCTTGTGCGCGCGGAGCGGTCCAGGCTTTGTGCAGTCCTTGCATGGCATGCACGGGGTTGTAGACCGGCACCGCCACCTCGGCCCAGTTGCGCTGGGCCTGTGCGCCGGTGCACCACAACAGGCCGCCAATGATCAGCAGTGCAGGGCGGCGGCGCGTCACAACGACTCCACGAACTTGACCAACGCATCGCGTTCGGCACGGTTCATCTTGAGCACCTCTCGTTGACTGGCTTGCGCCTCGCCGCCATGCCACAGGATGGCTTCGAGCACGCCGTTGGCACGGCCGTCGTGCAGCAGCCGGGTGTGGCCGTTGACGTCTTTGAACAGGCCGATGCCCCACAGCGGCGGCGTTTTCCACTGCCGGCCATTGGCTTGGAAGTCAGGGCGGTGGTCGGCCAGGGCGTCGCCCATGTCGTGCAGCAGCAGGTCGGTGTAGGGCCAGATGGTCTGGTTATTCAGGGCCGGGCTGCTGAGCTCGGGGAAGGGGGCGTCGCCAGTGGGGTAGGACGGCCTGTGGCAGGCGGTGCATTGGGCCTGGGCGAAGAGGCGCTGGCCGTCGAGAACCTGGGGGTCGCGGGCGTTGCGGCGCGCGGGGGGCGCCAAGACCGACTGGTAGAACACCACGTCGTTGAGCGTTTTGTCGTCGATCTCGGGTTGCTGGCCTTGGGCGCCTGAGGGTGCGGCCAGGCAGTCTTTTTGGGTGGGGGTGCAAGACTCTTTTGGAAACGCGCGCGAGGTGATGCCGATGTCGCCGAGGAAGGCGCCGGCGGTCTGGTGCGCCAGTGTGGCCACGTTGGCCTTCCAGCCGAAGCGGCCGATCATCTCCCGGCCTGCGATGGCGTCCCACACCCGGTTGGGTTGGCCCTTCACGGGCCCAGGGGCTGCGCTTTGGTTGGCGGCGTTGCGCAAAATCTCAGCTTCGGGGATGGCTTCTAGCAGGCCCACGCCGATCAGCTGCGGGGCGATGCGGGGGCTGACCATCACCCCGCGTGCCATCGGGCCATGGCTGAGGTGCCGAAAGCCGTAGTGCGGCTGCTGCAGGGTGTAAGGCGTGCCGTCGGCAAAGCGGCCCCGCACTGGCGTGTGCCTCAGCGTGATGTCACCCTCGGGCTGCACGCCGGCAATCGCGGCGTTGTTGAACTGCTCTCCGTAGATTGGCTCGGGCAGTGGGCCGTTGTGCGCATCGGCGCCCGGCACCGACAGGCGCAGCAGCAACGCCATGGGCTGCTCGGCAGGCGCCTTGGCGCGAGCCTCCGGCGGGGCGCCGCGTCCATCCAGCGCATGGCAGGCGCCGCACGACTTGGCGATGAAGTGCGGGCCTAGGCCATCGCGGGCGCGGGTGGACGCGGGTGCTTCGACCCAATTGCGTTTGAAGAAGGAGTTGCCGATGGCAAAGCGCGTGCGCTCGGCATCGGTCAAGGTGGGCGCCGGCAGGGAGAAGGCGTTTTGCCCCGTGGCCCACACGGTGGCCTCGCCACCGGGCAGCTCGCCGAGCGCGTCAGGGGCCGGGCCGGCTTGAAGCAGGCCGGCCGCGGTGAGCGCGGTGGCCGCCAAGCCACCTCGCCATCCCCAGCGCCTGCGAGGTGTCATCAGGGTTGCACCAGCGTCAGTTTGCGGATGCCGACCGCCGCGGCCGCTTCCACGAGCTGTTTGCCCTGCTCGGTGAGGCTGCTGATGGTCTGGCGGATGGCCTCGCGCCCCGGCGCGCCTTCGATGATGGCGCGATCAAAGGGCGCCGGAATGGCCTCGGCCGCCTTCACCGACGCTGCGATTTGCTGGCTGGCTTTGTCGGCCAGGGCGGCGTTGCGGGCAGCCACCAGGTCGCGCAGGCCAGGGCCTTGCAGCGTGCGGCCGTCGGCGCGGACATATCGCCCCAACCACACGTTCTCGATGCCCTTGGCGTTGGCCACGGCGTCGCGGTGGGTGTTGTCGGAAAAGCAGCTGTGCTCGTCTTCCTGGTCCTGGCTGGCGAGGGCGACTTCCAGCCGTTCGCCGGCGAGCTCGCCGCGCGACAAAGACCCGAGTGAGACGAACATCTTGCGCAGCGACTCATCGCCGCCTTTCTCGAACCGGGCGCGGTGGTTGGTTTTCTGCCCCGGCGCCCAGGCCTTGACGAGGCCGGTGAGGTCGTCGATCAGCAGCTCGGTCACCACGGTGAGGTACTGGCGGCGGCGGTCAGCGTGGGACTTCTTGCCGTCCACGAAGTCTTCGAAGCTGCGGTTGCCCGGGCCGGTGTCGGAAAGGTCTTGACCCCACAGGAGGAACTCGATCGCGTGCCAACCCGTGGCGACGTTTTCCTCGCCACCGCGTTCGTTCTGGCTGGCCAGCGCTTTCTTGGTGAGGGCCTGTTTGCGGTTGTTGACCAAGCCGGCCGTGGCCTTGCCTTCGACGTAATCAACGTGCGACTCGTCCATGGGCCAGGCATTGAGGCGCCCTTCAGGACCGGTGGCGTTGTCGATCGGGCCGCCGTGGAAGCGGAAGGCCTCGGTCTGGCCATAGTGCTCGCGTGCGGCAAGCCAAGCCTGGCGTGCCGCCGACAGAGCGTCGGCAGACGGCGCTGCGGTGAGCGCTTTGACGGCGGCTTGCAGCGCACGGGCGCTGGTGAGGGTGTCTTCATAGGTGGCGTGCACCAGCTCGGCGTGGTGGCGGGCCACCGAGATGGAGGTCACGGTGTCGTCCTGCGCCGTCGCGGGTGAGGCCAGGCACAGCACCGCCCATGCGCAGGCCACTGCCAAGCCCGTGGTGAGCGTGCGCTGAGCCCGGTCGAGGGTGACACGCCAGGCGCTCACCAAGGCGCCGGTAGGCGCCCGGGAAAGGGCGGAGCGCTTGAGGGAAGGAGGAGGGCTCATGTCGAGGCTTTCTTTCGAAAGAAGAAGGGCGGTGCCCATCGGGGTGGGGTGTTCGGTCGAATGCCAGGCGTGGGTGCCGCTGCCCGTTGGGGCTGCCGTGCGGCGGCAAGGCAGCGAGCTTGGCGCTTTTTCCACCAAATCCAGACGCCGGTGACGGACAGCATGGCGACCCCGAGGCCGACCGCCGTCAGCAGCACGCGATAGGGCAGCCCCCAGAGGTGGCCCATGTGCAGCGTCATCAACCAACGGGTGAGGGTGTCGCCCGAGGTTTCCCCGGTGGGAATGTGGCTGCCCAACAAAGCACCGGTTCGGGCATCGACGATGACCCAGGTCTGGCCATGGCTGGAGTGGCCCAGGTCACGGTCGGTGCGAACGCCGAAGCGCAGGGCCCCGAACTGAGGCAGGTGACGCAGGTAGCTGTCTTCGACGATGGTGAAGCCTTTGGCCTGCGCCAGCGCGTCGAGGTGTTGGCGAGCGCTGGCCTGGGCGCCTGCCCACCCCAGCGCTGGGTCGGCGGTGGGGACATCGACCTTGGGCAGGCGGCCCCGGACATCGGCTTGGAAGGGAAGCACAGTGCTCATCACCGGCCGGTAAACCTCTTTGTAAAGGTTGAAGGCCACCGAACTCCAGGCCACCACGAGCAACAAGGCCCAGGGCCACAAGCCACCGGCCCGGTGCAGGTCGTGATTGAGCTTGAAGGCACCGCCGCCCCAGCGCACCTGCCAAGCGGTGCGCCACCACCGCGCGAGCCACTGCGGGCGCGGCGCGGCTTCAAAGCGGGGCAGCGACTTGCGTGGCCGTGCCGAGGCCGGGAAAGTCAGCCAAGCCCCGACGAAGCAATCGAGCACCCACAGCACTGCCACGATGCCGAAGGCCCACGTGCCGATCGTGCCCAGGGCCAGCGAGAAGTGCAGCCGGTAAAGAAAGGGCAGAAGGTTGGTTGGGCCCTGGCCCAGGTCGCCCCATTTGCGCATGCCCAGGATCTCACCGGTGTAGGGGTGGACGTAGACCTCGTCGTGGGCCAGCGCAGGGGTGGGCTGGCCGCCCGGCCCCAGCGCGGGCGACAACCCGAACATCTGGCTGCGGCTTGGCGCTGCTTTCAAGCGAACGCTGTCCACCCAGGCTTGCGGAAACGCAGCGGTGACGCGCTCGCGCAAGACCAGGGGGTCCAGGGGCTTTAGGCCTGTCGCCGGGGGCGTGATTTTCATCATCGAGGCGTTGACGGTGGCGTCCAGCTCGTCGTACCAGACCAGCACGGCGCCCGTGAGACCGGAGATGAGCAGGAAGAGCGCCAGCACCAGGCCGACGTAACGGTGCAGCAGCACCAACACCGGACGAACGCCTTGGGGTCGCCCGTTTGGCGTGCGCACAGGCGCTGTGCTGCCGACCGATGCCCCCTTCACGCTGTGGGCTGCATAGGGAGCAGGGCCGGCCAGCGCCCGATGCGAGGGCTGTCTGGGTTGCACGTTGAAACGTTCGCGGGGTTGGCGCTCGAACATGGATCGGAAGGGGCGTGAAAAGAGGGGGCGCTGCCGTCTCGGTGGCAACCCCGGCCGGGTGGCCCGTCAGCTTGACCAATCCACCCGCCTCAAATAAGAATGGTTCTCATTATCGTCCATTCTTTGATGCCCTTGGGTCGCGTCTGGTGACGGCTGAGGCCCGGAGCACCGGGCGGCGTTGGGTGATGGGTCTGGGGGCCTTGCCGTTCAGGCGCGACTCACAACAATTCAATGCTTTTCAGGCTCTTGAAACAGGTTTCCCGGGTGATCTGCACGAAATCCGCCAGCCAGAGATGCCGCGAGGTGGCGGCGGCGCAGGCCATGTGCAGCTCGCCAGTCAAGCCCTTGCGACCCACCGAGCGGGCGGTGACGTAGCCGCGATCGAGGTAGCCCTGCACCGCCCACAACGGCAGCGTGGCAATGCCGCGCCCGCTGGCCACCAGCTGCAGCATGGCGATGGTCAGCTCGGTCGTGCGGCGGTGGGCCGGGGTGATGCCGGCGGGCGCCAGCACCTGGCGCACGATGTCCAGCATGTCGTCGGGCACCGGGTAGGTGATGAGGGTCTGCTGGGCAAAGTGGCGGGGCGTGAGGTGCGGGTGCCGGACCAAAGCGTGGTCGTTGGCCATCAGCGCCACGATCTCAAAACGGAACAGCGCGTGGTAGTCCACGGTCTCGGCAGGGTCCTGCTCGGAAACGATGGCCACCTCGGCGCGGTTTTGCAGCACCAGGGCGATGGGGTCCGGGTGAAAGCCGGAAACGATGTCCAGCTCGATCTCAGGCCAGCGTTGGCGGAAGGCGTCCATGGCCGGCATCAGCCAGTCGAAGCAGGTGTGGCACTCGACGACGATGCGCAGCTGCCCCGCGCGGCTCGAAGACAAACGCGCCACATCGCGCTCGGCCCCTTCGATCAGCGGCAGGGCGGTGTCTGCCAGCTCGAGCAGGCGCAGGCCAGGGCCGGTGAACTGCGGGGGCACCGACTTGCGCTCGAACAAGGGCGCGCCGAAATGGTCTTCCAGCAGTTTGAGCTGGTGCGACAGCGCCGACTGGGTGAGGTTGAGCATCTGCGCAGCGCGCACCAGGCTGCCGGTGTCGCGCAAGGCCACCAGGGTGCGCAGGTGGCGAATTTCAAGAACCGAAGAAGGCATGAATCAATTTCAAGTTGACAGGCAAAAACTTTCGTTTGAATCATAGACCTCTTCCCGAGATGATGGGGGAATGACACGCACACACACCCTTGGATTTCCGCGCATCGGCGCACACCGCGAACTCAAGTTCGCCCTTGAACAACATTGGCGCGGCGACATCGACACCTCTGCCCTGGAAGCGGTGGGCGCTGGTTTGCGCAAGCAGCACTGGCAGGCCCAACGCGACGCCGGCCTCGATTTCGTGACGGTGGGTGACTTCGCTTTCTACGACCACGTCGCCAATCACATCCAGCTGCTGGGGTGCGAGCCGGCGCGTTTCGGCTTCACCGGTGACGAGCCTGAACTGGCGCGTTACTTCGCGATGGCCCGCGGTGTGGCCGTGAGCCCTGGCACGGCGGGTGAGCCGGGTTGTGCCCATGCCGCCCACGGCGGCTTCGCTTTGGAAATGACGAAATGGTTTGACACCAACTACCACCACCTGGTGGCCGAGTTCACCGCGGCGACCCGGTTCCGTTTGGCCAGCGAGCGCCTCTTTGACGAGGTGGCGCAGGCGTTGGCGCTGGGCCACCCGGTCAAGGCGGTGTTGCTGGGGCCACTGAGCTTCTTGTGGCTCGGCAAAGAAAAGGAGGCTGGGCTGGACCGGCTGTCGCTGCTGGAGTCGCTCTTGCCGGTGTACGAGCAAATTTTGAACCGCCTCAAAGCCCAGGGGGTCGATTGGGTGCAGATCGACGAACCCATTCTCGGCCTGGATCTGCCACCGGCCTGGCAGCAGGCGTTCGAGCGCAGCTATTGGCAACTGTCGCGCAGCGGGCCGCCCCTGCTGCTGGCGAGCTACTTTTCACCTTTGTCGGACAACCTGCGCATGGCGTGTCTGTTGCCGGTGGCGGGCTTGCACGTGGACGCGGTGCGTGCGCCGGAGGAGCTGGTGGGGGTGGCCAACTGGCTGCCAGGGCACAAGGTGCTGTCGGTGGGCATCGTCGATGGGCGCAACATCTGGCGCACCGACCTGGACGCAGCACTCGCACGCCTGCGGCCGGTGGCCGACAAGCACCCGGGCGAGTTGTGGATCGCGCCGTCGTGCTCGCTGCTGCACGTGCCCGTCAGCCTGTCGGCGGAACAGCGGCTCGGTGCCGACATCCGCTCATGGCTGGCCTTTGCGCTGGAAAAACTGGACGAGCTGCGGGTACTGCGGGCCGCGCTCGACGGCCGTTCGGCCGAGGTGCAGGCGGAATGGGCGGCCGCGCGGGCCGCGCTGGCCAGCCGGCGTGCCAGCCCCCGGGTGCACCGGGCGGAGGTGGCCTTGCGACTGACCCGCACGCTGAGCGGCGACGACCAACGCACCTCGCCCTTTCCTCAGCGCCAGGCAGAACAGCGCCGGCGCTTTGCACTGCCCTTGCTGCCCACCACCACCATCGGCTCGTTCCCGCAGACCCCGGAGATCCGCGCCGCGCGGGCCGCCTTCAAACGCGGTGAGTTGGAGACAGAGGCTTACCGGCGCCACATGCGCACTGAAATCGAGCGGGCCGTGCGCAAGCAAGAAGCGCTGGGGCTGGACGTGCTGGTGCACGGCGAGGCCGAACGCAACGACATGGTGGAGTACTTCGGTGAGCAGCTCGACGGCTTTGCCTTCACCACCCAGGGCTGGGTGCAGTCGTATGGGTCGCGCTGCGTCAAGCCGCCCGTGATCTACGGCGACGTGGCCCGTCCGGCGCCGATGACGGTCGACTGGACGGCCTACGCCCAAAGCCTGACCGCGCTGCCCATGAAGGGCATGCTGACCGGGCCGATCACGATGCTGCAGTGGTCCTTCGTGCGCGACGACCAGGCCCGCAGCCTCACCGCCGAGCAGATCGCCTGGGCCATTCGCGACGAGGTGGTGGACCTCGAGAAGGCGGGCATCAACATCATCCAGATCGACGAGCCGGCGATCCGGGAGGGCCTGCCGCTGCGCCGCGCCGGCTGGAAGGCTTACCTGGACAGCGCCACCCGCGCGTTTCGCATCAGCGCCTCCGGGGTGGCCGACAGCACACAGATCCACACGCACATGTGCTACTCGGAGTTCAACGACATCCTGCCGGAGATCGCCGCCATGGACGCCGACGTCATCACCATCGAGACCAGCCGCTCCGACATGGAGTTGCTGCGCGGCTTCGGTGACTTCAAGTACCCCAACGAGATCGGCCCGGGCGTGTACGACATCCACTCGCCACGGGTGCCGGCGGTGGAGGAAATGGTGCGGCTGATGCGCAAGGCCGCCGCGGTGGTGCCCTTGACGCACTTGTGGATCAATCCCGACTGTGGCTTGAAAACCCGGGGCTGGCCGGAAACCGAGGCGGCCTTGAGGCACATGGTGGCGGCAGCCAAACGGCTGCGCACGGAGTTGGCGCCGCGGGCCTGAACGTCCCTGCGTTGGCCTGGCTGCGGATGGGTCGGGCGGTGGGGTGGGCTTTCGGAGCAGCGCCACGGGGAAGGCGTGCAGAATGAGGTTTGTTGCGAATGCGGCCGCCGCGGGTGGGCGGCTCGATCGCGTAAACCCTTTTGATGACGCAACGTGAACCCTTCTCTCAGGCCTTGGGCCGGCACCCTCAACGAAGCTCCCCACCTGCCACTGGTGGAGCTGCTGCGCGAGTTCGACGACGTGCCCTGGCATGGCTTCGTGGTGGCGGAGAGCCCGGCGCTGGTGGTGCTGCACCGTGTCAGTGACCGCTACGACCTGGACGGCTACTGCGCTTTTCCGCGCGACGACATCGTCTCCATGAGCACCACCTTCGAGCGACAGGACCTGATCCAGCGGGCCTTGGTCTGGAAGCGCCAGGGGCCGCGCCTGCCGCCCGCTTTGAACACCGACAGCCTGCGCGAGCTGATGGCCTCGGCCCAATCCGCTTTTGGGGTGCTTGTCATTGAGCGCGAGAAGGTGCACCCCGACGAGGTGGAGGTGGGCACGGTGCGCATCGCTTCGGAGGACATGTACATCCTGCGCTGGCTGACGGTCGACGCCGAGTGGGAAAACGACGATCGGCCGTTTCGCTACCGCGACGTCACCAAGCTGGAGTTCGGCACCGAGTACGAGCAGACCTTGTTGGCGGTGGCCCGCTCACGCGGCACGGACGATCCCGCGGCGCCCTGAGCGCGGCTTGCTGCCGCAGCAACGCAGGGTGCGCACAGCTTGCGCCGGTCAGGCCGTTTGAACGTGGCGGCGTGCCGTGGCATTCCAGTGTGACGTCGATTCGTCACCGGCTCAGGCGTTCCTTTTCAGGGTGCGCCACCCGCCTGGGTGTGCAGCCGTTGTGAGGGCACGCCAGAGAAGGTTGTGGCACCCGGGACCTGCCACAGCAGCTCGGCCGTGCCCGGGCCCCCCAGCTCCTGGTATTCGATGCGCACGGCATGGCGCTCACCGGCCACCCAGTCCTGCACCGGGGCGGTGTCGTAGGTCGGCCCATGGCCGCCCCAGTGGTCGATCACCAGCAGGCCGTCCACCCAGACCCGCACGCCGTCGTCCGACAAGGTCTGCAGCCGATGCGGGCCGGTGGCCGGGGCTTCGATGAAGCCGCTCCAGCGCACGGAGAAATTGTCGGCCGGCAAGCCAGCGGCCGGCTCGGCGAACCACTGAAAGGCGATGGGCTCGGTGCGGGTCAGCACCGGGGTGCCTTGCAAGGTGGCATTGGGGAAATACGCGCCGCTGAGCCCCGTGCCGGTGGCGGCGGGATAGAGCCGCTCAGCCGGCACGACCCCGAAATCAGCACTGCCGGGGGTGCGCCACAACAGCTTGGCGGTGCCGGGGCCGCCGATCTCCTGGTAGGCGATCGACAGCAGACGGCGCTGGCCGGCGCTCCAGTTTTGCAGCGCACTGGTGTCGAACACGGGCGCATGGCCGGTCCAGTTGTCGATCACCAGCTGACCGTCCAGCCACACGCGCACGCCGTCGTCTGAGAGGGTCTGCAGGGCATAGCTGCCGGTGCTGGGTGCCTCGATCAAGCCTTGCCAGCGCACGGAGAAGTTGTCGGCGGGCAGGGGGGTGGCGGGCGGTGCGCCCGCCCACTCGAAGTTGACCGGCTCGGTGCGCATCAGCACGGGGGCGCCTTGAAGGGTGGCGTTGCCGAAGTAGGTGGCTGACAGCCCGGTGCCGCTGGCCATGGGGTACAGGCGCTCCAGGGGCACCGCGGTGAACCCGCCGGTGCCGGGCGTTTGCCAGCGCAACCGAGCGGTGCTGCCACCGGTGAACTCTTGGTATTCCATCACCACCGCCAGGCGTTGGCCCGCCCGCCAGGTGAGTGAAGGGCTGGTGTCGTCGACGGGCGCGTGACCGGTCCAGTTGTCGATGACCAGTTGGCCGTCGACCCACACCCGCACGCCGTCGTCGGAGCGGGTTTGCAGGCGGTACACGCCCGCGCTCGGTGCTTCGATCATGCCGCTCCAGCGCACGGAGAAATTGTCCACCGGCAAGTTGGGGGCGGGAGACCCCTGGCCCCAGTCGACGTCAACGGCCTCGGTGCGGGTGAGCACGGGGGTGCCCTGCAGCGTGGCATTGGCGAAGTAAAAGCCCGACAGGCCGGAGCCGCTGCCGGCTGAGCCGGCGGCTTCGTCGCGGTCAATCTGGCGCAGGTAGGCGGCCACGGCGGTCAAGTCGGCGGTGGAAAGGGCCGCTGTGTTGTGGGCGGCAACCGCAGCCTCCAGGGTCAGGGCGGAGCCGTTGTGCAAGTAGGGCGCGCTGGCCCAGGCGTGGCGCAGGCCCGGGGTGTCCAGGCCGTCCAAGGCAGCGCCGGACCGGGTGCCGCTGCTGGGGCGCAGGGTGCCCACGTCGTGCCGCAGGTTGAGGGCGCTGTCGGTGAAGGCAGCGCCACTGTGGCAGGTGGCGCACTGCGCAGCGAACACCTGCTTGCCCTGCTGGCCGGCCGCCGTCAGAGTACCGTCGGCTGCGCGGTGCGGACTGGCGGGCAGCGGAGTCAGCGAGGCCACGTAAGCCGCCAAGGCGTCCAGCTCCGCACTGACGCCGGCTTTGGGCGTGCCCAACGGCTGACCGCGCGTGCCGGTGGCCAGCTGAGCATCGCTCATCAGGCCGGTGCCCCCCGCCAGGTTGCGGATTTGCGACTCGAAATCTTGCACCTCGTCGAAGTTGGCGCTCCAGTGCAAAGGCCCGTGGCCCGTGCCCCGGCCCTGCAGGGAAGCGGTGTTGCGCAGGCCCTCGCCTTGACTTGTCATGTCCCAGGTGCGCCCGTCATGGCCGCCTTCTTGGTGGCAGCTGGCGCAGCTCATGTACGCGTCGCGCGACAGGCGCGGGTCGCGGGCGTCGTAGAACAGTCGCTTGCCTTGCAGCACGGTGGGGCTGAGCTTGTCGGCGGTGATGGCGGGCAGCGTCGCCAGCAGGGGCACGCTGGGGCTGCCGAAGTTGACCAGGGACTTCAGGTCGTACAGGGCGAGGCTGCGGTCCATGAAGTTGTTGACGAACAGTGTCAGCCCATCGGCTGAGACGGCCAGGCCGTCGGGCGAGCGGCCGGTGTCAAAGCGCAGGAGTTCGCTGCGGCGCACCGGGTCCAGCACCACCACCTGGCGGCTGGTCTGCAAGGCCACGAACAGGTACGCGCCGGTGGGGTGGAAGGCAGCGGCCGAGGCCAGGCTGGCGTTGTCGTGGTCCATGCGCGCTGGCAGGTCTTCGCTCAGGCTGGCCAGGTCGATGCGCGAGCTCACCGCCCGCACCGTGTTTTGAAAATCGAGTGGCTGGCCATCGCGCAGCGTGCCGCGCAGCAGGTTGTCTTGCTTGGAAGGCACCCAGGCGCTGCGCCCGTCGGGCGACACGACCGCCGCGCCCAGGTAGTTGGGCACGCCGCGTCCCTGGGTCGAGGTGTCGGCCTTGTCGCTGTGTTGCAGCACCAGGGTGCGCTCCAACGCCAAGGTGCCCGCGTTCAGGGCCAGCACCTCGCCACCCCGGGGGCTGCCCGCGGCCAGCGTTTGCACGGCGGCCGTGCCCTCGCCTGGCAACGGTGGGGTGATGAAGCGCGAGACGAGAACCCGCGCGCTGTCGGCGGTCACCGAGACCTGCCGTGGGTGCTCGCCGAGGTTGGTGGTGGCCAGGGTGGCACCGGTGACCGGGTTGAGCTTGAGCAGCTGGCCGCTGCCCGCGAGCACCAGGTAGGCGGCACTGCCGTTGGGGGCGAAGGCCAGGCCGCGCGGCTCGCTGGCGCGCGGCAGGGGCACCGTCTGCACCACTTGCAGGGTGCCAGGGTCGATGATGCTGAGGGTGTGGGCCTCGCTGTTGGACACCCAGACCCGGCCGTCCGGCGCCAGGGCCACGCTGTGCGGCTTGGCGCCCGTGGGCACTTCGGCCAGGCGTGCCGGCGGCGTGCCTTTGTCGAACACGCTCACGCTGTCGTTGTCGGGGTTCACCATCCACACCCGACCGGCGCCGCGTGGCTCCCATTGCAGGTTGCCAGACTGTGACGGTCGATTGGCCGTGGTGGGGTTGTGCACCGCCTGGGTGAAGCTGCGGCTGGCCACGGCCTGGCCGCCCGAGAGCACGGTGAGCTGCACGGCGTACAGGCCGGCGGCGGCATAGGTGTGGCTGATGTCCGCGACGGTCGTGGTCTGGGTGGTGCCGTCGCCGAAGTTCCACTGGTAGGTGGAACCGGGCTCCGGGGTGGTGCCGATGTTGAAGGTGGCGCTGGTGTTGCTCAGCACCGGGGGGCTGGCCGTGGCGACGAATTCAGTCGGCGCGGGCACGATGCTCCAGACCAGGTTGAGGCGGCCGACCGCGCCTTGCGGGTCGGTGGCCTGCACCACGACGTTGAAGGCGCCGGTGGCGGTGGGCCGGCCGCTGACCACGCCCGAGACGGCGTCCAAGCTGAGGCCGGGTGGCAGACCGGTGGCGGCATAGTCCACCGCGTCGCCATCGGTGTCGGTGGCGGTCAAGGGCAGGCTGAGCACGCGGCCGGCCACATGGGTCGGCGGGCTCACGGGCGCAAAGGCGGGCGCATGGTTGCCCGCGGCGCCATACACCTGCACTTCGGCCAACGACAGCGCGTTCCACGCAGTGAGTTGCACGCGGACATAGCGCCCGCTGGCGTGCAGGGGCAGGGTGACCTGGGGCTCGGGCTCGGCGCTGACCACTGGGCTGGTCACGGTCGGGTCGGCCAGCAGGCTGCTCAGGCTGCGGCCGGTCATGTCGGTGGGTGACACCAGCACGCGGAAATTGATCAGGCGGCTGCCGCAGCAATCGGTGCGGTTCCACAGGCGGATGGCGGTCAGCGGCTGCACGCTGCCCAGGTCGACCTGCCACGAACTGTCGCCGCTCTCGGCGGTGTGGCTGACCGAGCCGCCCTGCACGAAGTCGCCGTCGATGTTGCCGTCGACGGCGCGAGACGCCAGGCCGCCAAAGTCGGTGGTCGACTGCGTGGTCGGCTTGCCGCGGGCCAGGTTGTTGAAGTAGATGACTTTCTCGCCAGTGGCGGCGACGAAATCTTTCAGGTTGCCTTCGCTCACCGTGGACCAGTTGACGCCGTCACGGCTGGTCTCCAGGCGCCAGGCGGCCATCACCCCGACGCGGCTGAAGTCGCCGCGCGGCAAATACCTGAAACCGGTGAGCACCCGGGGCCCGCCCAGGTTGACAGTGAAGCTGGCGGACGCGGACGTGCCACCTGCGATCCACAACGTGGCCGGGTCGCCGTCGATGGCCTGGGCCGGCGGGGCGCCGGGCTGGCTGCTCGAGGCGCTGGCGGTCCAACCCGAGCGCGGCATCACCTGGCCGTTGCCGTCCAGCAGGTTGAACTCCGCCATGGTGGCCGCGGCGTTGCCGTCGATGTCGCCAAACGACTGCAGCCGCACGTGCATCACTTCGCTCGCAGCGCCGGGCTGCACGGTCCACGACAAGCGGGTGCTGCTGGTGGCGACGTCGTTGCTGGCCTCGACCGAGACGGTGTATTGCCCGGCCGCCGTCGGTGTGCCCGACACCACGCCGGTGGTGGCCTGCATCGTCAACCCGGGCGGCAGGCCCGTGGCGGCAAAGCGCAGGGCCGTGGCACCGCTGCTGCCGCTGGTGGCCGCCACGGCGAGCCGCGCGGCGGTGCCGACCGAGCTGATCTGGCTGTCAGGGGGCGTGATCACCGGCGCACCCGCACCGGTGATTTGGAGGATCTTTGACACGGAGGGCACGCCTTGATCGTTCAGGGCGAAGAGCATGTAGTAGCCCGGCAGCACCACGCCGGGATTGCTCGGGATGGCCAGCTCGTACCGGTTGTTGCTCTGCACGGTGAACTGCAACGGCACGCGGCGCTGGTCGTTGTTCACCGCGTGGGTGACCGACGACAGCCGCACCAACGCAAAGGCGCTCACCGCGGTGTCGGTGCGCACCGCGATGCGGGTGCCATGGGTGGCCTGGCTGGGCGCCGACTCGAGCACCGGGCGCTCCGCGGGTGTGCCGTCGGCGTTGAACAGGTAGTGCGGGGTGTAGATCTGCACGTCGGGGTGGTTGGCCACGCAGCCCTCGCCGCACAGGCCGCTGCCACCGGACATCACCCGGGCGTCCGGCAACAGCAGCGCCACGCTGTGGTAATTGCGCCCGACGGCCATGGGCGGCAGCACAGTGAAACGCTCGGTCAAGGGGTCCCAGAGTTCGGGTGCCAGGACCGAGAAGTCGTCCGAGTAGCCCTTGCCCTCGGTCTGGCCGCCCATCACCATCACCTGCCCGTTGGGCAGCACGACGGAGTTGCTGTACATGCGGGCGTAGCCCATCGGCGCCACCTTGCGCACCGAGACGCCGGCGTTGATGTCCAGCACGTAGCTGGCCGAGCTGCCGCCGGCCCGGTCGTAGGCGGCACCGCCCCCGACCTTGAGGGCCTTGCCAATGTCGTACATCACCAGGTTGCCGTTTTGCGAGTAGTCGTCATCGCCCCGCAGGCCGGCGGCAGCGATGGTGCCGTTGCCCTGGGTGTCGATCCAGTTCATCGCGGGGCCCGGGCCGGCTTGCAGGACCTTGCCGTTGGGGGCCGCCAGCAGCCACATGTGGTTGTCGGCGCGGTAGGGACCTTCGGCGTCCGGCGCGAGGGCCGGGTCGACCGGCACGCCAGGCAGCTGCCGCCAGGCCGAGCCGGGGCGCCACACCTCGCCGTGCTTGCCGCCCACACCGCCGCTCCAGGAGCCGCCCAGCGTCAACACGCTGCCATCGGCCAGCACCGTGTTGGCGCCGTAGCCGCGGGGGATGTTCATGGGTGCGCCCGCCGTCCATTGCCCGGTGGTGGCGTTGAACAGGCTGGTTTTGTCGCTGGTGCTGCCACCGGTCACCAGCAGGGAGCCGTCGGGCAGGTTCGAGGTGCCCGAGCAAAACATGTCGTGCGCGGTGTTGTCCACCCGCCGGGCGGTGACTTCGCTGGTCAGCGGGTCGAACTGGGCGCTGTGGGTGAACCCCTGGGTGCCGATGTCGAAGGGGCTGCTCGATGCCCACAACAAAATCTTGCCGTCTGGCAGGTGGGCCGCAGACGTGGGCACCAAGGGTGTCGGGATTAGGGGTGACCACCGTCCCGCGGCCACCGCCGCGGTGGGCACCGCCAGGCGCATCGAAGGGGTCGGTGAAGGGCCTGTGACGGCGGCCGAGGTGCCGGCAGCGGCGGGCGCTGCGTTGTCGCCGTCCGCCTCACCACCGCCTCCGCAGGACCCCAGCAACACCAAGGCGAGTGCACCCAGGCAGCGCCCGATGGGCCGCACCAGGGCATTGCGCAGGCCCGCTGTCAGGCGCCGCATGAGGAGCTCCGAGGCCAAGGCAGGGCGCGCGGTGCGCTTTCAACCTGGCCGAATGCCCGGGGGCACGCTCCGGGTGCAGTCCGGTGACAGCCGGCGCAGGTGTCGCAAGGAGAGGGGTGGGGAATGAAAGGCAAAAGACGGGGCAAAAAGGCGGTCGGTGGTCTGGCGCCTGACAGTCAGGCCGCAAGCTCCGTGAAAACGCAAATGTGCAAAAGTGATCGGAAATCGTAAGCGCACCCGGTGGGAGCCTGCTCAACAAGTAAGCGCATGTAATAGATTGCCGCGTGCTTACCTGTTGTTACCCCAACGTAGGGGATTGCACTGCACCTCAACCGTCCCGTAGGGCTTTGCGTCCTCTCAGCCGGCGCGGCGCAAGGTCAAATTGAGGCGCTGGCTTCCAAGTTGTGGATGCGGCACGTCCTGCAGTGGCAGGACGCCGTGGTAGCGCAGGCGATCACTGCCACCCCAGACCGCCACGTCGCCGTGCTGCAAGCTCACCCTGACGGCTTTGTCGCTTCTGGCCAGGCCGCCCCACAGAAACACCGCCGACATGCCCAGTGAAACCGACACGATCGGTGCGCTGAAATCGCGCTCGTTCTTGTCTTGGTGCAGCGACAGGCGCGCACCGGGCAGGTAGCGGTTGATCAGGCAAGCATCGGGCACGAAGTCGGGAAAGCCTGCAGCTTGCGCGGCCTGGCCGGCCAGTGCCTGGAGCACCGTGGGCATGGCGGGCCAGGGCTGGCCGCTGTCGGGGTCCACCGCGGTGTAGCGGTACCCGCGGCGGTCACTCGTCCACCCCAGCGCCCCGCAGTTGGTGAGCTTCACCGACATGGCGAGCCCACCGGGGGTGACCATGGTGCGCAACGGCGCGGCGCCTTCAAGGGCCTCCAGGGCCGGCAACACCTCCGGCACCCAGGGCAGCGCAAAGCCGTGCAGCACCACCGCCTGCGGTCCGAGGCGGGTGCAGGCACCGGGCGGTGGCCCGTCGAACAGGTCGGAGGTCATCTCGGCAGGCAAACAGGAAAGCAAGCAAGCAAGC
>JAZKHH010000046.1:0-37994 GCA_040385465.1 Pseudomonadota bacterium | reverse complement strand
AAGCAAGCAAGCAAGCGGGCTGGGGTGGTGGGCCAGCAGGGTGCCCTCACGCCCTCACATCAGGTCCAGGAAGTCCGAGATCTTCTCATCGGTCGCCTGCACGGTG
Organism: Pseudomonadota bacterium; assembly: GCA_040385465.1. Lineage (GTDB taxonomy): Bacteria > Pseudomonadota > Gammaproteobacteria > Burkholderiales > Burkholderiaceae_C > CANHBY01. The sequence continues at coordinate 37,888 of JAZKHH010000046.1, read as the reverse complement.
GCCTCGAATTGCGCCTTGCTCTGAACCACCTGGTCGCGCACGCCGGTGCGGCAGGCGTTTTCCAGCTCGACGCACACATCGCCCAGGGCCACGGCACCCACCGATCGGGAGGCGGCCTTGAGCTGGTGGGCGATGCGACCGATGTGGCGCGGGTCGTCGGTGGCGCGCAGCGCGGCCATCAAGCGGCTGGCTTGCGACAGGTACTGGCTCAGGCGCTCTCGCGCCGCCTGGGGCTGGTCGCTGGCCAAACTTTGCAGCACGGTCAGGTCGACCAGGGGGCTGTCCAGCGGCGCGGCCTTGGCTTCGGGGAAGCCGCTGCTGGCCAAGGGCGTGCCGACGGGCAGCCATTGGTCCAGCGCGGCTTTGAGCAATTGGAGCTGCAACGGCTTGGTGAGGTAGTCGTCCATGCCGGCTGCCTGGGCGCGCAGGGCTTCGCCTTGCAAGGCGTTGGCGGTCAGCGCCAGGATGGGCATTCGCGGCAAAACCGGGGGGATGCGGCGCTGCTCTTCGGCCCGGATGGCCTCCGCCAGCTCGTAGCCGTCCATGTCGGGCATGTGCAGATCGGTGAGCAACACGCCATAGTGGCCGCCGCGCCACAGGCCCAATGCCTTGCGGCCGTCGGTCGCGATCTCGGCACAGTGGCCCAGCAGCTCGATCTGGCGAAGGATGACGGTCTGGTTGACCTCGTCGTCTTCCGCCACCAGGATGAGGCGGCCCTCCGCACGGGCCTGCGCATGATTGGAGCCGCCGGCCAGCGACAACGCGGCTGGCAACGAGGAGGCGTCGGGCGCCGGTCCCAGATCCAGGGCTTCTGCCGCCGCCCGGCCCGCGGCCACTGCCACGGCCTTGAGCAGCGGCGCCCGACGCAGCCCCTGGCCCTCCAGCGTCACCACATCGGTGACGGCGATGCGCGGCGGACGGGCACAGCTCGGGGCGATCACCAGGTGGCGCACGTCCGGGCGGGCCGCAAACGCCGCGTGCAGCAGGGCGCTGGACGCCGAGGGCGGCGGAGGGACGTGGATCACGACAGGCCCGCGCAGGCCTTCCACAGCGGCAATCGGGGTCGCCAGGTCCGGCACCGAGCGCACCCGGGCGCCGGCCGCCTCCAGGAGGGCTCGCAAATCTGCGGTGGCGGCATGGGTGCCCACGATCAGGCACTCGACGCCGTCGACCGAGGCGGCTTCGGGCAGGCGGCTGCCGTCCACGGCTTCGACAGGGAGGGTGACGGTGAAGGTGGCGCCTTCACCCAGGGCGCTGTGCACGCTGATGTGGCCGTCGAGCAGGGTGACCAACCGCTTGCAGATGGCCAGCCCCAGGCCGGTGCCGCCGAAGCGCCGCGTCGTCGAGATTTCGGCCTGGGTGAACGACGAGAACAGGTGGTCGATGGCGGCGGGGTCCATTCCGATGCCGTCGTCGGTGACTTGGAGCACCAGTCGCGAAGGGGTCTGCCCCTCCAGCGTGGCACGCAGACTCACGGTGCCAGGCTGCGAGGGCTGACCGGCGCTGAACTTGATGGCATTGCCCGCCAGGTTGAACAGCACCTGGCGCAGCCGGGTGGCGTCCGACCAGACCTGTGCCGGCACCTGTGGCGCAATGAACATCATCAAGTCCACATTCTTGGCGCGGGCCATGGGCAGCAGCGTGTCGCAGACCCCTTCGATCAGGTCGTGCAGGGCCACCGGGGCGCGTTCCAGATCGAGCTTGCCCGCTTCGATTTTCGAGAAATCGAGGATGTCGTCGATGATGCCCAGCAAGGAAAAAGCGGAGGTGCGGATGGTGCGCACCGCCTCGGTCAGGTGCTCGGGCAACTCGCTGTGCGAGAGCACCTCCACCATTCCCACGACGCCGTTCATCGGCGTGCGGATCTCGTGGCTCATGGTGGCCAGGAAAGCGCTTTTGGCCAGGTTGGCGCCTTCGGCGGCCTCGCGGGCCTGCACCAGTTCGGCGGTGCGCTCGACCACACGCTGTTCCAGCGCGGCATTGCTGGCGCGCAGCGCATCTTCCGCGTGCCGGCGTTCGGTGACATCGATGCTCAGAATAGCGATGCCCTCCGGATTGGGCACCACGTTGGCTTCAAACCAGCCGCGCCCCCCATCGGCAAACACGAACTCCACTTCGCTGTACTGCGGTGTGCGCTCGGTCATGCAAGCACGCACCCGTTGGAAGAAATCCGTGCGCTCAATCCCTGGAAAAGCGTCCATCATGGTCCGGCCGATCATCCAATCGGCGGGTTGGCGGTTGTGCCGCTCGGCGGCAGCGTTGATGTAGCGGTAGCGCCAGTCGAAGCCCACCAGCTGGCAACCTTCGAGCATGTGGTCCAGGGTTTCGCGGTACAGCGCCGCGCTGGCGCGCAAGGCGTGGTGCATGCGCTCGCGCTCGGTCGTGTCGCGCACGGCGGCCACCACCACGAAGTCGCCATCGGTCTCCAAGGGGCTCAAGCTGATGTCCACCGGGAACACGGTGCCGTCCTTGCGCATCGCGCGCAGGTCGGGCCGGCCCGCACCCATCGCACGGGGCTGGGCCGACTGGACGTAGCGCTCGCGCAGCACCCGGTGGTCGGCCTGGTCGACGGTGGGCATCAACATTTCCACCGGGCGGCCCATGAGTTCTTGGCGGCTCCAACCGAACACCACCTCGGCCTGCCGGTTGACCTGCACGATGCGACCTTGGTGGTTGGCCATCACCATCGCATCGGGTGCCAGCTCGAACAAATCGACGAGCCGGCGCTGGTTGGCGGCCAAGGCCGCGGTGCGCTGCACCACCCGGGCTTCGAGCTCGGTGTTGAGCTGCCTCGACTGGGTGTCGGCCGCCGCCCGCGCCAGCATTTCACGGCGGATGCTGCGCAGCAAGGCGGCGAAGATCCCGGCCGCCAGCAGCAAGGTCAAGACCAGGAACAGCAAAGCCTTTTGCCGTTCGTCGCGGGCGCGTTGCTCGCGTTGCAACAACCAGGCGGCTTCATCGTTGTCGACGTCGTGGCTGATCTTGCGCAAGGCCGCCATCAGGGCCGTGGCCTCGTCGACCTGGGCCGGCGTGGCTTTCCAGTTGCCATCGGCATCCACCGCAGCAATGGCCGTTTCCAGTTGGGCCAGCCGTTGCAAGGCGAGGCTGTTGAGGCGGCGCACCGTGGCATCCTGCGTCGGGTCGCTAGAGGCCAAGCGGAGCAGCGCCTCACCCTGCTGCGCGGTGAGCTCCGCATAGCGCCAGTAGGTTCGCTTGTCTCGCGCAGCACTCTGGGTCACGACGTAGGTGCGGGCAGCCCGCTCCGCATTCGAGAGGGCCTCATACAGCTCCCTCAGCTGGGCACGCAGCTGTTGGGATTGCGTGATGCGCTGGGTCGACTGCGCCAGCTCGTTGCTCATGCGGTAGCCCACTCCGCCCGCTGCCACCAACAGCAAAAGCACGCCCAGGAAACCGCCAGCCACTTTAAATTCGATGGCCGCGCGCGCCTGCGTGTGCCCGGTGTCCGTGCTGGCCGTGGCGCGGCTGGCCGCCAAAGTCCCCACGCCCAAGACCACGAACGCAACGCCCGTGTGCAGTGCCACGGGCGGCAACAGCAAATCCGTCACAAGTTCGATGGCATCCCATAAATAACCGAGAACGCTGAGCAGTCCAATGATCATCACCAGGCTGCTCAATGCCCACACCACGGTGCGCAACGCCGGTCGATCCAACAAGGACAGTGCCAAGCCGAGCGCCATGAACGACAAGGCGGTGTAGGGCGACATGCGACCCGGCGCCAAATTGAACGCCTTGGCCGTGTCTTTCATCAGCCATTCGTCGATGCCCAGTTGCCAGCCGAAGACGTACTCGCCCAGCGTGGCTGCGCCCAGTGTTGCAGCGGTCAGCGCCAACCCCAGCGACAACCGCCGGGCAGCGAACAGCGACGGCGCGCGGCTGGCCAACCACAGCGCACTGCCGCACAACGCCAGGCCCACTGCGGTGTTGATCTTCATCTCCACAGCGCCGGGCACGACACTTTTAAGCAAGGGGATGTTCAGCGCCCAGCCCGCCAGCACCAACAGGCCCAAGGCAACACTGGCCAAGCCTGCCCAGCCAGCACTTCGTGACCAAGGCGAGTGGGCTGTCAGCATCGGCCAGCCTGCGGGCGAGAAGCGCGCACCGTGCGCCGGCGGAGCGGGCCGGCATCAAGGGCAGGGGGGCGTGTGGGGTAGGGACGTGTGTCGCCCATGTTCACCGACAACGTGACTGCCATGTCCGCTTCCTCAAGGTTTCCGATGGGCGACACCGGCGCCCGTTATAGGGCTTCCTCGTCACCATCGCCAACAACCCAGCGCAGCCCCGGCCTCTCAGAAGTCTCCAGGGGCTGGACCGAAAGGTACCTTTTGTTTCAACTGAGCGCAAGCCAACGGCTGAGAAGCAGGGGTGGGGACTTCCCGAGGCTTCGAGCGGTTGGGGTCAGCCGCTGCCACGGCTGCTGCTGTGGCAGCAGCGGCGCGTCGGCATCAACGCTCAGAGGTGGCGCTCCAGCGGTTCCATTCGGCCAGCTTGCGCCGATCGCGCTTGGTGGGTCGCCCGTCCTCCAGCGCTTGCGAGGGGTCGGCCGCGAACCGACGCTCGAGCGACTGCTGGGCTCGCTGTGCCACGCTTTCAGGTGTTTCTTCGTAAAGGGTCTGGGCCACGCTCGCCTGGGCTCGGGTGTCGCTCAATCCTTTGACGACCACGGTCTTGAGCACCGTGCCCTGGCGCAATTCGATTTTGTCTTCCAGGCGCACCTCGCGGGACGCTTTGGCCGGTTGTCCATTGACGCTCACCCTGTTCTTGCCGATCTCGTCACTGGCCAGGCTGCGTGTCTTGAAGAAGCGGGCCGCCCACAGCCATTTGTCGAGGCGATAACGGGCGGCAGAGGCAGAGACAGACGGTGTGCTCATTGGGCTCCAGGTGAAAGCAGTGCGACTTGCCGCCATGGCCACGGGCGGATGAGGGAAGTCGCTGCCATTCTGGCATTTGGCATTCCCGCTTGCCAAGCCGAGGGCGCTGCCCACAAGGATGCGGGTCGCCTCCGGTTTAACCAGCAGGTACGGCCGTTGCTCTGGAAGGACACCGTGGCGCCATCGCGCCGTTTTTTTTCATGCCTTGACCTCAGGAGCCGTTCATGCACCCATCTCTGAAACCGCTTGATCAACAAGTCATCGTCATCACAGGCGCCTCCAGTGGCATCGGCCTGGCCACCGCCCTGGCGGCCGGCAAGCAAGGCGCTCGCCTGGTGTTGGTGGCGCGCAGCAAAGACGTGCTCGACATCGTCGTCGAACATGTGATGGCCGAATTGGGGGTGCAGGCCTTGGCCGTGGAAGCCGACGTGGGCCAACGGGAAGACGTTGAACGGGTGGCCGCCGTGGCTTTGGCCCATTTTGGTCGCATCGACACCTGGGTGAACAACGCTGGCGTGACGGTCTACGGGCGTCTTCACGAGGTGGACGACGCGGCTCACCACCGCCTGTTCCAAACCAACTTCTGGGGCACGGTGAACGGCTCTCTGGTCGCCTTGCCACACTTGCGCGCCAACGGCGGGGCCCTGATCAACGTCGGCAGCGAAGCGTCCGAAGCCATCATTCCGCTGCAGGGCATGTACACCGCCACCAAGCACGCGGTCAAAGGCTTCACCGACGCCCTGCGGGTGGAGCTGGCCGTGGACGAGGCGCCGGTGTCCGTGACCTTGATCCAACCCACCGCGGTGGACACGCCCTTACCGGAAAACGCCGCCAACTACACGGCCCTCGAGCCGAAACTGCCCACCCCGATGATCGAGCCGGAAGAGGTGGCCCAAGCGATTTTGCACGCCGCCACCACGCCGCAGCGTGACGTCAAGGTGGGCACCGTGGCCGTGCTCGACACCATGATGAACAAGCTGTTCCCATCGCTGGCCGATGCCGTGACGAAAAAGCAGATCGGGCGCCAGCAACGCGCGGAGCCGGCGCACACCCGCGATGGCAGCCTGTACAAGGCCACCCACCGCGGCCGCATCCGCGGTCGGGGCAACGACAACCCGGCCAACCGGCATGACGCAGAACGCGCCAACATGCGCCCTGCCTGATGCCTGCCTCTGGCACGCCGCAGGCCAGGCCCAACGTCGGCGCTGCCTTGCTGATCATCGACATGATCAGCACCTGGGACTTTCCGGACGCCGACAAGCTGCTGCCACCGGCGCAAGCCCTTGGCCCCCGCCTGGCCGCCTTGAAAGCACGGTGCCGCAGCGCCGGCTGGGCGATCGTCTACGCCAACGACAACCAGGGCCGGTGGCGCTCAGACTTCCGCCAGTTGGTGGATTTGTCGAGCGACCCCCGAGCCCCCGGTGCCGAACTGACCCGGTTGCTGCGCCCCCACGAGGACGATTACTTCGTGCTCAAGCCCAAGCACTCGGCTTTTTTCTGTACCCCGCTGGAGTTGCTGCTGCAGCGGCTCAAGGTCCGTCGCCTGGTGCTCACCGGTGTGGCCAGCGACCAGTGCATCGTGTCGACGGCGATGGACGCCCGCATGCGCGAGTACGAGGTGTGCGTGCCGCGGGACGGGGTGGCCACCCAAAGCGAAGTTCGCAACGCCCGCGCCGTGCAGCACCTGGCCGAAGCGTTGAAAGTCGACACCGCTGCATTGTCGGAGCTGCAGTGGCTGACGCCTTCCAATCCGCCGCAGCAGTAAGAACGAGTCAACGCTCTGCTGCCCCATCAGGGCAGCAGAGCGGCGCCCTCGGGCCACACCGTCAGCCGCGTCGGGTCAAGCGTCTCAGCTTGCTGTTCGCCCAGCCCCGTTGATCAGGTGACGCCAATGCGTGGCGCGCCGCGCCGCGCAGCCAAAGCTGGTAGAGGCCGTAGGCCACCAAGGCACCGGCGGCCACGGCCGCCCCCGCATTCAGCGTGCGTTTGGCTTTGTGGTTGAAGTGGGTGCCCAGGGTGCTGACCTCGGCGCGGAAGCGCTCGTCGGTGGCCACCACGGCGTGCTCGGCTCGGGCGATCTGATCGTCCAGGGAGACCTCAGGGGACGTGGGTTGCAAAGGTTGGTTCACAGTGTGTCGCTCCTGGCCGTGACGGCAGCCGTGGTGGGGACAGGGGCGGTGGAAGGAAGTGAGGAGGCCGAGCCTGTGGCTGAGGTTGTTGCGGCAAAATTTTCTGGGTCCATGCGGGCCGTGGTCAACTGGCGCACTGTGGCCGGCAACTTCAGCAGACGGCTGAGGGCAAGCATCTTGTACGCCAGCCCACCGGCTGCAGCCAGGTTGATCGCGGCGATCAGCAGTGCCGTCCAGCCCCAACTCCAGCCTGCCTTGTCGACCAGGAGCCAAGCAAAGGCGCCCCACAGCACCCACCAGGCCGTGGCCAGCATCAAGACTGCCACGAACGCCAGTCCCACCATTTGCGCCAGCGCCTGCACGGCCCGCCGCAACTCCAGCGTCAGCAGGTGGACACGGTCGCTCAACAGGTGGGGCAAGGTGCTGAACACATGTTGCAGGTCGGCCCACAGCGATGCCGCGGCCGAGGGGGTGGGGCGTGCCGAGTGGTCGATCGGGGCGGAACGGCTGAACCAGCCAGCGCCAGAGCGCAGGGGACGGGGGCTGTCGGTGTGTGCCATGGAAGCTCCTCGAGAGGATGGGGTGGACTGAGGCAGGGGTCGAACACAAGGCGACGGTGAGACGGTCAAGAGCCGCAAGGCGGCAGTTGACCCCCTCCCGGGCCTGCCCAAACGCGACCCTTGTCTCCGTCCATCACGCCCGCTGAACGGTCGCCGGTGACGACCCGGCCTGCGGGTGCCAGGGCATGTGGCGTTCCCAAACCACTCGGCTTGGCCGAAGGCGCCTTTGTTAACATGCCGCACCGGCCTGCCAGCGGGCCTCGGTGAAGGCCGGCGCCGCCCCCCAATGACCGTGTTCAACCGTCCGATGCCCGTTGCCCATTCTCCCGCCGACGAACACGCCATGCACCTGGCCCTGGACCAGGCGAACAACGCCTGGCTGGTGGGCGAAGTGCCGGTGGGCGCTGTGATTCTGCGCGACGGCCAAGTCATTGCCACGGGCTACAACCGGCCCATCACCGACCACGACCCCACCGCGCATGCCGAGATCGTTGCCTTGCGGCATGCGGCCATCCTGCTGTCGAACTACCGCCTGCCGGAATGCGAGCTGTTCGTGACCCTGGAGCCCTGTGCCATGTGTGCCATGGCGCTGATGCACGCGCGGTTCAAACGCGTGGTGTTCGGCACCCGGGACCCGAAGACCGGGGCGGCCGGCTCGGTCGTCAACCTGTTCGATCAACCTCAGCTCAACCACCACACCCAATGCGTGGGCGGGGTGCTGGAAGACGCCTGTGGGCAGGTGTTGAAGAATTTCTTTGCCGAGCGCCGTGCCTTGTACCGGCAGCGTCGCCAGGTGCCGCCGGCGTTGAACAGCCTGTCCGGCGGGGCCGATCCGCTGGTCATCCCGACGGGCGAATCCGAGGAGCTGCCGCCAGACACCGATTTTTCCGATCCCGATTTGCCGCCCTTGTCCCCATGACCTCATTGACCTTGTTCAGCCCCAGCGGTGTCGTGGCCCGTGCCGCCCCCTTGCAGCGCGCCGCACGCCGCCTGCGCGCCCACGGCTTCGATGTCCGCATCGACGACGCCGCAACGGCCAAACACCAGCGTTTCGCCGGCGACGACGACACCCGCTTGGCCGCGGTTCACCGGGTGGCCGACCTGGCGCCGCAGGTGGCACTGGCCACCCGAGGCGGCTACGGCCTGACCCGCCTGCTGGACCGCCTGGATTGGCCCCGCATCGTGCGCAGCGTTGAACGGGGCACCCGCTGGGTGGGCCACAGCGACATGACCGCCTTCCAGCTCGGCTTGATGGCGCACAGCCAAGGCGCCAGCCGCACCTGGGCCGGGCCCCTGGCCTGCGGCGATTTCGGCGGACCGGAGGTGGACGAGATCACCGAAGGGTGCTTCCTGGAGGCCATGAGTGGCCAACTCGAGGCGGTGGGGTTCGCCGAAGGCGGTCGGCGCCGCAACGCCGAGCGCCCGTTCGACGGCCTGAGCGTGCGCGGCACCTTGTGGGGCGGCAATTTGTGCATGGTCAACACCTTGCTCGGCACGCCCCACTGGCCGGCGCGCCGCCTCACGCAGGGCGGCATCCTGTTTTTGGAAGATGTGAACGAACACCCTTACCGCATCGAGCGGGGCCTGCTGCAGTTGCATCAGGCCGGCGTGCTTGACAGCCAGAAAGCCGTGCTGCTGGGGGACTTCACCAGTTTCGTGAAATCGCCGCTGGACCGCGGCTACACCCTGGCCACGGTGGTTGCCCACTTGCGCAGCCTGACCCGCACCCCGATCCTCACCGGCCTGCCGTTTGGGCATGGGCCGACCAAGATCAGCTTGCCGGTGGGCGAGAAGGTTCAGCTGCTGGTCGATGGGCGCAACGTGTTGCTGGGATGGGCTCACGACCACGATCACCACCCACACTGAGCGATTGACGGTGGTGGCCTCTCAGTTGCCCGAGGGTCTGTTGCCACGGCCGCCAAGCCCTGGCCTCATGCCCGCATCGTCCTGGTCACCGCGCACGGCGTTCGGTCGCCGAGGTGCCATGGCCGTGGTGCTGGCCTTGGGTTTGCACGCAGCGGTGAGCGCGTGGCTGGCAGCGCGGACCGAGCCGGCCCGACCGGCCGCTGCGGTGCTTGAACCGGTGCAGGTGCGCCTGGTCGACCTGCCGGTGCCCGCTCGGCCCGAAACCCCGGCGCCGCCAGCGGCCGGCACGCCGGCGGCTCGGCCCCCACCTGTCCCCGCTCCGGTGCCCGAGCCGCCCCGCGCCAAACGCCGTGCGCCTGTGCCTGCTGCAAGCCCTCAGCCCAGCCCGACCGCGGTCGCGCCACGTGAATCCGACGCTCCTCGCCCTGAGGCCGTGGAGGCGCCTTCACCGGCACCAATACCGTCACCTGCGGCGTCCCCATCGCCAGCCCCCGCAGCCCCCGTGCCACCCTCTGCCGGCCCTCAGGCCATGGCCGTCAGCGTGGCCTGTCCGCGCCAGGTCAAACCCGTGATGCCCCGGCGCGCGCTCAAGGAGGGCCTGAGTGGTGAGGTCACGGCCCGCCTGACCTTGAAGGCGGGCCGAGTCACCCAGGTGGAAATCCTCAGCGCCGAACCGCGAGGTATTTTTGAATCCGCGGTGCGCGAAGCAGCGTTGCAGTACGGGTGCAACACCCCTGCTGACGTCGAAGTCGTCACCACGCAGCGGTTCGACTTCCGCGTCGACCCCTGAGTCCGGGCAGGCGGCTTCGCACGCCGTCTCGAAGACAGTCAGGGCGGTTGCGGTGTCCGGTCGAGCCCCGCAGAGATCAGAGCGCACGTCCTGACCGGCCCATGCCAAGTCCCCACTTGTCGCGCGAAGAAGACCTGCACGCCTTGTCTTGCCAGGCCCCACACCGCGCGTGCCGTGGTCTGGACGCAATGAATGGCTTGGCTCAGCGGTGGGAGCCGCGGCGGGACTCCACGGCCTGCTCTTTGCCCTCTTGGTTGCCCTGTCGGGGCAAGGGAACGCCTTCCGACGGGGCCGCTTCGGTGGACTCGATGCGTTCGGCCATCCAATCGGTGCCGGCCGCCGGTTGAGGGGCTTGCTGGTCCGAATCCAAGGGCGACGGACCGCGCCCACTGGGCACCGCGCCGTGCTGTGAAGGCAATGAACCCTTGGCGTGGGGCGACGAAGACGAAGTTTTCGAGGGCAACATGAGCGGACTCCTTGGCGTTTCAGAAGGTCGAATCGGGCCTGAACCTCTCGCTGCCGAGGGGCCCAGCCGCGATGCCCGGCCACATGGGGCCGAGCTGCTCAACGATGGCAAGTGCGGTGCCTGCCATCCCCTCGACCCCTTTCACGTGCGCGTCCGGGTCACGCCGATCGCCCCGTTTTTCAGCCCAAGGCGTGCGAAATGATTTCCCGCACGTCGCCCGACAAGGTCGGCTTGGCCGCCACCCGTTGCAGCGCCTGTTGCGCCGCGTCGCGGTAAGGCGACGCCAACTGCTTCCAGCGGTCCATCACCCGGGCCATGCGGGCGGCGAGTTGCGGATTGACGGCATCCAGCTCGAGCACCCGGTCGGCCCAGAACACATAGCCCGCGCCGTCGCGGCGGTGGAACGCTGCGGGGTTGTTCATGCACAGGGCCGAGATCAGGCTGCGCGCCCGGTTCGGGTTTTTCAAGGTGAAGTCGGGGTGCGACAGCAGGGCCTTGGCCCGCGCGAACACCTTGCCGTCTTTCTCGGGCGCCGTGGCCTGCAGGGCAAACCATTTGTCGATCACCAGCGGCTCGTTGGCAAACAGGCTGTGGTAGCGCGCCAGCGCTTGCTCGGCCAAAGGCGAGTGGCAGGCCATCAGCGCCTGCACGCCACCGAGCCGGTCGGTCATGTTGGTGGCGTCTTTGAAGCGTTGCAGCGCCTTGCCGGGCCAGACGGTGTCGTCACGCGCTGCGGCGTCCAGGCACAGCATCGCCAGGGCCAGGTTGGCCAGCGCCCGCTGGCCGCTCGACACGGCGTCGGGCTGGTAGGCGCCCACCGGTTGGTGCGCCTCGAAGGCTGACTCCCACTCCGGGCGCAGGGCCTGCGCCAGCTGCAGCCGCAAGGCTTCGCGGGCGGTGTGAATGCGCTGCGGGTCGACACAGTCGAGCTGCTCGGCCACGTAGATCTCGCTGGGTGGCGTGAGCACGAGCTCCTTGAACGCGGCGTCCAGCGCCGGGTGGGTCAACACCCCGCGCATGGCGTCGATGAAGGCGGCATCGAGCACCAAGTCACCAGCGTCTTGCTGCGCCGCGGCGGTCAGGCGGCCCAGGGCCAGGCGTTGGCCGGCCTCCCACCGGTTGAACGGATCGGGATCGTGTTGCAGCAGCAGCAACAGGTCGGCGTCGCTCAAGCCATCGCCCAGGATCACCGGTGCGGAGAACCCGCGCAGCAGCGAGGGCACCGGCTCTTCCTCGACATTGACGAAGGTGAAGAAGTTGCGCTTTTCCGTCAACACCAGCACCCGGCTGGTGAGCTGCGCATCGGCCGGCGTGTCTTCCAGCTGAAGCGGCATCGGGCGGCCGCTGCGGCTCAGCAGGCCCATGCTCACCGGCACCACGCAGGGCTGCAGGTCGCTGCCGGTGGCGCCGGCGTTGAACGGCGGGTTTTGTTCCAACAGCAGGGTGTAGGTGCGCGAAGGCGCGTCGAAGCGGCCCCGGGCGGTGATGCGGGGCGTGCCGGCCTGGCTGTACCAGCGCTTGAACTGCACCAGGTGCTGGGCCAACGGCGAGCCGGGGTTCGCGTCGGCGATGGCCTGCGCAAAATCATCGCAGGTGACGGCCTGGCCGTCGTGGCGCTTGAAGTACAGCGTCATGCCCCGCGCAAAGCCGTCTCGGCCCACCAGCGTTTGCATCATGCGCACCACCTCGGCGCCTTTTTCGTAGATCGTGGCGGTGTAGAAATTGTTGATCTCGACGTACTCGTCGGGGCGCACCGGGTGGGCCATCGGGCCCGCGTCTTCGGGGAACTGCATCTGCCGCAGCTGGCGCACATCCTCGATGCGCTTGACCGCCCGCGCGGAGGCGCTGTCGGCCATGTCCATGCTGAACTCTTGATCGCGGAAGACGGTCAGGCCTTCCTTCAGGCTCAGTTGGAACCAGTCGCGGCAAGTGACGCGGTTGCCCGTCCAGTTGTGGAAGTACTCGTGGCCCACCACGCTTTCGATGCCGGCGTAGTCGACGTCGGTGGCGGTGGCCGGGTTGGCCAGCACGAACTTGGTGTTGAAAATGTTCAACCCCTTGTTCTCCATGGCGCCCATGTTGAAGTCGCTGACCGCCACGATCATGAAGCGCTCGAGGTCCAGCGGCAGCTTGAACCGCGCTTCGTCCCACACGATGCTGGCGATGAGCGAGTTCATCGCGTGCTCGGTCTTGTCCAGGTCGCCCCGGCGCACGTAGATCTGCAGCAGGTGGTTCTTGCCCGAGCGGCTGCGAATGTGCTGCTCGCGGGCCACCAGGTCGGCCGCGACCAGGGCGAAGAGGTAGCTGGGCTTGGGGAACGGGTCGTGCCATTTGGCGTAGTGGCGGCCCTTGTCCATGTCGCCTTGCTCAACCAGGTTGCCGTTGGACAGCAGCACCGGGTACTGCGCCTTGGCGGCGCGCAGCGTCACGGTGAACACCGCCATCACGTCGGGGCGGTCGAGGAAGTAGGTGATGCGGCGAAAGCCCTCGGCCTCGCACTGCGTGAAAAAGCCGCTGTTCGAGGTGTACAGGCCCGAAAGCTGCGTGTTTTTCTCGGGCGCGCAGGTGTTGCGGATTTCCAGGTTGAAGGGCCCACTGGGCAGCGTGTCGACCACGAGCATGCCGCCTTCATGGCGGAAGGACACGCTTTCACCGTTGATCAGCAGGCGCGTGAGCGTCAGGCCTTCGCCGTGCAGACGCAAGGGCTGCGAAGCCTGCCGGGGGTTGGGCTCCAGGCGCATGCGGTTGATCACCAGGGTCTTGGCGGGGTCCAGGTCGAAACTCAGGTCCACGTTCTTGATCCAGAACGCCGGCTCCACGTAGTCCTCGCGACGGATCACGGGGGAACTGCTGCCTTCACGCATGGGGTCTCTCCAAGTTGGGAGACGGGGGCCCGCCCAGCGGGGGGTCCGTCAACACGTCACACACAAACATTCGATCGATCAAACCGTTCGACCCGTCCGGGTCACCGCATTGGCGCCTCGAGAGGACCTTTCAGCACGGTCTCAGACGCCTTGCTTCAAGCTCGCCTCGATGAACGGATCGAGGTCGCCGTCGAGCACCTTCTGGGTGTTGGACATCTCGACGTTGGTGCGCAAATCCTTGATGCGGCTTTGGTCCAGCACGTAACTTCGGATTTGGTGGCCCCAGCCCACGTCGGTCTTGCTGTCTTCGAGCTTTTGCTGTTCGGCCATGCGGATGCGCATCTCGTGCTCATACAGGCGCGAGCGCAGCATCTGCCAAGCCTCGTCGCGGTTGCGGTGCTGCGAGCGGTCGTTCTGGCATTGCACCACGATGTTCGTCGGGATGTGTGTCAGGCGCACGGCAGAGTCGGTCTTGTTGATGTGCTGGCCACCCGCGCCCGAGGCACGGAAGGTGTCGGTGCGCACGTCGGCCGGGTTGATGTCGATCTGGATCGAATCGTCCACCTCGGGGTAGACAAAGATGCTGGCGAACGAGGTGTGGCGGCCGCCCGATGAGTCGAACGGGCTCTTGCGCACCAGGCGGTGCACCCCGGTCTCGGTGCGCAGCAGGCCGAAGGCGTACTCGCCTTCCACCTTCAGCGTGGCGCTCTTGATGCCCGCCACGTCGCCCTCGCTTTCTTCCATCACCTCGGCTTTGAAGCCCTTGCGTTCACAGTACTTCAGATATTGGCGCAGCAGCATGCTGGCCCAGTCGCAGGCCTCCGTGCCGCCCGCCCCCGACTGGATGTCGACGAAGCAGTTGCTCGGGTCGGCCGGGTTGTTGAACATGCGCCGGAACTCGAGGTCCTTGACGATGTTCTCGAGCTTGCCGGCGTCGATCTCGATCGCCAACAGGCTGTCGAAATCGCCATCGGCCTTTGACATGTCGTAGAGCTCGGTGTTGTCGGCCAGGTTGCTGGTGAGGTGGTTGATCGTTTCGACCACCGCATCCAGGGACTTTTTCTCGCGGCCCAGTTCCTGCGCCCGCTTGGGCTCGTTCCAGACGTTGGGGTTTTCGAGCGCGGCGTTGACTTCGTTCAGTCGCAGCGCTTTGCGATCGTAGTCAAAGAAACCCCCGTAAGTCGAGGGTGCGCTGGGTCAGGCTCGACAGGGTGTTGCCAATCGCGTTGATGTGTTCGACGTCCATGTGGAGCTCCAAGGTGTTCGGATTCAAAGAAAGTCGCTGATTTTCGCATGGGGGCGGCCTGCGGCTGAAACCGCCGCTCAAGCCGCAAGGTGCGGTGCGTTCAGGACGCCCGGCGAACCCAGCGGCGCTGCGGCGCGGCGCGTGCCCCACGACCCTGCGGCCTGTGGCTGGTCCGCCGACAGGCGCACTGGCCGCCGGCCACTGGCCCGCGGGACGACGCCCGTCGGCTCACGCCGTGATGAACGCCAAGACCGCGGCGGCCAGGGCCTCGGGTTGGTCGTGGTGCAGCATGTGGCCGGCATCGGCCAGCACCTGGCGCTCGATGCGCGGCACCACACTCAGCCGCTCGTCGAATTCGGTGCGTGGGTAGGCGTCGCCCCACCACGGGTTGCCTTCCCCGCCGATGCCGAAGAAATCGGTCTGGGCGCCCTCGACCCACAACACCGGCGCGGTGATCTTGGCCCAGCACGCGGTGGCCTCGTCCTTCTGATAGAGCACGGGGTGGATGCGTTTGTGCGCCGGGTCCGCCCGCACGTGCCACAAGCCGTCTTCCTTGCGACGTGCCCATTGGAGGGCCAGCCAGGCGGCGCGCTCGGGCGGCAGCAAGGGATTGTTCTTCATCAGCCGGGCGGCCACGCCGTCGGCGGTGGGGTAGGGCCGCAAGGACACCGGCGCTTTCAATTCGTCCAGCCAGCGGGCATAGCGGGCGGGCGCTTGGCGGGGGTGCGACGCCGGCAGGCCGAAGCCTTCCAGGTTGATCAGGCGCCGGATGCGCGCCGGCCGCACGCCGGCATAGGCCATGGCGATGTTGCCGCCCATGCTGTGGCCAAGGAGGTCCACGGGTTGGTGGGGCGCCAGCACGTCCAGCAGCGCGTCGACGTCGGCCAGGTAGTCGGGGTGCCAGTAGGTGTCGCAGGGCGGCGACTCGGTGTCGCCAAACCCGCGCCAATCCACGGCGATCACCGGGCGATGGGCGTGCCCTTGGGCTTGGATCAGCACATCGACCATGAAGTGGAAGGAGGCGGCCACGTCCATCCAGCCATGCAACAACACCAAAGGGGGCAACCCATCCGCGGGCACAGACCCGTCGGTCTCGCAAGGGCCCCAGCACCAGGCATGGTGGCGAAAGCCCCGGGCGGTGATGAATCGGGATTGGCCGGGATGCTGGGGAGAGTAGGCGGTCATGGCAGGCTCGAGGTGACAAGGTCCGAGCGTACGTCAGACTGCAAAGCCCGTGAGCGCTGCCGTGGGCGTGTCGCGGCAGTGAAACGGGGTCTCACGCTCTTTCCCTCACCGGCGGCCCCAAGCGGGTGTCGGCGGGTGAAGTCCCCGCTTGAACACCGGGCGATCGAGGCTGGACTCAGGTCTTCCCTGAGCTCACCGTGAGCGACCAATCCGGCTCGGTGGGCGCGAAATCAGGCCGGTCGTTGCCCTCGACTTTGCGGGCCACCAGGCGTGCGCACTGCCGGAGCCGCTCGAGCTCGGCCGCCTGCAGGTCGGGCTGGGCGGCCGCGCTGAGGCAGCACACGGTGCCGTAAACGCGTCCGTCCTTCAGCACGACGGGTGTGCTGAGGTGGGCACCCACTGGAATCGGCGGTGGGAACAGGGCCCCGGTGGCAATCAGGGGGGCGGTGTCGGGAATGAATTCAGGCACCCTTCCCTGGACGATGCGCTGGCAGTAGCTGTCCTCCAGTGCACCGGCGTCCCCGGCCTGCGGGGCATCCGCCCGGTCGCTGTCCACGAAGCGAAACACCCGGTTGCCGTCGACGAATTCCGACACAAAGACCATGTCCATGTTCATCTGCAGGCGCAGCATGCGCAAGGTCTCGGTGATTTTCCGGTCCATATAGGCGTCGCAGCCGTCGGCGGTGGCCACCAGGAGCTCGGAGATGGCGATGTCCAAAGAGCGGGCATCGAGGGGGTCAACGTCGAACATGGACATCGGAAAAAACCTCCACCGGTGATGAGGAGAGCCGCCCCCGGCGGGGGCTCGACAAGCGCTGGTGGTGCGCAGTGTATCGCTGGGAGATCGCGCTGCGGTGGGGCCTGGCGCTCACCGTCTGTGCACAATGCCGCCACCAGCCGGTCTGGGTTTCAGGCCTCGAGAACCTTGGCCGCACAGGGGCTGGTTGCGGGCTGGGTGGGCCCGTCTGCCCACCCGCGGGCGGCCAAGGCCGCCACAAGGCGCCGTGACCGGTGGGGCCTCCCGGGCCAGCCAACCCAGTGGGGCCACTGGTGCGGTACGGCGGTGCTGGACCAGCCTTCCGGGCTCCGCTGTCGCCGTCAGCAGCAGTGGGAAGCCGGTGACGGCGCCGATGTCGACCGATTGCAGTTCACGTCAGCAGCCGGTCACATCAGCATGTTGTTGCGGATCAGGCCCACGGCCAGCCCCTCGATCTCGAACGGCATCTCACGGGTCACGGTGATGGTCTCGAAGTCGGCGTTTTCCGGGATCAGTTCCACCACCGAACGGTGGCGCCGAAAGCGCTTGACGGTCACTTCATCGCCCAAACGGGCCACCACGATTTGCCCGTTCTTGGCTTCCTTGGCCTGCTGCACTGCCAGCAGATCGCCGTCCACGATGCCCACGTCGCGCATGCTCATGCCGCGCACTTTGAGCAGGTAATCGGGGCGGCGGGCAAACAACCCGGCTTCCACGAAATACGTCTGGTCGATGTGCTCCTGCGCCAAGATGGGGCTGCCGGCAGCCACCCGCCCCACCAGCGGCAGCGACAGCTGCTCCAGGCCGGGCAGGGGCAGGGTGAACTGCTTGCCGCGGCTCTCATTGAGCGCACGCAGCGTGTCAGACTTGAGGCGGATGCCACGCGAGGTGCCCCCCACCAGTTCGATCACGCCTTTGCGGGCCAGCGCTTGCAGGTGTTCCTCGGCCGCATTGGCCGACCGGAAACCCAGCTCGCTGGCAATTTCAGCCCGGGTGGGCGGGGCGCCGGTGCGCTCGATGGCGCTTTGCACCAGATCCAGGATCTGCTGCTGACGGTCGGTGAGTTTGGGGGCTTCAGGGCGAGAAAAGTAGGGCACTGCCATTTCCTTTTGAAGTACTTCCTTTGAAATTCGTGAATCAGATGCGCCGGCAGTTTTTCACTGCGCTGCACGCGGGCAAAGAGCGGAGACTGCGGTTGCGTGGACATGGACTGGACGGGCCGATGGTCTGGGTCAAAAAGCGGTTGCAAGCAGCCAGCCGCCGTCCAGGCTGATGTTTTATACAGGAACTGGATTTTTATACAGCTTGGAGCCAAATGCAAAACAAATCTTCATGCATCGTGGTCTTGGGCACCGGCGGCACCATCGCCGGCACCTCCGCTCCACAGGCGCCGGAGGGCCGCTATCAGGCTGCACAGCTCGACATTGCCGTGTTGTTGGCTGGCGTGCCCGGCCTGGCAGAGGCCGCAGCGGGTTGTGCGCTGACCTCGGAGCCCGTGGCCCAGGTCGACAGCAAAGACATGGATTTCGAGGTTTGGCAGGCCTTGCTGGCGCGGGTCGAGTGGCACCTGGCCCGTGCCGAGGTCAGGGGTGTCGTCATCACCCATGGCACCGACACCCTGGAAGAAACGGCTTATTTTTTGCACCGCACCTTGCGCACCTCCAAACCGGTGGCCCTGACGGCGGCGATGCGTCCGGCCACATCGGCCCAGGCCGATGGGCCGGCTCACTTGCGTCAGGCGGTCAGTGCGGTCGCCCAGGGCGGCTGGGCCGGGGTGGCGGTGGTGTTGCAGGGTGAAGCCCACCATCCCTGCCTGGTGCGCAAGGTGCACCCTCGGGCGTTGCAGGCTTTCACTTCCGGCGAGGCGGGACCGGTGGCGCGTTGGCAGAACCCGCATTGGCAGCGGCTGCGCGACCTCACCCCCGACCAGGCGCCTGTGCCACCGAGCGTGCGAACCCAGGCCGCAGGCACTTGGCCCTGGACCGAAGTGCTCCACAGCCATGCCGGGGCACGAGCGCAGGCGGTGCAAAGCTGGGTCGACGCGGGTGTGGCCGGACTGGTGGTCGTGGCCACCGGCAACGGCACCCTTCACCACGTTTTGGTCGATGCCTTGCAGGCCGCACAGCGCACCGGCGTGCGGGTGTGGCGATGCAGCCGCTGTGCCGATGCCGGCCTGGACCCGCAGTCTGACGACGGCTCGCCCTTCGCCGCCAGTGCGCTGTCGCCGGCCAAGGCCCGGGTGGCCTTGATGCTCAGCCTGATGTCACCTTGAGTCGCTTGCGCCGTCGCGCCGTCTTTGAGCTCTCAGCCTCCGGGAATGCGGCTTGCTAAGACGCTGGCATGAACCCAACCCTCACACCCCTCAGGCTTGCCCCCTCGGCTTCTTTGTCACACGGCGACAGGTTGCGCGGCGCTTGGCTGGCCACGGTCGATTTGCTGCATCGACGTCGCGCAGGCCACATCCCAGAACGCGACATCGATGACTACGTCGGGCTGCGGTGGCTTGAGTGGCATGGCGGCGGTCTGCGCCTGACGACACTGGGCGAGAACATCGGCAAACAGCTTGTCAGCCGGCTTCAGCTGTGATTGAAAACGGTGCCCTGAGGCACCGTTCTTTTTCCAGTCAGCCCACAGCGGACGACGAGGCTTCAACTTCCAGCCGCTCGCTCGGGCCCGTCTGTTTTCACGACGGGCTGTCCGGGCGTTCCGCGCTTCAGGCGACCTTCAACGTCACGTCGATGTTGCCGCGGGTGGCGTTCGAGTAAGGGCACACGCCGTGGGCCGCTTCCACGATCTTCTCGGTGGTGGCGCGATCCACGCCCGGGGCGGTGATGGTCAAGGCGACTTGGATGCCGAAGCCGGCGGGAATCGGGCCGATGCCCACGTCCGCGGTGACACTGGTCTCGGTGGGCAGCGCGACTTTTTGCTGACCGGCCACGAACTTCATCGCTCCCAGAAAGCAGGCCGAGTAGCCTGCTGCAAACAACTGCTCGGGGTTGGTGCCCGTGGCACCGCTGCCGCCCATTTCCTTGGGTGGAACCAGTTTCACGTCGAGCACGCCGTCGGACGATTTGGAGCTGCCCTCCCGGCCACCGGTGGAGGTGGCATGGGCGGTGTAAAGGATTTTTTCGATTTTCATGGCAGGTTCCGAGTGGTTAGGAAAACGTTGATTATTGGCCGGTGCCCAGCGCACGCCCGACGAAGTCCTTGCGGGCTGTCGGGCCTCAGGGCCGCTCAGGGCTGGGGAGGGGTGCCACCCGATCGGCGTGCCGCCGCCAGCAGGCAGCGCAACAAGTCCGTCGGGGCGCTGACCATGGGGTCGTGACCGGTGGCAATCTCTTCCACATGCCAGCCCGGCTCGGCCCGCACACGCAGGCGCGAGGCGGCGATCGTGGGCAGGGCAGGCTGGGTGCAATCGATGAAGGTGCGCGGCCAGCGTTGCACGCGGGCCGGGTCGAAGTCGAGCACGCTGTCGTAGGTGCCACCGGGGTGCGAGGTCTGGCGGCGCTTCACCCAGGCGTGGTCGGCCCCCTGCAAGCCAAACACCTCGGGATTCGGCGGCGGCATGGCACCCCCGTTGGCCTCGATGGCTTCACGGCGGGTGGCCTGGGTCTTGGCGTCCTGTCCGCTGGACCACGCTTGCCCAGGGTCGGGGAGCACCGCATCCAGGTAGACCAGATGCGACAGGCGCCCGGCGTCAACCCGATCGGCCACGCCGGTGATCACCATGCCGGCATAACTGTGGCCCACAAGCACGGCCTCGCTGAGTTCTTCGGCTTCGATCACGCGACAGACGTCTTCAACGTGGGTGGCCAAGGTCACGGCCGGTGCCAGCAAGTGAGCACGCTCGCCGACGCCGGTGAGCGAGACCGGGAAGGCGCGATGCCCTGCGCGCCACAACTCAGGCAAGATTTTTTTCCAGCACCAGGCGCCGTGCCAGGCACCGTGCACGAGCACAAAGTCGGTCATGGTTTCTCCCGTTCAATGGTGAGGGCGGCCACGTGCCGCCAAACGTGCACCATACCAAACGCAGCCGCCAGGTGCGGCTGGAGCGCTTCAGCGCTCTGGACCCGGGCGGTGCAACCAGCCCAGCACCCGGCGGTGGCCGATGCGCCACACGCCGCGCTCTTGCCGCAGCGGCAGCACTTCGCGCGCGCTGCCAAAGGGGCCAGGGTTTTGCTGAATGATCTCGACCGATTCGCTGTCGACCCGGGTGACGATGGCGACATGGCCCGAGCGGTTCAACCACCAGGAACCGAACACCACGATGTCTTCGACCTGGGGCGCGGCCACGCTGGGGTTGCTGTACTGGATCAACCGACGCTGCGGGTTCATCTCCCCGTCCATCAAGGCAGGGCTGAAGAAATTTTTGCCGTGCCCCCGGGCGTCAGGCATGGTGTGGCGCAGGCGCTGGTGGTAATAGCGTTTGACGAACTCTGCGCATTGGTAACGCAAACCCAGGGTGTAGCCGTCCGGCGCCACGCTGAGCCCCGAGCTGCTCTTCAGCCCACCGTTGTAGTAAACCGGAATGCCGTTGAACTCGTCGAGCACCTCGCCGGGGGTGCGCACCGGGTTGAGGTTGATGTAGGGCGTGATCACCCGCAGGCCGGCCAGCAACAACACGACCAGCACGATGACGCCCAGCCACCGCTTGAAGCCGTCACGCACCACCCAGGGCCTCCAACTCCCCGCTCACCTCCAGCCAACGGCCTTCAGTGCGTTCCACGTCCAGGCTCAACTGTTTGAGCCGCTTGCCCAGCTCGGCCAGGCGGGCCGAGGGCACGCCGGCGCCGGCCAGCTCCCGTTCGAGACCCTGTTTCTCGGTGTCCCAACGGGCCAGTTGTTGCTCCAGGCGGCGGGCTTCGTCGCGCAAGGGCTTGAGTTGCTCGAGCCGCTGGGTGCGGGCCTGTGCCGTGGCCTTGCGGTCTTCGCGCGGGGCGGCCGTGGGGGCGGCCAGTGCGGGCGCTGCCACGGCCGACACTGCGGGCGCAGCGGCGGCGGCGTTGCCGGTGTCGCGGCGACCCTCGCGGGCCGCTTTGGCCATGTCGCGCGAGGTTTGCAGCAACCATTGCTGGTAGTCGTCGAGGTCGCCATCGAAGGGCTGGATGCCGCCTTTGCTCACCAGCCAGAACTCGTCACAGACCTCGCGCAGCAAGGCGCGGTCGTGGCTCACCAGCAGCACGCTGCCTTCGAACTCGTTGAGCGCCATCGACAACGCTTCGCGGGTGGTCAGGTCGAGGTGGTTGGTCGGCTCGTCCAGCAGCAGCAAGTTGGGGCGCTGCCACACCAGCATGGCCAGCACCAAGCGGGCTTTCTCGCCACCGCTCAAACTGCCCACGGCCTGGTTCACCATCTCGCCGACAAAGCGGAACGAACCGAGGAAGTCGCGCAGTTCCTGTTCGCGCCCCGGGGGGCCCACATCGCGGGCCAGACGCACCATGTGCATCAACGCACCATCGTCGAGCTGCAGCACGTCCAACTCTTGCTGGGCAAAGTAGCCGATCGACAAGCCTTTGCCTTCGGTGATGTCACCCTCGATCTGCTTGAGCGTGTGCGAGATGGTTTTCACCAAGGTCGACTTGCCCTGGCCATTGGCGCCCAGGATGCCGATGCGCTGGCCGGCCAACACCGATCGGTTCAAGCCGCGCAGGATGGGGGGCGCGCCCGGGTAGCCGCAGGCCACGCCGGAAAACGACAGCATGGGGTTGGGCAGGCTGAGGGGTTCGCGGAACTCGAATTGAAACTCGCCGCTGGTGAGCAGCGGAGCGAGCTTTTCCATGCGCGCCAGCGCCTTGACCCGGCTTTGCGCCTGCTTGGCCTTGCTGGCCTTGGCCTTGAAGCGGTCGATGAACTTCTGCAGGTGGGCCATGCGTTCTTGCTGCTTGGCCTGGTTGGCTTGCGCCAGGCGCATGCGCTCGGCGCGCATCTCTTCAAAGGCGGTGTAGTTGCCGGTGTAGCGGGTGAGGCGGGATTCGTCCAAGTGCACGGTGACGCGGGTGATCGCGTCGAGGAACTCGCGGTCGTGGCTGATGACGATCATCAGACCTTCGTAGCGCTTGAGCCAAGCCTCCAGCCACACCAAGGCGTCCAGGTCCAAGTGGTTGGTGGGCTCGTCGAGCAGCATCAGGTCGGCCGGGCACATCAGCGCCCGCGCCAGCTGCAGCCGCATGCGCCAGCCGCCGGAAAAGCTGTTCACCGGTGCATCCAGTTGGTCACCGTGGAAGCCCAGGCCCTGCAGCAGTGCCTGCGCACGCGGGCGGGCCTCAAAACCGCCAGCCTCCTGGATGGCTTGGTGGGCTTCGGCCATGGCGTGGCCGTCGTCGGCTTCTTCGGCCGCCGTGAGGGCGTCTTGGGCCTCCATCAAGCGGGTGTCGCCTTGCAGCACGAAGTCGGTGGCGCCGTCGGTGGTCTCGGGCATGTCCTGAGCCACTTCACCGATGCGCCAGCGCGGTGGCAGCGACAGCTCGCCGGCATCGGCCGAGAGCCGCTTGGTGAGCAGGGAAAACAGCGACGATTTGCCTGCCCCGTTGCGGCCGACCAGGCCCACGCTTTCCCCGGGGTGCAGTGTCAGGTGGGTGTCTTGCAAGACGACTTTGACGCCGCGGCGCAGGGTGATGTTCTTGAGGTTGATCATGGGCAGGGGGCTGACGTCGACCGAGCCGATCACGGCGGTCGCACCAGACATTCAAACAGCGTTCAAAAACAGCGGAAAGCAAAAATCCACAGCGAAAAAAACCCACAGGCTGGCTGACAGCGGCCAGCACCCGAGGGCGCAGGCCGTTCAGGCCTCGGGGTGTTTGTCGGTCCAGCGCACCAGGGCATCCCGGGTGACCAGCAGCACCTGGTCGGCGCCCGCACTGGTTTCCAGCCAAGCCACTTCCAGGCGAGGAAAAGCCCCCTCGAAGTGGCGGCGTTCGTTGCCGATTTCCAGCACCAGCACCCCGATGTCGGACAACTGACGCGGCGCCTGGCGCACGATGCGGCGCACCAGGTCCATGCCGTCGTCACCGCCGGCCAAGGCCATGCGCGGCTCGCAGCGGTACTCGGCGGGCAGGGCGTCCATGCTGCGGGTGTTGACGTAGGGCGGGTTGCACAGAATCAGGTCGTAGGGCCCCGGCACCTGTTCCAGCAAGTCGGAGCTGATCAAGCGGATGCGGTCTTGCAGCTTGTGTTTTTCGACGTTGATGCGGGCGACGTCCAGGGCGTCCTTGGACAGATCGGCCGCGTCCACCTGAACCTCGGGGTAAGCCAGGGCAGCGATCACGGCCAGGCTGCCGTTGCCCGTGCACAGGTCGAGCACCCGCCGGGTTTCATCGGACAGCCAGGCGTCCAGCGTGCCCTGCTCCTCGCCGTCGGCCAGCAGCTCGGCAACGAAGGAGCGCGGCACGATGGTGCGGGCATCGACGTAGAAGGCGATGTTTTGCAGCCAAGCCTCGTTGGTCAGATAGGCCGTGGGCTGGCGCGTTTCAATGCGGCGGCTGACCAGGGCTTCCACCTGGGCCACGTCTTCGTCGGGAATTTCTTTGTGGCTGTGGCGCTCGAGGATGTCCCAGGGCATGCCCAAGGACCACAGCACCAGCCAGGCCGCTTCATCGAACGCATTGGCAGTGCCATGGCCAAACGAAACGCCCGCCTGTTTGAGGCGGGCGCTTTGCGCGGAGATCAGGTCAATCAGTTTCATTCAGGTCGCACGTCAAGGGTGATTTCTGTGAAGGTGGCTTCGTCGCCCCCCGCATCTTCGGTGCTGGGGGTGATGCGCGAAGCGGAGGTCATGTCATTTTGCAGACGCCACAGCAGGTTGGTCGGTGAGTCGGCGTAAGCCAGGCCTTCGTCGCGGGTGATTTGCTTTTCCTCGATCAGGCGTGCGAGATCGGCCTCAAAGGTTTGCGAGCCGTCGGCCAGGGATTTTTCCATGGCTTCCTTGACGCCGCCGAAATCGCCCTGTTCGATGAACTCGGCCACCAGCTTGGTGTTGAGCATCACCTCGACCGCGGGGATGCGCCCGCCGTTGTTGGTGCGCACCAGACGCTGGGACACCACCGCGCGCAAACCGGCCGCCAGGTCGGCCAGCAACGCCGGGCGGGCCTCGGGCGCATAGAACGACAGGATTCGGCCCAGGGCGTGGTAGCTGTTGTTGGCGTGCAGGGTTGAGAGCACCAGGTGCCCTGACAAGGCGTAAGAGATGGCGGCGGTCATGGTCTCGCGGTCGCGGATCTCGCCGATCAAGATGCAATCCGGCGCCTGGCGCAGGGCGTTCTTCAAGCCGATCTGCAGCGACTGGGTGTCGCGGCCGACCTCGCGCTGGTTGACGATGGAGCGCTTGTTGGAGAACAAAAACTCGATCGGGTCTTCGATCGTCAGGATGTGGCCGCTGAGCTGCTGGTTGCGGTGCTCGAGCATGGAGGCCAGGGTGGTGCTCTTGCCGGTGCCGGTGGCGCCCGCCATCAGGATCAGGCCGCGCTTTTCTAAAATCAGGGTGCTCAGCAGGGGGGGCACGCGCAAGCTGTCAAGCGCCGGAATGTCCCAGGGGATGCGGCGAAACACCGCCGCCACCGAACCCCGCTGTTTGAACCCGCTGAGCCGGAAGCTGCCCACGCCCGCCAGCCCGACCGCCACGTTCAGCTCACCCGTGTCGTCCAGCTCTTCGAGCTGCGTGGGCGAGAGCACCTCTGCCAGCAACTGGCGGGGTTGCTCCGAGTTCAGCGGCTGGTCGTTGACCTGCATGATCTGGCCGTTGATGCGGATCAACACGGGCGTGTTGGCGGACAAGTACACGTCGGAGGCGCTCTTGTCGGCCATCAATCGGAGCACACGCTCCATGTTGCCAAATTGCATGACTCATCCTTTCAGGAATCGGACTCAGGCGCTGGGGTGCTCGACAGCGGAGCACGAAACGGGCGGACAAGGGCGATGATGCAGCGAGACGGCCATGGGCGGGGCGTGAAATTCAAGCAAAAAGCTCAGTTTCGCAGCAAGTCGTTGATGCTGGTCTTGGCCCGGGTCTGGGCGTCCACCCGCTTGACGATGACGGCGCAGTAGAGGCTGTGGCTGCCGTCGGCGCTGGGCAGGCTGCCGCTGACCACCACCGAGCCCGCAGGCACCCGCCCGTAGCTCACCTGGCCGGTCGCCCGGTCGAAGATCTTGGTGCTTTGGCCGATGAACACGCCCATGGAGATCACCGAGTTTTCCTCGACGATCACGCCCTCGACGATTTCAGAGCGGGCGCCGATGAAGCAGTTGTCTTCAATGATGGTGGGGTTGGCCTGCATCGGCTCCAGCACGCCACCGATGCCCACGCCGCCCGACAGGTGCACGTTCTTGCCAATTTGTGCACACGAGCCGACCGCCGCCCAGGTGTCGACCATGCTGCCCTCGTCGACATAGGCGCCGATGTTGACGTAGCTGGGCATCAGCACCACGTTCTTGCCGATGTAGCTGCCGCGGCGGGCCACGGCGGGCGGCACCACGCGCACGCCGGTGGCGCGCATCGCGTCAGCGTCGAGGTGGCCGAATTTCGTCGGCACCTTGTCATAGAAGCCCAACTCACCCGCCCGCATGATTTCATTGTCGGCCAGGCGGAAGCTCAGCAGCACCGCCTTCTTGACCCACTGATTGACCGTCCACTCGCCCACGGCCTGGCGCTCAGCCACCCGCAGGCGCCCGCTGTTCAGGGCGTCGATGACCTCGGCCACGGCCTTGCGGACTTGGGTGTTGTCGGGCGTCAGGGTGGCACGGTCGTCCCAGGCTTGATCGATGAGGGCTTGCAGTTGTGGGGTCATGGTGTCAACGGAGTTGGGAAAACGTCATCAGCGATTCAAAAAAACAGGGCAGGCGGGGGCGGGCGGCCCACTCAAGCGCGCAGAGAGCGGGCGCAGGTGCGGATGCGCTCGGCGGCCTCCAGGCATTGCGCGGCTTCGGCCACCAAGGCCAGGCGGATGCGGCCAGCGCCAGGGTTCAGGCCATGGGCCTCGCGCGCCAGCAGGCTGCCGGGCAAGACGGCGACATTGTATTGAGCCAGCAGCTCGCGGGCGAAGCGGACGTCGTCCATGCCGGGGGCGCAGGCCGACACATCGGCCCAAAGGTAGAAGCCGGCATCGGGTAGGGCCACGTCCATCACCTCGGCCAGTACCGGCGTCACCTGTTCGAATTTCAGCCGGTACTGGGCCCGGTTCTCGGCCACGTGGGCCTCGTCGCCCCACGCCGCCAGGCTGGCGTGTTGCACCGTCGGGCTCATGGCGCAGCCGTGGTAGGTGCGGTAACGCAGGAACTGCGCCAGCACCGCGGCGTCACCCGCCACGAAGCCCGAGCGCAGCCCTGGCACGTTCGAACGCTTGGACAGGCTGGTCAGCACCACCAAATTGCGGAAGTCGGGCCGACCGAGGGCGGCGGCAGCCTGCAGCGCGCCCAGCGGCGGCTCGTCGCGAAAATAGATTTCGGAGTAGCACTCATCGGAAGCAATCACGAAGCCATGGCGGTCGCTCAGGGCGAAGAGTTGCGCCCACTCGTCGAGTGACATCACCGCGCCGGTCGGATTGCCCGGGGAGCAGGCGAACAGCAGCTGGGTGCGCTGCCAGACGTCGTCGCTCACCTGGTCCCAGCGGGGGGCGAAGTTGCGAGCCGGGTCGCTGTTGGCAAAGGCCGTCTGGGCGCCGGCCAGGAGGGCCGCGCCTTCGTAGATTTGATAGAAAGGGTTGGGACAAACCACGGTGGCCTGGCCGCGGTGGGCGCCTTGCACGTCGATCACCGCTTGAGCCAATGAGAACAACGCCTCGCGCGACCCGTTGACCGGCAGCACCTGGGTGGCCGGGTCCAGGCTGACCTGGTAACGCTGTTGCACCCAATCGGTGAACCCTTGCCGCAAGGCCGGCTCGCCGACGGTGGCCGGGTAGCTTGCCAGGCCCCGCACGTGGTCGCACAAGGCCTGCTGGATGAAAGGCGGCGTCGGGTGCTTGGGCTCGCCGATGCCCAGGCTGATGGGGGTGTAGGCGGTATTGGGCGTGATGTCGCGCGACAAGGCGCGCCAGCGCTCGAAGGGGTAGGGGTGCAGCTTGTCGAGCAACGAATTCATGGCGGCGGGCTCAGCGGGTGATGCCTTCGGCCAGCTCGGCGGACTGCCCCGGCAGCACCACCGGCGCGGCCGGCTTCCAGCCCTTTTGCCGGTGCTCCACGATCACATGGGTGTGGATGCCGCCGCGCACGTACCAACGCGCGGTGATGCGCACGAAGCGCGGGTCGGCCGCGGCCACCAGGTCGTCAAGGATGGTGTTGGTGACCTGCTCGTGAAAGGCCCCTTCGTTGCGGTAGCTCCAAAAGTACATCTTCAGGCTCTTGAGCTCGATGCACTGGGCGTCGGCAATCATCTCGATGGTGAAGTGCGCGAAATCGGGCTGGCCGGTCAGGGGGCAGTTGCAGGTGAACTCCGGCACCTGGAACTGAATCACGTAGTCGCGTTGCGGCGCCGGGTTGGGAAACACGTGCAGGGTGCGGCTGGGCAGGCTGGGGGGCTGCACCGGTGCCAAGCGCTGGGGGGCAGACGCCTTGCGGGCGGATTTGGAAGGAGAAGAAGCGGATTTGGCCATGAAGGAAAGGGAGCAGGGTCGCAAAAATCAGGCGGGGCATCGGCGCTCGCCAGCCCCGAATGCGCAGGGGGGCGATGGTATCATCCGGCCCTTCGCGGCACCGCTCCCGAGCAGAATTTTTCCTGCCAAATCAAAGACTTGCGATCCCAGGAGCGGGTGTTTCCCTTGTTGATGCGTCAACCGCCCACCGCCCCCCATGCGCCTGAACTCCATCAAGTTGTCTGGCTTCAAGTCGTTCGCCGAGCCCACGCACTTCCAGTTGCCGGGCCAACTGGTGGGGGTGGTGGGGCCCAACGGCTGTGGCAAGTCCAACATCATGGACGCCGTGCGCTGGGTGCTTGGTGAAAGCAAGGCCAGCGAACTGCGCGGCGAGTCCATGCAAGACGTGATCTTCAACGGCTCTGGGCAGCGCAAGCCGGCCAGCCGGGCCAGCGTCGAGCTGGTGTTCAGCAACGAAGACGCCCGGGCCGGCGGCCAGTGGAACCGCTTCACCGAGATCGCCGTCAAGCGCGTGCTCACCCGCGACGGCACCAGCAGCTACTACATCAACAACCAGCCGGTGCGCCGCCGCGACGTGCAAGACGTCTTCTTGGGCACCGGCCTGGGGCCAAGGGCCTACGCCATCATCGGCCAGGGCACCATCAGCCGCATCATTGAGAGCCGCCCGGAAGAGCTGCGCCTGTTCCTGGAAGAAGCGGCCGGGGTGTCCAAATACAAAGAACGCCGGCGCGAGACCGAGAACCGGCTCAAAGACACCCGAGAGAATCTGACCCGGGTTGACGACATCCTGCGTGAGCTCAACAGCAACCTGGAGAAGCTGGAAAAACAGGCCGAGGTCGCCAGCCGTTACCGCGAGCTGCAAGACCAAGGCACCCTCAAGCTCAACCAGCTGTGGTTTCTCAAGCACCGCGACGCGGCCCAGGAGCAATCGCGCATCGAAGGCGAGGTGCGGTTGGCGATCAACCAGCTCGAGTCGCGCATGGCCGATCTGCGCCAGGGTGAGGCGGAGCTCGAGACCCTGCGCCAGGCCCACTATGCCGCGGGCGACGCTCTGCACGGCGCCCAGGGTGCCTTGGCCGAGGCCGCGTTGGAGGTCAGCCGGCTCGAAGAACGCATTCGCTACGTCACCCAGGGCCGCGAGCGGCTGGCGCAGCGCCTGGCCGAGCTGCAGGCCCAGACGGCCCAGTGGGCCGAGCGCCAAGACACCGCACAAGCCGAGCTGGAAGAAATCGCCGCCCAGCTCGACGGCGCCGACGAGCAGACCGAGCTGCTGGCGGCGCAGGCCGAGGACCAGGCCGCCCGCCTGCCCGATCTCGAAGACTCGGTGCGCCTGGCGCAGAGCCACAACGCCGAGCAGCGTGGCCGTGTGGCCCAGGTGCAGCAGCAGATCCAGGTGCTGGCGGCGGAAAGCCGCATCACGGAAGAGCAGTCACGCCAGCTGAGCACCCGGCGCGACCGCTTGGGTGCCGAGCAGCGGCAACTGGCCACGCCCGACACCGAGCGCTTGGGCGAACTGCAAGGCCAGTGGTCGCAGGCCCAGGAACACCAGTCGCTCAGCGAGGCGCGCCTGCACGAGCTCACCGATGCGCTGCCCGCGCTCGACGATGAGCGGCGCCAGCGCCAAGCGAGCTTCAACCAGGAAAGCACCCGCCAAGCCGATCTGAGCGCCCGCCTGGACGCCTTGCAGGCCCTGCAAGACAAGGTGCAGACCGAGGGCAAGCTGCAACCCTGGCTGGCCCAGCAGGGCCTGGAAGGCCTGCAAGGCCTGTGGACGCAGCTGCACATCGAGCCGGGCTGGGAGACCGCCCTGGAGGCCGTGCTGCGCGAACGCATGGGCGCGCTGGAGATCAGCCGGCTGGAAACGGTGGGCGCCTTTGCACTGAACGCGCCGCCGGCCAAGCTGGCCTTCTACACCAACACGGTGGTCAGTGCTCCCGCGCCGGCA
This sequence comes from Pseudomonadota bacterium, assembly GCA_040385465.1. Classification (GTDB taxonomy): domain Bacteria; phylum Pseudomonadota; class Gammaproteobacteria; order Burkholderiales; family Burkholderiaceae_C; genus CANHBY01. The sequence continues at coordinate 7,612 of JAZKHH010000046.1, read as the reverse complement.
TCGCCCGTGGCACCGGGTTTGACCCGCCTGAGCGACTGGCTGCGCCTGTCCGACGCCGGGCTGAAATCGCTGTTGACCGATTGGCTGGCCGGCGTTCACACCGCGCCCGAGCTGGCGCAGGCCTTGGCCGCTCGCCAGCACCTGGCGCATGGCGAGGTCGTCGTCACGCCCCAAGGGCATGCGGTGAGCGCGGCCTCGGTGAGTTTCTACGCGCCCGACAGCGAACAGGCCGGCCTGTTGGCGCGGGCGCAGGAAATCGAGAACCTGCAGCGTCAGCTGAAAGCCCAAAACCTGATGACGGACGAGGCACGCAGCGCCCTGGTGCGGGCCGAGGCGGCTTACACCGAGGCGTCCGGACGACTCGGCGGGCTGCGCCGCGACGCCAGCGAGGCACAGGCCCGGGCCCACCAGTTGCAAGTCGAGGTGTTGGGCTTGAAGCAGCAGGTCGAACAAACGGCCCAGCGCCGTGGCCAGCTCGGCGATGAATTGGCCGAGCTGGATGCGCAGCTTGAGGCCCTGGCCGAGCGGCGTGCCACCGGCGAAGCGCGCTTTGAAACCCTGGACATGGAGCTCGCCACCAGCCAGGAGCGCCACACCGAACTGGAAGACGCCGTGATCAGTGCCGAGCGGCAGCTGACACAGGCGCGCGAGCAGCTGCGCACCTTGGAGCGCCAGGCTCAGGAGGCCCAGTATTCGGGGCGGGCCCTGCAGGCCCGTCGCGGCGAGCTGCAACGCAGCCTCGAGACGGCAGCGCAGCAGCTGGCCACCCAAACCCAAGCCATCGCCCAGCTGGAAGACGAGCGCCGCAACCTGAGCGACTCGGTCGATCAAAGCGGTCTGGACGAAGCATTGGCCTTGAAGCTGGACCGTGAAGCCGCGCTTGGCGCCCAGCGCAGCCAGTACGACGATCTCAACCTGCGCTTGCGCCGGGCCGATGAGCAGCGCCTGGCGCACGAGCAAAGCCTGCAGCCCTTGCGTGACCGCCTGACTCAACTGCAGCTGGAAGCGCAGGCTGCGCAGCTGGGCGGCGCCCAGTACCTGGAACAGCTCACCGCCGCCGAGGTCGACTTGAGCGCCCTGGCGCAGGGCATCGAGGACGGTGGCGTCAAGCTTCACGGTCTGCAGTCTGAAATCGACCGCATCAACCGCGAGATCGCCACCCTGGGCGCGGTCAACCTGGCCGCGCTCGACGAGCTCAGCGCCGCACGCGACCGCAAGACGTTCCTGGATGCGCAAAACGCCGACCTGAACGACGCCATCGGCACCCTGGAGGACGCGATCCACAAGATCGACCTGGAAACCCGCGCGCTGCTGGGCAGCACCTTCGATCAGGTCAACGCCCACTTCGGCAGCATGTTCCCGCGCCTGTTCGGCGGCGGCAACGCCAAATTGGTCATGACCGGCGACGAAATCCTCGACGCTGGCGTGCAGGTGATGGCGCAGCCGCCCGGCAAGAAGAACAGCACCATCCACCTGCTGTCGGGGGGTGAGAAAGCCCTGACCGCCATCGCCTTGGTCTTTGCCATCTTCCAACTCAACCCGGCGCCTTTTTGCCTGCTCGACGAAGTCGACGCACCGCTCGACGACGCCAACACCGAACGCTATGCCAAGCTGGTTCACGCCATGTCGAGCGAGACGCAGTTCCTGTTCATCAGCCACAACAAGATCGCCATGGAAATGGCCGAGCAGTTGATCGGCGTGACGATGCAGGAACAGGGCGTGTCGCGCATCGTGGCGGTGGACATGCAGGCCGCCGTTCGATTGGCCGAGATCGCCTGAGCCAGTGGCTGCCTCTCCAACCTGGCCTGAATTCCCATGCAAATGACCGACTTGACCCTTTCCCTGATTGCCGTGGGCGCCCTCGTCCTGGCCCTGCTGCTGGGGCACAGCGTCTGGCAAAGCCGCAAACACCGGCCCAAGCGGGCCGATCCGCCCGCCTCGCGTTTTCCGCGCGAGCCGGGCATGGACACCCACGAGCGCCACGAGCTGGACGCCCCTGTGCTGATCGATCCGCCCGCGTCGGGCTCCGCTTCGGCGGCGGTGGGCAGGGCGGTCGACGACTCTTCTGTCGCAACGACCTCGCCGCCCGCCGGCACCCGTGCCCCGCGTTTCGTGCTGCGCCTCGACGCCTTGATCGACGCCATCGTGCCCATCGCCCTGGAAGCCTCGCTCACCGGTGAGGCCCTCTTGCCACACCTGCCCGCCACCCGGCGCGCGGGCAGCAAGCCGTTCCTGGTCGAAGGTTTCAACCCCGCCAGCGGCGAGTGGGAACTTCCCGTGTCCGGTGCCCGTTACAGCGAACTGCAGGCTGGCGTGCAACTGGCCAACCGCAGCGGTGCGCTCAACGAGATCGAATACTCCGAGTTCGTGCAAAAGATCGAGGCGTTTGCCCAGTCGGTGGGCGGCATGGCCGACTTTCCGGACATGCTGGAGGTGGTGTCACGGGCCCGCGAACTCGACACCTTTGCGGGCCAGCACGACGCCCAACTGGCCGTGCACCTGCGCGCCCGCAACACCGCCTGGAGCGTGGGCTACATCCAGCAGCACGCCGCCCGGCACGGCTTTGTCTCGGTGCTGTTGAGCGGGCGCATGGTCTTGCCTGGTTTTGAAGACGGCGCGCCCGCGATGCTGAGCCTGCAGTTCGATCCCCAGGCCGCGTTGGCCGAAGACCCGAACCAGGCGGCCCTGCGCACCGTGACGCTGAGCTTCGACGTGCCGCAGACCGACCGGGCCCACCGCCCGTTTGACCAGTGGCAGGAGCGTGCGCGGGCGTTGGCCTTGAGCATGGAAGCCTTCATCGTCGACGACAACGGCCAGACCCTGAGCGCCGAAGGCTTCGAGACGATCGGCAAAGAGCTGGAATGGCTGTATGCAGCGCTGGACAAGCGCGACCTCCCGGCGGGCAGCCTGGCGGCACGCCGTTTGTTCAGCTGATGCCGTTCACGGCGGCAGCGTGAAACATGCCAAGGCCTGTCTGCCTGTCCGTCGCGCACCCCGGTGGACCCTGATCGGTGGGTTGACAGCTGTACGGATGGTTTGATCGATTGATTCGCCCGCAGGAATTTTCTGATGTCGGACCCCACCCTTCGCGCCACCGAGTTGCGCGCCCTGCTGCAAGCACACGCGCACCGGTATTACGTGCTCGACGATCCCCAGATCCCGGACGCCGAATACGACCGGCTGTTTCAAGAGCTGGAAGCCCTCGAAGCGGCGAACCCGGCCTTGCGTCAGGCCGACTCGCCGACCCAGCGGGTGATTGGCCAGGTGCTGGACGGCTTTGTGCCGGTGGTGCACCGGGTGCCCATGCTCTCCATCCGCACTGAGACCGACACCGAGGCCAGCGGCGCTTTGGCGTTCGACGCCCGGGTGCGCAAAGAGCTCGGCTGGCCCCCTGGCCCCCTCGGGGTCGAATACGCGGCCGAGCTCAAGTTCGACGGCCTGGCCATGAGCCTGCGCTATGAGCACGGCGTGCTGGTGCAGGCGGCCACCCGCGGCAATGGCCAGACGGGTGAAGACGTCACCCAGAACATCCGCACCATCGCCCAGATTCCCCGGCGCCTGCGCGGCGCGGCGCCGGCGGTGCTGGAAGTGCGGGGCGAGGTGTACATGCGCCGCGACGACTTCAACGCGCTCAACGAGCGTCAGCGCCAACGCGCTGAGAAGACGTTCGTCAACCCCCGCAACGCCGCCGCTGGCGCCGTGCGCCAGCTCGATCCTGCGATCGCCGCGCAGCGGCCCCTGAGCTTTTTTGCCTATGGCCTGGGCGACGTTCAAGGTTGGACCCTTCCCGACACCCACGGCGGTGTGCTGGACGCGTTCACCGCAATGGGCCTGCCGGTGAGCACCGACCGCACGGTCACCCAGGGGGCCGAGGGCCTGCTGGCCTTCTACGAAGCCATCCGGGTGCGCCGCGACAGCCTGCCGTTCGACATCGACGGCGTGGTCTACAAGGTCAATTCCCGGGCGCTGCAGCAACGCCTGGGCTTCGTGTCGCGCGAGCCGCGGTGGGCGGTGGCGCACAAGTACCCGGCGCAGGAACAAGTCACCCGCCTGCTGGGCATCGACATCCAGGTCGGCCGCACCGGCACGCTGACACCGGTGGCCAAACTCGAGCCGGTGTTCGTCGGCGGCACCACCATCAGCAACGCCACGCTGCACAACGAAGACGAGACCCGGCGCAAGGACGTGCGGGTGGGCGACCAGGTGATCGTGCGCCGCGCCGGCGACGTGATTCCCGAAGTGGTGGGCCGGGTGCCGCCGCTCGATGAAGACCTGGCTGTGCGCGGCGAGCCCTTCGATCTCTTCAAGCAACTGGGCGGGCACTGCCCGGCTTGCGGCAGCACCATCCTGCGGGAAGAGGGCGAGGTCGCCTGGCGCTGCACCGGCGGCCTGTTCTGCCCCGCCCAGCGCAAGCAGGCGGTGCTGCACTTTGCCAGCCGCCGCGCCATGGACATCGAAGGCCTGGGTGACAAGCTTGTCGACCAGCTGGTGGGCGAGGGCGCCGCCGGCCCTCGGGTCCGCACGCTGGCCGACCTCTACTCCCTCACCGAGGCCGATCTGCTGCAGCTCGACCGCATGGGCGAGCGCAGCGCGCGCAACCTGATCGCCGCGCTGGACAGCAGCAAGCGCACAAGCCTGGGCCGCTTCCTGTTCAGCCTGGGCATCCGGCACATCGGCGAGACCACCGCCAAGGACCTGGCCAAGCACTTCGGTGCGCTCGACCGCCTGATGGACGCCAGCGAAGAGGCGCTGCTGCAGGTCCGGGACGTCGGCCCCGTGGTGGCCCACAGCCTGCACACGTTTTTCGAGCAGACGCACAACCGCGAGGTCGTCGAGCAACTGCGTACCGCAGGCTTGCAATGGGATGAGTCGGCAGGCAGCGCCGCTTCGACCGCTCCGCAAACCCTGGCTGGCACCACCTGGGTGCTGACCGGCTCGCTGCCGACCTTGAGCCGCGAGCAGGCCAAAGAGATGATCGAGTCGGCCGGTGGCAAAGTCACCGGATCGGTGTCCAAGAAAACCCATTACGTGCTGGCCGGCAGTGAAGCCGGCAGCAAGCTCGAAAAAGCCAACGAGCTGGGCGTGACCGTGTTGGATGAAACCGAATTCAAGCAGCGCCTCCTGTCGGCGCCGCCGGAAGGAACCACCCCATGATCCATGAAATCCTGCGCATGGGCGACCCCCGGCTGCTGCGCACCGCGCCCCCTGTGGAGCGCTTCGACACGCCGGAGCTGCACGCCCTGATCGCCGACATGTTCGACACCATGCGCGCCGCACAGGGGGCCGGGCTGGCCGCGCCACAGATCGGCGTGGACCTGGCGGTGGTCATCTTCGGTTTCCAGCACAACAACCGCTATCCCGATGCCCCCCAAGTGCCCGAGACGGTGTTGATCAATCCGCACATCACGCCGCTGGGGCTGGAGGAAGAGGGGGGTTGGGAAGGGTGTCTGTCGGTGCCTGGGCTGCGGGGCTGGGTGCCCCGCTTCGCACGCATCCGCTACACCGGCTTCGACGCGCATGGCCAGCGCATCGACCGCGCGGCCGACGGCTTCCACGCCCGGGTGGTGCAGCACGAATGCGACCACCTGATCGGCAGGCTCTACCCCACACGGGTGCGTGACTTCAACCGTTTTGGCTTCACCGACGTGATGTTTCCAGAGCTGGCGGGACAGGGCGACGATTGAGCCGAGCGTCGGTCGCCACCACAGCCACCTGGCACGGAGGGTCGTCACCCCGTCCCAGGTTGGCATCCGGTTGTCCCAAGCCGGCGTCCAAGCCCACGCTTTCGCTCAGCGTTGCGGCGCACAACGGACGTCGGCGTTTTCCCACAGGCGTGTCAGCGCTGCGGCGCTATGGTCCGGGCGTGCTCCTTTGACCTCGCTTTGCCTCGCTGCGCCGTGCCCATGTCCTCATCGTCTGATTCGCCTTCTTCTCCTGCTGCGGCCGCCTCTGCTTCACGGCCGCCCCCACCTTTTTCCGGCGGCGCATGGCGTCGGTTTGTGCACGTGGCCAAACCGTACTGGAAAGGCGACCAACGCAAGGGCGCCTGGGCCTTTCTGGCCGGGCTGATCGTGTTGATGCTGGCGGAAACGCAGTTTGCCGTGATGTTGGTGGAGCAAAGCGGCGAGATGACCTCGGCCTTGGCCGACAAGGACCGGGCGCGCTTTTGGGACGCCGTGCGCCTCACCTTGTTCGTGGTGGCCTTTGCCGTGCCCACCTACGCGGGCTACTACTGGGCCCGGGATGCCTTTTCCAATCACTGGCGCCGCTGGCTCACCTCGCGCTTTTTAGACGGCTACCTGACGGACCGGCGCTACTTCAGCCTGGCCTCCAGTTCCAAGCTGGACAACCCCGACCAGCGCATCAGCGAAGACATCAACACCTTCACCGGCCGCTCGCTGCACTTCTTGCTGATCTTGCTGGGCTCGTTCATGCAGCTGCTGGCGTTCAGTGCGGTGCTGTGGAGCCTGTCCAAGACCTTGGTGCTGTTCCTGGCCATCTACGCTTTCGTCGGCACGGTGTGCTCGATCTGGCTTTTCGGCGCCCCGCTGATCCGATTGAATTTCTGGCAACTGCGCCGTGAGGCGGATTTCCGTTTTCGCTTGATGAAGGTTCGGGAGAATGCCGAATCCATTGCTTTTTACCGCGGCGAATCTCAAGAACGGGCCCAGCTGGATCGGCGCTTTCGGGCGGTCTTCAAAAACTACGCGCGCCTGATCAGAACCCAGCTCGCGCTCAACCTGTTTCAACGGGCGTTCAGTCAATTGAGCCTGCTCGTGCCCAGCGTAATCCTGGCCGAGGCGGTGCTCAGCGGCGAGCTGGAAGTGGGCCGCGCGGTACAGGCAGGGGGTGCCTTCGCCGCGGTGTTGGCGGCCGTGTCGCTGATTGTTGACAACTTTGACCAGCTGAGCCGCTTCGCTGCAGGCATCGACCGCCTGCATGCGCTGTCGGCCGAGCTCCTGGAGCCGTTGCCCGACTTGCCTGCATCCGCCACCCAGATCGAGCGCCACGAAGGCGAGGCGTTGGCGCTCAACCGCGTCACCGTGCGCACCCCGGGCACTGAGCGCATGCTGGTCGAAAACCTCAGCTTCCAGTTGCCCCCTGGTGAAGCCTTGCTCATCACGGGGGCCAGCGGTTCTGGCAAAAGCTCGTTGCTGCGGGCGATTGCCGGTCTGTGGCGCGGTGGCAGTGGCGACGTCCAGCACCCACCGCCCCAAGACGTGTTCTTCCTGCCTCAGCGCCCCTACCTGCAGGCCGGCTCGTTGCGCAGCCAGCTGATCTACCCCAGTTCAGAGACTGCGCTCAGCGACGAGCGTCTGTTGGAAATTCTGGATGAAGTGCAGCTGCACGGTTTGGCGGATCGCGTGGGCGGACTCCACGCCATACACGACTGGGAAAAGCTGCTGAGCGGTGGCGAGCAGCAACGCATGGCCTTTGCACGGCTGCTGGTGCACCAGCCACGGGTGGCCATCTTGGACGAGGCCACCAGCGCCTTGGACGATCAGAACGAAGCCACCTTGTACCGCCGCCTGCGCGAGCGCGGCACCACCCTCGTCAGCATCGCCCACCGCTCCGCCGTCGAGCAGTTCCACACCAAGGTCCTGAGCCTGAA